>QXWX01000067.1 GCA_009911175.1 Lachnospiraceae bacterium | reverse complement strand
TTCACTTGTCAGTCAAAAAGATTATCCCACAGATTTTAGAATATGTAAAACCGGCAGGTTATTCATCGCTTACGATTGTCCGTCATAGAGAACCCAAAACAGAAAGCAAAGCATTATGGGGAGTGGCGGGCAGAGCAGGAGGGCAGGCCGACCTATTTGGGGATGATAAAGGCGGACGTGGACGAAGCCATTGCAAAGGCGAGGACGGAAAAGCAGTTTTTCCATTACCTGAAAGAGAAAGGCTATTCCATCAAATTCGGGAAGGACGTCACGGTACGGGCGGAGGGCAGGGAACGGGGGATGAAACTGGCGAGGAACTTAGGGGAGGAATACACTTTAGATTCCATCCGCAGGCGGATACTCACGCAGAAGATAGAAAAGCCTGCGCCGCCTGCCATGCTGCCAGAGAAGAAAACCTATGTCATAAAAGTGCATGGGAATATACAAAAGGCAAGGAAAATCGGCGGACTCCGTGGCCTGTACCTGCATTACTGCTATCTGTTGGGGATATTACCGAAGAACCGACCGCCAAAAAGTCCGAGGCAGGTACACATGATGTTCCGGGAGGACTTGATAAAACTGGATAAGATTGCAAAGGAAACAAGGCTGCTCTGCCATTATCGCATAGATACCACGGAGCAGCTTTTTTCATTGAAAGAAGAGTTGCAGGGGAAGATGGCGGAGCTTGCGGACAAAAGGAAACACCTGCGGTATCAGAGCCGCAGCGTCAAAGACGGCGAAAAGCTGTCAGAGGTAAAAACAGAAATCTCCGCCCTGACAAAGCAGATCGGGGAACTGCGAAAGGAGGTGGGACTCTGCGACGGGATAGCCGCACGTTCCGGCGCAATGAAAGAAAAATTAGAAACCGTGCGGCAGGAAAATAGTGTGGAGGAAAAGAACGCCCACACGGAAAAGGAGGGAACAATCCATGAACACATCAGGCGAAGCCGCTGACCAGGTGGTGCGTATGTCGATGGAAGTGGGGGAAGCGGCCTTAAAAATCTCCGGCGAGGGGGCAAAGCAGCTTGCAGTGCTTTTATACGCCATCTTAAAGGAGCAGAAAAAGACCAGAGGCAGGATAAGGCTGGAAACCTTAGTGCGCTCCGGGAAACCGCTCACCGTATTTTCCGTAAAGGAAAGCGACCTGAAGAAATTCGTGCAGGAGGCGAAGCGGTACGGAATCCTCTACTGCGCCGTCCGTGATCCCAAAGGGAGCAGCGACGGGATGGTGGACATTATGGTGAAGGAGGAAGATGCGCCCCGCATCAACCGTATCGTGGAACGCTTCAAGTTTGCGTCCGTCACAGAGGCGGCACAGATTAAGACGGAAATCCAGAAGTCGAGGGAAGAAAAAAGCAATGCGAAGGAGAAAAAGGCGGCTCCCGGAAAGGAGAAAACAAAGGAACCGCCAAAAGAGAAAGCGTCACCGGAAAAAACACCAACGGAGAAACTGTCACCGGGAAAACCGCAGGCACAGCCAGAGCCGGAGAAGGACAGGCCGGGGAAGTCACAGGAAGATTTGCTGGTAGACGAGCTTTTAGGCAGCCCCACGCAGAAAGAGGAGGGGCAGCAGAAAAACCCCTCTTTGGGCAAGACTGCGAAATCCCGTCAGTCCGAGCCTACCTTAAAGAAGCAAAGGACAACCGCCGAGGGTACTTCTAAGCTGTACCAGCCAGCCACGCCGGAGAAACCGTCCGTGCGGGAGGAGCTGAAAGAGATTCAGGCAGGGAGGAAGAAAGAAGCGGAGGCAGGGAGCCGGAGCGAGCCTGCAAAGGACACCAAAGCGAAAAACCAGAAGCCATTGCAGCATAGACAGCCGCAGACAAAACCAAAACCGAAAAAATCGAAAGAGAGGTAAGTATGTATGGACAACAATTTCAGCCTTGATTCTTTACTGAATGTATCCGCCGTGCCGCAGGATGACCGGGTGGCGGCATTTATCGCAGAGAGCAAAAACAACCGGAGCCGCTGTTATGAAATGTCGGAGCAGATGACGGCGGCGGTGGCCACGGACGGGCAGGCGTTTCAACAGTACCTTGACGTGCAGAGCCGCTTTGACCGCTACACCGCCAACAATGCCCTGCTGATTATGGCGCAGAAGCCGGAGGCGCAGAAGATTGGCGATTACGGCTACTGGCGGGATCAGGGAGCCTATGTGAAAAGGCAGGAGCGGAACAACCCCATCCTGATTATGGAGCCGGGGAAGGAGTATGAGCGTGAGGACGGAAGCACCGGAACCTATTACAATGCGAAAAAGGTGTATGACATTTCACAGACCAACGCAAGGGACAGGTTACAGCAGGCGCAGCCGGAAATCACGGACGCACAGCTTGTGCGGGCAGTGGTGAACAACCCGCCCGTTGCCATTGTTGCGGCGGAGCCGGATCAGATGCCGGAGGACAAAGGGGCATTGTTTGAGCCGGAGGAAAGCTGCATTTATGTCCGAAAAGGCATGAGCGCACAGGAAATCTTCCGGAGCGTGACGCCGGAGCTTGCCCTTGCCGGGTTTGCGGACGGGGATAAGAATTACGACCGCAACGAGGACGCTTTCCACGCCTATTGTGCGTCCTATCTGCTCTGCAAAAAATATGGCGTGGACACGCAGGGGTTTGATTTCACCCATGCGCCGGAATTTTTCGAGGGCATGGAGCCGCAGGAAGTCCGTGGGGAGCTGTCCAAAGTCCGTGACGCAGCGGGCGATATATCTTCCCGCATGGCGAAAGTGCTGGAACCGAACCGGAGCCAGAGTCAGAGGCAGCAGCCGCAGGCACAGCATAACCGGGAGGACGCAAGATGAGGGCAGTGAAGGCAGGATATAGTTTCAACCTTTTCCCGGAAGAATCTTTATCCCATATCAATCTGGAGCCGACAGGCGGCAAGGTATGCGTGGAGGGCGTGACGTACCCGCTGTACCGTGGAACCACTTATGCGGAATCGGAGAAAGTTGACCGCCTGCTTGACGCATACGGGGAAATGCCAATCCGTGATTATAAGGTAAAGAACAGAGAACAGGAAAGGTAGACGGAGGTGGTGAATTTGAGCGGGGAAAAGAAAACCCTTGAGCTGGACAAATACGAGTACGGCGTAATCTTCCATTCCCTGAAAGACGAGCGCAACCAGATGATAAAGGAGGGCAGGCCGACAGACGCAGTGGACGATGTGCTTCTGAAAGTCATCGAGCTGATTGAGGAGCCGCCGGAGAAAGAGAAAAGGGGGCGGAAATGCCATGAGGAGCGGTGAGAAGCAGGCGGCGTGGATATTTGCTCTTTTCGGCATCCTTCCCGTTGTCTGGCTTGCCCTTTTGACAGCGCCCTGCCTTGCGGGGGGATTGCCTGAAATTATACGGGGATTCCCGGACGCCATGAACCATCCGTTTTCTATCCGCTTATGTGGGGACAGCTTAAGGGCTGTCCTCATTTTCCTGCTGATATACGGGATGGGGATTGGCATTTATGTATCCACACGGAGGAACTACCGGAGGGGCGAGGAACACGGCTCTGCCGCATGGGGCAACGCACGGGCGGTCAACCAGAAGTACAGTGAGAAAGATTTTGGAGCCAACAAGATTATGACGTCCAACGTGCGTATCAGCTATGACAGCCGGAGGCACCGCCGCAACCTGCTCACCATCGTGGTGGGCGGGAGCGGAGCCGGAAAGACAAGGTTTTATGCAAAGCCGAATCTTATGCAGGCGAACACGTCATTTGTCGTGCTTGATCCTAAGGGAGAGAACCTGCGGGACACCGGGCATCTTCTGGAGGGAAAAGGGTATGAAGTGCGTGTGCTTGATTTAATCAACATGGAAAAGAGCCATTGTTATAATCCGTTTATGTATTTAAAGGATGACAACGACGTGCAGCGGCTTGTGACGAATCTTTTTAAGGCAACCACCCCGAAGGGGAGCCAGTCAAACGATCCCTTTTGGGACACAGCGGCGTCCATGCTACTCTTGGCACTGATATTTTATTTAAGGTACGAGGCACCAAAGGACGAGCAGAATTTCCCGATGGTGATGGAACTGTTACGGGCAGGGGAAGTCCGGGAGGACAACGATGAATACCAGTCCCCTCTTGACGAATTATTTGAGCGTCTGGAAATGCGGGAGCCGGAGCATATCGCAGTGAAATATTATAAGGACTACCATTCAGGAAGTGCGAAAACGCTGAAATCCATCCAGATCACGCTTGCGGCGAGGTTGGAGAAATTCAATCTTTCCAGCCTTGCGGCTTTGACAGCCACAGACGATTTAGACCTGTCATCACTGGGGGAGAAGAAAGTGGCGTTGTTTGCGCTGATACCGGACAACGATACCAGTTACAACTTTCTGGTATCCATCCTATACACGCAGCTATTCCAGCAGCTATTTTATCTTGCCGACCATAAGCACGGCGGCAGGCTCCCCGTCCATGTGCATTTTTTGATGGATGAATTTGCGAACATCAGTTTGCCCGATGACTTTGACAAAATCCTGTCCGTCATGCGGTCTAGGGAAGTCAGCGTGTCCATCATCCTGCAAAACATGGCGCAGCTAAAGGCGCTGTTTGAGAAGCAGTGGGAAAGCATTGTGGGCAACTGCGACCAGTTTTTATATCTGGGCGGCAACGAGCAGGGAACCCATAAGTATGTCAGCGAGCTGTTGGGGAAAGCCACGATTGATATGAACACCTACGGGAAGTCAACCGGGCATTCGGGCAACTATTCCACAAACTACCAAATATCGGGGCGTGAGCTTTTGACGCCGGATGAAGTGCGTATGCTGGACAACCGCTATGCGCTTCTTTTTATCCGTGGGGAACGCCCGGTGATGGATGAAAAATTTGATATTTTAAAACACCCCAACGTGGCACTGTCCACGGACGGGAAAGGGAAATCCTACCGCCACGGGGAAGTGACGCAGGCGGTGGGCAGCATTGCATTGGGGGACAGTCTGGAAGGCGAAGTGTTGCAGGAGCAGGCGGGAACCGATTCCTATGAGCTTTTATCCGAGGAGGATTTAGAGGCTATTATAAACCAATCTCAAAACAAGGAGGAAACAGAACAATGATGAAGAAAAACGAGAACAGCAAGGAAACCAGCAGACAGCCGATGGGCAGAAAGACAAAAAGGGCGATGGCAGTGTACGCCGCACTGGTGCTTATGATGACAGCCGGGGCAACCACCGTGTATGCCGCAAGCGATCCGCTTGCAGTGATAAACAACCTGTCTGATTTCATTTTCGGCTTAATCCGTGCAGTGGGCTTAATTTTGTTGGGTTGGGGCATTGTGCAGGTTGGATTGTCTTTGCAGTCCCACGATCCGAGCCAGCGTTCCAACGGGTTCTTAACCCTTGCGGGCGGCGTCATCATTACCTTTGCAAAGGAAATCTTAACCCTTATCACTGGCTGATGGAGGCTGCCGGAAAACCATGTAAAAAGAGCAACGGCAGAGGGGCAGGTGTTGGCAGGCCCCTCTGCAAAATCCAGAAGCGAGGTGAAATGAGTGGATTCAGATAACTGGGTAGTGCAGAACTTAGTCAATGCACTGGAAACATGGAATGAGAAACTGGCGGAGATATGGCAGCTTCTCACGCAGTCCCCGGAACAGTTTAAGGGAGGAGGAATCTGGAGTGCGATTGTGAACATCCACGGGGCGTTGCAGGCGGTAGCCTATGCCCTTTTGGTGCTGTTCTTTGTTGTCGGCGTGGTAAAGACGTGCGGCAGCTTTGTGGAAGTGAAAAAGCCGGAACACGCATTAAAGCTGTTTGTCCGGTTTGCCATAGCAAAAGGCGTCATATCCCACGGGCTGGAGCTGATGATGGCGTTATTCAAGATCGTGCAGGGGATAGTCAGCACGATTATGCGAACCGCAGGCTTTGGAGCCGCACAGCAGACCGTATTGCCAAATGAGATTGTGGAGGCGGTGGAGGACTGCGGCTTTTTCGAGAGTATCCCTTTGTGGGCGGTGACGTTAATCGGCGGGCTGTTTATCACGGTGTTGAGCTTTATTATGATAATGAGCGTGTACGGGCGGTTTTTCCGACTGTACCTTTACACAGCGATTGCGCCCATTCCCTTATCGACTTTTGCCGGGGAGCCGTCACAGAACGTAGGGAAAAGTTTTATCAAGTCCTATGCGGCGGTATGCTTAGAAGGGGCGATTATCGTGCTTGCCTGCATCATATTTTCGCTGTTTGCGGCGTCCCCGCCCGCAGTCGATCCGGATGCGGCGGCAGTCACAATGGTATGGAGCTATATCGGGGAGCTGATTTTCAATATGCTCGTGCTTGTAGGGGCAGTGAAGATGGCAGACCGGGTAGTGCGTGAGATGATGGGGCTGTAAAGTGAGGTGGATGTGGATGAAATTAAGTAAAGAAAAGATTATGAGGGAAGCGGCACGTTTCCTGAAACGTACCGCAGAATATCAGAATGACAGGGACGTAGATAAAGCAGAGAATTACCAGATACAGTATATTCTTTCAAAAGAGGGCAGGACGCAGCCGGAAACGGTCATTGCGTATGCGTATTCCAACTACCGGGAGCAGGAGATTTTTTTCTATCCATTCCGTAAGGAAGAAACCGTGAGTTATAACTGGCCATCCAATTTTAAATCTGATTTGCTGGAGCCATTAGGGAATGGGTATGAAATTGTGGGTATGACATTGGAGTGCCATTCTGCTGTCTGGGAAATGATTGAGGAATCCTGTGACAAGGACAGTAAATGCAGCAAGGGCGTGCAGACGTATTTATTCTATTGTAAACAAAACGGCATTACAAAACAGCTCCTGCAGGAAAAAGTTTTGCATGAGGGTAAGGATATAATGAGGCTGTACAAAAGAGAGAGGGAGACAAAGAAAGTGCAGGAACGGTAGGAGGTGTAGCCGATGATGATTTGTAAGGAGGAATAAGATGCGGTGTTATATTTTTAAAGACGGGACACAGCAGGCAAGCACTGCCACAAGGGAAAGTGCGCTTGAGCTGATCCGGGAGTATCAGAAACTGGAAACACACCCCATCCTGCGGGCGGAGTTCAGCATTATTACGGGGGAGGAGGAATTTATACCCTACCTGCCCCAAAGGAAACCGCCGAAACGGACGTGCGGGATGGAACGATAGGAGGCGAGAAGTTTGGAAGTAAAAATAAACCGGGAAATCCGTAATTATACGGAATCCATGTTTTTCGGGCTGTCCATGCGGCAGTTCGTTTTTTCTGTCTTAGCCTGCGGCGTTGCCGTCGGGCTTTATTTTTTACTCAGTCCTTATGTGGGGACGGAAACCGTGAGCTGGATGTGCATATTGGGGGCGGCTCCCTTTGCGGCGTTAGGCTTTATCCGCTACCACGGGATGAACGCAGAGCAGTTTTTGTGGGCGTGGATAAAGTCGGAGTTCCTTATCCCCAAACGCCTGCTGTTTAACCCGGAAAACATCTATTACGAAGCAGTGAAGCCGTGCATTGAGAACCATGAAAGGGAGGAGCGGAAACGGAATGATTAAGACATTGAGCAATATTTTTAAGCAGGATAAGGAGAAATTTGTCATCCCCAAAGGCGTCCAGCAGGCAATCCCCATCCAGGCAATATGGCCGGACGGGATATTCCAGATCGGGCGGAACAAATTTGCCAGAACCTATAAATTTGTGGACATCAACTATGCGGTAGCGAGCCGGGAGGACAAGGAAGCCATGTTCCTTGAGTACAGCGAGCTTCTCAATTCCTTTGACAGCGGCGCAACCACGAAAATCACCATCAACAACCGCCGCCTGAATAAGCAGGACTTTGAAAAGGCAATCTTAATCCCCATGCAGGAGGACGGCCTTGATTTGTACCGGAAAGAGTACAATGCCATGCTCTTAGAGAAAGCCACGGGAGCCAACAGCATTGTGCAGGAAAAATATGTGACGGTATCGGTGTATAAGAAATCCATCGAGGAGGCGAGGACGTATTTTGCCCGTATTGGCACGGACTTAGTGAGCCATTTTTCACGGTTAGGCTCCAAATGCGTGGAGATGGACGCAACGGATAAACTGCGGGCGTTGCATGACTTCTACCGTACCGGGGAGGAAACCAGCTTCCGGTTTGATTTGCCGGAAACCATGAAAAAAGGGCATAGCTTTAAGGACTTTATCTGCCCGGACAGCCTTGAGTTTGAAAAAGACCATTTCCGTATGGGGAACCGTTACGGGCGTGTGCTTTTCCTCAGAGAGTATGCGTCCTATATCAAAGACAACATGATTGCGGAGCTTACGGATTTGAGCCGGAACCTGATGATGAGCATTGACGTGATACCCATCCCCACGGATGAAGCGGTGCGGGAGGTGGAGAACCGTCTTCTGGGCGTGGAAACCAACATCACCAACTGGCAGAGGAAACAGAACGCCAACAACAATTTTTCCGCAGTCGTCCCCTATGACATGGAGCAGCAGAGGAAGGAGAGCAAGGAGTTTCTGGACGATTTAACCACCCGTGACCAGCGGATGATGTTTGCAGTCTTGACGCTGGTGCATACCGCCGACACAAAAGAGCAGCTTGACGCCGATACGGATACCATATTGACGGTGGCAAGAAAGCATTTATGCCAGTTTTCCACTTTGAAGTACCAGCAGATGGACGGATTGAATACCGCCCTGCCCATCGGACACCGGAAAATCAATGCGCTCCGGACACTTACCACGGAGAGCCTTGCGGTGCTGATGCCTTTTCGGGTGCAGGAAATCATGGACGAGGGCGGCATTTACTGCGGGGAGAACGCAATCTCCCATAACCTTATCATGTGCAACAAGGCGAAATTGCTGAATCCTAATTCCTTTTTGTTGGGAGTGCCGGGGAGCGGCAAATCCTTCAGCGCAAAAATGCTGATTGTGTTCCTTGCCCTTGCCACCGGGGACGATATTCTCATATGCGATCCCGAACGAGAGTACGGCTCCCTGATTGAAGCGATGGGCGGCGAAGTCATCCGCATTGCGGCGGGGAGCCGTGACCACATCAATGCAATGGACATGGTGGAGGGGTATGGCGATGGCGGGAACCCGGTCATTGACAAGTCCGAGTTTGTGCTGTCCTTATTTGAACAGCTTGACAAAAAAGGCGTCAGCGCAAAGGAGAAATCCATCATCGACCGCTGTACCGCCGCAGTTTACGAAGATTATCAGGCAGGCGGCAATGTGCCGACTTTGTGCAGGCTCCGGGAGAAAATGCTGGAGCAGCCGGAGCGGGAGGCGAAAGACCTTGCGCTGGCGTTGGAGCTTTTCACAAGCGGCAGTTTGGACGCATTTGCCCATGAGAGCAACGTGGATGTAAATAACCGCATGATTGTCTATGACATCATGGACTTAGGGAAGCAACTGAAAACAATGGGGCTTTTGGTTATCACGGACGCCATGTTAAACCGTGTCACGGAAAACTGGAAAAAGGGGAAACGTACCCATATCTTTCTGGACGAGTTTCATGTGGTGTTTGAAAACGAGTATTCAGGAGCCTTTTTCAATTCTGCATGGAGGCGGTTCCGGAAAAGAAATGCGTTCCCCAACGCCATCACGCAGAACGTGGAGTACCTGTTAGATTCTGTCCTTGCCAGCACGATGCTGTCCAACAGCGAGTATATCGTCATGCTGAACCAGGCAGCGTCCGACAGACAGAAACTTGCGGATTTACTGAATATCTCAAATGAGCAGATGAGCTATATCACCAATGCGGACGCAGGGTGCGGCTTGATAAAATACGGGAGTTCCCTTGTGCCGTTTACCAATAAATTCCCGAAGAATACCCGTCTTTACAGACTGATGACAACAAAACCGGGAGAGGACAGTGCAAACCGGAGCAGATAAAAATTTATTATAGGAGCAGATAAAATATAGGGGCGGCTTGCCGACAGTGGAATATCTGTTAGAGAGCCGCCTTTTTCTATGGAGGAATCAGAATGTCAGAAATCAGATTTGCTTCAAAGGAGCATGAAAATTTCTTTTTCACCATGCTGCATAAATGCGGCAATACGGACTGCTATCACCGTGCCTTTTTCTACTGTGTGGGCATTTCCGACACGGCGAGGAACAACGTGGGCAGGATGTTTGACTTTAAGCAGGACTGCATCAGGCCGGAGGGACTGCATGAGGGGTGGCAGACGGGAGGGACGGTGCGGCTTACCCGCCTTGCTTTCAACCTCTGGAACGGTTATGTGGAGCAGGGGGACGAGCGGATGTCAACGCCTTATGAAATCTTTGACTGCGGTTATGCGCCCTATTTTTACGAAGCCATAAAAATGCGGTATCCCGAATATTGCAGGGACTTACCCACAGTTAAGACAAGAGCGGACAGTGCAGAGAGGGGAGGGCGTTAAGCATGGAAGCGGCGGTTGCGTTAAGGGAACAGCCGGAAATCCGGGAGCTGTTTCAGGTTCTGGAAGGGAACGGGCTGAAAAAAGAGCGTCAGGAAGTGGAAACCCTTGTCAATTATCTGGAAGGCATGGAAAGCCAGTTCGGGCAGGTAATGAAAGAATTAAAAGAGGTGCGGGGGCAGTTGGAGCAGATTCAGGACAGGGGGATAAAGGCGACTGCCGCCCGGCTTCTGGACAGCGCAGAGGGCAAAGTGCAGGAAATTGGCGGCCAGATTGCCCTTGTAAAGACAAACCTTGTCCGTTCTGCGAAAAATGCGGTGCATGATTTTAAAGAGAAAGGCGTGGACGCATTGCGGAGGGCAGTATCCGCCATGAAAATCCCCGCCGCCCTGTCTGCTTTAAAAGAGAACCTGCACAACGGCATGGAAAGCATGGAGCGGAATGCGGCGAAAATCGGCATTGTCGGAGGAGAGCTGAATAAGGCGGCGCAGCATACGAAAAATGCGGGGCGGGCGTTGATCGGCAGGCGTACCAAAGAGCCGACAGAGCCGAAAGGGGATAAAGGCGTCCTTGCGAAAATCCAGAAAGCATTTTTGTCTTTCGGCAGGTTATTCGCCGCAATGGAAAAAGCGGCGGGGAACGCACAGAAGCGGATGGAGCAGTTTTGCCGGGGAGAGGATAAAAAGCCATCGGTGAAAGCAGAGTTAAGGCAGATAAAAAGAGGGAGGAACGAAAGCCAGAAAATACAGCCAGCCAGAGAACAGGCAAGGTAACCAGTGACACGCAGGCGCAACGCCTGTTATTTTTATGAAAATATCCGGCAGAATGCCAAAGGAAAGCGTTTTGCCGGAGTTTATGGAGGATTTTTGAATGAAGAAAAAATTTTATATCTATACCGCAGGGGCGGCGCTCTGTACCCTGCTTTTCTGTATTTCCATGTTTCAGGTCATCATCCATTATGCCAGCGCAGGAAAGTCAACCAATGAATTTGCACAGTTGGCGGAGATTGTGGAGCAGGCGGAGGAATCGGAAGAAACCGGGGAAACCGAAGAAACGCCGGAGGAGCCAGCAGAGGGAGAAAACCAGTCCCCGCTTGCCAAATATCAGGAGCTTTTCAACCAGAACAACGATATGGCGGGGTGGATTTCCATTGACGGGACAAACATCAACTACCCGGTGATGTTCACGCCGGACAATCCCGACTTCTACCTGAAGCGCAGCTTTGAAAAGGAATACAGCGCATACGGGGTGCCTTATATTGCGGAGCATTGCAGCCCCTTTGAACCCAGCGACAACGTGATTATTTACGGACACCACATGAAAAACGGCACAATGTTCACCGGATTGATGGACTATGAGAGCCGGAAATTTTACGAGGGACACAAAATTATCCGCTTTGACACGCTCACGAAAACAGCGGACTATGAAGTGATCGCAGTATTCAAGACCACGGTATATGACGATACGGGATTCAAATATTACCTGTTCGCCAATGCGGAAACGGAGGAAGATTTTCAGAAATATGTAGACGAGTGCAAGGAATTGTCCCTTTACGACACGGGAGTGACTGCTGAATACGGGGACAAGCTGATTACGCTTTCCACCTGCGAGTATTCCCGGACAAACGGGCGGCTTGTGGTAGTGGCGAAAAAGATTGCGGAGTAATGGTAGGTTTATCCCAAAGGAGGGCGGGCGATGAGCAAGGAAATTAAGACACGCCAAGTCCATAAGGATGTAAAGGCACTGGACAAGACCGTGACGGGCATGGAACGTGTGAAACGTGCCTATGTCCGCACAAAGGAAACCGTGGAAAAGGCACAGCCGCAGGAAAAGAGGTATGCTTCCCCCACGGAATATGCCGAGGACAAAACGGAGCGGGGAGCCGACCGTGCCGCCCATGAAGCCGCACATCAGGCAAGGAAACAGGGCGGCAGGCTTGCAGATAAGGCAAAGGAAAAACACCGGATTTCCAAAGAAACAAAAACAACCAGAGAGGCAGTCCGTGAGGGGAGAAGTACCACACACGGGGAGCCTTCTCAATCTCCCCGGCCTTCCGCCCCGTCAGGCAGGGGAGAGCCTTACCAGCCGAAAGAGCAGATGAGGAAAAAGGCGCAGGAGCAGGCGGCAAAACAGGCGGCGCAGAAGAAAGCCGCAGGGCAGAGAGCCATGCAGAGGGCGTCACAGCAGAGAATCTCACAGCAAAATGCCAGACAGCAGGCGGCACAAATCCGGGAACTTCCCAAGCAGACCATCAAGACCATAGACCGGGGCGAAAAAACGGTCAAGACCGCAGGGAAAACGGGGCAGGCCGTGAAGAATACCGGGAAAGGGACAATCAAATCTGCCGCAAAATCCGTGAAAACCGCAAAGCAGACCGCAGGGAAAACCGTAAAGACCACAAAGGAGGCGGCAAAGACCGCAAAAGCAGCGGCGAAAGCGTCCGTAAAGACAGCGGAAAAAACAGCACGGGCAGCAAGGCAGGCGGCAAGGGCGGCGGAACAGGCAGTGAGGGCAGCGGCAAAAGCCACAGCAAGCGCAGTAAAAGCAATCATAGCCGGGACAAAAGCACTCATATCCGCCATTGCTGCAGGGGGCTGGGTGGCCGTCCTTATCTTAATTATCGTCCTTTTGTTCGGCGGAATCCTCTGCATGGTGGGCGGCGGCAATTCCAGCACGGTAAGCCCGGTCAGTGCGGAGGTGGAAGCCTATGAGCCAGTCATCCGCATTTATGCGAAACAGTATGGCATTGAGGAATATGTGGAGCTGATTAAGGCGGTGATGATGCAGGAAAGCGGCGGGCAGGGCAGCGATCCCATGCAAAGCTCCGAGAGCGGCTACAATACCAGATACCCAAGAGAGCCGAATGGAATCATCGATCCGGAATATTCCATCGAGTGCGGCGTTCAGGCACTGAAAGACTGCCTGCAAAGCGCAGGGGTGGAAAACCCGGTGGATATGGAGCATATCAGGCTGGCGTTGCAGGGGTATAATTTCGGGAATGGATATATCGCATGGGCGCAGAGTAACTATGGAGGATACACCGCCGCCAATGCCGCAGAATTTTCCGATATGATGGCGGAACGGATGGGCTGGAGCAGTTACGGGGATAAGCAGTACGTCCCCCATGTACTCCGGTATTATATTTTCGGCAGAATCCCCACCGGAACCGGGAGCCAGGCAATCGTGCAGGTGGCGTTGACACAGGAAGGAAACAGCGGTGACACCTACTGGAGCTGGTACGGGTTTGACAGCAGGGTGGAATGGTGCGCCTGCTTTGTGTCGTGGTGTGCCCAGCAGTGCGGCTATCTGGAAAGCGGCGTGATACCGAAATTCTCCTTGTGTTCGGACGGTGTGGACTGGTTCCATGCCCGTGGGCAGTTCCAGGACGCAAGCTATGTTCCGGCAGCCGGGGACATTATTTTCTTTGACTGGGGGAATGACGGGACAATCGACCATGTGGGCATTGTGGAGAGCGTGACGAATGGCGTTGTGAATACCATAGAGGGAAACAGCGGCGATATTTGTGCCAGAAGAAGTTACAGCATGGGCAGCGATTCTATATATGGGTATGGTGTTCCGGCGTATTGAAATGTGGCAGGAGAAAACCAGAGGTTTAGTCCTCTGGCTCTTTTGCCGTACATATCCCCTGCGCTGTCCCTGCTATGATGGTCAGCTCCGAATCATCGAACGTGTCAAAGAGTGCATCCAACTGCCGGCGTAAAGTTGATTTTTCTGCCGGTGTCTCTGGATGTATGTACTGGTCAACGGATATGTGGAACATGGTCACAAGCTGGATAAACAGTGGAAAACTGGGATACTGTCCCTCTTTTTCAATGGACTGCAAATGTCTTGCGGAAATGCCAAGTTCTTCGGCTAATTCTTCTCTGGTAATCCGCTGTTTCTCACGGGCATTTTGAATTGCCTGCCCTAATTCCAGAAAATCAAAATCATGACTGGTCATATTTTCACCACCTGTATTTAATATTGGGTACTTCTATTGTACAGAGATAAAAGTTCTACTTAAACGATGTGAAATTTCTTGAAATAAGAGGTTTAATTTCCTACCATAAGAATTTATATAACTAAACAGAATATTAAAAAAATGTGATTACCCCTTGATTTTTACTATTGACAATAGTAATATTGATAATAGTAAAAACGGAGGTGAGAATATGTCATCCATAGATTTGGTGATTCTCGGAATTGTTATGGAGAAACCGCAAAGTGCATACGACATCCAGAAAGATGTGGAATACCATCATCTTTCAAGATGGACAAAGATTAGCGTCCCATCCATTTATCGTAAAGTGCTTCAAATGAATGAGCAGGGTTATTTAGAGAGCAGTATTGTGAAAGGGGATAAATTCGCTGATAAAGCAGTGTATTCCATCACAGATAAAGGAAGGGTGTATTTCGGGAAGCTTATGGAAACTTACGCAGGTCAGAAAATTCCATTGTTGTTTGACTTCAATGTTGTTATTACAAACTTAAACAAAATGGACAGGGAAAAAGCATTTAATTTGATAAATAAGCTGCGGGATAACATTACGGCTTCGGTAAATTCCATTGACGAATATGCCGCCAGCTATCCAGATATTCCGTTAGGTGGGAAAGCGATTTTTGAACAACAGCGTTTATTATACCAATCCCTGTTAGAATGGCTTGATAAATTTGAAAGCCAGTTTAGGGGGAGTTGATAACATGGCAATGAAAAGTAGCTTGACAATTCTGTTTGAGAATCCGTTTTGGGTAGGATTGTTCGAGCGTATAGATGGTAACAAATATGAGGTCTGCAAGATTACGTTCGGTGCAGAGCCAAAAGATTATGAAGTGTATGATTTTCTGCTTAAAAACTGGCATAAGCTGAAATTCAGCCCACCAGTTAAAACAGAAAAAATCGAAGAACGCAAAATCAATCCCAAGCGTATGCAGAGAGAAATCAACAGCCAGTTGGAAAACAAGGGCATTGGTACGAAAGCCCAACAAGCCTTAAAGCTCCAGCATGAACAAGGGAAACTGGAACGGAAAGTGAAGTCCAGAGAACAGAAAGAAGCAGAAAAAGAGCGGCAATTCGTTTTGCGGCAGGAAAAGAAAAAAGCGAAACACAGAGGGAGGTAATGTTCTGGTGATAGCAAGAGAATGGGTGCGTTGCCCAATTTGTTCTAATAAGACCCGTGACAGGATTAGGGAAGATACGATTTTGATAAATTATCCGTTGTACTGCCCGAAATGCAAGCAGGAAACATTGATCGAAGCAAAGAATTTAAAAATAACAGTTATCAAAGAGCCAGACGCAAAGACGCAGAGCCGATGAATTTGTGAGATAGTTTGAAATCACAATACATTGGCTCTGTTTTGTATTCCGCAATTTTTTACAATTCAAATAATAAGCCTGTTGGTATGATGTAGGCAGGCAGAGGAATGCCAAAAAATTTGAAAGGAAGTGTTGGAAATGGATTACAAAAATCTGTTTGAAAAATTTAACGAGGGAGGAAAGCTGCTGTTACCAGATGCCACAGTTATATTTGATGCTATCCCGTGGTCGAAACATCCTACTTTTGAAGGCGTGGAACTGAAACACATTATCACATCCGAAAGGACAGACGGACAATTCAGCTACCATCTTGTGAGGATAGCTCCTAATAAAAAGATTGGCAGCCATATCCATGAGAAACAACTGGAAACGCATGAAGTAATTTCTGGTATGGGCGTGTGCGTAAATAACGGTGTGGAATTGTCCTATGAAGCGGGCATAATATCCATATTTCCCATAGGCGTACCGCATGAAGTGATTGCAGGAGATGACGGGCTTTACCTGTTCGCAAAGTTTATGCCCGCCTTCTGCTGATTGGTCTATCTGGTTATATCTCTTTCGCATCGCCGAATGATACGAGTACCCAGAGGGTATAGAGGTATTTTAGTGGATAATTCCAGAAGAAGATTTATAAGTTAAAGGCGGCAAGCCTACATATTTTTCAAATTGCTTTATGAAGTGGCTTTGGTCACAAAAACCCGTGGTCAAAGCTACTTCGGTTATTGTATTAGCTTCGTGGATTAGTCGTTGTGCTTTGCGGATGCGGTTCTGGATTTGAAACTGGTGCGGCGTAAGTCCTACCTCTGCCTTGAAGCTTCTGATAAAGTGGTATTTGCTTAGAAAAACGTTTTGTGCCATTTCCTCGACAGAAAGTTTGCATTCTGGGTATAATTCCAACTGCTTTTTCAAGTCGTGGATATATGGGGTATGGTTTTTAAACTGCCAGTTGGAAGAATCCGAGGTTTTATCCAGACAGTTTATTAGCTGTAATATCTGATATTGATTGATTTTTCTCATATTCAGAGCCTGCATCAGAAGAAATCCAATATGTTTTTGTATTGTGATAACATCTATGTCATTTACAGCATTCTTATCAATGCACAGGCTAAGCAGGGTATAACTGTCATGTGCTGAAATGCTATGCGGCACATATGGGAATATCGTAAATGTTTCGTTTTGTTTATAAACCCTCGTTTCCTTATTCGTTGTGAGGACAAGAGAGCCATCCAGTATGATACCGATTGTCAGTACGGAAACGTGATTATGTAACGGGTAAGATATAGTTGAGTCTTTGCAGAAAATCAGTTCAATGCCTGTTTGGGTATTATATAAGTAACGTATGTTATTTGCCATCATAAGTGTTCCTTTTCATGTTGGTCATACTTTTGATGCAGCCCTGCCAGTACGGTATCAAGGGCGGCGGATAAGGCTGCCCTGACTTCATTAGGTTTGGTAAAAGCATATCGTAGTTGCAATGTTGTATAGCCGTGGAGAACGCCTGTCAATAAGTTTAAGATTTCATCGATATTTACTGGATTAAAATTGCATGAAAGGGCGAGCGTTTTTAAAAGGGAAAGGTAATTATCAAATATTTTTCCTGTTTCCTCAGTGCCATGCCAAGTTGCCCACTGTATTGTTTCATAAATTCCAGGATGTTCAATCATGTAATTAAGGTAAGTGATACCTATGCTTTTTATTGCATCGTCCCCAATTTTGCCGATAGCTGCCTGCATCATCCGTTCATTCATGGTTTTCATGCCATTATGGGCGATTTCTCTAAGCAGGGATTCAAGGCTGTCTATATGGTTGTATAATGACGGGGTACGGATATTAAGGTTTTCGGCAACGACTTTTAAAGAAACATTGCTTAAACCGTTTTTATCCGCTATATCCGCAGCAGTTTGTATTACATCAGCTTTTGTTATCCGCATAAGTTTACCTCTCACAAAGATATTTTCTATCAATTTTAGCTAATATAATTAGTAAAGTCAATATTATTGTTAGATTTTATTCTATTGAGCATTGACAATCATATGGTTATTGGATAAAATACTAATTATATTAGTATAAAAACTATTTGTAGTAGATTTTTGGAGAGTGAGAGAATATGACGACGATAAAAAGAAAACTTGATATAAATGGAATACCTGCTGTTCTTTGGGGGGTTCCATCAAAAAGGCTATATCTTTATGTACACGGTCAGGGAGGGTGTAAAGAAGAAACGGCAGCATTTGCAGATGTGGCTTGCCGTTTCGGTTGGCAGGTTCTTAGTATGGATTTGCCGAAACATGGAGAACGGATAAATGGGACAGTGGAATTTGAGCCTTGGAGCATTGTGCCGGAGTTATCTGGGATTATGGATTTTGTCAAAGATAGGTGGAAGTATATTTCTTTATATGCCAGCAGCATCGGTGCATGGTTCAGTATGTTGAGTTTTAGAAATGAGCCATTAAAAAACTGCCTGTTTGTTTCCCCTGTTTTAGATATGAAAGAACTTATGTTAAAGATGATGGAATGGGCGGGAGTATCACAAACCCAGTTAGAAGAGCAGCGTTTGATTCCAACAGATTTTGGACAGACACTTTCATGGGAATATTGGAAGTATGTGTTAGAGAATCCGATTAAACAATGGAATTTTCCAACTAAAATATTGTATGGGGAAAATGATAAAATGATTGACCGTTGCCTTGTAGAACAGTTTACGAAGAAGTTCGGTTGTAATCTTACCATTGCTGAGGATTGTGAGCATTGGTTTCATACGGAATATCATTTGAATATAATGAGGGATTGGATTAGAAAAGAAATAGATTGTAAAAAGGTAATTTTAAAGGAAAGGTAAAAAGGTATCATTATGATAAGATCAGAATGGGTACATTGTCCTGTTTGTAAAAACAAAACCCGTGATAAAATTAGAGATGATACAGTTTTGAAAAATTATCCTCTCTATTGTCCGAAGTGTAAGCAGGAAACATTGATTGAAGCGAAGAAACTAAAGGTAACAGTTATCAAAGAGCCAGACGCAAAGACGCAGAGCCAATGAAATTGTGATATACTTCACGGTTCATTGGCTCTGTTAGTATCGAAAAATAAATATTTAGTTGTTATCGTTCGTGCTTATTGCGGCAGTTTGTTTCTGCATCTCATTCAGTTTTTTATGGAGCGGTATCGCCATGAATACCGTTATGACTGCGGAAAGAACATCGGCAATCGGCTGGGCATACATAATTCCATTTAGCCCCCAGACAATCGGAAGAAGCAGGATAACGGGGATAAAACAAATCCCCTGTCTGCAAGCTCCGAGGATAAAGCCCTCTCTGCCTTTTCCCAGAGCAAGGAACAGGGAAGAATACACTGTATAAAATCCAAAGAGCATAATGGAAATGCCGTTTGCTCTCAAAGATGCTGCCCCAATGCGAATCATCTCAGCATCGCCCTTTGTGAACCTTGAAACGATAGCCGCAGGGAACAGAGCCAGTATCACGCCAAAAATCACACAGAAAACCGTAGACCACAGGATGGAAGTCTTGATTGCTTGACGCAGACGGTCAAACTTCTTCGCCCCGTAACTGTACCCTGCAATGGGCTGAAAGCCTTTGATGAACCCGAATACGGACAAGCTGCCCATTGAAATAAGGCGGGTAACAACGCCCATGCCTGCAATGGCAGAGTCCCCGTAATCGCCAGCGGCATTGTTGATTAAGGAAATGGACACACTCGTTAAAATCTGGAATATCAATGTCGGGATACCGATTTTGAAAATCTCAGACATGTTTTCTTTTGTATATGTGCAGTTCTTAACCCGGAAATGGAATACGCTTTTTTTCCGCAGGATGTAGATTAGATAAACGCAGGTTGAAATGACTTGTGAGATTGCGGTTGCTATCGCCGCTCCTGCTACTCCTAAGTCAAACACATAGATAAACAGTGGATCTAGGGCAATATTAAGCACGGCACCCATGAGCAAGGCACACATGGTTGTTTTGGCAGCACCTTCACTTGTTACAATGTTATTCATCGTGACGTTGAACACATTAAAAATACAGGAAACAATGTAGATGCTTGCGTATGTGGCGGCAAAGGGGAGGATACTGTCTGTTGCCCCTAAGAGCTTCAGTATGGGATGCAGGAACACCATAGAAATTAAAATGATAACTGCTCCCACAGATACGCTGCTGTATAAAGCGGTACTTGCCACTTTATTTGCATTTTCCTTATCCCCACGACCTAATAATCGGGAAATATAAGAAGCCGCACCATTGCCGAACAGTAGGCCAAGACCGACAACAACCTGTCCAAGTGGATAGACCACGGAGATTGCCCCCATCTGGCTCTCTCCTAATCCACCAACGAAATATGCGTCAACAAGATTGTAGAAAGCGTTTACCAACATACCTATCATTGTTGGAATACCCATTGATAAAAGAGCTTTTGGTATGGACGCACTGCCGAGCAGCTCCATCTTTTTGCTTTGATTGTTCATTGTGAACTCCTTTCTCTTGACAAATAGTGTTATTTATACTACTATAAAATATAGTAATTGCGTTGCGGAAATTATAATACTATAATTTATAGTAATTGTCAATAGAAAAAGGAGGGACTTTGAATGGCGACCATTGACTTAATTGTATTAGGAATGTTGAAGCGAGAATCAATGAGTGCATACGATATTCAGAAACTGGTGGAATACCGCAACATCTCAAAATGGGTAAAAATCAGCACGCCATCCATCTATAAAAAGGTGATCCAGTTGGAAGAAAAGGGGCTTATCACAAGCCGCACAGAGAAAGAAGGCAAAATGCCCGAAAAAGCGGTATATTCTTTGACGGATGCAGGAAATGAGGAATTTGAAAAGTTGATGATTGAAATATCCTGCAAACCAATCAATATATTTTTGGATTTTAATGCTGTTATCGTTAATTTAGAAAGTATGGAAAAAGAACAGCAGAGGGAATGTCTGGATAACATTGAAAGCAATATCAATGTGCTGAAATCTTATCTTGAGGAGAATATTGCTATGAAAGAAAATGCTCCCGATATTCCTGCCACGGGTATGGCAGTTTTACAGCAGCAGTTTTTGTTGGTGCAGGCAATCGAAGAATGGATAGCAACACTGAAAAAGGAATTGGGATAATTTGCTATGAGCAAGAAGGAATGGATCTTATGTCCTGTCTGCGGGAGTAAAACCCGTAATAAAGTCAGGGAGGACACGATTCTGATAAATTATCCTCTCTATTGTCCGAAATGCAGACAGGAAACATTAATTGAGGCAAAGAATTTACATGTTACAGTTATCAAAGAGCCAGACACATTAGATGCAGAGCCGATGAACGTGTGAGGAAGCACTGTTTGTCGGTTTTTGTATATTTGTGAATATGGAGAAATTTTGATATAATAAACCCTCCACTATAACACCAGACTTTTGCGGTGTGGTAAGATTGGCTTATAGGAGGTGAATTTTATGAATACATACAGGACTTCGGAAGTGGCAGAAATCATTGGCATACATCCGAATACCGTAAGGAAATATGAGGAACTAGGACTGATACCAAAGGCAGAGCGCAGGCCTAATGGCTATCGGATGTTTACAGAGTTCCATATGGAGCAGCTGCGGCTTGCCCGTATCGCTTTTCAAATAGAGGTGCTTCAAAACGGATTGAGAAAAAAGATTGTAGAAACGGTTAAGATTTCTGCACAGGGTGATTTTGACAAGGCTCTTTGTTTTGCGAAAGAATATCAGAGCCAAATACAGAAAGAACAAAAAAATGCGGAGGAAGCGATTCATATTGTAAAGCAGATTTTATCTGGCAGATCAGCAGAACAATCCATTTGTTTAAAGCGCAAGGAAGTATCCGATTATTTGGGCATTTCTATGGACACGCTCCGAAATTGGGAATTGAACGGTTTGCTTCGAATTAAACGGAAACAAAACGGATACCGTTTTTACACAAGTGATGATGTGGAACGGCTAAAGCTTATACGGTCACTTCGATGTGCCAACTATTCATTAGAAGCGATCCTGCGAATGTTAAATGCTCTTGAACATAATCCGCAGACAAATATTGAACAAGTCTTGAATACGCCGAAGGAGGATACCGATATTATTTCCGTCTGCGACAGACTGATTGTATCATTGCAGGCGGCCGAAAAAAATACAGAAAAAATGATAACGATTCTCGCAGATATGAAAAAGAAATTTTCTTAACCCTCCACCTTAACACCAACCTTTTTTTCGCTGTTAAGATAAAAGCGATAACATCAAAAGGAGGTAAAACAGATGAATGAAATTATCAGTGTGAAGCAGCTTTCAAAATCATATGGCGGATGGAGTGCTGTGGAGGACTTGAATTTGTCAGTCATGCAGGGAACGATTTTCGGGCTGCTTGGGGCAAACGGCGCAGGAAAAAGTACCACAATCGAATGTATGTTAGGTACAAGGCGGCCTGATACAGGAACAGTTTCAATTTTAGGAATGAATCCGTTCCTGAAAAGAAAACAGCTTTTTGAACATGTCGGCGTCCAATTCCAGGAAGCCAATTATCAGGATAAAGTGACGGTTGCTGAGCTATGTGAGGTAACCCAGTCACTCTATCGGTATGCCGCAGACTATGGGGAACTTCTGAAGAAATTCGGCATTTCTGATAAAGCGAAAAGCATGGTAAAGGAGCTTTCAGGAGGACAGAGGCAAAAGCTGTTCATTGTTCTGGCTCTGATACCCCAGCCAAAGGTTGTTTTTCTGGACGAACTGACTACGGGACTTGATGTAAAAGCCCGACGGGAGGTATGGGAAATCTTATCTGACCTCAGAGAAAAGGGACTGACAATTTTTCTGACATCCCATTTTATGGATGAAGTAGAAGCATTGTGCGATGCAATCTGTATATTACGGAAAGGAAAAGCTGTCTTTTGCGGGACAGTAAAAGAAGCCATTGCAGACAGTCCATATGAAAAATTTGAAGATGCTTATTTGTGGTATTCGGATGAGGAGGTAAGTGAGAATGAAAACATTTCGAACAATGCTGAAAAATGAGATGAAACTTTCTCTGCGTGATATGAATATGGTCATATTTGCAATTTGTATTCCGCTTGTGGTTTTGATTCTGCTTGGCGCTATTTATGGCAATAAACCTGCTTCTCCGGGTGCGGAGTACACGTTTCTGGAGCAGTCCTTTGGGGCTCTGACAACGATTTCGATTTGTGCAGGCGGCGTTATGGGCCTGCCGCTGGTAGTATCTGATTACCGAAATAAAAAAATATTGAAACGTTTTAAAGTTACCCCCGTCAGCCCTGGGATGATTTTGGCAGTACAGGTTGCGATATACACAATCTATTCTGTGGCATCGCTTATACTGCTTTATATCGTTTCGGCAGTTTTTTGGGGATTTCGTATGGAGGGTTCCATAGTTGCTTTTCTTGGCAGCTATCTATTGGTTATGTTATCCATATTCAGCATCGGCATGATGGTGGGCGGCATTTCCCCGAACTCTCAGACTGCGGGTGTGATTGCAAGCCTGCTTTATTTCCCAATGCTTATTTTTTCAGGAGCAACCCTGCCATATGAAGTAATGCCGGAGGCAATGCAAAAAGTAGTGAGTATTCTGCCTTTGACGCAAGGGATCAAACTTTTAAAAGCTGCTTCATTAGGACTTCCGATAGAAAGGACTTTTGTTCCAGTGATTGTTATGGTGGTACTTGCTGTCATTTGTATCGGAGTATCCCTTTGCTTTTTCAAATGGGAGTAGTAAGTAATGCCGAGTGGCTATTATGCCCTGTCTGCGGAAATAAAACAAGGTTAAAAATGCGGAAGGATACAGAACTCAGGAATTTTCCCCTTTACTGCCCAAAATGTAAACAAGAAATATTGATAAAGGTAACAAATTTACAAGTAACAGTCATCAAAGAGCCAGACACATTAGATGCAGAGCCGATGAACATGTGAGAAATCACAGTTTGTCGGCTTTTCTTTTTACAGAACCATAGGTAGATACGTCCACCAAATAAAAAAAACAGCAATTTGGTGGGCGGTATTGCTATGCCCGAAAGACTTAACAAACACTCTCCAAACCTGTTTCAAGTTTGGAGGGATTTTTATTGCCTGCAAATAGCAATTTCTATTTTCATATACGATATAAAGGGACGGAAAACCCGTTAAAAAAATCCTTGCCAATACAAGGGGGTTTTCTACCCCACAAGTAGAGGTCAAATTTCTACATAATAGAAATAAATTCTCCATAGACCGTAAAGGTGTGACAGCCTTTGCGGTTTTTCTTTTGTCGTTTTTTGCCGGATTACGCCGCAGGGCGTTATTCATCATCGGTTGCCGCTCACCGCCTTCCAACCTGAATTTTCAACAAAAAAATTCAGATTGGAGGAAAAGATATGGAGGGTAATCGCCCAAAAAGAAGAAAGGATAAGTACAATCCTTATACGATATTCGAGAAAGATGGCCAGTATTACGTTTCATTCAAAGATGGACAAGGTGTATCACATAAACTTGAAATCAGCAAGGTGCTGTATGACACGTTTGATTCTTTTGAATTAAGCGATTTGGTATATCTTAACGTGGTGGACAGGCATATCGAGCAGTCCGAGGTGTGGGAAAACACTTTGAATATGAGAGCGATGAAAAAGCCGGACAGCATGGAGGAAATCGTGTTCCGCAAGCTTCAGACAGAAAAGCTACATAAAGCAATCAGCGAACTGCCTGAAAAACAGAAGAAAAGGATGATACTGCATTATTTTCAGGAGTTGACCTATGTGGAAATCGCAGAGCGGGAGCAATGCTCAACCAGAGCAGTAGAGTACAGTATCCACGGGGCAATGCAAAGCCTGAAAAAGTTTTTTGAAAAAAATTAAAAAAGGACTTTCGGGTTTTGCCTGATTAGTGAGGAAACAGGTGAGGGAGATAAAAATTCCTTCACCTGTTTTCTGCATTTATGTGGTGAATGGGTTCGTACCATGAAAATTTCATACCCATTCATCAAATACATTCCTGTTGTTATCGTGATGAGCGTAAGCCACGTTAGCAGGTACGCCATGAGCTAAATGGAGATAAAGGCATCGAAATCGCACAGATAAAAAGACAATGGTTTGCGGCTGTCCTATCCTCATTTAAGGAGCGGAAAATACCGGGCTATAACTGCCAGCTTGCTACTGGTAAGGCGATAACAGGCAGCAGGGACAATGATACTCCCGTCCAGTCACAGGTCGAGCGTAAATACCCATCAGGTGTAAAAACGCCGCAACCAATGAGGGCGGCTCCGGGCGATCCCCGGAGGGGTTCTATTCCCGTGGAACTGGCCAGCAGCCAGTCGTTTGGTGACTTCCCTATGTTTGCCGTAAAAGCGGTAGATATGTAAGCCGGGGTGTCGAGGACAAATAGGCTTATCAGGCTAAAAGTGGTAGCCGGACACAAAACATGAAAATATTCTTAAAGAATAATCAAAAAGCCATGCTTTTGTGTTCGGCTGATACATACCTGAAATGCAGGTTTTTTCGGCAGGCAAGATGTATTCTGTAAATTTATATTTTCCGCCATGAAAGAAAAATCAGACTGGATTCAGGAAGTAAAGATTATGGAGGACATTTTTATTATGGAAGAAAGAAAAATCAGACGTGGAGATATTTACCGTGCAGACTTAAATCCCGTTTTCGGAAGCGAACAGGGCGGATACCGTCCGGTATTAGTGATTCAGAATAACAGAGGGAATCAATACAGCCCAACCGTAATTGTGGCAGCAATTACAAGCAGGCCAAAGTCAAAAATGCCCACGCATGTCCCGGTTCCGGCAGATATGCAAGGTCTGGAAAAAGATTCTGTTGTGCTGTTAGAGCAAGTCCGAACATTGGACAAAAAGAGACTGGGAGATTATATCGGGACATTGGACAGGCAGCAAATGATGAAGGTTGATAAAGCGTTATGCTCCAGCACAGGAATGAGAAAACGGGATAAACCGATTTTAATGTGCTTATGCCCAATATGTGCAAAACCCTTTTATGATTCCAAAGAGCATTTTATCCAGAGGGCAGATAAGACTCAAAATTTAAAAGATACCTGTATGTTTTGCAACAGCAGGCAGGGATACGATTATTTAATAAGGAAAAGGTATTGCGGTGAGAACAAGGATAATTGAAAAGTCAAGGATGCGATTTGAAAATTCGCACATTAGACGGGAAGGGATTGTAAAGCTATGATAATAGCAAGCAGTCCCTTTTGTATTTCGGGAGGTGACTGATATAGATACCATGAATTTGCAAAAACAGGTTTATGACGCTGATGACATTCAAAAGCTATTGGGTATTGGCAGAAGCAAGGCATACGCATTTCTGGATGAAGCCTATGAGAGTCAGAAACCGTTCAGGGTAATAAAAATAGGAAAGCTGTACCGGGTTCCCAAAGAGGGATTTGATCAATGGTTAAATGGAGCGAGCTAAATGTGCGGAGGTGATAGGAATGGGAAAGAAAACACAGGAAAAGAGTGTTGCTTTTTTTGAACGAAATTCATGGTATCACCGTACAAAGGCACTGCAAGATAATGGCATTGTTAAATATGGAAAGAAAGGCGGATTTTCCAGTCAGGCAGAGGCAGAGGCCAGTTATCGGAAATGCGAGGAAGAATTTAATACGCTGTTGCGGAAACAGCAGCTTTCAGGCAAATCCAATAAAGACGTCCTCTTTAAAGATTATCTTATCTATTGGTTTGAAGAAGTGTTTTCAAAAAGAATTGAAACGACAACAAGAATGGTTGGGGCATACACCTTATATGACTTGATTATCCCAAACATTGATTATGATATAAAGATGAGGTTTGTCAGCGTGGAATACCTGGACGGACTTCTGGAGAGGACATCAAGAGCTTGTGTTTCGGCAGGAAACAAAGGGCGGGAAATTTTGAATCTTGCCATGAAAGAGGCAGTCATAGAGGGCTATATCAATGTGAATCCTGTGCCGGAAACAAAACCGTATAAGCGAAAGAAACCCAATATCGTGATTCTCAGCAGGGAGAAAATAAAAATACTCCTTCAGGCGGCTTCAAAGGATAACTGGTATCTGGAAATTCTGTTGGGACTGTTTTGCGGACTGCGAAAAGGCGAAATCTATGGACTGAAATTTTCCGACTTTGATTTAGAACATCGTAGTGTGAAAATCAGCAGGCAGATTGTTGCAAACCCAATCATAAAAGAGGGCAGCAGGATTGAAGAAAATATTTCAATCGAACGTGATCCCAAAACGCCCAACAGTTTCCGGGTATTGCGTGTGCCGGAGGTCATTATTACGGAGTTGGAGAAAAGAAAATGTCAGATAGATATGTATAAAGAGAAGATGCAGGAGGCTTTTATTGATAACGATTATATCAGTTGTCAGGCAAATGGAAAGGTACATAGCCTGTCTGCCATGAACAATGCTTTGACAAAGCTGTGTGTGCGGAATGGGCTTCCTGCCGTAACCGTGCATGGACTTCGCCATATGTTTGCCACCATTTTGGTGGAGCAGGGTGTTCCGCTTGCGAAAATATCAGGGTTATTGGGACATAGTTCTGTCAATACGACTTTTGAATATTATTGCGACGTCATGGATGAGAAAGAAAAGATTATTGCCTTTATGAATGATGCTTTTGCTCCTGAAGGCAGGGAAGGAACAGGATAATATGGAATTTGATTTAAAATTACAGCAGTTTGTGGACTGGAAGGTTTATAACGTCACGCCGATTAAGAATAAGTTTGGCTATCGTGTGGTTCTGATTTATGCGGACGGGACAAAAATACCACAGCAGAAATCCGGATTTGCTACAAAGAAAGCGGCGAACACGGACAGGGACAAGACGCTGGGCGAATTATATTCCGGCACATATGTGGTATATACCAGCGTAAAAGTGAAAGACTTTATGCTGTTCTGGCTTGAAAAAGAAATGCGCCCACGCATTACAAGCGGTTCCTATGAAACCTATTCCAATATTGTGAATAACCATGTGATTCCAGCGATGGGCAACATCAGAATGACGGAAATCAAACGGAGCCATATCCAGAGCCTTTATTATGAAGAAGCGGCTGCTTCCGTTTCTATCGCAAGATTGGTAAAAACGGTGATGAACACGTCCATGCAGTATGCTGTGAATAAGAAGATCATTTCCATAAATCCGACGATTGATGTTGCTTTGCCAAAACAGGTAGAGAAGAAAGCCTATCATACCCGGAACATTGATTTACAAAAGACGCTGAATATGGAGCAGGTTTTAACGCTCATTGAAGCGAGCAGGGAAACGCCAATCCATATGCAGGTACTTTTTGCAGTACTGTTGGGATTGAGGCGGTGTGAAATCAATGGGGTAAAATATTCGGATATAGATTATATCAACCGGACATTAAAGGTACAGCGGCAGTTAGGCAAGAAGCCAAACACGACTGCCGGGGACTTCCCGGCTAAGATGTTTACAAAACAGGAAATTGGATTGAAAACGCCGTCCAGCTACCGAACCATCCCCATACCGGATTATGTGTTTGAAGCCATTCTGGAAGAAAGAAAAGTGTATGAGAAAAACCGCAGAAGGCGGTCAGGCACATTTCAGGACTTGGATTATATCTGCTGTTCCACCTATGGGCGTCCGAGAAGCAAGGATTTTCACTGGAGGCATTATAAGAAGCTGTTGGAGGACAATGGACTGCCTGATATAAGATGGCATGATCTGCGAAGCACCTTCTGCACTATCTTATTAAAGAACAATTTTAATCCTAAAGCGGTATCACAGCTCATGGGACATGCGAAAGAAATTATCACCATAGATGTTTATGGAGACACTGCCGAAATCATTGAGGACTGCTTAGACGATCTCCAGCCGTTTATTGATGAAGTAATCCCAAAGGAAGAATGTGAAAGCGGTACAGATTTTTCAGAAGATAATTATATAGAACAAATCAGTGAGTTTCTTGCATGAAAATAAGATACTGGCATAATCAAATCGCATGAAAAAAGTACAGAACAAAAGTTCGATTTTGGTCTGTACTTTTTTTGACTTATATGTTATAATGAAAAACCAAATGACTGGATAATACTATCTGTACTGGTTGGTGTTATTCAGTGTTGTTTCGTTTCAAAAATACGGTTTTGTGACCTGCATTCGTGTAAGTGCTATTTTAACGCTTATTCGCCAGCTTTGCAAGCCCATTTTACACGAATCGAAAATCAAATTACACGAATTTCGGGCGAATAGGCAAACTTTTTTCGGTCACAAATTGGAGGTTTTCATATGCCAGAGTTCAAATTACAAGCCCCCTACAAGCCCACAGGCGACCAGCCGCAGGCCATCGCCGAGCTGGTCAAAGGCTTCAAGGAGGGCAATCAATTCCAGACTTTACTAGGGGTTACAGGTTCCGGCAAGACATTTACGATGGCAAATGTCATTCAGGAATTGCAGAAGCCGACGCTGGTCATCGCCCACAACAAGACGCTTGCAGCGCAGCTATACGGAGAATTCAAGGAGATGTTCCCTGAGAATGCAGTGGAGTATTTTGTGTCCTACTACGAAAATGGTGGAAAACGGGGGTTATTTGGTGCTGATTTGTCCATTTATGCGTCCTTAGAGGTGGCATAACGGATAGAATAGCACTGGTTGGATGTGGTGAAAATAGGCGGATAGGTGACTTTATTCGTGTAACGGGGTGGGAGTGAAGTATTGGTCAGAGATAATAGATAAAAATATAGTGATTGTTCATAGGATTTCATAAAAGAATAAATTTTAATGTTCCCCAGGCGTATGTATGGGGATTTTCGGTATATAAAGCTATAGAAAAATGTAACGAATACTAATTGTTAGAATGTATGATAAGTAGTCTTCTAATAATTAAAGATACAAGAAGGCAGACAATATAATTTATGAAATTATATTGACAAAGAAAATTTTTTCAGAGATACATAAAATGTATTCGATTTAACATTTAAGCTTATGGATAGAGATTTGGAGACTATGATTTTGTATGGTTTTCGAGCCGGAAGTGACTATACGGAGAACTCTGATGCCGATATTGTTTTGTTTATGGGGTGTAGCCACATAGAAATAAAACAATATGATGATGGTTTTGATTCAATTATAACTTAAATGGTGGCGAAATATTTTCTATAGCTATTTATGTCTGTATTCTATAAGGAAGAATATTGGTAGTAGAAAGAATGAGATAGTTATTTTCAAAATATAGAAAGGGAATTAATAAGAAGATTATTTGATTGATTTACGTTAGAGATACTGCAAAACACAGGAATAGCGTAGGGCAAATTATTGCGTTAGCAATTTATACAATATTAATAAAGACAGTGTGTGGAAGGGAGAAAAACCATATTTATGCGTTTCAAGATAGCGGATAAAATTGATATGAATGAAGAGGGAAAAATTATTTATTTAATAAATGATAAATGGGATGATTGGTTTACGTATGAAACTTTATTTCAAGTTTTTTATTATAAAGATGGTATGAAACGACGTATAGGTGGAGTTAAAATTGGAAAGAAGCATCAGAAAGAAAGAAGACCAGAGTTGCCAGAAGAGTTTACGGAATTAGAAGAAGATTTTTTCTCATTAGGGGAAAACGAAGAATATTATGAAACGTTAAAAGAATATTATTTTCGTGAAGAGTACCTAAAGGCAATGAATGATATAGCGTTCAATCTGGAGTTATTTGAGGAAGTACGAGAATATGATGTAACGCGAGTTTCACTATTACGAGATATTACTGTAAGTATGGTGAAAGGGCAGTTTAATCGTATAGCAAATGGAGGCGCTAAATTAACAGATTATGATTTTACATATACGTTGTCACAGAAAAGTCCAATCACTAATGAAAATGTAGAATTGAGTTTTAGTGTTGAATGCAAAAAAGTACCGCCGACCAATATTCATGTATTAATAGGGAAAAATGGTGTTGGTAAAACAACAATTTTAAAACACATGCTAATGGCATTAGAGATAGCAGATGATAAGCAGAAATATGGGATTTTTGAAACAGATTGGACGAATGATTTTGCTAACGTTGTTTTCGTATCTTTTAGTGCATTTGATATGTCACTAGATGAAACCGATTTTGAAGAAGACTATCCAATTCCGTATACATTTGTAGGTCTCGTTGGAAAAAAAACGGTAAAGAGCCGAAGTCAGTTAGCGAAAGATTTTTTTGAAAGTTTTTACAAAATTGTAAATGGAAGAAAACATAAATTATGGAATAGAATGATTGATGTCCTGGAATCTGATAATACTTTCCAAGACTTAGAAATAAAGAGATGGACTTCACTTGGTAATGAAGAAGATATGAAAAAGCAAATTCGTTTTGAGAACCCACGAGAACAAAACGAAAGCATTATTCAGTATAGAAAAAGAATTGACCGAGAATGCTATAAACAAAAAATCGAACCTCAATTTATAAATTTGAGTTCAGGACATAAAGTTATTTTGCTTACAATAGCGAAGCTGATAGATTTAGTTGAAGAAAAAACGCTAGTTCTATTAGACGAACCAGAAGAACATTTACATCCTCCGTTAGTGTCGGCATTTATCAGGGCATTGTCTGATTTGCTGATATATAGAAATGGAGTGGGTATCATTGCAACGCATTCGCCTGTTATTGTTCAAGAAGTGCCTAAAAAATGTGTATGGATATTAAGACGGTCAGGGAACTGTTTAATCAATGAACGTCCACAAATAGAAACATTTGGTGAAAATTTAGGAGAATTAACAAGTGAAATTTTTGGATATGAGGTTGCAAACTCTGGATTTCATAAAATATTACAACAAGTGGCAAAACAAAAGAAGTCATATAATGATGCTTTAAAATATTTTGGAAATGAATTGGGTAAAGAAGCACGTGCTATATTAAAAATGTATATGCTTGACAAAGAGACATATAAGGGTGATGGAGATGATTAAGTTAGAGAAGCCTCAATTTGATCAGGATAAAATTATAGAAGACTGTATATTGAATATGCGTGATGGAACTGGAACATCTAAGGAACGCATTTCTATTAGTAAAGCAGAAATCTGTAGTAAAAGTGAAGATTATGATGCATTAGCAAAAGAAGGAAGGTTGAGTGTTCTTACACAAAACATGAAAATTGTAGGTGGTGTAACGAAAAATGATATGATTAAATTGTATAATAATAAATTTGTGCGTAAAGGAGAGGGAGGCAGGCCGTATTATGATGCAATTAAGCTTTTGGCACCTTTTGGTAGATGTCCTTTCTGTGGACAGAGGAGAGTACAGACACTTGATCATTATTTGCCGAAATCAAAATTTCCTTTGTTTGCTATAACTCCATTTAATCTGGTTCCTTCATGTTCAGATTGTAATCATGATAAATTGAATGAAACTTTTAATAGTTATAAAGAAGAAACTATTCATCCATATTATGATGATTTTACAGATGAGGTCTGGATAAAAGCTAAACTAATAGAAGAGGATCCTATTACCTTTGAGTTTTATGTAGACTTTCCAGAAGAATGGGAATACATAAAATATGAAAGGGCAAAAAACCATTTTGTAAAATTTAATTTGAATGATTTATATAAATTACAGGCATGTGAAGAATTTCAGGGATGTTTGTTTAGGATTAAACGATTAGTTAAAAAAGGAGGGAATCAATTAGCTATTGAGCATTTAGAAGAAAGTATAGAAGAAAAAGAAAGTATACGTTTGAACACTTGGCAAGCGGCAATGTATGATGCAATAATTCAAAGTGATTGGTTTTGGAATGAATATTTACCTAATCAATAATATGCATTTTTATTTTAAAAGTTTGTACCTTTAGAAGGAAGAGATGAATAATGGTATTTATTACAGTAGCACGGCGGAATTGTTGGCATTTGTGGAGCAGAACAGAGCAATAGGGGGAGTAGAGTATTACAGTTTTACTACAAGCGAGTGAGTAAAATAGAAAGAGTAAAAAACAACAGGGAATAAATAGGGGGATGTCAGGTAATGAAAATTGTGTATGAGAATGAACTTAGAAGTTTGCAAAGTTGGATTAACAATGTAAATATGGGATTAGCTTCTACTGGAATGGTAACAACGGATATGACTTCAGCAAATAATATTTGTTATCAAATTAATACAATAGCAGAAGAGATTGTAAAGGAATATCCTTTTTATGCGAGAGAGTTAAAGAATATTTCTACCAACCTTTTTAAAAGTTCTGTATATGGTGCAATTACAGTAAATACTGCGGTATTTGGTGAATTATATATTATCATTGGTCATATCGTACAAGAGCCTGTTGATATAGCTGTTTGGCATGAGATTCATCCTCGTATTGTTGCAGTTTCACAAGAGTTATTTTGTGATGGGTATTATGATTCAGCGGCAGAAAAAGCAATTAAAGAGGTAGAAACAAGATTAAGGGAACTTTTTCAATTGCTAAAGCCAAGTGATACAGTACCAAGTAAAGTTGGTAATATTATAGGTGCGTTACTTACGGAGAATGGGGCATACCATTTTGCTGATTTATCCACAGCCAGTGGAAAGGATTATCGTAGAGGTATACAATCTATATTTGAAGGGGCTTTTGCGGCATATAGAAATCCATCCGCTCATGAGAATCTTTCATGCACAAAAAGAGAGGCAATAGAACAGATTATGCTTGCAAGCCAGTTAATGTATGTGCTGGATAAATAAAGACGGTACTTGTGAGAAAGAATAGGTGGATAGGTTACTAAAATGGAAGGAACGTAAATTAGTCACTTACGAACAATTTTTTTTTGCAAAATAGCAAAATTTTCGTATTATGCTTTTCTGGTTTATCCAGGTTAGGAGGTATTTAGTGAGCAAAAAACTTTTTAGATATATTGGTTTTGAAGATTTTGTAAATCTCACCATAAACAATAAGGATAGATTTGTACGTCCATCTTTTTGGGATGATAAATATGAAGGTTATTTATTTTCACATATAGAAACACCTGAAGATGTTCGGAAAATAGTAAGTGAAATGTATTATTATTTATGTCCAAGGAATTACTATGCAATTCCAGACAATTATTTCCGAATGTGGCACAGTAAGTGGTTTACATATGCTCAATGCTGGTCAAAACATCCAGAAACAGATGCTATGTGGAGATGTTATTCATACGGAAATAAAGCAATCAGAATAAGGACAAAAGACGATAAGTTGTTGGCTCATACTAAAAAGGTTTTTCCAGAGGGAGAACAGTTTAGTGTCTATCTCGAAAAAGTCAATTATGATTTAAATAAAAAATCTATTTTGGAGCAGCAAATTAGCCAAATGAAGGATAGATTGTTAGCACACGAAACATATTTCCACAAAAGACCTGCGTTTAGACATGAAGGAGAATACCGTTTGTTAATTGCAGACAATAGTTTATATAGTGCAGAGGGGTTATCCAGTTCTGGTGTGAAATTTAACATTGAGGAGCAGATAAAAGGCAAAAACGATGAGGAAATTATTGATTATTTATCTGAAAGAATTTGTGACCAAAGAGCAAATTGGGATAGGTTTGGTGATAACAATGTTAGAATGGAGGATGCGGGAGATATATCTGAGTTTTTAGAAGGTGTTATGGTGCACCCAGTAGCCCCGAAGTGGTATGTAGATATTATCAAAGATATATGCCAATTAAAAAAATTAAAATTTGATGGACAATCGGAAATTTACAAATTGAAATAAGGCGATTTGGGATTTATACTATATAAAGCATTTTCGCAATACTAGAAAAAATGACTAATGTTGATGTCAGTATATATAATTAAATGAAAAAGAAAGAAATGCAAATATATGGTAAAGAAATATTTAGTGTTCCATTGGGAGGTAGTGAAATAAAACGGTGCCTTTGTGATTTTTATGTTATAGATGGAAATCATGATTTTATAATTGAAGTTGAATACTATCCTAAAGAAAAATTATACGATTCGGAGTTTGAAAATGAAGTAATGCATAGAGATTATTTGTTTTGGTGTAATGAAAAAGGAAAAAATTTTACAATATATATAATGCCAATGCAAAATCCGGTTGAGCAAATAAAGATCATATGGCATTAGTGTGTGTTTGGATATCATATTAAAAACTTTCAAGATAAAAAGGTGATTTTTTCAAAGTATATTTTACAGACTTTTAATGAGAGTAAGCACGAAATAATCCGTACCAGTTCCAGATCTCCAATATTTGGTAAACTGTGCCTTGATGAAAACTGATCATCATTTAAATTCATCTGTACTTTGACAAAAAAATCCAACCAGAATCTTCTGCGTAAGTGGACGTACTCTTTGGCTGATTTGTACGGCAGGATTCCGGTAGGTATCCTGCCTATGGCAATAGCTCCTGAAGGGCTTCCTTTGAAGGAAACGAGCCTAAATCTTTCATTCGTTCCAATATGTAGGCCAGATAGTCATAGGGCTTAAGACCATTCAGCAGCGCTGTCTCTGTGATGCTGTATACGACCGCGCTGACCCCGGCTCCTTTGATACTTTTGGAAAACAGCCAGTTGCGGCGGCCGATGGCGAAGTTCTTGATCGCTCTCTCAGCACGATATCCGAATATTCGGATATCGTGCCGAACAGTCAATCCGTGGATTCTGTATCGGAAAGAAGAACTGGGTGATGATCGATACGGTTGCTGGCGCGAAGTCAAGCGCAATCATTTACAGCATAGCCGAGGCTGCAAAAGCAAACAATCTGAAAACCATATGATTATTTTGAATACCTGCTTACCGAAATCCCAAAGCATTTGGACGATACTCACCGCCGTTTTTTGGACGACCTGCTCCCCTGGTCACCGAACTTTCCAGCAAACTGCCGGAAACTCGGTAAAGATGAAGTGAAATAAGGCTGGAGCAAATCTGTCTCTATCATACAGGTTTGCTCCAGTTTTGTATAGGTACGGACTATCTACTGTTTACTAAAATATTAGGAAAGTATATGTTACAAAGGCTTTTTTGCAGTTTCTTGAGTAAACGGTAGAAAGACAATGTTGTATGTAATAGTGGCCTATGATGGCTAGCCTTGAGGAGCAAAACGGTCGCGATGCGTTATTGTTGGTCACTTTCGAGTTAACTATAGCAGATTATCTTATTGATCTGCTTGATTGCCATTCTGTAGTTGCATTTCAGTGTCAATGGGCCATTTATGTCGGCTTTAGTCCTTGCTATTTTCTCTGAAATGCAAGGGTCGCTGTCTGGCGCAAAGTACAGTTGTATGTAACAATTCCTTTTTACCGTTTACGAAACTTTTGATATGGCTTAACTTCATGTATTTGCAAAATATCCTGTCATGATTTGACACCCTAGAAATAATTGAGGTTTCCAGTCAGATTAAGACTAGGTGGTGGAACACAGAAGTTCATGGGTGTGACAAAATATTCCTATAGATTTTGGAGATTGAAATTAACATATGACCATAATGCGAAATTTAGGTAAAACAATCTACAGTATCAATTTTTGCTATCAAAAATTGATACTGTATGGTATATTATTTAGAAGGAATAAGTGTGGCGCTTATCTGTGGTGGAAGGAGTATGATGAAGCAAATACTAAAATTTAAGAATAAGCGATTGGAAGGATCACATTTTTTCAAAACAAATTTAAACTGTCTGATTGTTGTAGCTTCTTACAATAGATGGGAAGGGCAACAACTTGCTTATATTGAAAGCGATTTTAACTCGAAAAATTTTACTATGGCAAGTTTGTGCCGGTAGTGTGTGAACCATCATTTCTAGTATCAAATTGTTTACCCACTAAGTATAAAAAGTATTTTATTGAACCCCTATAAAAATGTACAGTTTTTGAAACTTAAAAATTAAACGAGTCGATAATTCTGTAACGGTATAGGTGTAATGTTGTATACTACATAATTGTAGCGATGAAGTTAAATAGACAAAACTTTTGTTAAATAGATTGATTTAAGGGTGTAAATAAAACATGAAAACTGTCAAATATTAGTGTAAGGATGCAAAATTTTCTAGAATGATAATTTTCTGGAAAAAGAGTTAATTAGAAAGGAAAATTTGTAGATGAAAGAAGAAAGAATAGATTTATATTCGAGCATTGTAAGTGCAATTTTGGGACTTGTTGGAGTAACATCATATGGAACAGTAGCAACGGTGACATCTGTTACATCGTACCTTCCAGGAATAGTAGCTTCTAAGATAAAAGAGTTCAATGGACAGATGGAATTTAATAAAAAAGTGGAGAAAGAATTTATTTTGGCATTAGTAGCTGCTGCTGATTCGACAGAAAAACATTTAAATCAAAAAAATGCAAAGAACTTATTTCTGCTAATGGCAAGTGAAATTAGAAATGTATGTCAAAAAAGTGATAACTTAGAAAAAATATTATATGATTTAAATGAAACTTTATCAAAATTACAAATTGATTTAGAAAAGCAACGTATGTATGAAGAATGGATAACATCAAATAATATAAAAGAAATTATGAAATTATATTTTGGTGAATTAAATAAAATAATTTCAAATGACTATCCTGAATTAGGAATTTATCTGCTATTAATAGAAAATAGTGAAAGTATTAAAAAAAATAGACAGCAAGATATAATACTTATTGATCATGAAAACAGAATAGAAGAAATTGAAAAGAAAAAAATGCACGATATATTTGAAATAGAAGAAAGTGTTAATATAATTTTAAATATTATAAAAAGATATTATTTTAAAGATATAAAAAAAGGTAGTTCGTCACTTTATTTTTTAGAAATAAATAATAATTTATTTCCTGAGTTAACTGATAATATTGGTATCAAATATGTAGACATGAACTCTAATGAAATACCCATTTTTCAATATGTTACAGAAAATTGGATAAATGGCAATGAATATATTAATTTGCTTTTGACAGCTGAAGGAGGAATGGGAAAAACAGTTTCACTTTTTAAATGCTGTGAGTTACTATTAAATCAAAATATAATGAGTATTTATATTCCATTATATCATATGAAAAGTATTGGTACTGATAATATTGAAAAATTTATTTTTAAATATATATTTAGAAACGATAAGAGAACTTTTGATTTTTTTGAAAAATACATCAATCAATCGTCAATAGATATAAAATTAATTTTATTGTTGGATGGA
>QXWX01000066.1 GCA_009911175.1 Lachnospiraceae bacterium | reverse complement strand
AAGATAGAAGGAAAAACTACTAATTTTTAGGAAATATGTACCTACTCTGGCCATCGCGCCAGCGATTTGGTACAATTTGAACATCAAATATAGGAGGTGCCGCAATGCACGCATATGAAGCAATCGAACAATCCTTGACTTTTATCGAGGAACACCTGACAAAAGAAATTTCAACGGAAGAACTGGCAAATACTGTCGGTCTGTCCCCCTTTTATTTTCAGCGCTTGTTCAAGCGGCTGGTAAATAAACCAGTTCAAGAATATGTGAAACTCCGCCGTTTGGCAAAGATTATTGAAAATCTAAAAAGTACCGATCAGAGGATTCTTGACGTTGCCTTGGACTATGGTTTTTCAAGCCATGCGAATTTTACACGAGCTTTCAAGGAAACGTATGGGATTACGCCTGAAAACTACAGGAGGGATTTACCAATGCTCAACACATTCGACAAGCCGGAAGTTTCTATGAATTATGTTTTAGTAGACGAGGGGGTTCCGCTGGTGGTAGGAAATATCGTCCTGGAAATCCAGAGAAAGACATTGGAAAAACCGGAAATTTACCTCGGCTTGGAAACGGAAGTTCGCATTTCTGAACAAATACCGGTTGGTGAAAGCACAGGTGTAGATGTGCCAGGACAGCTTTGGAAGCGTTATCACAGGGAGAAGGCTTCAATCTCTCAGGGTTTAATTCCCCGCAGCTTGCTGCGTAAGAAACTTTTTTGCAAAGTAAAAAGATGATACAATAGTAAAAAAAGGAAAGGGGAAAGTTGTGGATGAGTGAGTACAAACACAAATCACACAATGTATCAGTGCTAATGTATCATTTTGTATGTCCGGCAAAGTATAGAAGGGTAGTAATAGACGAAGAAGTGGATGAGGTAATAAAAGAAACATGTGAA
>QXWX01000065.1 GCA_009911175.1 Lachnospiraceae bacterium | reverse complement strand
TGGCGGCATGCTTTTGCGGAGGTATATACAGCTTTCGCAGATTTCCAATTGTAAAATCGTCCTACCAGGTAACCATACGAAAAACCAAGGGGAATTCCTGTCTATGCCGTTAGCAAAACAGGCGAAAAAGCAGCGGGAACTGCTTAATGCGCAGAGAGACAGAGATCTCTGCCGGAAAATGGCGGATGCATCCCTTGCCATGTTTGAAAGTTGGGCATTTATATGCAAGAAAGTTTTCATTTTTTGATTATGGCAAACCATTTTATATTTCAAAAAAAACTTTTTTCGATGATCAAGGATACGGAGCTGTCTTTAGGACAGCCGAAGATACTTGATTATCTCAAAGATCACAACGGTTCCATACAAAAGGATATCTCTGCGGCGTGTCATATTGAACAGGCGTCTCTGACGTCTGTTTTAAATGGTATGGAGAAAAAAGGACTGATCGTGCGAAAAATGCAAGACGGAAACCGACGATCACTGTATGTTTTCTTGACCGAAAAAGGCGGCGAACTTGCCGAACGTATTGCGGTCGAATTTGAAAAGATCGAAAAGATGGCTATGGAAGGATTTTCCGACAAGGAAAAAGAAACGCTTATAACGCTTCTTTCCGGAATATACAGAAATATTTGCAATAACGAATAAAGGTAAACTTTTTTATGGAGGTTTTATTATGGATACAATGAAAATGACTAAATCACAGATGCTGAAAAGGTACATTTTACTTGTCATAGGACTGTTTTTTTCTGCGATAGGCGTTGCGGTCACCAAACACGGAGATCTCGGAGTTTCGCCTATTTCCTCGGTGGCAAATGTTGTTGCGGAAAGATTTCGCTTTTTTTCTTTGGGGAACTGGCTTATTATTTGGAACTGCATATTGATCCTTGGACAGATAATTCTGTTAAGGAAGAAATTTAAGCCTGTTCAACTCCTGCAAATTCCATTATCGTTTTTGTTTGGTTGGTTTACTGATTTTGGGTTATGGTGCGTTTCGTTTATTCCTGTTAACATTTATCCCATAAGACTGCTGATGGTTATGATCGGTACCGTTATCCTCGGATTTGGGATAACTCTTTGCGTGATCGCAAACGTTGTTATGAATTCCGGCGAAGCGTTTGTTAAGGCTGTTTCAGATACGATACACAAAAATTTCGGCAATGTTAAAATTGCATTTGATATCGCCTGTGTCATTATGGCTGTCTTTCTTTCATTGATATTCTTTAATCTTAAAATTGTCGGAATAAGAGAGGGAACTGTTATTGCGGCACTTTGCACTGGTTTAGTTGTGAAGTTTTTATCAAAATTACTTCTTAAAATGATGTGATATGTTGTGAACTGTAGATGTAAACATTTCTGGCAAACGCAGTATTTTAGCGGAAATGGACATCTGCTAAAATACAATATATGCGGCTGGCTCATTTGTGGTGAATGAAAAATTGCAGATGTTGTAATACAAGGAAGAAGGTGATAATCCTTTTATTCATATCTGTAAACAGTTTAGTACAAAGAAAGGCGGATGTATATGGAAATTACATACCATTGGGAAGGTGATTACTTGATTCCCGACCTCAAACTTTCGGATACAACAGAATATCATATCGGAAAGTACGGAAGAATGAAACTGCGGTTTTTGAAGGAGAATCATGGAGGCATTTATTCGTATATGATTTTGTCAGAAACATTATGGAAACATCTTGCGGAAATTGATGAAGAATGCAATGAGATGATGGACAGGCTTGTGGGGCAGATGGCAAAGAAAGAGGGTGTGACGGAGCAGTTAAAATCCGATGACTGGCTATGTTGGCTTCAGAAGATGAACAGCATCAGGAGCAGGGCGGAGGAAGTAGTGCTGCATGATTTGATATATTCCCTTTAGTATTGTTTTGGCTTTAAGTTTTGTAGCAGGAGGCGCAGATGATGTCAAGACGCCGGCTCCGATTCACCTGTGGCGATCTTGACATCATCTGCGCCTCCTGCTATGAAGTGGTTAAGGGGGAACAAAGTTCCCCCCATTGCATTAAAAATACCAATGGCGGTATTCTGAAAAAATCAAAATTGGGGATTGACAGGAAATGAAAAATGGTTTATTATTGACAATAAGAAATGGGTTTTTACCGTACGGTGTTTTCACTCAAGCGGGCTGCTCGTTTCTTTTTTTATTGCCAAAATATCATACAGATACTTCCTGCCATCATTCGCATGACGGACAAGCATACTTGCTGAATAAATATTATGTCTTGCTATTTTCCCCGTTTTGTCATCATATACAGGCAATGCAAATCTGATGTAGTAGCGAAACCATCCATATACCGCATCTGTTTTGTGTTTTTCTTTCCGGTTTGCTTCATGTTTTGGATTGGCAGCTATTCTTATAAGTTCAGGAATAGCCTGCACAGCATTTGCTTTAGCCTTTGCCACAGCGCCTTTTAATGCAATACGGCTTTCTGAACTTGCGTATTCATCGGGAAAATCTGCCGAAATATATATTTTTTCAGAAGTTTCCTCAATTTCGTAAAAATCCCCGATATACCCTTTCAGGTATTCTTCGACAGCCGTCCAGTCATCCCGCACTTTTGCCTTGAAGCGGATATTGTTAATCAGAACCAGTTTTTTACCGTCCGCATCGGTTATGATATTTACATTCCTGTTTTCAATCATCTCTTTTGTTTCCTTTCTTCTTTTCCCTTGATTTATATACATTAAACTGGTTCTTGCACTTCTGGCTGCAAAATTCATTCCCTTTCCGGCTTGCGACAAAGGCTTTTTTACAATGCTTGCACATACGCATATCACTGTCCTTATCCGTGAGCATGAAGGAAAAGCACATCTGCACCATGACAAGCAGGGAGTGGAAATCCCATACGATAACGGGCGTATCCTTTTCCAGCGCAATCCGGTAAGTCGGGGCTATGCCGCCGAAAGCGGAAATGCCCTGACGGTACAGGCTGCGTGTCTGTTCGTCAATCGTATCATAATCCATGTAATAAAGGAAACTTGTCATAAAAGTAAACGCCCAGTCAGTAAATTCCTTCACAAGCCAGTCGTATCTTTCCACATATTCCTTCTGCAATCCCATCGCCACAGCCTGTGGCGCATTCCCCATAGCCATTGTAATTGCAATGCCATCACGGTCAGTCACAGACCATCCTGATTCCATGCCGTTCTTTCTGAAATCCGGCATATCAAAAGGGTAAAAATAAGAAAGATACTCATCTGTGGAGAGTGTTTCTGCTTTGATAAAGTGGTTTTTGGGCAAATATACTGATTCATAGGTTATAAAATCTGCTGTTGTCGGCAGGGCGGTCATAAAACCGAGAAAACCATATTTATGAATAAAATCAAGCACGGACATTTTCAGTTCTTCTTCCGGAGCCTTGTGCATGGCGGTAAGCCCGACATTTATGGCATCAATGACGAGCCGTTTTGCTTCCTGCATGGGACGGTACATTTCCGGTTTTGCGTCTTTGGAAACCGTTATGTAGAGGTTATTGTCATTGCCTGTCATATATTCATAGCTGCTGTACCGAATCCACGGTGCGCTGGTATGTTCAAATAAGTTTTTCATAAAAAATCTGCTCCAATCCATCAATCCTGCCACATTATCTGATGTAATATTTCTTATATTATAAACGGTTACTTGTTATCGGTCAAGCTGTCCGGTGTCCTTTTCTTCCGCGCTCCGTTTTCCAGAAAATATTTTTCGTCAAGCGTCAGCGGCAGATTGTTTTCTTTCCTGTATGTAAGTATGCCGCCGTAAAGTTTCCGCATCTTTTTCAGTGCAGTTTCCCTGATACCACGAATATTCCGGCCAGTCTGTCCGATGATCTCCGCATATTCTGCTGTGGAATAGTCACGCAGGAACAGGTAATAGAGCATATTTTTTAGATGCGGCTTTAGTTCTTTCAATATTTTTGATATATCCGCATCCGTGACAAGCTCATGTATTGTTTCAGGGTTGTCAAATATAATATCGAGGAAATCACCTGCAAGCATGAGTCTCCTTAGGATCATGTCATAGGAAGGTCTGCCGGAAAAGTACAATTCATATGCGCCCCATTCCAAAGGAACAGCAGAGCGTCCTGTCTCGTGGTCTCTTTCTTTCCGTTCCCTGTTGGTGCCCAGTTTGTCCCACCACCTGATGACTTCCTTAAAATCTTCCTCTGTCCTTACACTTTCTTCAATACGCCGGATCGCAAAAGCGCATGCTTCACGGTGGAGCATATCCCCGTCTGCTTCCGTTATGAAATTCTGCTCCCTAAATGCCGGGAGTTCAGCATATTTCGGCATTTACAGTCAGTCCTTTTCAAAAAAATAAAATTTTGTAGCTGTTTTTTCAAAAACACTTCCGTTTTTATAGCCGTTTTTCTCCTATTAGTGAAAGAGTAATTCTTTTTGACTAAAAACAATTACAAAAAAGGAGGAACAGCTTATGGAGTACGGATAAAATCAGAATCCAGTTACTAAGTGCGGAAGTCAGGGAACTTGACGGTTCCCCGAACAATTATAAGGGAAATGCGTGTGAAGCGCAAGAAAGAAAAGTATATTCATCCATTAACGCAAGATTCCCAGTTGGATGATATAAGGCAAAGCGCAGAAGAAAAGAGGCAGGCAATAATAAATTGTTACAGTATGCTCGAATGGTCGTTCCATTATTTTTCCTTACGATATCCGATATCAGACGCTGTATTACAAATATTCAAGACGCAAAAGACTTATGAAAATTTTGAAACAATAAAAAATTTTTCTAAAAAAATTGGGCTGGGCAATATTGACAATATCTACACGGAGATTTTCTGCCGGAAGCGGGTGAAACGGTGGTTCTGACGGGAGATTCCAGAGGACCTTTCGGGGAAATGAAGTATGTGGTGGAAGAGGCATTTTTAAAGAGGATTGAGTTGCCTTTTTATGGTGAGATCAAAATGGCGGAGGAGTGCGTTCTTGTGATCAACAGCCATGTAACCGAAGAAGGCCGGGAGAAAGATGGAGAGGCAATCTATCAGTGCAGAGTGGGTGTGAAGTTCTGCGTTCCCATTTCCAGTATTTCCGGACAGGGAGTGTGGATGAGCATAGATTTTGGAGAAAGTTATCAACTGTATGTTAATTTCGATGAGGGGATATCTTTGGACAATGCCGCAGATTTTATTGCTTCCATAACGGGAAAAAGCAGTCTGCCGGATATCCCTATTCCGTTTTTCGACCGGGGGCAGGGGGGCGCCCGGGCGGAATAGACCGTGCAGTGGAACATGCTGCATATCGGGGGCTTTCTTGCGATTGTCGCCGGATTTCACGGGGTGTGGAAAAATCATGACCTCAGAGTGAATATCACGGTGCCTGATCTGGAAATCAGAGGAATCTATGAACAGGAAATGGGAAAAGAGACGGCAAACGGAATTTTTCCCGGCTTTATGGACCTGGCGGTAAGATATATCCGGCTTCATGGCTATCTTCCGGAAAAGTCTTAGCTTGCCGCCACGATGGAATTTACGCTGCTTACGGCGGTCCTTGTGCTGGAGGGAATCTATGAGAAAGGAGAAGAGGGGCAGCTTTTGACCTTAAGAGGCGGTCTTGCCAGGCCGTTTCGGGTGTCGGAGCTGGTTGCCCTGATCACGGGGAAAGAAGGGCCTGGACTTTGTGGTCAGCACGCTATCCGTGGTTTACCAGACGGAGCTGGCGGGAGGACAGGAATCCGGCAATTCACTGGGTACGCCTCGCTATTTCGAATTTTTGTGTGCCATTGCCTTTGAGTGGGGAGATCAGAATCAGATTGCTTCTTCCTTTCATCTGCAGTGGGAGAAGGATGTGTACCGATTCTGGATTACGGCCGGCATCACCTTGTTTGAATACTTTGAATTTGCCGTGTCCTGCCAGGTTGCCATAGAAGGCGGGGAAGCTTCTTTTCAGGATTTCCAGTTTATGACGAAAATCCGCGGCATAGAGATTACGGCAAGCTATGACGCGCAAAAAAACTTTATGTTCCGGGTACTCAATTTCAATCTGGGAGAGCTCATAGAAGGGCTGATCAGCCTGATCGCGCCGGACCACAACTGGTATCTGCCATGGCCGTCCGGCATTTTGAAGCAGATTACGTTAAAAGAGCTGGAAGTAGTCATGGACAGACAGGAGGAAACCATTCGGGCAAGATATAAGATCATCAGGAGGACCGGCGGTCGGGTGAAGAAGATACTTATGGTCTGACATATCTGTTTTTTACCGGAAAAGGCGTCTTCTATTTTGGGCTATTAAATGGGGACACCTCAAGGGCGGTGCCCCAGGTGTCAAGAGGGCATTTTGAAGTGGTCGTGGAGCTGGGGATCGGTATCTCGGCGGGGTCGGCAGAGAAATCGCCGCAGGCCCGCTGAAGGCAGGCACTTATGTGATGCTGACGGCAATATTTGAAGGGGTACTTGCCAATTATGTCCCTGACGGAGAGGGGCAGAAGGATTCCATATATTACAAGGTAAAGGCACTGGCTGGGGTAACGGCCTCCATCTATGGAAGCGTGGATTTTGTGCTGATCCAGATCGGATTTTCCGTGAACCTTTCTTTTTTGACGGAGCTGGTTTTGGAAAGCTATCAGCCTGCGGAACTCTCCGTAGAAATGTCACTGTCGGTGGACGCTTACATTCAGATTCTGTTTATTAAAATATCGTTCAGCTTTTCATTTATGTGGAAAGATAAATTTATTTTGGGAAATAAGAAAGTTGCTCCATGGGAAATCGACAACTCTGTGCGCAGGTCAGAGCTTTTGGAGAAGACTTCCTCCTATGAGATCCAATGGTACGACGGGGCGGTTGCTGCGGAAAGGCAGGAACTATGTGCGGAAATTATTTATTATATTGCGTTTGATGAGCCGGAGCCTGGAAAAGAGTGCTCCGGGAAGCGGAAGATTGCCTTTTTGGCTCTGCTTCATGGAATGGCAGAGGAAAACTGTCTCAAACTGGGTTATGAGGACAGGCTGGACACTCCCTTCGCGCGGCTTGCGGAAATCTGTTTCCGTCGCGCGCTGCTCTCTGTGAGGGTGGATGGGCAGGAGCTGGTGGTTGACCGGCAGCTTTTGGAATATTTATCGGAGTATTTGTCCCGTACGGAGAGCTTTGAGGAGGAATTTTCCTATGAAGAACTGAACCGTTTTCTGGCCTGCAACGTAACATTTTCCTATATCAGGAGTAGCGGAACAGAGGAGGCCGGGGAAAATGCGCAGATTGATGGAATTCCGTTTCCTCTCTGGCCCAAAATGGAACTCACCTGGTTTTCCGCTCCTGATACAACCGTGATCTGCGATCTGGAAGAAGAACCTCTTGTGGGAGAACATTTTTTTGCCGACATGGAGGCGTATTACCGAGAGCTGGCCATGTGGAATCCGCCCAACTGCGTGTATTCTTATGAGAAGAACAGAAAGACCGGGGGGGACCTCGGTTTCGGAATTTATGTTTTTCCAGTATTTTTATATGCTGACCAGGACCCAGGTGTCTCTGGCTTCGGACAGAATCGGGGACACGCAGATGAGTTTGGATCAGGCTGTATCAAAGAACCTTTGGGGAACCTGTGCTTTAGGGCAGAAATCGTTCGGACGGAGACAGACGTGAGGGGCTGGAGTGGAGCTTTACCAAAGCGGAGCTTACCTATCCGGAGGGCGTTCTTCAAATGAGCTATAAGCCAGAGGTGGAGCCATTTTACCGTAGGTAGCCGAAGACGCTGGAATTGAAGTGATCGAAAAGCTGACGGTGATTCTTAAAGATCAGGCAGTTTCGATTACGCCGTATCGTTATACCAATGAATTGGATTTGGAGCACTGCGGATTTGCCGGCGTGGATGAAAGAATATTTCTGTACCGCCATAATTTGTGCCTTGAGGCGGAAAAGCCGCAGCTTCGAAAGATCAGGGCGCAGACGGCAGCAGGCAGGGAAACAGAATTTCAACTTTTTAAACCTCACCCTGTTTGCAGAGAAGCACAATAGCAGAAATATAAAGCAAAATCAATGATAGAAAGATCTGCGGATGACGGGATGTCTGCTGGTGGCTCCGGCAGATGAGCCGGAGGAATATCTGGAAACGAAGGGACGGGAATCCAACGTAATCCCCGATATTCGCGATGGACTCATTGGAGTACTTTAAGAGGTTTGCCGCCCGCTCCACCCGGAACCGGGCAATGTATTCCTGCAGCCGGATCTTCATTTCTTTGGAAAAGATCCTGGAAAGATAGGTGGGACTGATATGGAGGTCGGCCGCAATCTCATCTAGAAGGATCTTTTTTTGAACTCTTCCGAGCCTGTGAGGCTGCCGGCTGCTATGAGCTGACCCGCCGCCGGATGGAGTGGTGGATCCGCCTGTTGGACAAACACTGCGTCACCTGCCCGGAGACCCCGGAGCGAATGCCACGGTTGGAGCGCACTGCCCATCTATGAATTTCTCAATGTGATCACCGGAGTGCGCAGGGAGACCGGACATCCAGTCGTCCAGCCGCATATGGAGGGACTCTTATCGGATCTGGAAGGAGAGATTGCGACAGAGTATGGCAGGATCGGATTCCGGTATGCTTATGCGGACGGGCAGATACACGGGGAGATCTCGCTTCCGGAGGGAATGAACGGAAAATGGATCGGGACGGACGGGGACAGCAGGGAGCTGAAACCGGGGAAAAATGTGATTTAAGGGACGGAAAGCCGCAGAATTCTAAAAAGTATCCTGCGGCTTAGTGGAGATCGTTCTTTTTTTGATGCTGTCGTCAAAGATTGTATTTTTCTAAAAAATCTGACGGAGTAATTGCAGGTACATTTGAGTTTGAAAAATCGCCGGTGTTCCGGGTGATGATATAGTCTGCATGGCTTTGTGCAGCACATTCATCTTGCAGGCAATCCTCAAAATCGGGGAAATCATTTCTCATTCACTGCCTTTTTATCCTTTTCCTTCTGCAATGCCGCTGCTTTCCACTGCTCACGGTAATCCGACGGAGCCACTTCATACATCTCTTTAAATATCTTACTGAATACAGACGCATTTGAAAAACCACAGTCAACAGCAATCTTCATAATACTTTTTTCTGTATAAAGCAAATCCTGCATAGCATATCGAATTTTGAAGGTTTAGGTACAGAACCGAATTTGACGTGTGCTATGAACCGGGGACATTAACTGCGGTAACCTATGAAGGTGAGGAAGAAACAGGAAGAATGTCATTGGTTACTGCCGGGACAGAATACTGTCTGGTCCTGAAAAAAGAACCAACCCGTCACCAAAAAGTAACTTTAATCAAAATGTTACGGAGACATACAATGGAAGGGCATTCATGATTTTGAAAAAAATGATGTATGTGAACATGTCAGAATAAAGGTTACAGCGGAAAATAATATAGAGGCTGAGCTGGAAGTTTAAAGGATCTTATGTCCGCTCAGGTTAAAGCCCATGTCGTTGTGCGTTATTGTCCGTGTATCCTGCCATGATTATAATAATCATATAAGAAGTGCAGAATCACGAGATAAAGGAGAGAGAAAAAATGATCAACTTTGCGACAAAACACAACGATCCGGAAGCCAGTTTGGGCTGGGGCGAACGAATCGGATATGGTACAGGAGGCTTTGCTTTCAATATGATCAACGGGATCATCGGTTCCTTCCTGACCATTTATTTCACTTCCGCAGTCGGGCTGAATGCGGGGATCATTGCGACGATCTTTGCAGTATCCAAGGTATTTGACGGCATATCAGACCTGATCGTCGGAAGAATGGTAGACCGTACAAGATCAAAGCTTGGCAAAGGGCGCGCGTGGCTGGCAAGAATGTGCATTCCGTTTGCGGTTACGACAGTCCTGCTGTTTTACGTGCCCCAGGGGCTGCCGGAGATGGCACAGTATGTCTATGTATTTCTTATGTACAATATCGTGAATGCCATCTGCCTGACCGGTATGCTGGTTCCTTACTATTCCATGGTTTCTCTGGTTACGGCCAATGCTTATGAGCGCGGATTCTTAGGAAACATCCAGCAGATCTTCCAGACCCTGGGAAATGTAGTTGTCAACGCTACTTTTGTGACCCTGCTTGGAAAATTCACCAGCAGCACGGAAACGCTTTACACCCAGCGTGCGTTTACGATCACGATGCTGATCTACTGCTCGGTCATGGTCCTGGTATCTTTCTTCTGCGTATTCAGCACGAAAGAACGTGTGACAGACCAGAACACTTCCGGCAGGGAAAAGCAGGAAGAAAAGAAAGACAATGGAAATATCATGGCAACGGTGAAGGCTCTGCTGACCAATAAATACTGGGTCATGCTGACGATCGCAAACTTTGTGGTATTCTTCGTGATCATTATGTATGCAATGGGAAATGTATTCTACTGTCAGTATGTGCTCTATGATATGGGGCAGTACGGCTGGGTATCTAACTCCATATCGATCGCACAGTTTGCGATCATGTTTGCGACACCGTTCTTCATGAAAAAATTCGGCAAGACAGCCATTTTCAATGCGGGTATGGCTACGATGGCGCTTGGATTCCTGGGGTTCGGCCTGCTGGGAGGCTCCAATACCACAGTCATGATCATCTGTAATGTCCTGAAGGGCTGCGGCGTCGGAATGGCGGGCGGAATGGCTCTGGGGATGGTTGCGGATACGGTGACATACGGTACGCTCAAATCAGGGATCGACACCGTAGGCATGGGAAACGCAGGAATTTCCGCGGCGCAGAAGATCGGTTTGGGACTGGGAACCGCGGTATTCGGATGGGTGCTGAACGCGGCAGGTATGGACGGAACTCTGGACGCGCAGGGACTGCGTCAGCCGGAGAGCGTTACTACAGCGATCAACTTTATGTATAACTGGTTGCCGCTGATCATGGTTGCGGTCATCTTCGTGATCCTGCACCTGTTCTATCACTGTGAGCGCGACCTGGAAAAAATGCGTACGGGAGATGAAGTATAAATCTATTTATCAATAGTTCCTTATAACAGGATTGCTGTAAATATGGTCTATGGATGCCTAAACTGCGGGTCAATGAAAACGGTAGAAGAAACAGAATCGTAAACACATAGTATAAAAACGCGCTTCAGAAGAAAAAAGTCTGAAGTGCGTTTCACTGTATACCAACGCATACGCGAAGCCTGCCCGTGACAGGTTTTCCGCATTCATCATACGATCACCTCAGCCTCGGTCAGGTACTTCTTCCGATATTCTGTAGGCGTCAGGCCGTACTGCTTTTGGAACAGGCTGTAAAAGTAAGTCGCATTGGAATACCCGACAGTTTCAATAATAGAATGAATGGAAGTATTGGGCTGTTTTAATAACTCACAGGCTCTGGAAAGTCTGGACTCCTGGAGCAGCTCCGTGAAGGTTTTTCCGGTATAGTCCTTCAGGATCCGGGTGATCTGCCGGTCGCTGTAATTAAAAAAGGCGGACAGCTCTTTCAGTGTGATCGTATTCAAGTGCTGCTCAATATACTTTAAAATAAAAATGATATTTTCTTCCTGCTTTTTTCCGGAAGGATTTCCTGCAATGATTGTTTTTTCATGCTTGCGCAAAAGCTGGATAAAAAAAGTGGTCAGAAGCGCGTTTAACAGAGCATTGTAATAACTCTCCTGCCGCTGATATTCCTGATACATCTGCTCTGCCAGTCCGCGCAGCGCCGGATCCGCTGGCTTTTTGAAATACAGGTACGATTCTGTGCCGGGCTGATGCAGCGCCCGGGAGAAAAAGGCATACAGCGTCCCCTGCTGGGGCAGCGCGTCTAAAAAGGTTCTGCGGAAGGTACTGCTTTTTACGGCCAGGTTGTAGATGGCGCAGTCCTCGCCAAACGCGCTGAGAGCATGAACGGCGGTCGGCGCTACAATGCAGATCTCCCCGGCTTTCATTTCCAGAGTCTGGCTGGCGAAAATATTTTTGCAGGTTCCGTTCAGGACACAGACGATCTCAAAAAAAGAGTGGGAGTGCAGAAAAGCAGGTGAATACCGTTTGTGCGGGATCACCGCGATGTCCAGAAACTGCGGAAAATAGGTCTCCTGGAGAGAGTCCGCAGGCTGATAGGGGCTCGAATGATCAACTACATCAAGCTCCGGGCAGAGAAGGTGGATCTCCTGCACGGTTTTTGCCACATCAAGATGAGCCTCCGGGAATGTCTGGTATGCTCTTTTAAACCGCAGTTCATCGCGGTCAAGCGGCGGAATCTGATACATAAAAAACCTCCTTTTTCCGACGGCAATAGAGCCTGCCATATCCTGACAGGAATACGCAAACCCACCGGGGGATGCGCGCTGCGCGCATAAGGAAAATGGCTGCTGTTGCAGCCGCGCTCCGGCGCGAGTGTATGTCAAGACGCACATTTTTTATGTTATCGTATCATTTCAGTCTGAGAAAAGCAAGTGTTCTGTTAACAATGTCCGCAAAGGTTAAAGCGAGTGTCCTTGTCCGTTATTGCTTTTGGCGGAGTTTTTGATTATAGTAAATGTATGATGAAGCAGATAATATGAGGAGAAAACATATGAAGATCAGCAAAATAAAGATCAACGGAATGACGAATCCTGTGGGTTACGCGTTTGACAGTGTCCGCGCTGCATGGCTGGTGACGGATACAGAGGCAAAAAAAGCGGATCATGTGCGGATTGAAGCCGCGGAGGATCCAGGGTTTGAGAACATCATCTGTACCAAAGAGGGATCCGCTCTGGATTCCGCGGGCGAGGAGCTGGAGATCCGCCTGAAATGCAGAACCAGGTACTATGTGCGGGTAAGCGTCAGGGGAGACAATGGGGAAGAGGCAGTCAGTGAAGAATGTGCTTATTTTGAGACTGCGAAGAGGGAGGAGCCATGGCTGGGAAACTGGATCAAACCTCAGCCGGGAGACCGTTTCCATCCCATATTTGAAAAGACATTTTCCGCGCGGGGAGATGTGACGGACGCACGGCTGTATATTTCCGGGGTTGGAATGTACACGGCGGCATTGAACGGAGAGAAAGTAGGGAATGAGACTCTGACTCCGTATTTCAGTGACTACCACACAGAAGTCCAGTACCAGACCTATGACGTGACGGACCAGATCCGGGAGGACAACACCCTCTGCGTGGAGCTGGGAAATGGCTGGTATAAAGGGGCTTTTGGCCTTTCCTATACATCCGGCATTTACGGCAGTGAATATCAGATGATCGCGGAGCTGCATTTGAAATACGCAGACGGGTCGGAGGATGTGATCGCTTCCGATGAGAGTTGGCTTTACCGAGGCTCGGATACGGAGGACGGCGATGGGATCTATGACGGGGAGACCATCAACCGTCTGCTGTGGGAGGGCAGGGACAATCCGAAAAGGGTGCCGGTGAGCGGCGGTGTGGAAGGCTCTCTTACAGAGCGGTACAGCGTTCCGGTCACAGAGCATGAGTCCATGCCGGTACGGCAGGTCATCCATACGCCTGCAGGGGAGACCGTTCTGGACTTTGGACAGAATTTTGCAGGATATGTACAGTTCCATGCAGATCTCCCCAAGGGGACAAGAGTGGTATTGGATTTTGGCGAGATCCTTCAGCAGGGAAATTTTTACAGAGAGAATTACCGCAGGGCAAAATCCCAGTTTGTGTATGTTTCCGGCGGCAGAGAAGAAATCGTGAAACCCAGGTTTACCTTCTTTGGCTTCCGCTATGTCCGCGTGTCCGGCTGGGATGGGGAAGTGGATCCGGAAGATTTCTGCGGAAAGGCCCTCTACTCCGAAATGGAAGAAACCGGTTTTTTTGTGACAGGGCATGAAAATGTGAACCGGCTTTTTTCGAATGCGAAATGGGGACAGAAGTCCAACAGTATCGATTTCCCGACAGACTGCCCTCAGCGTGACGAGCGGCTGGGCTGGACCGGAGACGCCCAGGTATTTTCCGGCGCCGCCAGCTATAATATGAATACGGCTGCGTTTTACAATAAGTTCCTCCATGACCTGCGTACGGAACAGGTGAAGCTGGACGGGATCCTGCCGGGGGTGATCCCGGTACTGGATCCGGAAAATGCGGCTTACGCGGCGGTGTGGGGAGATATTGCGGCATTCCTTCCAACCGTGCTCTACGAGCGGTTTGCGGATAAAAAGGCGTTGGAAGCCTACTATCCGATGATGAAGGACTGGGTGGACCGGATCGACCGTGACGACTCGGCGCGGGGACATCATTATCTGTTTAACTTCAACGCTCAGATGGGGGACTGGCTGGCCTTGGACGGACGCAGCGAACAGAGTATGAAGGGTGGGACGGATGATTATTTTATCGCATCCTGTTATTATTCCATGTCTGCGAAAATGGTATCTGAGGCGGCAGAAGCGCTGGGCTATACGGAGGACCGCGCCCATTACGGCGCGCTGAGCGGGAAGATCCGCAGGGCGGTTCTTCGGGAGTATTTTACAGAGAGCGGAAAGCTGGCCGTGGATACCCAGACCGGCTATATCACGGCGCTTTACAGCGGGATCTACCGGGAGAAGGAACGTCTCGTGGAGGACTTTAGGACCCGCCTGTACAAAGACTGCTATAAGCTGAAAGGCGGGTTTGTGGGAGCGCCGCTGATGTGCAGGGTGATGGCCGAGAACGGCATGGAGCAGGAGGCGCTTTATTTCCTGACTCAGGAGGGGTATCCGGGATGGATGCACTGTATCGGCCTGGGAGCCACCACCATCTGGGAGCGCTGGAATTCGGTCCTGGAGGACGGTACCATGAGCGGCACCATGATGAATTCCCTGAACCATTTCGCGTTCGGCGCGGTTGTGGAATACCTGTACCGGGATGTGGCCGGGCTGAAAGCGCTGGAGCCGGGATTCCGTAAAGCTTCCATTGCGCCGCAGATCAGTAAAAAGCTGGGGTTTGCCAGACTGTCCTATGATTCGGTATACGGAACCTTCCGGTCGGAATGGAAGATTCAGAAGGACGGCTCAGTCAACATCCTTGTGGAAGTGCCATTTGGCTGCAGCGCGGAAGTGGAGCTGCCGTATGCGCCGGCTTTGGACAAAGAAGTTTTCGAGGTGGGAGCCGGGGTACATGAGTATACCTATCAGCCGACAAAGAACATGAACGCGCTTTATGATAAGAAGACGCTGTTTGTGGAAATGGTGGACGATGAGAGGGCGATGGAAGCCATCGGGAGGCATACCCCGTTTTTGAAGCTTTTGCTGGATCAGAGAGATGAGGAGTTTCTGCATGAAAGCCTGACCGGACTGAGGGAGCTGTTCTACATGGGATTTGCGGAGGAACAGGTGGACGCGCTGGCGGAGGAATTGCTGAGGCTGGAAGGTTAGTGTAAGGCGTAACCGTACAGTGTGGCGCACGGCCCAGGAGTGAACTGTAACTGTTTTATACTGCATGCCAGATTTCGTTGACCGTGAGTATTGGAAGGAGGTAGATAAAATGGTAAAATATTACACAGCAGAAAAGGTAACGGATGCGGTGACCTGCATCCGCAGCATGACAGGGGAGCTTCTGTATCTGATCGAAGGAGCGGCGGAAGCGCTGCTTGTAGATTCCTGCCTGGGAGTGGGGCGGCTGCGGAGGTTTGTGGAAGGGCTGACAGAGAAGCCGGTGACGGTGGTCCTGACCCACGGGCATCTGGATCATGCCCTGGGCGCGCCGGAATTTGACCGGGTATTTATGAACCATGCGGACAAGGAGCTTTATGAGCAGATGTCCCCTCTGGAACAGCGGATCGGTTATATCCGGGGCGGGCTGAACGGAAAGCTTCCGGATTTTGACGAAGCGGATTATGTACCTCCTTCGCCCATGGATTTTCAGGATTTGAAGGATGGGGACAGCTTTGACCTGGGCGGGATCCACGCGGACATCTATGGGCTGCCAGGCCATACAAAAGGCTCCATGGTCGTGCTGGTCCGTGAGGAACGGATCCTGATCCTGGGGGATGCCTGCAATAAGTCCACCTTCCTGTTTGATGAAAATACGCTTCCTGTGAGAGCCTACCGTGAGGAGCTGATCCGGATTGCGGGGCGGCTGGAAGGGCAGTATGATCGGGTGTTCATCAGCCATCATCAGATGGAGGTGCACAAAGAAATCCTGCAGAATGTGATCCAGGTGTGCGATGCCGTCCTGGCAGGGGAGACAGACGACGTGCCGTTTGAATTTATGGGGCAGCAGGCGTATATTGCGTTTTCGGCGGATGAACACATGAACCGGGCGGACGGCGTAGACGGGAATCTGATCTACAGCAAGGAAAGGCTGGGGTAATTATGATGCGGTGCTGGAGCGATGTTTCGTAATGAGATCCGAAAAGAAGAGTACATTTGTTACATGTCACACCTTGACCAATCACTACGCTGATTGGTCAGGAGGATGCACATAAAAGCTGGGATTCAGGCCATCCATTGCCGTAGGCAATTTTAAATGACGGCCTGAGTTACAGGGCACGCCTGGACAAGGTGTGACCAGTAACGTACATTTTCCACCGATAGTGTTCACAGGCATCCAGCCCATTGACAAGCCGCCGGGGAATGAAGTAAAATCGGAGTAACTGTTTACGTCAGGATTGCGCGGCAAATATAGATGACAGCTGCAAGTCACGCCTGTTCAATGTGCGGCATGCGGCGGATAATATGGGGGATGGAGGAAATATGTATATATCAAAAATTGCGGCACAGGCGATCGTAGAAGAGATCGGGGAGGAGATCCACGAGCATGTAAACATGATGGATGCCGAGGGCGTCATCATCGCCAGCACGAATTCCGCCAGGATCGGGCAGACCCATGAGGGGGCGCGGAGGATCATTACGGAAGGACTGCCGGAGCTCTACATTACCGGAGACATGGAGAACGAGACCACCAGGAGGGGAATCAACCTCCCTCTGATCGTGCGCGGGGAGATCGTAGGCGTCGTGGGCATCACCGGGGAAAAGGAGCGGGTCGTGGGCTACGGGAAGATCGTCCGTCGGATGACTGAGATCATGGTGACGGACAGTATCCAGAAGGATAAGAAACGCTACGACCAGAGGGTGCGTTACCGGTTTATCCAGGAATGGATCGAGAAATCCGCCGCAGGCTCCTACAGCCGGAATTTTATCGACCGGGGGAACCATCTGGGAATCGACATCACGAAGCCTTATCGGGTGATGGTACTGTATTTCCGGGACTATCAGGAGCTTTCGGATACATTGGAGGGGCAGAAGCTTCTGGAGGAGATGGAGGCCACCATCCGCCATGAGACGGACCGGAGCAGGATCCTGTATCTGAGAGTTCCGCCAAGGCAGATTTGTCTTCTTCCGAAATGCAGTGATGCTCAGATGGAGAAGACAGCAGAAAAATTCATTGGGATGATCGACAAAAAATACGGCAGAAGCGTGACAGCAGGATTTGACAGCGCGTCGGGCAGCGGAATGGATATTGCCCGGGGAGTCGCGGAGGCGGTCCGCGCGGCATCCCATGCCCTGACCTGGAAAGAAAACTTCTATTATTATGATGATCTGAATATTGAATTATTTATCAACGAGATCTCTGAAGCCACAATGACAGAATACCTGGAAAAATTATTCGGAAGGGATTTCGGGGACAAGCTGGGCGATCATATGAACCTGATCGAGCACTATTTTGCCTATGAGGGTTCTGTGGGAAAGATGGCGGAGGCGCTGTACATGCACAAAAATACGCTCCAGTATAAGCTGAAAAAGCTGTCCGCGATCACGGGAAAGGATATCCGTCAGCCTTCTAATGGGGCGATTTATTATATGGCGCTTGCATTTTATCAAAAGCTGTATATGGAGAGGATTCATTTTCATGACACGGCGGAGTGAGCAGGCCGCGGCATCGCGGTCAGGCATTGAATCATGGCGGCATGCTTCGCCTTGATCCGGCCTAATATGCGCCGAATCACAACTATATGGTACGCATAACAAAATATATAAATTTATATGTTTTGCATACTATTTACCTGAAATCCGAAATATGCTATTCTTTATATAAATAAAGCACAAAGGAAATGCAAAAACATATAATAAATTGTGCGTTTTCCACAAAGTGCAGAAGTAAAAGGAGGAATAGAGTATGACAGGAGTTCCATTTTTAATCGTGTTTGTCGTGGCTATCGTGGTCATGATCGTGATGATCAGTAAATTTAAGATCCATCCGTTTCTTTCTATTTTACTGGTTTCGCTGGTGCTGGGGCTGATCGGGGGGATTCCGTTCGCTGCGGTTACGGATGCGGACGGCAACACCATTGACGGGATCGCGACGGTGATCGGAAGCGGATTTTCATCCACATTTACCAGCATCGGTATCGTTATCATTTTCGGAGCCATGATCGGAACATTTCTGGAGGCCACCGGAGCTGCGCTGAAGCTGGCGGATATGGTGGTAAAGCTGGTAGGGCCGAAGCATCCGGAGCTGGCGATTGAGCTGATGGGGTGGGTGGTATCCATTCCGGTGTTCTGTGATTCCGGATTCGTTGTACTGAACCCCATCCGTAAGGCGATGGTGAAGCGTACAGGAGCTTCTTCGGTTGCGATGACGGTCTGCCTTTCCGCGGGTCTGTACGCGTCCCATGTATTTATCCCGCCTACGCCGGGGCCCATTGCGGCAGCGAATACGCTGGGCGCGGGGGACAGCCTGCTTCTGGTCATGGGGCTTGGCGCATTGGTTTCCATCCCTGCCCTGGCAGGCGCATGGTTCTACGCGAAGTATATCGGAGGAAAGGTGCAGTCCAATGATGAGGCGGATCAGGGCGGTGTGGTAAAGAGCTATGAAGAGCTGGTAGCCTCCTATGGAAAGCTGCCGTCCGGCTTTATGTCGCTGGCGCCCATTATCATTCCGATCATCCTGATGGCAATGTCCAATGTATCCTCAATCCTTGGATGGAGCGGCGTCCTGGCTGTGGCATGTACGTTTCTTGGGACACCGATTATCGCATTGGCAGTGGGAGTGGTGCTTGGAATCATCGTTCTGGTGCAGGCGGACATGGGAGAGAAGCTGTACGACCTGACCAATGATACCTTGAAAACCGTTGGGCCGATCCTGTTTGTGACGGCGGCAGGCGGCGTGCTGGGCAAGATCATTTCCTCGACCAGTCTGGTGACATTTATTACGGATCATGCAAATGTCCTGGAGTCCATCGGTATTTTCTTCCCGTTCCTGCTGGCAGCGATCCTGAAGTCCGCACAAGGTTCTTCTACGGTTGCGATCACGACCACCGCAGGAATCATGGCGCCTCTGATGGGCGCGCTGGGAATGGATTCTACCGTGATGTCCGTGCTTTGTGTTATGGCGATCGGAGCCGGCGCGATGACCGTATCCCACGCAAATGATTCTTATTTCTGGGTAGTGACGAACTTCGGTGAAATGACACCGGATCAGGGATATAAGACACAGACGGCGGTGACGCTTGTGGAAGGAATCTGTTCTATCGTATTTATCTTTATCCTTTCATTGTTCCTGCACTAAGGGAGCTGCCGTGATAATATCAGGAGGAAAGCAGATATGGGATTGAGAGAAGACGCGGATCGGATCGTCCGGGAATCCATCCGGAAGGTGCTGCCGGATGAGGCGGTATCCCGCGCCCTGACAGGGAAGGATTTTGGAAACGGGAGGGTCTATGTGGTGGCTGCGGGAAAGGCGGCCTGGCAGATGGCGAAAACGGCGGCGGATATCCTGGGAGACCGCATGGAGGCCGGTGTGGCCGTGACAAAGTATGATCATGTAAAGGGCGATATTCCGGGGATGAAATGCTTCGAGGCCGGACATCCGGTTCCGGATACAAATTCTTTTGCCGGAACCCAGGCCGCGCTGCGGCTGGTAGAGGATCTCCGGGAAGAAGATACGGTTCTGTTCCTGCTTTCCGGCGGCGGCAGCGCATTGTTTGAAAAGCCGCTGATCCCGGAGGAGGAGCTGGCCGATATTACGAAGCAGCTTCTGGCCTGCGGCGCGGATATTGTGGAGATTAATACGATCCGGAAGCGGATTTCCGCAGTGAAGGGCGGCAAGTTTGCAAAGCTGTGCGAACCGGCCCGGGTGTTCAGCATTGTATTAAGCGATATTTTGGGAGATCCGCTGGACATGATCGCGTCCGGCCCGGCTTATCCCGATTCTACGACCTGCGCCCAGGCGGCAGCGGTTGCGGAAAAGTATCAGCTTCGGTTAAGCGAACGGGCCAGAGAGATGCTGGGACAGGAGACGCCGAAGAGCCTGGACAATGTGGAGACGGTCATTACAGGCAGTGTGCGTGACCTCTGCAAGGCGGCGGCGGATGTCTGCCGGGAGCTTGGGTATGAACCGGAGGTGCTCACCGACCAATTGTCCTGTGAGGCAAGGGAAGCCGGGGCATTTCTCGGGGCAATCGCAAAGAGCCATCAGGACAGTGAAAAGAGCCTGGCCTTTCTGGCAGGCGGCGAGACGGTAGTGCATCTCACGGGAACGGGCATGGGAGGCCGGAATCAGGAGCTTGCCCTTGCGGCGGCCCAGGGGATTGCAGGGCTGTCGGATACGGCGGTATTCAGTATCGGAAGCGACGGGACGGACGGTCCTACCGATGCGGCCGGAGGATACTGCGATGGCGCTACAAAGGGAGCGCTGGAAGAGCAGGGAATGGATATCTATCATGTGCTGCAGCAGAATGACGCATATCACGCGCTGGAGAAAAGCGGCGGTCTGATCATCACCGGGGCAACCGGGACCAATGTGAATGATGTGGCGGTGCTGCTGATCCGGAGATAAAATAATAAAGAAACGATATCTGGCGTTGAATATAATCATATTTTACAGAAAATATCAACTCAGGAGAAAATAAAAATGAATTGTCCGTCATGATCAGCAAGTCCACATCGTTGTAAAGAAGGCACTCTAAGGGTGCCTTCTTGCTGTATCTAAAATCAAAAAAAGAGAGGACAATTCACCCATGAAACGAAATATCTATCTCATGTATGCCATTGCATTTCTGCAGGGCATGGTATTTTACGGCCCTGTTGCCACCCTTTACCGGCAGGCCGCCCTCTATTTTCTCTCCAAAATCATATTCTGGCAGGCATCCGGCTTTGTCGGTTTTCTGGCGGAACGTGTCCTGCTCACTGTGATCAGCTACGGAATGGCGGCGTTTCTGTTCGGGGCGGGGATCTGTGCGGCGGGAGCGGGATTCCTTTGGAGATTTTCCAACCGCCTACTTTTACAAAATGGTTACAGCCATCCAATTGAAAACTCGGATCCTGTGATATAAAATAGAACTTAACTGCGGCGGCTTCCAATGCGATTCAGAATTCACTATATATTGGGCCTCATCCCCTGGTGTTCCATCCAGTTCAGGAGTTCTGTTTCTGGCTGGATAGAGTACTGGATTCATATTTGGAAAGGAACCAGACTATGAAACTGCAGACCAAGATTACGTTAGTGGCTACGATTTCCATGCTGTTTTTATCCATGGCATTTTCATTGTGGAATCTGTCGATGACCCAGCGGCAGATCATGGACAATATCCTGCTCTATGAAGCGGAGCAATTGCAGAACGACATTCGTGCCTTCGGAAAGCCATCGGGAGATGAAAATGCGCAGAGCTTACTGGAAAAGAAGTATCATGCGCAGAGCGTGTTCCGCTCCGGTCTCAGCAGAGACGCCATACTGTACTATGACGGAGAGGAGATTGACAATCGCTGTCCTTACATATTTGACATAAAAAATGCGGAAACGCTTTCCAGTCAATACCAAAGTGACGCAATTCCGGAGGGCTCCCCTGTTTCTGTGTATTTGGAAGAACTGAACGGGAAGCGGCTGCTGTTCCTCTATGAGAGCAATGGTCCCATTCAGCTGCTTCATTACCGGGATGTGACCGAAGTTTTTCATTCCGGCAGGAGACTTTTGTACCGGGGGATCGCTGTGGCGGGGATTCTCTCCGTCCTGCTGGCGGCGCTGCTGATGCTGACTATTCGGAGGATCCTGATCCCCTTCTACCAGCTGCGGGACGCGGCAAATGTGATTGCGGACGGAGATTACCAGAGACGGGTAGACCGGCCCGGGACTGACGAGATCGGGCAGGTTTCCCAGAGTTTTAACCGGATGGCGGACCGGGTCGAGGAGCACATCCATACACTGGCGGAGATGAACGAGAAGCAGAGGCAGCTCCTGGGCTCTCTTGCCCACGAACTGAAAACCCCTATGACCGGTATCCAGGGCTATGCCGAACTGCTGCAGCGGGTAGAGCTTCCCACGGGAAAGCAGTCCGACTGCCTGCATTATATTGAAGAGGAGTGCAAGCGTCTGTCCAGACTTTCTGCAAAAATGCTCCAGCTGACGGAGCTTTCTGATGAGACCGTGATCGAAAAGACCTGGCAGGCGGTGGAGGGGCTTTTCGAACAAGTCAGACAGATCACCCGTTTTCGGCTCCAAGAAAAAAAGCTCCGTCTGGAGATGGATTTGGAAGAAGGGCTACGGATGGAATGTGACCGGGACCTTCTGCTCAGCTTTCTGACCAACCTCATCGACAATGCATGTAAGGCCAGTCCGGATGGGGCCGTCATCCGTCTGATCGGCACAGGGGAAGGGCTGTTTGTGCGGGACGAGGGCTGCGGGATCCCGGAGGAGGAGATCCGGCGGGTTACGGAGCCGTTTTATATGATCGACAAATCCCGTTCCCGGAAGCAGGGCGGCGCAGGATTAGGACTTGCGCTCTGCAGCCAGATTGCAAGGCTTCATGGGGGGATACTGGATATCCAGAGCGTCCCAGGAGAGGGGAGCAGGATCGGGATGCGGATCGCTGTGGCAGGTTTTGAAGAGATTCCGGATTGCAACCGCGCAGGTGGAAAAACTTGAAAATGAGAGGAGGAGGTTTGTTGAAACGAAACAGGAAGATTTTTATGCGGCGTATGCCTTTGATCCTTTGCAGTATGATATGGATGCTTATCTCTGCTTCCTGCGCGGGAAAGAAGGACAGCCTGATCGTACGTGAAAACCCCGGACCGGGGGCGGACAGCTATGGGGAGACTTTCGGGCCGGATGAAGTGGATGATGGATCCGGAGGAACAAATAAAGCGGGCAGCAATGGGGCGGATTCCCTTGCGGAGCGGCTGCAGGTGCCGGAATTATATGAAAAATCCATACAATCCGAGGACGGTACATTTCAGCTGACCTGCAATGCAGAGACCGTGGTGCCGGATGTGTCACAGATTCCGATTTATAAGGTGAGGCCAAAAGAAATTGACGGGGAGTGGATTGACTGTATAACGGAAGCATTTTTCGGCAGCTATCCGGTTTATGACGGGGCTTCCTATCTGCCGGATCCGGAGATTTATGGGAGTGATGTTGAGAATCCGATGAAAAAAAAGGAAATACATCCATGGCTGGAGGATCCGGACAATCTACCGGAAACGTCAGAATATTATAGCCACTATTTCTACGGTATTGTGGAAATGGAAGAAGATCTTTTCAGCTATAAGCTGGAACGGACAACCAACAACAGTCTGGAGGCTGAAATAGTAAGAAAAAAACCAGAAGCACTCAATGCAGTATTATATTGGGACTCCGGCTATTATGCTTCCGAGGAAACGACAACTTATCCAAGACCTTCGAAAGAAGAAGCGGAAAGGCTTGCCGGAATCACACCGGAGCAGGCTCAGGAAATGGCAAAGGAATACTTAAAAAAGCTGAAATTGGATGACTTTTCGCCTCAATATACCTGTCTGGGTGTATGTTACTATTTTGATGAATCGGGCATTAGCATGAATCACGCAAAATTTATTGATGCGGGATATCTGGTTAGTTGTACAAGGAAGGTCGGTGAAATTCCGATTACAGAAGAGGCGAAGGTTGGAAACTGGTCTGAAACAGGGTTGGATGATATTAGTATTAGTAAATGGGCATATGAAAAAGTGCAGTTTTTTGTCAATCAGGAAGGACTTCAGGAAGCCAGGCTCTACAACCTGTACCGCATGGAAGAGCAGCAGGCAGCAAGCACAGAACTGCTGGGTTTTCCGGAGGTCGCGGATCTCTTTGAACGGGCAATGCAGATGAATTATAAAGATACGGATGCTCTTCATACAGACATCCGTATTGAACGTGTACAATTGGGCTATATGCGGACCTACAACCCGGGCGTGGACAGTACCAACGGTGTGCTGATCCCGGTATGGGACTTCTTCGGGAGCACAGAATGTGTTGGGAGTAAAACGCAGGAAGAGTGGAAGGATCAGGTGTTCAAACGGGCTGAGCCCAATAATAGCCTTCTGACGATCAATGCCTGCGACGGATCGATCATAGACCGGCAGATTGGTTATTGATATCCAAACAGCTGCTATACAGGATACGTTATTGCTTCATTAAGCACAATTCAAAAAGCCGCAGATTCTTTTAGAATCTGCGGCATAAAAAATAACGGACGTTCCCTTCTCAGACCTTAATCCCACCAGAAATACCACACATCCGACCCTTCCAGCCCTGCCGCCAGTTCCGACAGCTTATAGGTCCGCGTCCCCTGGTCCACCCGGTCCACGCAGAAGGCATAGTGCTCTTTGGCAGCCTCCAGGCTGTCCGCCCCGTTGAGTCCAGCGGGTGCATAGAATTCCATCACATCGTGGGTAAAGACCGCCGGAATGGCCTGATATTTTTCATACCAGTATTTGCAGATGGAGATCATCTCTTCCGGCCCGGGGCACTCGTTCCATCCTCCCATGGGCAGGCAGCCGATGATCTCCCATGGATGACGGACCGGGAGTTCTAAGAGCAGCACGTCCGCTTCCAGATTGCCGTCGGAGAAGGAGCAGTAGCCTATGAAATGATGCAGCACTTCGCCTTCTGTTTCATTTCCGATGAAATCCTCCTGGCCTTCCTCGTCCAGCTCCAGATCCTCCATGTATTCCTGATAGCGTTCCTCCAGGATCTCCTTGCCATTGTCCCCGCAATTGGCAATGATCTCGTCTCTGTCATAGTCCTGGGATACGACCTCCTCCAGCCATTCCACAGCATATTCGTCCAACAGGAAAATAGCCGGATAAAAGCCTTCCATCCGTCCGGCCTTCAGAGCCCTCCGGTAGGCCTGCTCCACCGGCTCCGGGGCGGTTCCTTTCTTAAAGACCGTGTACCTGCACTGAAAACGTTCTGCGATCCGTTTTGTTGATTCTTCCATGATGTGATTCCCTCCAAGCTGTTTTTACTATACAGAAGTTGTTGAGTTATTCGAAAATAAAAAACAACTGCCTGTACTTTTATGATAATCATAGCGTTTCTAATTCTTGATGTCAACAAGACATGTGGCTAATCAAGAAACAGGATAAATAAATACCATAGTTTGCGGAAAACAAAGAAAAATGGAGAAAGCAGTTGAAAAAAAGTAGGGGCATGGTAGGATACTAATATCATATCTGTGTTCAGAGAAAAATTATTATGAATAGGAAAATTAAATCAGATTCATAAGATATAGTCCCTTTATTGCAATATTTCCCTGAGAAAAGAGAGTATTATGGAAAGATTGGAGGAGCGTATCATGTCAAATCCATCACCATTACGTTATCCAGGCGGAAAAAAACGCTTATCAGATTTTATTGGATTAATGATAGAAAATGCAGATATACCTAATTGTACTTATGTCGAACCATTTGCTGGAGGCGCGGGAGTAGCTTTGGCGCTTTTATTTGATGGAAAAGTAGAAAATATAATTATAAATGATTTTGATAAGGCAATTTATTCTTTTTGGCGTGCAGTTAAACAAGAACCGGAGCAGTTGATAGAAAAAATAAAAAGCACACCAATAACAATAGATGAATGGTATAGACAGAAGAAAATTTATTTGTCACAATCTACATATTCTATAGACTTGGCATTTGCAACTTTATTTTTAAATAGAACCAATCGTTCTGGAATTTTGACAGCTGGTCCTATTGGCGGTTATTCACAAGCAGGTGAATGGAAACTGGACGTTCGATTTAAGCGCAGTAATCTGATTTCAAAAATAGAAAAAATTTCGGAATATAGAAATCAAATAAGTGTTTATAATAAAGATATTATAAGCCTGTTAAAAAATTATATTCCGCGGTTTGGAAAAAATATCTTTATTTACTTTGATCCGCCGTATTATAATAAAGGGCAAAAATTATATAAAAACTTTCTTACACCAGCGGATCATAAGAAAATACATGATGTTATAACTGACAGTATTGTTGCACCGTGGATTATGACTTATGATGATGTCCAGGAAATTGAAAGCTTATATGCATCTTATAAAATGCAAAAATTTGATTTGATCTACAGTGCGGCAAATAAGGGGAAGGCCTCAGAATTATTGATTTTTTCAGATAATGTATTGTGTCCATCTAACCAACAATTATTAGAACATCACATAAGCGTAGATTTTCGGGAATGTATTTAGGAGGGGTACGAGATGATAGTCAAAAGTATAGAAATAGAGAAATTCCGTGCATTTGAACATGTATCGTTCGATTTGGGGAAGCGCATTACTGTGATTTCAGGGAGAAATGCGACACAAAAAACAACTGTACTGGGTATAATTGGGCAGCCATTTACTATTTCTTCAAAAACACATCCTATGTATGGATGTAAAACAATTGATGGTTATAATTTTCGTTCTCAGTTTCGAGAAAAATTTAAAATATCTCCACAATATGATGTGATTGGTGAGCATAAATGGAAATTATATTTACATAAGGGAATCTATGAACAAGATTATTTTTCCATTGAGAGCATTGCAAGAAGACAAAGGGGATATGAGCCAACATTAAGATTTTGGAATGCTGAAAGTCGTGCTAAAGGTGCAGGCTATATTCAATTACCTGCCTATTTTTTGAGTTTGAGCCGATTATTTCCCATAGGAGAAACCGGTAAAACCCAGGCAATGGCATTTGATCTTACTCAAGATGAATTAAAATACTGTATTGCAAATTATAGGACAATTTTGTCTATACAAAGTATGGGAGATAATCCGGAGATAGGCCTTGAAAAAGGGACATCCTCAAAAATATTTGCAGGAGTCAGTGATAGTGTACATGATATTTTTACTAATTCCTCAGGTGAGGGGAATGTAATTAAAATTATTTTGGCAGTATTGTCGTTTAAGCGTTTAAAAGAGCAATATGGGCGGAAATATAAAGGCGGAATTTTATTAATAGATGAATTAGATGCTACCTTGTATGGTTTTTCGCAAGGAAAGTTAGTAGAATATTTATGGAAAGCTGCCGGAGATTATAGAATTCAAATTATTTTTACAACACACTCACCTCTTATTCTAAAATGCGTTAATAAGTATTATCGAAAAGAGCGTCAAGAAAAAGGTATAAATCTTCCTCTATATGCATATGATAATTCTATAGTGTATTTAGAGCCCTGCTATAATGAGGAGGGGAAAAGAACGATCATGCCTAGAAATATATCTTCTACTGATGAACTAAGCAGAATTCTTAATGACATTAATCTTACTACATATTGAAGAGATATGAGTACAATTAAAAAGGGGCTGTCGGAAAAAGATTGACTGCCTACAATAAATGCTGCGACTGGTTAGATATCAAAGCAAGATATTGTGCAGAAATATAATTTTTTTTCCGACAGCCTCTAATTAATATAAAATTATGCTTCCGTCTGCTGATGACGGTGCATGGAAAATTCGTATTTGCTGTATTCGGATACAGTATCCGTAACCAGACGGTCATCCGCCCTCTTCAGCTGCTTGTCACGCTCCCGCTTGAATGCCCGCTCTTCCTGGATATTGCCGGGGCCGGCTACGCATCCGCCCAAGCAGGCCATTCCCTCGATAAAGTCCTCCGGCAGCTTTCCGGCCTTCAAAAGCATGAGCGCTTTCCGGCATTCCGCCGCACCGTTGCACTGGCGTACGTTCAATCCGCTCTGTCCGCCGTGCTCGATATAAGCCTGCTTCACCGCCCTGGTCACACCGCCGGAATTGGAGTAATTCTTGGCATGGATACTTCCGTTCTGAGTCTCTTCCAGAGTCACTGGCTCCAGCTTGATCTTCTTTGCGCGGAGCATCGCCTGGAATTCTTCAAAGGTCAGTACAAGATCCGCGTTTTCGCCTTCCTTGTCCTGATCCTGTCCGGCCTCGCTCTTCTTCGCGATACATGGTCCGATGAAGATGCATACCGCGCCCGGATGCATGGCCTTGACCAGTCTTGCCGTTGCGGCCATCGGGGATACCGTGGTGGAGATGTGGTCAGAGAGCTCCGGGAAATGCCGCCGGATGAGGTGCACAAATGCCGGGCAGCAGGAGGTGGTCATCTTTTTGCCGGCCTCATGTGCCTCCGCCCATTCCTTTGCTTCGGAATCAGATACGAAATCCGCTCCGATCGCCACGTCTACCATGTCCTTGAATCCCATCTTCTTGGCTCCTTTGCGGATGGATTCCATGGTGATATCCATGCCGAACTGTCCCTCAGCGGCAGGAGCTACCAGCGCGTATACCGGACGGTCGCCCTTCAAGTAGTCAATGACCTCGATCATACGGGAGCTGTCAGAAATCGCGCCGAACGGGCATTTGCTGATACAGGAACCGCAGCGGATACATTTCTCATCATCGATCCATACCCTTCCGTCCTCATCCGCCTGGATCGCGTCTACCGGGCAGGCGCGGCGGCAGGGGCGCATAATATCCACAATCGCATTGTACGGACATGCATCGTAGCACTGGCCGCATTCTTTACATTTTTCCGGATTGATGTATGCCTTGTCCCTTGCCATGGTGATGGCTCCGAAACGGCACGCCTGCATACACTTCTTGCCCATGCACTTCTGGCAGTTGTCTGTCACGGAAAAACGGGTGATGGGGCAGTTCTCGCAGGCTGACGGGAGGATCTTGACCGTGTTGTGGCAGGGCTCGCCATCTGCCGGGTTGATGTTCTTGGCAAGCATGATCCGTTCACGGACGATCTCTCGCTCCTTGTGGACGCAGCAGCGGAACTTCGGTTTGGTCCCTGGCAGGATCTCGTAGGGCAGTGTCGCCTCGATCTTGTGCAGGTTCCCCTCAAAGGCCGCTTTGGCAACCTGGTAGAGCACTTCGTCTTTTACTTCTCCAATGGTATTATTCTCGTGTAACATACTATGATTCCTTTCTTATGTAGTGAATTATGATATGTTTCCTTAAAAGCGTTTATATTTTAACATATTTTTTTGGGTGAAACAATACTATAGATGAACGAAGTGGAGTAAGATTTTTTAGTTGATTTTTCAGAAAATATTTTGAAACTGCGAAGGAATGACGAGGCGGAAAAAATAAAAAACACGTGGCATATCTCAGCTGTACGCCATCTGACACTTAAATTTTTCAAAATCCTTTTCAAGAAACTGTACTTTTTCGATGAGGTAGTTTACCTTTACTTCATAGGCAAGGTTCTTGTCGGCCACCGGAATGGCCTGGTTGAGCTTATTGGTAAGTTCGATAAAGTTCTCGGCGATCAGCTGTATGTTCTTATCTGTCTGGTTTTCAAGATGCACCTCAATGGCGGTTACTCTCTGCTTGAGGATAGAGACGTCCTCTTTGAGTACAGCGACATCAGTTTTAAGTACGGCGACATCGGTTTTAAGTACAGCGACATCCTTTTTGAGATCAGCGACATCGGTTTTAAGTACAGCGACATCCTTTTTGAGATCAGCGACATCGGTTTTAAGTACAGCGACATCCTCTTTAAGACCAGCGACATCGGTTTTAAGTACAGCGACATCCTCTTTGAGACCAGCTACATCCTCTTTGAGACCAGTGACATCCTCTTTGAGACCAGCTACATCTTCTTTGACACCTAAGATCTCGGAAAGAATGAGATCAAGTTTTTGGCTGTCGGTCATTTTACTGCCTCCTTTCAGGGAATCTGTTTACGTGGTTCTGTAAGCATAGCACAATCGTGGTACAAAGTCTATAAAATTATCGGGAATAAAAAAGTAATAAAAAAGTTCCGCCTGTACGGTTGAAACAGTTTGAAAAAAACACAGAATCTGTTATGATAAATGGAGTAAATACCAGAAAAGATCAGAGAGGAAAATAATCATGGTTGAAACAGGGGTAGCCTTTGGCAGATTTCAGATTTTTACATTAAAGCATATGGAATATATCCTAGCGGCAAAGATGCGCTGCCATAAGCTGTATATCGGGATCACGCATGCAGACATCGTTTCCTTTGCGGCAACCTCGTCGCTGGACCAGCATGGGGTTACGAAGCGGGACAATCCGCTGACCTATCTGGAGCGCTACGAGATGATCCAGGGGGCGCTGCTGGACTTCGGAGTCAGGCGCAAGGAGTTTGACATCATTCCGTTTCCGGTAACGCAGCCGGATCTGATCCCCCAGTATGCGCCCAGGGATGCGACTTATTATTTGAGCATCTGCCGGGAATGGGATGAAGAGAAGGCGCAGGCCGTACAGCGGCAGGGCCTGAAGACGGAGATCCTCTGGCAGCGGCTGGGCGAGGAGTGCGGGCCGACAGGGTATGATGTCAGAAAGATGGTGGCGGAGAACAGGGAATGGTTCCAGTATGTTCCGAAAACGGTAAGCGACTATATCCGGAAGCGCGGGATCGATCAGCGGATCAAGGAACTGGAAAGGCTGTATTCCAATCCTGAGTGGAAAAACCAGAAGCCGCGGGAGCGGTCTGCGGATCAATAGGCCGGATCTGAGCCGGCCCGGTGCGGCTGGTGTTACTGTTCACACCCTTTGGGTGCTCCAGTAACAGTATCCAGCCTATTTTAAGTCGCCTTCGGCGAGAGGCTGGATATTATGGCAAATGTTACTTTATTTGCCGGACACCGTGCAGCAGGGTGCACGATTCCGTGTGAACAGTAACCGGCTGGTTTCCGGAAACCAAAAAGAAAACAAAAAGCCTGGAATCCTAAAATGTAGATTCCAGGTCCTGCATCGGTCCTATGGAAGCAGATACGCGTACATCACTACAAAATGGCAGGCGCTTCCACCCATGACGAAGAGATGGAAAATTTCATGACTGCCGAAATTCTGATGCCTGCTGTTGAAGATCGGAAGCTTCAGCGCATAGATCACACCTCCGATCGTATAGATGATGCCGCCCGCCAGAAGCCATCCGAAAGCTGCCATACTCATGGAATTTAAGAGCTGTGTAAAAGCCAGCACGCAGGTCCAGCCCATTCCGATATACAGGATGGAAGAGACCCACTTGGGGCAGAAGACCCAAAATGCCTTGATCAGGATCCCGACGATGGCGATCCCCCAGACAAGAGAAAGCAGGATCAGCCCGGTCCGCCCTCTGAGCACCAGAAGGCAGATCGGCGTATAGCTGCCTGCGATCAGGACGAAGATCATCATATGGTCGATTTTCTTTAAAACAGTATTAATTTTTTCTGACAGATCGAAGGTATGGTAGGTTGTACTTGCCGCATATAATAAGACCAGGCTCGCCGCATAGATGGCAAGAGAGATCACGTAGATCCGTCCCGGTTCGTGAGCTGCACGGATCAAAAGCGGGACTGCGGCGAAGATCGCCATCAGCATGCCGATAAAATGGGTGATTGCGCTTCCTGGATCTTTGATGTGTTGTTTTGTCATAAAAACCGCCTCCTAAATTTATAATTAAACGATAAGTAGTTTTGAATACTACATATGATTATATTCATATATTACACCGGTTATTCCTAAAAAGCAAGAGAAAAATTACCATTTTATCAATTTAGAGGTTACATATAGTAACAGTTCGCTGGCTGGTCAGTAAACTGTTACGACAGATATCAGAATACGAATCAGTACAGAACAGGAGGAAACATGAATGAGAAACCATGAAGTGACACAGGCACACCCGCTGCTGAACTCAGACGGAAGCCTTATGGAGCCGGGCTGGTCCAGAAAGCTGGTTCAGACGTATTCCAGAGACAGGATCCGGGCACCGAAGTTCCGGATCAAGGAATGGGATTATTATCTCGTATTAAATGAAGACTTTGCCGGGGCATTCACCCTCTCAGATGACGGCTACATCGGACTGCAGTCCGTGTCGCTGCTGAATTTTAAGGAGGGCTGGGAGCACACGGAGACCATACTCAATCCATTTCCCATGGGCAGATTCCATATGCCGGAGACCTCAGAGAGAGGGGATGTGGTATACCGGGACAACCGCCTCCACATGGGTTACTTTATAAAAGACGGAAAACGCCAGATCCGCTGTCGTTTCAAGAATTTTTATCAGGGAAAGGATTTTTCCTGCGATATCCAGCTGGAGCAGCCGGATATGGATACGATGGTGATCGCGACCCCGTGGAAGGAAAAGAAGACTGCCTTTTATTACAATCAGAAGATCAACTGCATGCCCGCATCCGGCAGCATGAGATTTGACGGAAGGACCTATGCCTTTTCCAGGGAAACAGACTTCGGTACGCTGGACTGGGGCAGGGGCGTGTGGACCTATGACAACCGGTGGTACTGGGGTTCCGGGAATCAGATGATCGGTGAAAAAGCATTTGGCTTCAATATCGGATATGGGTTCGGTGATACCTCGGCGGCATCGGAGAATATGTTGTTCTATGACGGGAAAGGGCATAAGCTGGATGACGTGGAATTTCACATTCCTGCGGACAGTTATATGAAGCCGTGGACATTTTCCTCCAGCGACGGCAGATTCGAGATGGAGTTTCAGCCGGTTCTTGACCGGGCTGCCCGAACGGCTGCGGTTCTCATCGAAACGGACCAGCATCAGGTATTCGGCAGGATGAACGGCAGGGCAGTGCTGGATGACGGCAGGGTACTCGAAGTGAAGGATATGATGTGCTTTGCGGAGGACGTGCATAACCGGTATTGATGACCGAAAATTTCGGATTCCGCGCGGCAGTCGGTATATTTGACACAGAGTCTGCTGCCGGCCGCTGCGTGGAATCGTAAACAGTTGGAAAAATTTCCAGCTGTACGGTTGGATGATCTAAAGAGCATCCAACCTACGCATCCATTCGCAAAATCCGTGCTATCGCACTCTTGCGC
>QXWX01000064.1 GCA_009911175.1 Lachnospiraceae bacterium | reverse complement strand
CTGCTAATGCAGCCGCATTTTGCTCATTTATGCGTAGGTTGCTAATCCGAAATATCGGTTTTATTGCAATAAGTTGCATAAAACCGATATTTCGGATTGCAACCGTACAGGTGGAAAAATTTTAAGCCTGCCTTCGCTCAAAGAATTTATCAATATTACTTTTAATATCCTCAGGCTTTAGGTATTTTGACAAATATCCTTCAGGCTTTAAAGGAATAACTTTTTTTACACTTTCCGGATCCACACGGCCTGTCAGGAAGAAAACAGGAAGCTCGGCCAGCGAATCGTCGGAACGGATCATCTCCAATACCTGCTTGCCGTCGCAGACCGGCATCTCGTAATCCAGCAGAACCAGATCCGGCCTGTCCAGAGTGATGGAGCGTATCGCGGCGACTCCGGATGTGGCCACGGCAATCTCATAGTCCTCTTCCAACAATTGCTTCATGCCCTGACGGATCGTCATGGAATCGTCAACGATCAGGATCTTTGGCTGTTCCTCCGCTTTGCTGGCCTCTCTCTGGGTCAGGTATTCTTCGATCTCGGAAATGGCATTATCCATGCTGATCGCGGTTCCCACGCCGTTTTGGAGCAAGTGGGGCGCAATGACGCAAAACGCGAAATAACCGGCGCCGGTATCAAACAACAGGCTGACCTGGGGATTGTGGCGTTCAAATACCTTGCGGAACTGCTCATATGTCAGGAGATTTTCTTCCTGCATTTCCTGCAGGTCCGCATCCGGAAGATGCTCTCTGATCCGTCCGACAAACTGCTGCGCCGTATATCTGGCAGCATTGATCAGCATGGAATCCAGTTTGTTTGTCTGAAGGCCCAGTACCTTTCCGACAGTATTGATCAGAAGCATTTCCTCAAAGACCAGTATGATCTCCCATTTTTCATCCTGCTTTGTGCCGTAGACCAGACGGTAGTAGACCCCTTTTCCAAACTTTTCTCCGCCGTATGCGTCGCTGATCATGCTGGATTCCAGCTGAAACATATCATAGATCAGCTGGACGATCGTCTTCTGCATGGCATTCAGTTCATCACTTGGCAAAAGACTTCCCCACTTGCTGCTGTCTTCTCCCTTGATCGCGCGGTCTTCCGTCAGAGTATGCCCGATCAGCCAGCCGGCGCAGACTCCCAGAAAATGGGCAACAGCATCCGGGGAATAATCCGACCGCTCCAGTTCCTCCTCCAATGCCGGAAGCGTATTGTTGCGAAAACCGGCATGGATATGCTTGTGTACCAGGATATCCTTGTAATCAATGGATGCCATATATTCTTCTTCATCCGCAAAATGCTTCATCGCATGGTCCTTGAAGAACTTGATCCCCTCCTGGCATGCCCATTGGCTTTTTTTGTCCTCCTCACTGAATGAGAAGAGCTTGTTGATGATCTTGAAAAGACGCTTATGTTCCTTATCGATTATGTCCACTCCGATACTGAACTCGTCCTTCCATACCAATTGATTTTCCATAATGAAATCATCCTCCTTTGCCGCAGTCAAGGCTTCATTCTTTGCGCGTTGTTTCTGCAACCCCCTTCTCCTCCCCTGACTGAGTATCATATCTGTCAAGAATGACATTTCATAAAATACAGTAAATGGTTTATGGCTGGTTACTGTTCACACCCTTTGGGGAGTCAGTTTCCATGGTTTTCCGGTTACATCGTAACGTTACCTTTGACTTTACCGCTAAATATTACTATATCATATATATGCAGAAAAAGGTAATTTGATTTTATACCATTTTGCTAGATTACAACAAAAAAATATAGGACAAAGCGTCCTTGCTCTGTCCTGAGTAAATGCCGTTTTCTGTAAGGGCTGCGTTATCGGATGATAGTTCCTGCTTTTCCGTGGATGCCGTCTTTTACTTTGTCAAAAGAGGTGATCAGCGCGCTGCGGCACTCCCCCTTTTCAATGAACTCCACGGAAGCCCGAAACTTCGGATACATGTTGTAAATGCCGAAATGCCCCTGCTCCATGTATTCTCTGGCTTCCCTGACTGTGATCTCTCCCAGCTTGGTCTCATTCTCCTGTCCAAAGTTGATGCATACCTGCTCCACGCTTGTCAGGATGATCAGAATGTCGGCTCCCACGCCTTCCGCAAGCTTGCCGGCTGCAAGATCTTTTTCGATGACGGCGCTGGCGCCTCTCAAATGATTATCCTGCTTCATGACCGGAATCCCGCCGCCGCCGCAGGCGATGACCAGCTGATCCGCGTCTAAAAGGGCTTTGACGGCATCCAGCTCCACGATCTCAACCGGATTGGGGGCGGATACGACCCGCCGGAAGCCTTTGCCGGGCTCCTCGATGATATAATTGCCTTTCTTCCGTTCCTCATTGGCTTCCTGGACCGACATATACCGTCCAAGTACCTTGGTGGGTGTATAAAATGCCTCGTCATAGGGGTCTACGATGACCTGGGTCAAAATCGTGCTGACCGTGCGGTAAATGCCGCGGTTCAGCAGTTCTTCCCGGATACCGTTCTGGAGGTCATATCCGATATAGCCCTGGCTCATGGCAGAGCATACGGACATGGGCGCGGCAGTGTAGTCCGGATGTGCCTTGCCGAATTCATTCATGGCGGTATGGATCATGCCGACCTGGGGGGCGTTGCTGTGTGTGATCGCGATCTGATAGCCTTCCTCCAGAAGATCGGCAATGGATTTTGCGGTTTTCTTTACGGCCACCATCTGCTCGGGGAGCGTAGTGCCCAGAGCGCGGTGCCCAAGTGCGATGACTGCTCTTTTCTTCATAGTTGTTCTCCCTGTTCTTTCATATATTTATATCAGTTCCTGTGAACACCGGGTCAGGGTGTGAACAGGAGCTTATATCATTCCACCGTCCAGTCCGATGATCTGCCCGGTCAGATAGGGGTGGTTCTCAGCCAGGTCATAGACCAGTTCCGCGGTCTCCTCCGGTGTGCCGAATCGTCCCGCCGGAACCTCTTCCCTCAAAGCCTGCCGCTCTTTTTCGGAGAATCCGGCATTCATGGCAGTATCTATGACTCCGCAGGCAATGGCATTGACCTGAATATTGCTTGGGGCCAGTTCCTTTGCCAGGGCCATGGTCAGACCGTTGAGGCCGGCCTTGGAAGCGGAGTATGCGGCTTCGCAGGAGGCGCCGACCCTCCCCCACATGGAAGAGATATTGATGATCTTCCCGCTTTTTTGGGAAATCATGTAGGGGAGGGCGGCACGGGAACAGTAAAAGGCGGAAGAGAGGTTCGAATGCAGAATGTCTTCCCAATCCTGATCCGTCATATCAGTCAGAAGTCCGACATAGGAAATCCCGGCATTGTTCACCAGAACGTCCGGTCCGTCGCAGATCTCACGCAATCTGGAAAAAATCTGTGCCGTGTCGGCAGGGTCGCCCGCGTCTCCCGGTACGGCTTCGCACAAATGTCCGCCGGCGAGCAGCTGCCTCTTGATATCATATAATTCTGTAACAGAATGCCTGCAGTTGATAAATACAAAATACCCGGCCCGCGCGAAGCGAAATGCACAGGCCCGGCCGATGCCGCGAGAGGCGCCGGTGATCAGTACGGATCGTTTTCCCATATAGACTCCCTGGACTGCCTGCATAGATGCTTCGGCAGCCGTCACTTTTTCTTATTATAAGAAACGAATGTGTTTCATATTCTTATCATACCACGGTTTGACAGAAATAGCTATCAGTTTTTTATTCATTTTCCGGACTGAACGGAAGGAATGGATTCGAGGCTGAATAAAAATCAGATGAATTATTACAAAAATGTTAAAAGGGTATTGCAAAATTTGAGGATATACTTTATAATACGACTGTATCATTAAGAATAAATCATGACATTGGAATCATTTTGTCAAAAATTTTTAAAAAATATTGAAAAAGGATGACTGATGTTGTATAATGATATTTATATGTGGGGACATATAAATAATTAAATATTAATAAGGAAAGGTGACAAGATGAAATTTAAAAGAGTACGCAGTCTGTTGCTGGCAATCGCGTTGGCTTGTTCCATGGTTGTCACTCCGGCATTTCCTGTAAGTGCTTCACCGGAAGAGGAGAAGCAGGCAAATCTGGAGAATCAGAAAGCAGCAGTTGAAGGTGAAGTAAATGATTTGCAGACACAGCTGAATACATTAATGATCAAGATGAATGAACTGGAGGGGCAGTTGATCGTCAAAGGTCAGGAGCTTGTACAGGCGAAGCAGGATCTGGCAGTTGCGGAAGATAAGAAGCAGCAGCAGTATGAAGATATGAAGCTTCGTATCAAGTATATGTATGAAGAGGGAGACGTTTCCGCACTTGAGCGTGTGATGAGCTCCGGAAGCATGGCAGAAGCATTGAAGCAGGGGGAATATGTAGAGCAGGTACATAGCTATGACAGGGATAAGCTTGAGGAATACGCTCAGACGGTGACTGAAGTAGAAGACCTGAAGGCTACATTGGAAGAGGAAACCACTACCCTGAAGAATATAGAGGCAGAATATCAGGTTCAGTCTTCAGAACTGGAGACTACGATCGAATCCAAGCGTGAGGAGGTTGATAACCTGGATGAGATGATCCGGATCGCGGCTCAGGAGGCGGAAGCAGCCCGTATCCGCGCGGCGGAGGAAGCAGCAGCCGCTGCGCGGGCAGCGGAAGCGGCAGAGCGGGCTCGTACAGCTTCGGCACGTACCCAGCAGCCGACTGCGGCGCAGCCCACGGTTACACCGACTCCGGATGCTCCGGCAGAGGGGAATACAGATTCCAATACACCGGGAGAGAATACAACAGGGGAAGAGAACACAGACAATGCGACAGATACTCCTGAAGAGGATACGACGACTCCCACCCCGGAGCCAAGCTATGATGTCTTTACGGGCAACTCCATTGTGGACCGCGCGTATGGCTGGGTCGGGAATGCAGAATATGTATGGGGAGCCTGCTCTCCGGGATCCTTTGACTGTTCCGGTTTTGTAAGCTATTGTCTGACAGGCAGCTATTCCCGTTTGGGTACTACATATACATTCCTCGCATGGCCGCAGGTGTCAGATCCGCAGCCCGGCGATGTGTGTGTCAACGCAGGACACTGCGGGATCTATATCGGTGGAGGCCAGATGATCCATGCGGCAACAGAGGGCGTTGGTGTAGTTGTCGGCCCTGTACAGGCTGGCATGATCTATGTACGCTACTAAAGAGGAATTCTCATCATATAGATACAAAAGATTGATCAGGCACGAAAGATTGATTAAGAAACAAAAGATTTTATAAGCAGCAAAAGATTTATAAAAGACAAAAGAGAAGGAACCCCTGCGCCGCATATGCGGACAGGGGTTTTTTAAAATCCGTCTACAAAAATCCTTGCGCTGTGCGGGGTTCTGTGCTATACTACTACCGTTGCAAAAAACACGTATGCGGGTTTTCCGCAGGTGCCTAAGTCTGCGTCAGGACGTACACTTTTTAACCTGAGCGGGCCGGTTTCGGAAAAAAGGAAGCATACGGAAGACTAAAACCAGATGGAGGAAAGAAACATGAGCGTTATTTCAATGAAGCAGCTTTTAGAGGCAGGTGTACATTTTGGACATCAGACAAGAAGATGGAATCCTAAGATGGCTCCGTACATTTACACAGAGAGGAACGGCATCTACATCATCGATCTGCAGAAGTCTGTGGGCATGGTTGACGAGGCTTACCAGGCAGTGGCTGATATCGTGGCAGACGGCGGTACCGTTCTGTTTGTAGGAACCAAGAAGCAGGCTCAGGATGCGATCCGCACAGAAGCAGAGCGCTGCGGTATGTTCTATGTGAATGAGAGATGGCTGGGAGGTATGCTGACCAACTTCAAGACGATCCAGAGCCGTATCCAGAGACTGAAGGATATCGAGAGAATGGAAGAGGACGGAACCTTTGACGTACTGCCGAAGAAGGAAGTCATTGAATTGAAAAAGGAATGGAGCAAGCTTGAGAAGAATCTGGGCGGTATCAAGGAAATGAAGAGAGTTCCAGACGCAATCTTCATCGTTGACCCGAAGAAGGAGAGAATCTGTGTTCAGGAAGCACATACCCTGGGTATCCCGCTGATCGGAATCTGTGATACGAACTGTGATCCGGAAGAACTGGATTATGTTATCCCGGGTAATGACGACGCGATCCGTGCAGTCAAGCTGATCGTTTCCAAGATGGCGGATGCGGTCATCGAAGCAAATCAGGGTGCTGCCGAGGAGTACTATGAGGAAGCGGAAGAAGCTGCGGACGAATACGTAGAAGAATAGATGGAGGAAAAAAACATGGCAATTACAGCAGGCTTGGTGAAAGAGTTAAGAGAGATGACAGGCGCGGGCATGATGGACTGCAAGAAGGCTCTTACAGAAACAAATGGAGATATTGATGCTGCAATCGAATACCTGAGAAAGAACGGACAGGCAAAGGCTGAGAAGAAGGCAGGAAGGATTGCCGCGGAAGGAATTGTACGCACCGTTGTGAAGGATGATAAGGTTGCGGCGATCGTGGAAGTAAATTCTGAGACAGACTTTGTCGCTAAAAATGCAGATTTCCAGGCATTTGTAGAGGCAGTGGCCGCTCAGGCTGTAGAGACAAATGCGGCAGATATTGACGCGTTCATGGCAGAGGCATGGAAGGAAGACACCAGCAAGACCGTAAAGGAAGCGCTGGTCGAGAAGATCGCGGTGATTGGAGAAAATCTGAATATCAGAAGATTTGAGAAGGTTCAGGCAGACGGCTGTGTGGTATCCTATATCCACGGCGGCGGACGGATCGGCGTACTGGTAGTGGCAGATACGGATGTTGTAAACGATGAGATCAAGACATGCTTAAAGAATGTGGCAATGCAGGTTGCGGCGATGTATCCGAAGTATGTTTCCCGCACAGAGGTTTCCCAGGAATACATGGATCACGAGAAGGAGATCCTTCTTGCGCAGGCGAAGAAAGAGAATCCGGAGAAGCCGGACAACATCATCGAAAAGATGATCATCGGCCGTCTGAACAAGGAATTGAAGGAAATCTGCCTGTTAGACCAGGTATATGTTCAGGACAGCGATCTGACGGTTGCAAAATACGTGGACAAGGTTGCAAAGGAAAACAATGCAAACGTAACCGTAAAGAAGTTCATCCGTTTCGAGACAGGCGAAGGTCTGGAAAAGAAAGTGGACGACTTTGCGGCAGAGGTTGCGGCACAGGCTGGAATGTAATCAGCATGCAATGTTCCGGAAGCGGCAGATCGCAGATCTGTCTGCTAAGGAGCTGTAGAAAAGTAGAATGCGGATCCGCAGTTGTTCGTGAGACTGCGGGTTCTTTTTTATTCTATAGGGTGCGCCCAGCTAAGGGCTTGGAATTCGGTGGGTGAAAGTCCTACGGTGTAAGGTACAAGC
>QXWX01000063.1 GCA_009911175.1 Lachnospiraceae bacterium | reverse complement strand
TGCAAAAAACAGAATTTCGGAAGGGTTGTTTCTTATACCCTTTTCTACGTCACAAACCGCTAGAAGCATTCATACTTCTCAGTGCGAAACATTTCCCAGAGCTGTCTGGTATCGGCCATTTTTTATCCGACTGTGAATAGTAACCGGCAGCTTTTCTGCTGCTCCGTGTTGAGAAATGTGGGGAGGTCATGTATAATGGCAGGTATAATAATATGGTGAAAGGTTACGATAGATTTATGAAAAAGATACTCATTGTGGAAGATGACAAAGGCCTGAATGACGGTCTTGTATATGATCTGCGGGAGGAGGGCTATGAGGTGTCCTCCGCGCTGACAGCTATGCTGGCTCTGAAAACATTCCGGCTGCAGGAACCTGATCTGGTGCTGATGGATGTGAACCTGCCGGACAGCGACGGCTTTACCCTCTGCAGCCAGATGAAAAGGCTGAGGGATGTGCCGGTTATTTTCCTGACGGCCCGTGACTTGGAGCAGGATGAAATGCGTGGGTTCGACTGCGGCGCCGACGACTATATGACGAAGCCGTTCAGCATGGCGCTGCTCCATAAAAGGATCGGTGCCGTATTGAAACGTTCCGGCAGGGGGAGGGAACAGAATCTCTATTCGGACGGCCATTTGACCGCGGACTTTGATAAGGCAGATGTGACACTGGATGGAAAGCCGCTGACTCTGACACCGACAGAGTATAAGCTGATGAAGCTGTTCATCGACCAAAGGGGAAAGGTCCTGACACGGCAGATGATCCTGGAGAAGCTGTGGGACGCCAATGGAAATTATGTGGATGAGCATGCGCTGACCGTAAACATCGGACGGCTGCGCAGAAAAGTGGAGCAGGACGGGAACAAATACATCAAGACGATTTACGGGATGGGGTATATGTGGGAGGTTCGTGATGCGTGATCCATTTTCATTCCGACGGCAGAACCGCTGTGCGATTTGTATCTGTATCCTGATGCTGCTGTCAATCCCGATCCTTTTGTGCTTTCAAATAGATTGGGCGGCTTATGTGGTTCTGGCAGCAGGCGGGATTGCATTTTTCGTATTGTTTCACGCGTACCAGCGCAAGGTCATGGACTTTTTCGACGAGGTCAATGAAGGCATGGATCAGATGCTTTCCGGGAGAAGCGATGTTCCGCTTCCGGAGGTAGAGGATCAGGAGAATCTATTTGCCCGCTTTGTGTCAAAGCTGTCGAGGCTCTACGAAGCCCTGCGGATCGCCGAAGCCGGTGCGGATGAGGAAAAACGCGTGATGCAGGGAATGGTCGCAGATCTTTCCCACCAGATCAAGACCCCGGTCGCGAATATAAAAATGGATCTGGAGCTGCTTTCCGCCAGAAAAATGCCTCCGGATCAGCAGCAGGAATTTTTGGGACGGACGCTGCACCAAGCAGATAAGATGGATTTTCTGATCCAGTCCGTCATTAAGATGAGCCGGCTGGAAAGCGGCGCGATCCGGATCCTTCCCCAGCAGGCCGATTTTGCGGTGACTCTGGCAAATGCGCTGCTGAGCGTGAGCACGGCGGCAGACCGGAAGGGAATCGAGATCGCCGTGGACTGTCCTCAGCCGTTTCCGGTCCGGCATGACCCGAAATGGACGGAGGAAGCGGTCTTCAATCTCCTGGATAATGCGGTCAAATATTCTCCGGAGGGAGGAACCATAGAGGTGCGGGTAGAAATGCGTGAGGCCGGGGCGTACCTGTCGGTCACGGATCACGGAATGGGTATCCCGGAAGAATGGCAGGGGGCTGTCTTTTCCAAATTTTTCCGTGTGCCTGCAGTCCACAATCTGCCCGGCGCAGGTGTAGGGCTGTACCTGACCCGGCAGATCCTGGAAGCCCAGGGGGGATATGTGACGGTGAGATCGACTGTAGGAGAAGGGAGCACGTTTGCGGTGCGATTCCTGTGAATAATAAATAAATTATTACTATTCACAGTTGCTTCACACACATGTGTACAGAAAATCTGCCGCTGGCAGATTTTCTATATGCTAAGGCAAAAACAGTCAGTAAATAGTAACAATAAATCAAAATAAATTAGCACTCACCTCTTGACAGTGCTAACAACTTCTGTTATTGTTATATTGTCAATAGAACAACATAACAATCCATTCACAGCAAACTGTTGCTGCAAAAGAGGAGGTTTCAGTATGAATATAAATAAATTTACGCAGAATTCCATGCAGGCAGTGCAGGCCTGCGAGAAGTTGGCCTATGATTACGGCAATCAGGAGATCGCGCAGGAGCATCTGCTGTATGCGCTGATCACGCAGGATGACAGCCTGATCTTAAAGCTTTTGGAGAAAATGGGCTTCCAGGCATCCTACATCGTGAACCGTGTGGAAGAGCTGCTTGCGAAGCGTCCCAAGGTGCAGGGAGGCAAGGTCTTTGTAGGACAGGATCTGAACAATGTGCTGATTCATGCGGAGGATGAGGCATCGCAGATGGGAGATGAATATGTCTCCGTGGAGCATCTTTTCCTGGCGCTTTTGAAGTATGCCGGCCGGGAGATGAAGGCATTTCTGAAAGAAATGGGTATCAGCCGGGAGGGTTTTCTGCAGGCATTGTCCTCTGTCCGGGGCAACCAGCGGGTGACCAGCGACAATCCGGAGGCGACATACGATACCTTGAATAAGTACGGCCAGGATCTGGTGGAGCGTGCCCGGGATCAGAAGCTGGATCCGGTCATCGGACGTGACGAAGAGATCCGGAATGTGGTCCGGATCCTGTCCCGTAAGACGAAGAACAATCCGGTGCTGATCGGAGAGCCGGGCGTCGGCAAGACAGCCGTAGTGGAAGGGCTTGCCCAGCGGATCGTAAAGGGAGACGTGCCGGAAGGACTGAAGGAGAAGACCATTTTCTCCCTGGATATGGGCGCCCTGGTTGCCGGAGCAAAATACCGGGGAGAATTTGAGGAGCGTCTGAAGGCTGTGTTGGAGGAAGTGAAGAACAGCGACGGCAGGATCATCCTTTTCATTGACGAGCTGCATACGATCGTAGGCGCGGGCAAGACAGACGGCGCCATGGATGCGGGCAATATGCTCAAGCCCATGCTGGCCCGGGGGGAGCTGCACTGTATCGGCGCTACCACGCTGGACGAGTACCGCCAGTATATCGAAAAGGATGCGGCGCTGGAGCGGCGGTTCCAGCCGGTGATGGTGGAGGAGCCTACGGTGGAGGACGCGATCTCCATCCTCCGGGGACTGAAAGAGCGATATGAAGTATTCCACGGTGTGAAGATCACGGACAGCGCGCTTGTGGCGGCGGCCATGCTTTCCCATCGGTATATATCCGACCGATTCCTGCCGGATAAGGCCATCGACCTGGTGGACGAGGCATGTGCGCTGATCAAGACGGAGCTGGATTCCATGCCCACGGAGCTGGACGAACTGAGCCGGAGGGTGATGCAGCTGGAGATCGAAGAGGAGGCTCTGAAAAAGGAAGACGACCGTCTGAGCCAGGAGCGCCTGATCCATCTGCAGGAAGAATTGGCAGAGCTGCGGGAGGAATTTTCCGGGAAAAAGGCTCAGTGGGATAATGAAAAATCCTCTGTGGAGCGGGTGCAGAAGATCCGGGAGGAGATCGAGCAGGTCAACAAGGAGATTCAGAAGGCGCAGCAGGATTACGACCTGAATAAGGCGGCGGAGCTGCAGTACGGCCGGCTGCCTCAGCTGAAAAAGCAGTTGGAATCCGAGGAAGAGCGGGTAAAAGAGAAGGAGCTTTCTCTGGTACATGAAGCCGTGACGGATGAGGAGATCGCCAGAATCATTTCCCGGTGGACGGGGATCCCGGTGGCCAGGCTGAACGAAAGCGAACGCAGCAAGACCCTGCATCTGGGAGATGAACTGCATAAGCGGGTGATCGGCCAGGAGCAGGGCGTGGAGCTTGTGACAGAGGCCATCATCCGGTCCAAGGCCGGGATCAAGGATCCTTCCAAGCCCATCGGGTCCTTCCTGTTCCTCGGCCCCACCGGCGTAGGCAAGACCGAGCTGGCAAAGGCGCTGGCGCAGAGCCTGTTTGACGACGAAAACAATATGGTCCGGATTGATATGAGCGAGTATATGGAGAAATATTCCGTATCCCGCCTGATCGGAGCGCCTCCGGGATATGTCGGATACGACGAGGGCGGCCAGCTCACCGAGGCGGTCCGCAGGAAGCCTTATTCCGTGGTGCTGTTTGACGAGGTGGAAAAAGCACATCCGGATGTATTTAACGTGCTGCTGCAGGTATTGGACGACGGGCGTATCACCGATTCCCAGGGACGGACGGTGGACTTTAAGAACACCATCCTGATCATGACCTCCAACATCGGAGCGCATTTCCTGCTGGAAGGCATTCAGGAGGACGGTACGCTGACAGAGGAAAGCCAGTCCATGGTGATGAACGAGCTGAGGGCCCATTTCCGACCGGAATTTCTGAACCGGCTGGATGAGATCATCATGTTCAAGCCTCTGACCAAATCCAATATCAGCGGGATCGTTGACCTGCTGGTGGCGGATGTCAATCTGCGTCTGTCAGAAAAGGAGCTGTCCATCAAGCTGACCGAAGGCGCCAGGAATTTCGTTGTGGAAGGCGGCTATGATCCCATGTACGGCGCGCGGCCGCTGAAGCGGTATCTCCAGAAAAATGTGGAGACCCTGGCCGCAAAGCTGATCCTGGCAGGAAATGTGGGCCGGGGAGATACGATCGTCATTGATGTGGTTGATGGGAAGCTGGAAGGAACTGTATAGGTTATTTTCATACAGTTCCGAAGAGCGGTGTGTGCATTGACGGGAAATCTCCAAACACGTTTTGAAGGCACAAAATGCGGCAGAGTGTTTTTGATAGATGCATGTCGGTTTCGATAATCCATGGATTAATGAATAGAATAATTTGATGATTCTTTTAACAATATAGAAAAGCTGAACTGTGTTCAATAGGGTCCGGACGCAGTTCAGCTTTTTTGCTGTATATGATGTTGGCCAGACTCAAGGCGGGAATCCATTGTGGAAATACAGAAAAGCCCACGGAAAATCAGTAGAGCTGATATATTTTTAACTGCTTTAATGATTATTTGTATAAGCGTTATTATTTTTATATTTTTCCTTTTTGTGTCGTTTGACACAAAAAGGAAAAATATGAAATAATTGGAAAGTGTTGGATGTGTAGAAAAATTACTGGAATTATTGTGCATATTGCACGATTGACTGGCAGAAAAAAATGTGATACTGTTTAAATACAAACAATATATTGTTAAAATGCATGCAAACAGAAACAATAAACGAAAGATTAAAAGTGTCAAATGACACAGAAGGGGATTTTATGAAAAGAAGTGAATATAACAAAATCAAACAAGAAGGGCTGGAATTGATGCGTAAGAGCGGGTTATATCTTACCCCGGAAGAAGAAGAGAGGATGGAATTGACAGATTTCGGCTTAAATGATCCTTATCATGAAGGACTTATGCTGCATGTCTATGTTAATACGAAAAGATGCTGTGCCAAGGAACTGCCAATGCTTCCGGGACAGATTTGCGCAGAACACAGACACCCTCCGCTTGGACCGGATAATCCGGGAAAGGAGGAGACATTCCGCTGCAGATATGGAGAGGTATATATTCATGTCCCGGGAGAGTCGACCTTAAATCCAAAGGCAAAAGTTCCGGAAGGAAAAGAAGATGTGTATACAGTATGGCATGAGATTGTACTAAAAAAAGGAGAGCAGTATACATTGGCGCCGAATACAAAGCACTGGTTCCAGGCGGGGCCGGAAGGTGCTGTTGTTTCTGAATTTTCCTCATACAGTGATGATGGAACGGATATCTATACGGATCCGGCAATCACCAGATTCACAACGATAGAAGAGGATTGATCAGTGATTAGATATAATTTAGGCGAAGCTGCATGGGAATTTCGAGAATGTACAGATATAGAATGGCATAAAGCAGCAGTACCGGGAACGCTGTTTTTAGATATGATGCAAAATGGCATGATTGAATCCCCATATTATCGGTTTAACGAAAGACAGTTTGCCGAACTGGCAAAAAAAGATTATGAATATCGAAGCACATTTTATGTAGATGATAAAATAAAAAAGAAAGAAAAACAGATTCTAGTATTTGAAGGGCTGGATACCATTACGGCGATATACCTGAATGGAGAGAAACTAGCTGACACAGACAATATGCACCGTACATACAGGTTTAACGTGGAATCATTACTGAAGCGGGGAAGAAATGAAATACATATTATTTTTTGTTCTCCTGTAAGGTACATAGAGGAACAGCATAAAGCGCACCCGCTTCCTGAGTTTAATACGGCAAGTCCTCATGGCTTTTCGCAGATCAGAAAAATTCACAGCTCATTTGGATGGGACGCAGAACCGATTGTTCCAGATTTCGGAATATGGAGAGAAGTCTATTTGGAAGCTTATAATCAGGTGAAATTAAATGAGATCTATGTCCGCCAGAGGCATACGGATCAAAAGGTCTGGCTGGATGTGGAGGTGTCTTTGGATTCCTGTTTCCAAAAAGGATTTGCTGATACATCTTATCAGGGGATGGACAGGTTTGATATTGCACAGCCTCTGAAAGAATTTCAGGTCCATATGCAGCTGAAAGATCCGCAAGGAATCGTGAAATATGAGGGAGATATAAAAATCACAGATGGAAAAGGAATCTGGAAGGTTGAAATTGACGAACCGCAGTTATGGTGGCCGAATGGATATGGGGAACAGCCACTGTACACACTTTCTGCAATCCTGCGGCAGGAGTTGGATCATGGGGAAATGGAAGATCGAAAAGAAATTGGGATCGGTCTCAGAAAAGCAGAGGTCAGGAGGGAACCGGATCCATGGGGAGAATCGTTTGCTTTCTATATTAATGATGTTCCGGTTTATGCAAAAGGAGGATGCTATACCCCACCCGACAAGTTTTTGACACTCTGCAGAGGCAAAAGGCATGAAGATCTGATCCGTTATTGTGCACAGGCGAATTTTAACTGTATTCGTGTATGGGGCGGAGCGGTATTTCCGGATGATGAATTTTACGAATTATGTGACAGATATGGCATTTTGGTATGGCAGGATTTGATGTTTGCATGTGCCCTGTATCATGTGACAGATGAATTTATCGACAATATCTGTGCGGAGACCAGGGACAATGTCATAAGACTGCGGAATCACCCGTCTCTGATGTTATGGTGCGGAAGCAATGAAAATGAATGGTTTCATGATTTTGAACATGAATTGGAAGGGCTTACATATGAACTGCGTCTGGACAATCTGAGGCAATATGAAGTCTATTTGAAAGAAGTGGTCAGAAAATACGACCCGGATCGTCTATACTGGCCGAGCTCACCATCCAGCGGAGGAGGATACAAGGATCCGAACGGATATGAAAAAGGAGATGTGCATTGCTGGTATGTCTGGTATCTGCCTGCAAAACCATATACATTCTATAAAGAGTGCAAAGCCAGGTTCGTAAGCGAATTTGGACTGGAATCCTTCCAAAGTATAAAAACACTCAGGCATTATATGGAGCCGGAGGATATGAGTCCTAATTCAGAGGTCATGGATTTTATGCAGAGATGCAGTGATAATCACTGCAATATGGGAAATGGAAAGATTATGAATTATATCTTTCAGGAGGTCCGGCCGCCGGGAAATTTTCAGGAATATGTATATGCGTCTCAATATGCACAGGCAGAAGGAATCAAATATGGGGCGTGTCATTTCCGGAGGATGAAGCCAAGATGCATGGGAAGCCTGTACTGGCAGATTGTAGATTGCTTTCCAGGGACAACCTGGTCCGGGATTGATTATGAATATCGGTGGAAAATCCTTCACTACTATGCAAAAAGGTTTTACCAGAAGACAATGATCAGCGCTTCTGATCGTGAAAATGCAATTGATCTGTATATTGTAAATGACGGTCAGGAGGAATCAGAAGCAAAACTTGCATGGGCGTTGAGAAAAACTGACGGGACGCTGGTGAAAAGCGGTGAAAAGAGGGTGCCGGTAAAAGGAGACAGCTCCGAGCTTGTATGGACACTTGACTTTGCAGACACCATCAATGAGGAGAACAGAACGAAACATTACCTGGAGTTTGAGTTGACGGACGATATGGAAAACATAATTAGCAGCGATACATTTTTATTTGTAAAACCGAAGCATTTTCAATTTCTTGAGCCGACACTGACCTGGAAGGTGGATGAAAAAGAAGAGGAATTTCATATTGAGCTACAGACGGACGTGTATACAAAGTGCATTCAGTTGGATTTTGAAAAGGCTGACGCAATTTTTTCAGATAATTGTTTTGACTTGTCGCCGGGACAAAAAAAGGCGGTGAGCATCAGGAAAGATGAAATGAGCTGTGAGATGTCTAAAGAGGAATTAGAAAAAGAACTACATTATCTATGTCTGAATACCCTTGGAAAAGGGTGATTATGGAGGAAAAGTTATGAAGAAAAAGATTTCTGCAATAATGTCATTATTATTGGTATGCTCCATGTTGGGAGCATGCGGTTCAGATAACACAGAAGAGAATAAGGGAAATGATACGGAACAGGCGGAAAGTAAGGAAGGGGAAGCTGCGGATCAGGAAGAGGATGGAGAGTTTACAGAGGAAGTTACACTGGATGTAGCCATGATGTGGTCTCTTGACAGTACAACAGATGCAAAATCCTATGCGCTTAACAATGCGCTGAAGCGATTGGAAAAAGACTATCCTAATATAACGATCAATTATGACGGATCTGTGCATGATGATTATCAGACGATCATGATGACCTATGCTGCGGCAGATACGCTTCCTGATGTATTTAATGTAAAAGGTTCCTGGATACCGGGAATGGTGGAAAACGGACAATTAGGAGCGATTGATGAATTTCTTGAGCAGGACAAAGAATGGGGAGACGGATTCAGTGAGGATATGCTTTTTGATATGAAATACGATGGGCATTATTATGGCGCGCCGTTTCAGGATCTGTGCTGTTCTCTGATCGTGTATAATAAAGAAATCTATGATTCCGTAGGATATGATCACTTCCCGGAAGATTGGGACGAATTGCTGGACTGCTTTACAAAATTGAAGGATGCCGGTTATGTACCTCTTGGTATGGGCAACAGCGGACAATGGGTGGCAAATTCCTGTATGTTCGGTGCGTTTGGCGATCGGGGAGCCGGAAACAGCTGGTATGATGATATCATGAATGGTACGGGCGATGGCTTCCTGGATGAAAATATGCTGCACGGTGTAGAAAAAATGGCTGAGCTTGCAGAGAAAGGTTTCATGAATTCCAATATGAACAGTATTGACCAGTTTGAGGTTATGCCTCCTTATATCAACGAAGAATATGCGTCCTATGTGGATGGCTCCTGGACATTTGGAACACTGATCGCGACAGCCGGAGATGATCAGAGTATTGTGGAAAAGTCAGGAGTGGCTGTATTCCCTACATTTGATGGGGCAAAAGGAGAATATCCGGCTACACCGGGTGGTTCTGCATGGGGACAGGCATACAATGCAAACCTGACAGGAGCTAAAAAAGAAGCTGCCCGCATTTTTATCAAGTATATTTCTGATGCGCAATGGTGCCTTGACCTTGCGGAAAAGGGAGATTTTGGAGGACAGAGTGTGGATTATGACTACGGCCAGACCTCTCCGATATTGGATGCATATGTAAGTTTAAAAGAAAGCGCCGCAAAAACGCCGCAGTATGACTGCCATTTTAATACATCTGTAATTGATGCGATGAATACAGGATTCCAGGAATTGCTTTTGGGAGAGATTGATGCAAAGGAATGGGGAAAACGTGTTCAGGATGAATATGAGATGACTCTGGAATAGCAGGACGGGCTGTTGTTTAGCGCAACAGCCCATTTGTTTACGTTCATATTGAAAGAAAGGCAGGTGTATCGTTTTGGAGCAGAATTGGATTTTACGCCCAAAAGGGAAAATACTATTTTTATGTATGCTTCCGAGTGTGGCACTGTTTCTGATCTTTACAGCAATACCGGTAGGAATGGCAGTTTACTACTCGTTTTTTAACTGGTCAGGCGGAAAAAATAAGAAATTTATAGGGCTTGCTAATTTTGCGCATTTGCTTAAAGATGAAGTGTTTCATGAATCTCTGATGAATAATTTTCTGCTGGCTGTCTGCTGCGTGATTTTTCAGGTGGGAATTGCATTTATTATTTCCTCTTTAATTTGTTCGAAAATGCTGAAATTAAAGGCATTCCATCAGTTTGCCATATTTATGCCGGTAGTTTTAGCACCGGTAGTAGTAGGATTTTTATGGAAAATTGTATATAATCAAGATTATGGATTACTAAACTTCCTGCTTCGGAGTATGAATTTGGAAAGCTGGATTAAACCATGGCTGGATGATGTGGGGATTGTGATGAAAAGCATTACGATTCCGATCGTCTGGCAGTGGATTGGGTTATATGTGGTAATCTTTGTCAGTGCAATGAAAAATATACCGGAGGAAATTTTTGAAAGCGCTGCTTTAGACGGAGCAAACGGAATCAAAAAAGCAATTTATATCACCTGGCCCATGACATTGGATACTGTAAAAATATCTGTAATTCTTGCAGTATCGGGTTGTATGAAAATATTTGAGCACATTTATATCATAACCGGCGGAGGACCCGGAACCGCATCTACGGTTGGTGCGATGTATGCCTATAAAACATCATTTATCAAGCAGAAGTTTGGATATGGTTCGGCTATCTCTGTAGGGATCATGGTAGTGAGCCTGGTGCTTGTGGCGATGTGCAACATCATATTTGGGAAGGGAAAGGAAAGATATGAATAAAAAGATAAGAAAGCGCAAAAAAGCAGGAGCGGGCACAGTGGTTTCCGCTCTGATGAATGTAATGATAGCTGCGTTATCGGTGTTCTGTCTGTTTCCTGTAGCGTGGATGCTTTATTCATCCGTAAAAGATGAAGCGGCTTTTAAAAGGAATATCATTGGTCTGCCCACAGAATTCCATTTTGAAAACTATGCGGCGGCAATCAAAACTGGAAAAATGGATATTGCTTTTGTGAACAGTGTATTGGTCAGTGTCACGGCGGTCGCGATTCTGATATTTATCGCATTTATGGCAGGCGTAATCTTTGCGAGATATGCCTTTAAAGGAAAAATGCTGCTGTATACGATGTTTTTATCTGGAATGCTGATTCCCGTACATAGCCTTTTAATACCGGTTTTTATCGAATTGAAATTTTTTTCACTGATCAACAACCGGCTCGTCCTGGCCCTGATTTATACAGCCTTTGGGCTGCCGAAAGCCATTTTTCTGGTAACAACGTTTGCGGCAACGATTCCAAGGGAGATTGAAGAGGCAGTGATCATGGACGGCGGAAGCACGTTTGATATTTTCTTTAAGGTGTTTTTACCGATATCCAAACCGGTTTTGTCAACGGTTACGATTTTGAGTTTTCTTGATGCCTGGAATGAATTTCCATTTTCTCTGATCTTAATGGGCAAGCCGGAGCTTAAGACACTGCCCATTGCATTGACATATTTTACCGGACAGCATTCCGTACAGTATACTCCTATGATGGCAGGGCTTACAATAGCAACCTTGCCGGTGGTCGTCATTTATTTTATTTTCCATAAAAAGATTATGGAAGGGATGGTGGCAGGCTCTGTGAAAGGTTAGAAAGTGATAACAGAGGTGGATAATATGACAAGAGAGCATCTGAAACTGGAAGTGGTTCGATTTTATTATTTTGAAAATTTGAATCAGAATGAAATTGCAAGGAAGATAGGGATTTCCCGTTCGTACGTATCGAAACTGCTGATTGAAGCAAGAAAGGAAAAGTTGATTGAGTTTAAAAGCAGAAACCCATGGCTGACGGAGACGGAAGAAGAGAGGTTATTGAAAAATCATTATAATCTGAAAAAAGTAATGATCGTTTCAAAGGAAATCAATTGTCGGAGAGAGTCCATCCCATTTGCAAAAGAACTGGGAGAAAAATTGAATGAATTTTTAAATACAATATTAAATAACGGAGATGTAATAGGCGTTGCATGGGGAAAAACTATATATGAATGCTCAAAATATCTGTATACAGATACGACGTTCCGGGATGTAAAAGTAGTACAGATCTGCGGCGGTGTAAGCCAGAGCCAGAACAGTACATATTCCAGTGAGATTTCTAAAAATTTTGCCGATGCGTTCCATGCAAATTCCTACAGCCTTCCGATTCCGGCAATTGTAGAAAGCAGGGAATACAAAGAAATATTTTATCAGGAGCAGGGGATCCGGCAGGTACGGAAGGTTTTGGATGATGTAAATATTGCCATATTTACTGTGGGCCAGTGCAGTATGGACAGTTCGTTGGTTCGGTCAGGTTATATTACAGAGGAAGGAATCCAGGGTTTGATTCGGGATGGTGCAATTGGGGAAGTGTGTACACATTTTATCAATCAGAAAGGACAATGTGTCAGTCTGGAGCTGGATGAAAGAACGGTGGCCGTACCGATGGAACGGCTTCAAAAATGTGATTTTCGTATTGCGGTTATCCTTGGAAAAGAACGTCTGGAGCCATTGAAAGCAATTCTGGATGCAGGATATCCGAATGTGCTGATCATTGATGAAGAAACAGCGTCCGTGCTGTTAAAAGAAACAGAAAGGAGAAGAGAATGTTAGCGTACTGCTATCGTAACGGAGAAAAACCTGTTCTGGAAGAAAAAGAGCTTCCGGAGCTGAGTGAGAGCTGCAAAGCGGTTGTGCGGATCATCGCATGTTCCATTTGTGGGACAGATATACGTACATATCGTTTTGGTAATTCAAAAATAAAAAATGGTACTGTTCTTGGCCATGAGATTGTAGGACAGATTGAAAAAATATCGAAAGAATGGAGCGAGGTATTTCCTGTCGGAAGCCATGTTTCTATGGCGCCTGCAATCGGCTGCGGAAAATGCTGTAGCTGCCGGGACGGGCATATGAATATGTGCAGTGATCTGAAAACGATTGGTTTTGAATATGACGGAGGTTTTGCGGAGTATATGGGGATTCCGGGAGAGGCCTTTGAGAGAGGAAATCTGTACCGTATTCCGGAATCAGAGGATTATACGGCGTATGTCTTAAGTGAGCCGCTGGCATGCGTGATGAATGCCCAGTCTTACCTTCAGATTCGGGAAGGAGAAGATGTTTTGATCATTGGAAGCGGCATCATCGGCAGTATGCATGCCAGTCTTTCTTTGCATAAAAAAGCAGGACATGTGATGATTGCGGATGTGGCGAAAAATCGAGTGGAGGAAGTGAAAAAAGTACTTCCCAAAGTGATCGGAATTTGCTCCGGAACAGAAAGCCTGAAAGAAAGAGTGATGGAGATCACGGAAGGAAAGGGAGCGGATGTTGTGATCGTTGCCTGTTCCGTGGGAAGCGCCCAGGCGGAAGGGATGAATCTGCTTGCCAGGAGGGGACGGATTTCACTGTTCGGTGGTCTTTCGGGAGAGTCAAAGGGATATATAGACAGCAATCTGATCCATTATAAAGAACTATCAGTTTATGGGGTACACGCATCTACGCCGGAACAGAATAAAAAAGCAATGGAATACATCAGAGAAGGAGTCATTGATGCGAAACAATTGGTGAGTGCCGTATATCCGCTAAGGGATATAGAAGATGCTTTTGCGGAGGCTGAAAAGGGACAAGTGATGAAAGTAGTGATTACCATGAGTCAGGGGGGAGAAGATTGAAAGCTGTTAGAATGTACGCGCCGGGAGATCTGCGTGTAGAAGAAGTGGAAGATCCTGAGATTGAAAAGGATGAAGTGCTGGTGAAGGTGATGGCAGTGGGAGTATGCGGTTCCGATATTCCGAGGGCAAATAAATATGGAGCCCATGTCTCTCCGATCATTCTTGGACACGAATTTGGCGGCATTATTATAAAGGCAGGAGAAGCAGTGCAAAGGTTTCAGGAAGGAGACCATGTTACCGCGCCGCCTCTGATTCCCTGTATGGAATGCCATTGGTGCAGAAAGGGGTTGTATTCTCTGTGCGACCATTATGACTATTATGGTTCCCGAAGAGACGGCGCAATGGCACAGTATATTGCTGTAAAAGAAAGCAATCTGCTAAAAGTAAAGAAAAGTGTAAAGTTTGAAGATGTTGCGACAGCGGATCCTTGTGCCAATGCATTGCACGCAATGTATAAAGCCGGATTCCAAAAAGGAGATACAGTCTGTATCAACGGGGCAGGCGCGATTGGCTTATTTGCAGTACAGTATGCAAAAATTAAGGGCGCGGGCAAAATTGTTGTCATTGATATCTGGGATGAAAAGCTGGAAATGGCAAGGGAAGCGGGAGCGGATATTATCATTAATGGGAAAAAGGAAAATCCGGTTGATAAAATACAGGAACTGACACAGGGATATGGTCTGGATATTGTGATTGATTTTTCGGGATCCCCTGTAGCGCAGAAGCAATGTATCTGGTATGCGGCGAAGCAGGGGCGTATCATTTTTCTGGGAATCTCACATCAGGGACTCAACTGGTCGGAAAAGGAAGTAGATTATATTATGCGCGGAGAGCTCAGCATTACCGGCTCCTGGAATTCTTTTACAAAGCCGTTTCCAGGTAAAGACTGGACGGAATCCATTGAGTTGTTTGAGAAATATGGAATGACATCTAAAAACATTATCAGCCACAGGCTTTGCTTAGAAGAGGTTCCGGAAATTTTCGGAAAGATTGCGGAAGGAAACTATTTATTTAGTAAGATTATGATTTATCCCAATGGTATTGGGATGGAAGGATAAAAGGAAAAAATTATGAAGCCAGAAAAAATATGGAAATGTATTGACCATACACAGCTGAAACCGACTGCAGGCTGGGAAGAAATCTGCCAGTTATGCCAGGAAGCCATAAAATACGGCGCGGCATCCGTGTGTATTCCGCCTTGTTATATAGAACGTGTGAAAGAAGCGTTTGGCACTCAGGTTAATATCTGCACGGTGATTGGATTCCCGCTGGGATATGCCACAAAAGAATCAAAGGTTTTTGAAGCGGCTGACGCAATGAGAAAAGGTGCGGCAGAGATTGATATGGTGATGAATATATCGGATGTTAAAAATAAGGAATTTTCCAAAGTCGAGGAAGAAATAAGTGCTGTAAAACGGGCTGTTGAAGGATGCGTTTTGAAAGTGATCATCGAAACATGCTATCTTTCGGAAGAAGAGAAGATCGAGCTGTGCCGGATCATTACGGAAGCCGGAGCAGATTTTATTAAGACATCCACAGGATTTGGAACAGCCGGAGCCAGTATGGAAGATATCCGTCTCTTTAAAAAGTATATAGGAAATGATGTCAGGATCAAAGCAGCCGGAGGAATCAAAACAAGGGAGGCACTGGAGGAATATCTGGAGGAAGGGTGCTCCAGGATTGGTACGAGTTCGGCGGCTGCATTATTAGAGAGGTGAGCGGATTGGAAAAAGCATTATTGATGGCAGTGGATTTGGGAACGAGCTTTATCAAATGTGGTTTGTATGATACCTTGGGCCGTTGTGCTGCAGAAGCGATGGAATCGGTTAAGGATGAAAGGCCGGGGCCGGGAATCTTTATTCAGAAAGGTGAAGATCTGTTTGCATCGGTTCTTGCTTGCATGAAGCAGGTATGCAGACAGATAGAAAATTCGGAGTGGTCGGTTGAGGCAATTGCCTTTACAGGGCAGATGTCGGGATTTATGGGAATAGATAAAAATTGGAATGATATTACGACATGGTCCTGCTCTCTGGATTCGAGATATATGCCTTATGCCAGGAAACAGATGGAACTGCATAAAGACGAATTTTTGAAAACAGGCGGAACAAATTTCCCTCAGATGGCGCCGAAGTATGTCTGGTTTAAAGAAGAATTTCCGGAGGAGTCAAGAAAGATTGAGAAATATCTGATGATCAGCGGCTATGTGATTGGAAGACTGGGAAAATTGGATATAGATCAGGCTGTCATGGATATTTCATATGCATCTTGGACAGGCCTTGCAGATATGCATAAAGGTATCTGGTCAGAAGAAATCTGCGATTCAATTGGGCTGGAACGAAAGAATCTTCCGCGAATGGTTCAGTCAGACTGTATCTGCGGCAGTTTATCAGAGGAATATGCAAAGCAGATAGGATTAAAGTCTGGGATTCCCCTGGTGGCAGGGGCAGGAGATAAGGTGGCAGGCTGCCTTGGGGCTGCTGTGGTAGAACCGGGAGATGCCATATTTGAAGCATCCTCCTATGGGGAGATTAGTTGTTGCGTGGAGGAATACCGTCCGGATATGAAAGAACGGAGACTGGATGTTCTGGCTGCTGCTATTCCGGGATTATATTATGCGACGCATTTTGCCGCAGGCTCCGGAATTACCCTGGACTGGGCGGTAAATACATTTATTAAGTCACCGGAGGAAACGCTGAAAGATGCTTTTATCAGGGCGGATCGGATGGCGGCGGATGTTGTACCGGGATGTGGCGGCATGATGGCAGTCGGACTGTTGGGAGGAAGTTCCATGCCTTTGGATGGAAACCTGAAAGGAATTTTTATGGGATTTGACTGGAGCCATCACGCGGGACATTTCTACCGCGCGCTTCTGGAGAGCTTTTCGTTTGATTTTTCCCTGGCATTAGAACGGGTCAGGGATTTATACCCGGAATATACGTGGAATCGTATGAAAATGACAGGAGGAGGAGCGAAATCGACATTGTGGCCTCAGATCTGTGCGGATATCACAGGTGTCACTCATACAATACTGGACAGAAACGATGTATCCATGTGGGGCGCGTCAATTTTGGCGGGACATGCCGTAGGGATCTTCCGGGATATGAAGCAAACTGCAAAACAGTTTGTGAAAAAGCGCATGGATTTTGAAGCGGTGCATCCAATGGATGAGGCCTATGTGAAACAAAAGCAGATATACCGGGAGTATACGGAAATTATGGGAGGATTCTGCAAAAAACTTTCGGCATGACAGGTGTTCAATATGGTTTTGTAAAAGAGGGAGTTTCTATATATGAAGCAGATAAATTTGAATGGGAATTGGAATCTTTGCAGTGCGCCTCTTTTCTGGGATATCTCTTATGTGGATGAGGTGCGGAAAAAGGATAGTGAATGGATGAAATGCAGTCTTCCGGCAGATGTGCATATGCCTCTGATGGAATATGGGGTGATCCGGGATCCGGTAAAAGCGGATTATTGTTTGGAATCCGAATGGATTGAAAAAAAGTCCTGGTGGTTTCTGAAAAGATTTGAATGCAGGGAAGCAGATCTGGAAGGTGAAATGATGGAACTGGTACTGGAGCGTCTGGACACGGATGCGGCAGTTTTCATAAATGGACATCTGCTTGGCTTCCACAAAAGTGTACACTATCCATTTATAAGGGATATCAAGGACTATATCCGCCCGGGAAGCAATGAGATTGTTGTACGGGTGACAACCGGATTGGAGCACGTAAATGATCAGCAGTTGTCAGAGATCAACTGGGCAGTATGCCGAGAGCAGGATAACGGCGGAAAAGACAGAAGTGATTACCGCAGAGCATTTGTGAGAAGGCCGCAGTATACGGTTGGCTGGGACTGGGGACCAAGAGCTGTTACATGCGGGATCACGGGGAACGTATATATACGCTGTATCAACAAAGCTGTGATCCGGCATGTACACGCATATACTGCAGACATCCGGGATGATCAGGCAGTGGTTTCGGCTTCTGTCTGTATAGAAAATCCGGATATGCTGTCGACCAGGGAATGTCATTTGAGCATTTCTGTTTACAGAGACGAAAAACAGGTGGCAGTAGAAAGCAGGGACTGCCTGCTGACCTCAGGGGATAATTATTTCGATTTGAACCTGGAAATTATAAAACCGGAGCTTTGGTGGCCGAATGGCTATGGAAGACAGCCTTTGTATCAGGTGATATGCTCCGTAGAGTGTGATGGTGTGAAAGACGAATACCGGATCCGGGCTTTTGGGATTCGAAAAGTGGAGCTTGATACAGATCGCCTGGATGAAAAAAACAGAAAGTTTCAGATTGTTGTGAATGGGGTTCCTATATTCTGTAAAGGCGGAGACTGGATTCCAAATGATTCTGTTTATGCAAGAGTGACGGATGAAAAAGTTGAATATCTTCTGCAGGAAGCAGTAGACGCGAATTTTAATATGCTGCGTATCTGGGGAGGGGGACTGTATGAAAGCGATATGTTCTATGAATCTTGTGCAGAGAAGGGAATCCTGGTGTGGCAGGACTTCATGTTTGCCTGTTCTGCATATCCGGACCATCAGGAAGCGTTTCAGGAGCTAGTGAGGAAAGAATTGGACTACCAGACAAAAAGGCTTGGAAGCTATGCATGTATGGGGCTGTTTTGCGGAAGCAACGAGAATCACTGGCTTTTTAACCAATATGACAATCCGAAATGGCAGGTAGAGTTCAGACATGAAAAGGCATTGGGGCTGTATATCACGAATTATATGGCAAAAGAAGCGGTATATCACAATTGTCCGGAAATCCCGTATTGGAACAGCTCGCCCTATGGAGGCAGACTTCCGAATGACGACACTATGGGAGATGTCCATCGCTGGCACAATGGCTATATGAGCCAGAGAATGGAAGAACGGATCGAGCCAAAGCTTTATGATCAGGTGGAATCGAAGTTTGTCAGTGAATATGGCTGCATCGGCCCCTGCTGTTTTGAAACGGTTCAGGAATATATGGACGGAAATGTGATTGAGAGAACCGGAAAAGTCTGGGAGATGCATTGTAATGTTTTCGAGAAAAATACGGTTCTGGCAGGAATCGAGAAGCATTATCTGGATCATACGGACGACCTGTCCATGGAAGATTATCTCCTTTACGGTGGGATGGTACAGGGTCATATTTTGGGATATTCTCTGGAGGCCATGCGTTTTAAGCAGAAATGCTATGGGGCTCTGTTCTGGATGTATAATGATACGTGGGGGGAGAATGGCTGGACGATCATTGACTACTATCTGAGAAAAAAGATCTCTTACTATTTTGTGAAAAGAGCTCTGGCCCATGTGAGATTTATCATACGGGCCGAAGAAGGCAATGTGGTTTTAGTGGGATGCAATGACACTCCGGCAGAAGTTTCTGTGGAAGGAGAATGGGGGTATGTATCCTTTGACGGAACCAGCAGGAAAACAAAACCGCTGCATGTGACGATCCCTCCGGCAACAAGGCTGTGCTGCAAAAAAGAGCGGCTTGCAAAGGAGGATTATAAAGCAGGCACGATCATGTTTCTGGCGGGTCATGACAACGTGGAAAGTGCATATCTGCAGTCTGAGGATATGAAAAAGCTCCGATTGCCGAACAGTAAAGTGGAAATGATTTCTGAGGAACATATCCAGGATCAGACCTGTGTTCAGTTAACCTGTTCCGGCTTTGCGCATGGTGTATATGTTGATGGCGGTATGGAGTGTTCCGATAATTATTTTGATATCCTGCCGGGCGAAACGAAAAAGATCTATGTAAAGAATCCGGACGGAAAGAAACTGGAAGTAAGACAGGTTTTATGATGGAGGAGACAGATGGATAAAACAACAAAGCTGCAGGGGATTTTTCCGATCGGGACAAAATATTCTGCTTACAGGGACAGAACGGACAGACATTGGGAAAAAGATTTTTCTAATATGAAAGCCTGTGGTATGGACACGGTCAGGGTTCATGCTACATGGGGAACGATCGAACCAGATGAAAACAGATTTGATTTTCTATATTATGACCGTATTGTAGAGGCTGCCGTGAGGCATGGCCTGAAAGTGATTTTTACCTTATATCTTGTCTGTACGCCGGAATGGGTTTTTGAAAAGCACCCGGACAGCAGATATGTTTCGGCAGGAGGGACTGTCTGGACACCGCATCAGCAGGCGGATGCGTCCACCGGAGGCTGGCCCGGCCTGTGTCTGGACAGTGAGCCTCACAGAGAAACGATCCGGAATTTCCTGAAGGCATTTACGGAGCATTATAAAGGAAACGAGGATGTGATTGCATTTGATATTTTTCATGAACCCACAGAAGAACCCTCGCAGCAATATTATCAAAATGATTGGAAGGAGCTGGTTTACTGCTACTGCAGACATTCAAAAGAAAAGTTCCGGCAATGGCTGAAGGAAAAGTATGGAAATCTGGACAAATTGAATCAGGTGTGGACGCGTCAGTACCAGAACTGGGACCAGGTGCAGCCGCCAAAATCCGTTGGGATGTATACGGACTGGCTGGACTGGAAATATTTTCGCTCTGAGGCCCAGGCAGATGCTATGAGATTTTTAAGCGATACGATCAAGAGCTTTGACGAGAACCGCTGTACGGTGGTGCATACGGCTATTTATGAAACCGGACATCCGGTCGTTACGTCCAATGACCATTATCAGTTGGCAGACACTACGGACATGATCGGAAGTTCCATGTATGATGCTGTGAATCCGGAGATCACGGCATTTGTATGTGATCTGCTGAGAAGCGTGAATCATAATGGCCCTTACTGGATCGGGGAAACCGGTACGGGAGCCGGCCCAATGTATGTATTTGTCGGGGAGCGTACGGAAGACAGCTTTTGTTTTTCGCTGCCGATATCCGGAAAGACAATCAAACGACAGACCTGGGGACAGATTGCCAGAGGAGCAAAAGGAATTTTATTTTGGGGCTGGCGTCCGGAGCTGTCTACAGTAGAAACGATTTCACTTGGTTTTACCGAGAGAAATGGAGACTGGACAGAACGGTGTGATGCTCTAAAAGAATTTACGGATCTGTTTGGTAAATATAAAGAGAAGATAACGTGGGCCATGGCTCCGGAGAGTGAGGTTGCTATTTTATACAATCTGGACAGTATTTTTATAGAAGGTCTGGTTTCGCTTGGGACATCGGGCAGCTGTCTGATTCGGAAGCAGAATCGGTTTTATAAGGACTCACTTGCACTGATGGGGGCTTATAAGCTGTGTATGAAAAAACTCATACAGCCGGATTTTATCAATAAAGAGAGGGTTCAGAATGGTGAATTGGAACACTATAAGCTTTTGATCATACCTTACGGGGTGAGTGTCACTTCTGAATTGGGGGCTGCGATTGAGAACTATGTGAAGGCCGGAGGCAGAGTAATCAGCGATGGAATGCTGGGCTATTTTACAGATGAGGCATGGGGGGCTGAAATATGTCCTGCGGGAGGGCTGGATCGGGTATTTGGCCTGGATGTAAAAAGTGACTATCGAGTGATCAACGAGGAAAATTTGGTTGATGAAGACTGCGTATATGAAAATACTGCGAAGGTGATAGCCGAACATATGGTAGTAAAACCGGATGCAAAGGTATTGGCATACTTTGAAAATGGAATGCCGGCAGCCGTGTCCCACAGATATGGAAATGGAAAAACAGCATATACAGGTACCTTGTTTTTTGCCAATGCCATGTGGAATTACTCGGCGCATACAAATCAATTTTTTTGTAAATTACTGGAAGAGGTTGGATATCGTCCGACAGCACAGATAGCATGTCCAGGCGAAGAACTGGTGGAAGTCCGTATGCTTTGCGGGAAGCAGGAAGCTTTTATATTTGTGATCAACCATGAAAGTAAAGACGTAGATATCGAATTGTCTTTCTCATGTTTGGAATATACGGAGATTAGAGATATCACTGTGGATGAACCGGACGCTTTGACGGGAGATAGAGTGGTTGTCCGGACAGCTCTGGAAGCAGAGGAAGTGAAAATCTATATGTTAAACAGGAGAAAATAAGAAAATTCAATGGGAAGAAGGCAAGTGATATGATAGGTATGATGAAAGTTGCTGTCATGACAGGACTGAAAAAAATAGAGTTTGAAAATCGACCGATACCGCAGCCAAAAGACGATGAGGTTCTTGTAAAATTGGATTATGTGGGAATCTGTGGATCGGATCTGCATTATTATGAAACAGGAGCAATCGGAAATTATGTGGTAAAGCCTCCTTTTGTGCTGGGACACGAGCCGGGAGGAGTTGTTGTGGAAGTTGGCCGTACGGTAAGTCATCTGAAGGTGGGCGACCGGGTTGCATTGGAACCGGGTAAAACCTGCGGACAATGTGAATTCTGCAAACAGGGAAAATATAATCTGTGCAAAGATGTGATCTTTTTTGCGACGCCTCCGGTAGACGGAGTATTTCAGGAATATGTTGCTCATGAAGCAAACCTTTGTTTTAAGCTGCCGGACAATGTAAGTACGTTGGAAGGTGCGTTGATCGAACCTTTGGCGGTTGGATTTCATGCGGCAGTTCAGGGAGATGCTCATCTTGGGCAAAAGGCAGTTGTCATGGGGGCAGGATGTATTGGTCTGGTTTCTATGATGGCGCTGAGGTCAAGAGGGGTATCCGAGGTTTATGTAGTAGATATTATGGAGAAGCGTCTGGACAAAGCTTTGGAGCTGGGAGCTGCAGGAGTGATCAATGGTATGAAGGAAGATGTCGTGGAAAAAATCTGTGCTTTGACGGGAGGAAGGGGGACGGATCTGGTCATTGAGACGGCAGGCTCAGAGATTACATCAAGACAGGCGGTTCAGATTGCGCGAAAAGGGTCTACGGTCGTATTCGTAGGATACAGCCAGACGGGAGAAGTCACCATTCCTATGAGCCTTGCTCTGGATAAAGAGCTGGATTTGAAAACGGTATTCCGCTACCGACATATTTATCCTATGGCAATCCAGGCAGTTGCTGAGGGAAAAGTGAATCTGAAAGGGATTGTCACGGATGAATTTTCTCTGGATGAAGCGGATAAAGCCATGGAAGTTTCGTTGAATAATAAAGCTGATATTGTAAAGGCGGTAATAAAAATTCACGGCTAAGCAAGCAGACAGCAATGACACGTCTGTGTACATTTTGGATGGATTGACGATTCAAGAGTTCTGGAAATGCATTGGCGTAGAAGTGAAAGGGTGGACGAGGATTCGGCCGCCTTTTTTCTACATGCTAGAAGAGAACGGGGACCAATACTCTTTCGATCGTATGGAATAGGATTGATTTTTCGAAGGAAAACATCAACAGAGAATCTGTCCTTTTATTGCATCTTTAAAGAAAAATAGTTGATAAAAAAAGCTTGCCTGTAAAAAATAACGGCAATATGCAAGAAAAAAACGAATTTATTTGGGAAAATTTGTCGCTATTTCATTGCTTTACCGTCATGAAGGATTGACAAATCATTATTAATTTGCTATTATAATCCGCAGTGAGGAACGCTGAGTGTTTGTCATGAAGTAGTGTTCCTTATTTTTAATAGGATGTATTTCCGGGGATTCCCGTGATCACGCGCAGAGGGCTTCCTGGAATGCATTAAGATAAGGAGTGGAAAGCATGTTAAAGTACATTGCAAAGCGAATCGGTCTTGCCATAGTGACGATCTGGGCAGTCGCATCCATTACATTTTTTCTGATGAATATGGTTCCCGGCGGGCCGTTCCTTTCGGAGAAGGCGATCAGTCCGCAGGCAACAGCGGCGTTAGAGGCCAAGTACGGCCTGGACAAGCCTTTATTTCAGCAATATCTAACGTATATCGGCGATGCCCTGCACGGTGACCTCGGCGACAGCTTAAAGCAGCGCGGTCGTACCGTGATGGACATTATCTCAACGAAGTTCCCTGTGTCGGCAAGGGTAGGAGGTATCTCCGTACTGGTAGCCCTGACGCTGGGAATCCCCCTTGGCTGTATCGCAGCCCTAAAGAGAGGGAAGTTTTTGGACAGTCTGATCAGTGTGGTTGCAACCTGCGGGATTGCGGTCCCCAGCTTTGTAATCTGCACGGTGCTCCTGTATTTTTTCGGTGTTAAATTAGGAGTGCTTCCGACACTTGGAATCGGAACGTGGAAGCACTATATCATGCCGGTTATGGCATTGTCCTTCTATCCTACTGCGTATATCATGAGACTGATGCGGTCTTCCATGCTGGACGTGCTGGGACAGGATTATATGCGTACGGCGAAAGCGAAAGGCGTGTCGGGATTTGTTTCTCTGTTTAAGCATGCCCTTCGTAACGCAATCCTTCCTGTAGTGACCTATGTAGGCCCGATGCTTGCCTATACGGTAACAGGAAGCTTTGTTGTGGAAAAGATCTTTACGATCCCGGGACTTGGCGGTGAGTTCATCCGTGCTATCAACGGACGTGACTATACGCTGATTATGGGTACGACGATCTTCCTCGCGACGCTGATCATCGTGATGAACGTGGCTGTGGACATCGTATATAAGATTGTAGACCCGAGAATTAAACTAAAGTAAGGAGTGCAGTGATCATGAAAGAGAATCCGGTCAGCTTTCAACTGAAACTTAATCCTGAGGATTTCCTGCCTGCAACAGAAGAAGAGAAGCAAAGCCAGGTCATCATGCGGGAGAGTGTGAGCTTCTGGAAGGACGGCGGACGCCGCCTTGTAAAAAATAAAGTAGCAATGACAAGTATCGTGGTTGTAATACTTGTAATGATTTTCTCATTTATCGTTCCTTCGTTTTATCCTTATTCTTATAAGGATCAGATCAAGGGAGGCAACAATCTGGCCCCCATGGAGTATTCGGCGGATGAGCAGGCAAGGATTGATGCCGGGGAAAAGGTATTTCCCCATGTGTTCGGAACCGATAAACTGGGTCGCGACTATGCCATCCGTGTGATGATGGGGAGCCGCATATCCCTTCTGGTAGGGCTGATCGCCACAGGTATCATCCTGATCATCGGTTCTGCTTACGGATCAATCGCCGCATTTTTCGGAGGATGGGTAGATCTTGTGATGATGCGGATCGTGGATATCATCTATACGATCCCGGATATTCTGCTGATCGTACTTCTGTCCTTTGCATTGAAGGATCCCTTAAGCCGTCTCAAGGATGTGCCGGGCTTTAGCTGGGTTGGGATTGTAGGCGAGAACCTGATCAGTATTTTCGTGGTATTTGCCCTTCTGTACTGGGTTGGTATGGCGCGAATGGTCAGAAGCCAGGTGCTGATGCTCAAAGAGAGCGAGTACGTAACGGCAGCCAGGGCACTGGGTGTGGGAAACGGCAAGATCATTAAGAAGCATTTGCTGACAAACTGTATCGGAACATTGATCGTAACCACGACGCTGCAGATTCCTTCTTCGATTTTTACGGAGAGTTTCCTGAGTTTCCTTGGAATGGGTGTGGCGGTTCCGCTGCCGTCCCTCGGAAGCCTTGCGAGCGACGCGATCAACGGTATGAATACGTATCCGTACCTGTTGTTTATTCCTGCAATTTTGATCAGTTTGATCATCCTGAGTTTCAACCTGTTGGGTGACGGACTTCGGGATGCGTTTGACCCGAAGCTGAAGAATTAGGAACAGACATCTGTTCCGTCCGGGCACGGCGGCCTGATCAGGCAATTGCCGGGACCGGCGGTCTTTATAGAAGAATTAGGAAAAGCAGCATAGCTGCAGCTATGCAGAAATGAGGAATATATGTCAGAATATCTTGTAGATATAAAAAATGAACGGCTTTCCTTTTTCACACCTGCAGGAGAAGTGAAAGCGCTGAATGATGTGTCCATTCATTTGAGAGAGGGAGAAGTGCTGGGGATCGTAGGCGAAAGCGGCTCCGGCAAATCCGTAACGGCATACAGCCTGATGGGGCTGACGGCCTATCCCGGCAAGCTGATCGGGGGAAGCCTGTATTTCAACGGCCATCAGGTGGAAGAGATGACAGACAAGGAGATGCGCAAGATCCGCGGAAATGAAATCTCCATTATTTTCCAGGACCCCATGACCAGCTTAAATCCTGTGTACACCATCGGCAACCAGATCATGGAGGCAGTCCTGCTTCATACGGATAAGACGAAGGCGCAGGCAAAAGAGCGAGCAAAGGAGCTTCTGGAGCTGGTTGGGATCAATGAGCCGGAGAAGCGCCTGAAGCAGTATCCCCATGAGCTTTCCGGCGGTATGAGGCAGCGTGTGATGATCGCGATTGCGCTTGCCTGCGAGCCAAAGCTCTTGATCGCGGATGAGCCCACCACGGCTCTGGACGTGACCATTCAGGCGCAGATATTGGAACTGATGATGGAATTAAAGGATAAGCTTGGCATGGCGATCATTATGATCACTCATGACCTGGGCGTGGTAGCCAGCATGTGCGAGCGTATCGCGGTTATGTATGCGGGAAAGGTGATTGAGTACGGTACGACGGAGGACATTTTCCACAATCCGAAGCACCAGTATACGAAGGGGCTGATCCGCTCCATTCCGAGAATTGACGCGAAAGAGCATGAAAGGCTGATTCCCATCGAAGGTACTCCGGTTGACATGCTCAATCCTCCCAAGGGATGTCCCTTTGCGCCCCGGTGCGAGGCGTGCATGAAGATCTGCCTGCGGGAGATGCCTCCGGTTACTAACTTTGACAGGGTTCATTATACCCAGTGCTGGCTGAACCAGAAGGAGGAAATGGAGAAAGGAGCTGCAAAATGAGCGAGAAACAGAACAGCTTCATACAGGTAGAACATTTACAGCAGTATTTCCCGGCAGGAGGCTTTGGGAAAAACAAAAAATATATTCAGGCCGTAGATGACGTGTCCTTTACCATCGGCAGGGGCGAAACCCTGGGGCTGGTAGGGGAGTCCGGCTGCGGCAAGACCACCACCGGACGTACGCTGCTTCGGCTGTATGAGCCCACCGGGGGCAGGTTTGTTTACGATAATGAAGTGATCTTTGATGTGGAGAAAAAGCAGTTTGTGGACATGCTTCCCTACCGGAAGCGGATGCAGATCGTATTCCAGGATCCCTATGCGAGCCTTGATCCGCGTATGACGGTGGGAGACATCGTCGGCGAGGCGATCGACGTCCACAAGATGGCGGCAAATAAACAGGAACGTTATGATATCATTATAGAAATGCTCCGAAGAGTAGGACTAAACTCCGAGCATGCCAACCGGTATCCTCATGAGTTTTCCGGCGGACAGAGACAACGTGTGGGGATTGCGAGAGCCCTTGCGGTGCGGCCGGAGTTTATCGTCTGCGACGAGCCGATCTCGGCGTTGGACGTGTCCATCCAGGCACAGGTGATCAATATGTTTGAGGACCTGCAGGAGGAGATGGGGCTGACCTACCTGTTCATTGCACATGACCTTTCCGCGGTGAAGCATATTTCCAACCGGATCGGCGTCATGTATCTTGGCCGGATGGTGGAGCTGGCGGACAGCTACGAGTTGATCACCCGTCCGCTGCATCCGTACACCAAGAGCCTGATCTCTGCGATCCCCATCGCAGATCCGAAGATCGCGAAGGAGAGCAAGCGTATCGCCCTTCAGGGCGACGTGCCGAGTCCCTTGAATCCGCCGTCCGGCTGCCGGTTCCGTACCAGGTGTCCGTATGCGGATGAGCGCTGTGCCCATGAGGCTCCTGTATGGCGTGAGGTGGACAGAGGACATTTTTCTGCCTGTCATCATATTGACCGTTTGGAGTAGAGATTTGAGGCTCGGCGCATAAGTGAGGATAAACATATATAGATGCAGGAAAATGCGTCCGTATTGTTTATAGAAAACAGAGTGCCCGGCTGTGCCGGAAGCGCTCAAAGTAAAAAAAGGAGGAAATCAAATGAAAAAGAAAGTAATCGCTTTATTACTGGCGACTACAATGGCTTTCAGCCTGGCAGCCTGCGGAGGCGGCAATAACCAGGGGGGGGATAATAGTTCATCCCAGAATGGTACGGAAGATACCGATAATGCCGGCGGGGGTTCCGAAGAGAAGATCCTGTCCGTACAGATCGGACCTGACCCGGAGACCATTGACCCGGCGCTGAACAGCGCGGTAGACGGCGGAAACATGCTGCTGCACTCCTTCGAGTGTCTGCTGACCGTTGGTGAGGACGGACAGCTTACAGAGGGACAGGCAGAAAGCTGGGATACAAGTGAAGACGGCCTGACATGGACCTTCCATTTAAGAGACGGCCTGAAATGGTCTGACGGTTCCGACCTGACAGCAAATGACTTTGTTTACAGCTGGAAGCGTGTGTGTGACCCGGAGGTTGCGGCTCCTTATGCGGAGACCGTATTGGGTATGGTAGAAGGCTATGACAAAGCGATTGAAGGCGAACTGGATGCACTTCAGGTAAAAGCAGAGGACGACAAGACACTGGTTGTTACTTTAAGTTCTCCATGTACCTATTTCGGCAGCCTTGCGGCATTTGCTACATTGAGCCCGGTACAGGAAGCAACCATCGAAGCAAACGGCGACGGATGGGCAACTTCAGCAGAGACTTATATTTCTAACGGATCATTCTATGTATCCGAGTGGGTTCCGGGATCACACATCCTGATGAGCAAAAACCCGAATTACTGGAATGCAGATGCAATCAAGCTGGACGGTATCAAGTTCAACCTGATTGAAGATGCGAACGCATCCTACAGCGCATACCAGACAGGCGAAGTTCTGATGATCAAGGACGTTCCGACCGAGGAAATCCCGTCTCTGGAAGGCAATGATGATTACTATGTAGATCCGATCATCGGAACCTATTATCTGAGCCTGAACCTGAACAGAGAGCCGTTCACAGATAAGAACGTTCGTAAGGCTCTGAGCCTTGCAATCGACCGTGATTATGTTGCGAATACACTGATGCAGGGAACCTATTCACCGGCAAGCAACTTCATGGGACCTGGCTGGATTGACACAGACGGCAAGGAATTTATGGAAAATGCAAACGGCGGACAGCCATATATTGACATCAGCAACCATGAAGCAAACCTGGAAGAGGCGAAGAAGCTTCTGAAAGAAGCTGGCTATGAGAATGGGGAAGGACTTCCGTCCATCACCTACTCCACCAATGACACAGGTTACCACAAGGTAGTTGCTGAGTATCTGCAGGAAGCATGGGCAGAGTTAGGCGTTGACCTTAAGGTTGATATCGTAGAGTGGGCAAGCTTTACACCGATGCGTCGTAACGGAGATTATGATGCTTCCCGTAACGGATGGGTTGGCGACTACAGCGATCCTTCCAATATGTTAGACCTGCTGTATTCTACAAACGGAAACAACGACGGTAAGTTCAACAACGCAGATTATGATGCTGCTATGGAGCTTTCCAGAACTACACTTGATCCGGTAGAGCGTTCCACTGCACTTCATGAGGCAGAGGATATCCTTATGGAAGAAACTGGATGCGTTCCGGTAGCTTACTACAATGACTTCTGGCTGCAGAGCGACAAGATCACAGGCTCCTGGCATTCACCGTATGGATACTGGCATTTTATGTATGCGGATATTACAGAAGGAGGAGCAGATACAGAAGGAACTGAGGATACAGAAGGAACTGAGGATACAGAAGGAACTGAGGACACAGAAGGAACTGAGGATGCAGAAGGAACTGAGGATGCAGAAGGAACTGAAGACACAGAAGAAGCTGAATAATTGTCCGTAAGCCATATGTAATGGACTGCATATTTGGGACTTCCCGAGAGTGATCGGGGGGTCCTTTTTTTTCGATTGCGAAACGCTTTGTTCTTTTTCTATAAAAATTCAATGACTTTGAATCAGGTCTGTAGTACAATTATTATAAGTATTCAGAACGAGAAAACAGTTGATAAGAAAACCTCAGTAACTGTTATAGACATAAAATTCGGGTGTTTTTTGAAACGGAAATTGACAGCAGAGGCTGGGCATAAGGCGTATAGCCCATGGAATGACAGCCCAGAAACAAAGTTCTGGTGGAAGCAGTGGTATAAACAGGTAATTGAAAGGTGCGTGCAGGCATATAGGTATTTATTTGAACAGTAAAACGCCGCTCCAGTTGTTTTGCATCTGGAATTGAAGGCAGATCATTCTGCCGAAGAAGCGATCCGGCAGATCAAGGACCTCGGGTATGCCCTGAAGTTTCAGGGGAGACTGGGGGAAGAACGGCAGTATACGGGAAGGATCCTGGCTGTCAGAATCGCATATCAGAAGGAAGATAAAAAGCATAGGTGTATGGTAGAGGTTCTTTAAGGAGGAAGGGTTGATGAGTTCGATCACAATTCAGAAAATGGGTATTTCGGATTTGGATACAGATGCTATCGTAAACGCTGCCAATAAAGAGATAGGCCGTTGCGATACAGGATCAGCGGCAATAAGAAAGTTACAAAACAAGCCAGGGAGCTACAACGATTTTGTCAGAATGGCAGTATGCGGTATGGACAAAGCGGCTTTTGAAGGGCTAAAAAATATGCTCCTTGACAGCTATATATCATTTTCAGTTGTCAAAGATGATGATATTACTCTTGATATCTTTGCCGAGAAACTGTGTGATTATTTCTGTGCGGTAGAGCTAAAAACAGGGAAACAGTTTGAAAAAATGCTTGAAGCCTATGTGAACGGGTTGGATGCTATGGTTGAACCCTGTATCGCAAAGACACCCTCTGCAAAGAAAAATGATCCAGACCCGGTTGTTGTACCGAGATCAAGGAAATATTATGAAAAAGCGGCAGAGAGCAAAAGCAAAAAGAATCCGACATTTACACAGCTGACTGATTATTCCCGGTTGATGCTATGCTTGTACACGGCAGTCATCAGAAATAATGGGGGAGTTATCGAGAACTTTGACTATTCTGTAGAAAGTCTTGATCCGGAGATGGTTATTAATGCGATGAAAAAAGAAGAGGTTTCCATTATAGTTCCGTTCCCGAAAAAGAAGAGGTTTGATCTGCATGAACGATACGGTATGGATGAATGTTCTCTGGTCATATCCATCATAATGCTGTGGAAAATCATTAACGGAAAAGTCCAAGGAGAGTGTGCTCATGAGTAATGCAATTGTTATCAATACATTGGAGGAATTGGAGGCATTCCTGAACGAAAAAGGCGTAATGGAGATTGCCGTCAGAAATCAGAATAAGAGATTTAAAGCATTTCAGAAAGTGATGATCAGCAACCCTCCGGAGACGCAGGAAAAAGAACTGACGGAAAAGGTCATACATGCCCTTAACATAAATAAAAATACTGCCATGAATGAGCGGAATCTGAAGCTTCTTGGGGAAATTGCAAAGCTTGAAAAAATTGGAATTCTGCTTAATGGGCTAAATCTATGCGCGACCTGTGCGGGCTTTGCGATAATGTATGCGAAGTTGGATAAGATGAGCATACAGATCAATCAACAGCTCTATCAAATTCAGAAATTGATGAAGCAGAGTCAGGACATACAAAACGATTATGAATTTAACAAAGTTCTTTCAGATCATACAGATATGCTGGACAGTCAGAGAAGACAGCAGCCTTATTCAGAAGGTAAAATGCGGGAACTTGTTGACAGAGAATACAATGTACTTACGCTTTTGATCCGTTCATTTCAGAAGGATACTTCGAGTGATAATAGCACGCTGATTTTTTCCATATTTTCCATGCTTGCTATGTTCACGGTATCCCTACGAACCTTTGACGAGATTTATTTCTTTAATAATCATAAGACATTGAGAGATAAGGATGTATGGCACCTGGCGCATGAGAAATGGATGAGTGTATATGATACTCTTTCATCGGAGTGGTTTATAGAAAAGCTTCAGGATTATGGAACCTTTGAAACGAAACTTACAACGCTGGGGGTTGATATTTACTATATCAGTCTGATGGATCAGGTGGCGGAATTAAAGGAAGAAATTGAGGATAATCAGGCGTTGATCGTTGCGATGGGTGATACTGAGTTGTTTGGCAGGTTTAAGGAAATGAGTTCCAAAGAGATCGCCGACTCGATAGAGGCTGCGTATAAAGAGGCGGGGGCCGGAATGGATGGGACGATTATAAGAGCCGCCTATCAGGAGGCTATGCAGCTGGCAGCAATGATATAAGAGGAGAATAGCAAATGGACATATCTGTAAAAAATGCGTATGATAGACTGACTTCAGCTTGCAATAGTGTCAATAGATTACAGCAAAAGGAAAGTGAAAAGCGAAAGGAGCAGCTTGCCGCAGATATATACGGTTTTATAAGTCAGATTTCCAAAGCTAATGCCAAGGAAAGATATGCCTATTTTGATGAAGTATATCAGAATGGCAAATATCCGTATCCTGAGCCATATTCTGAACATGTTGATGGATTGTCGGGATTATTTGTATATTTGAAGAGCTTTAGTCAGAGATTAATAAGAACTACGGCTGTTTGTCCTGATGAAATATATATCGCCTTCTTTGCGGAACTGGGAAGATACTACCGTTTGAGCAGATACGATAAAAAGGACATTGATGAACAGGAGTATATGAGATATATCAGGTCTTTGAAGGATAGTATTTCCGAAAGGAACGAAGAGCAGGTTAAAATGCGCCATTCTTCTGCAGTAACAGATAAAGCGGCAGGAGCTGTGGAAAATCTGAATGCTGCGGAGACACAGCATTGCGATGAGCAAAAAATGAATGCGGAAAATCAATCATCAGAGGCAGAGCCGGAGGAAACATTGGAAGAATTGTTGGCGAAACTGAATACGTTGATTGGACTTGACGGAGTGAAGCATGAAGTAACATCTTTGATCAACCTGCTGAAGATAAAGAAAATCAGAGAATCCAGAGGAATGAAAACAGCAAACGTGTCTAAACATCTTGTGTTTCTGGGAAATCCTGGAACGGGTAAGACGACAGTTGCAAGACTGCTTTCGAAAATCTATAAAAGCCTGGGCGTGTTGGAAAAAGGTCAGTTGGTGGAAGTTGACAGAGCAGGGCTTGTTGCAGGATATGTTGGACAAACAGCTTTAAAAACAAAAGAAAAAGTCGATGAAGCGATGGGCGGCATCCTGTTTATCGATGAAGCATATACGCTCGCAAAGGGTGGAACAGATTTTGGACAGGAAGCAATCGATACCATACTGAAGGCCATGGAGGATAACCGTGAGAATTTTGTTGTAATCGTTGCAGGGTATCCTGAGTCAATGGAGAAATTTTTGGAATCCAACCCGGGATTAAAATCCCGTTTCAACAAAAATATTATATTTGAGGATTATTCCGACGCGGAGATGTATTCTATTTTCGGTGCATTCTGTAAACCATACGGAATGAGACTAAGCTATGAGGCAGATGAGCAGCTGAAAGCTTATCTGAGATGACTTATTGAGAATAAAAGCGATCACTTTGCAAATGGAAGAGAAATGCGGAATCTGTTTGAACTGACACTGTCGAATCAGGCAAACCGATTAGCTGACGATACCGATCTTACGGACGAAGACTTGAATGAAATTCAGATAAGTGATTTTCCTGAAGGAGTGATAAAACTTGCTGATGAGTAGAATGGAAAAGCTATCGTAGCATATCAGAAGGAAGATAAAAAGCATAGGTGTATGGTAGAGGTTCTTTAGGGAGGGATGGTTTAAATATGCGTTTTGGATTTTCTCATGTAGGCCTGATTTATCTCTTTATGCTGATGCTCCCGAATGTTATTTGGACAAAGAATCAGCCGAAGGATTATGAGAAATATGTCGGCAATGAAAATAAGGTGCTTCTTGTAATGGAGAGGATAGGGGGAGTTCTGGTTTCCTGCGTGGTACTGATTTTTCCGACTTCAACATCAATTCCTGGTTAGAGTGGTCTTGGTGTCTGGCGGCTTCCTTTGTATTGAAAATACTTTACGAGATTTTCTGGATTCGGTATTTCAAGAGTGAAAAGACAATGCGGGATTTTTATGAGAATGGTTCTTTCACAGGCTGCATAATGGCTATGTAGGATAGAATACATGCGGAATGGAAATAACCACTCAGCATAGTTTGCAGATAAATAAAAACAGGTATTGACAAGCATTCGATATCAGGTTAAGATAAACCCATCATAAAAAGAAGGCAGGTGTGTGGATGTTAGTCGTTCTGTAATGACAAAAAACAACTGAATGAAAAAGGGGTAAGCACGGGAAGCGTCGTGTTTTATTTGGATACCCTTTTCGGCATAACTGCATGCCGGTTGTTTCTGCCTTACAGAATACTGCATACACCAGGATTTGACTGTCTTATTGCGATCAGATAGGATAGGGAAAGTATGGCTGTATTTGTCATACTTTTTTGTTGCTTTCAGAACAGTTCTTTTTTAGGAAATCCATGGTCTCAGTCTGTCCCGGCAGTTACCGGATCTACATGCAGGCATATCCGCCTGGCTTTTCTGCCTTGCGGGAATCAAACATGAAGAGAATAAAAAAGAAAGGTTGAATCAGAAAATGACAAATATAGAAGAAATCCTGGAATTTGACAGGATCAAACACTGGTGGGCCGGGCTGGCCCTTACTGAACGGGCAAAGGAAATGATCCAAACTACACAGCCCTTCCTGTCCGAGAGCGAACTGCGGGCAAGGCTGAGAGAAACCAGCGAGGCCAGAAAGCTGATCGAGATCCATGGAAATCCGCCGCTGGTCTCTCTGGAAGGGATCCGGGAATCGGTTCAGGCGGCAGTAAAGGGCGACTGTCTGTCTATCACACAGCTGGAGGAGGCCGAGCAGGCTCTGGCCGCTGTTGTCCGGCTGAAAAGCTACCTGAACCGGGCGAAGCAGTGGGAGATCTCGCTGGCATATTATGAAGAAAACCTGGACGGCCTTGAGGATGTGAAGGAACTGATCGGGCTCCAGATCCGGAATGGCAGGGTGGACGACAATGCGTCCAAATTGCTGAAATCCTTCCGGAATGAAATTGAAACCAACGAGAGAGGAATGCGGGAGAAGGCAGATGCGGTCATGCGCGCAAATAAGGAATGCCTTTCGGATCATTTCAGCACCATTCGGAACGGGCATCTGTGCATTCCGGTGAAAAAAGAATATAAGTACAAGATCCAGGGAAATGTGATCGATAAATCCTCCACGGGAAGCACCTTGTTCATCGAGCCTGTTTCTGTGGGACGTTTTTATGAAGCGCTTCAGCTTCTCTGTGTCTATGCGGAAAATGAGGAACGCCGGATCCTGTACGAGCTTTCTGCCATGATCGCTGACCAGGCTGAGGTGCTGGAGCAGGATATCCGCACGATGGAAAAACTGGATTACATTTTTTCGAAGGGCAGGCTGAGCCTGGAATACGGCGGTACAGAGCCGGAGATCAATACGGAGCGTTACATGATTTTCCGGGATGTGCGGCATCCGCTGATGGTCCGGGAGGAATGCGTGCCGCTCCAGTTTGAGATTGGGAAAGGATACCGGGGGATCGTCATTACAGGGCCCAACACAGGCGGTAAGACGGTTGCCATCAAGACAGTGGCATTGAACTGCATGATGGCCCAGTGCGGTCTGCACACGGCCTGCCGGGAGGCAGAGATCTGCATGAACAGCAATTTCCTGTGTGATATCGGAGACGGGCAGAATATGTCCGAAAATCTTTCCACTTTTTCCGCCCACATCGCAAATGTACTGGATATTTTGAAACGGGTGGACCGGGACAGTCTTGTGGTCATGGATGAGCTGGGCTCCGGCACAGATCCGGCGGAGGGCATGGGAATCGCCGTCGCGATCCTGGAGGAGCTGCGAAAAAGCGACGCGCTGTTTCTGGTCACGACCCATTACCCGGAGGTCAAGCAGTATGCGGATCAGAGAGAAGAGATCGTAAACGCCAGGATGACCTTTGACCGGGACAGCTTAAAGCCCCTTTATCAGCTGGTCATCGGAGAGGCAGGGGAAAGCTGCGCATTCTATATCGCGGGGCGGATGGGCATGCCCGGGGACATGCTGAAAACCGCTATGGAGGCTGCCTATGGGAGCCGGGAGATTCCGCAAAACCTGGAACTGGCGGCGGCTAAGAACCGGCTGGAAAAGGTCCATACGCCGGGAATCCGCAGGAGAAAGCCGCAGGGAGCGGCACAGCCCAAGGGCAGGGAATTTCAGAGAGGCGACAGTGTGATGGTGTACCCGGATAAAAAGATCGGGATCATATGCCAGCCGATGAACGAAAAGGGGGTCCTGCGGGTGCAGCTCCGGGATAAAAAGATCTGGATCAATCAAAAGCGGATCAAGCTCCATGTGCCGGCGGGGAAGCTGTATCCGGAGGATTACGATTTTTCCATCATTTTTGACAGCGTAAAAAACCGGAAGCTGAGACATCAGATGGAACGGGGAAAAGAAATAGATGATTTTTTGTCGGATTTGGAGTAAAATACAGGAAAGAAGCATTTGTGTATTTGTGAAGGTATGGAGGTAATAAAAAATGCAAGCAAATTCCATGTGTATCGCCTGTATGATCGACAAACAGGAAAAGCTGATCCGGCCGTTTTCCGATGAACATAAAAAATCCGACTACATGCATCGGGTACTGGAAATCCTCTACAGGCACGGCCGCACGGAGTCTTCGCCGTGGCTTGCGGAGCAGATCGGCCGGCTGTATGAGGAATTCTGGGGAGAATCTGAGGATTATACGGAGATCAAGCATCAGTATAACCAGCTGCTTCTGGCAAAGGAAAAGGAACTGGTGGGACGGATCCGGGAATCGGAGGACCCGGTAAAGGAGAGCATCAAGTATGTCTGCGCGGCAAATTATATCGACTTTTCCGCCGTGGAGCATGTGACGGAGCAGACCTTCGAAGCGCTTCTGGAAAAGGCGGCCCTGGAGACGGTTCCCCGGGAGGAGTACCGGGCATTTCAGCAGGATCTGAGAAAGGCGAAACGGCTGGTCTATCTGACCGACAACTGCGGGGAGATCGTATTGGACAAGGTGTTGATCCGTTTTTTGAAGGAAAGCTATCCAAACCTGCAGATTGCGGCGATCGTCAGAGGAAATGACGTGATCAATGACGCCACCATGGAAGATGCGCGGGAGGTGGGGCTGACAGATCTGGTGCCCTGTGTGGGAAATGACAACGGGGCGCCGGGCACGGTTCTCAAGCGGTTCGGCAGACAGACAAGGCGGCTCCTTCTGGATGCCGATGTGGTGATCTCCAAGGGCCAGGGAAATTTTGAAGGTCTGTTCGGGGAAGGGGTGAATCCCTATTACCTGTTTCTCTGTAAGTGTGAACTGTTCGTCCGCAGGTTCGGGCTGGAGCAGTATCAATCGGTGTTTGTGAAGGAAGAGCGGGTAAACATCATGACAGGAGGCGCGGATGGGAAGGGTGAGATCGAAAAAAAGGAAAAAGTTTAACACGGGGCGTACAGATCATTTTGAAGGGAATCGAATTATGCCATGTCACCAGTGATTTTTCATATAGATGTGAATTCCGCCTATTTAAGCTGGACGGCGGTGGAACAATTGAAGAACGGAGCAAAAGTGGATCTGCGGGAGATCCCGTCTATCATCGGCGGAGACAAGAAGTCCCGCCACGGCGTGGTCCTGGCCAAGTCCATCTCTGCCAAAAAGTACGGCATCCGTACCGGGGAGCCTGTGGTGAACGCATTCCGCAAGTGCCCCAATCTGGCGATGGAGCCGCCAAACCACAGGATGTACCGGGAAAAAAGCCAGAAGCTTATGGAATATCTGAGAGGATTTACCACGAAGATTGAGCAGGTCAGCGTGGACGAATGCTACCTGGATTTTACGGACATTGCGGACCGGTTTCCTTCCCCGCTGGATGCCGCGTTTCTGATGAAAAACGGGATCCGGGAGCGGTTCGGCTTTACGGTCAATATCGGGATCTCGGAGAACAAGCTGCTGGCAAAGATGGCCTCGGATTTTGAAAAGCCGGACAAGGTACATACACTGTTTTTAAGAGAAGTGCCCGTGAAAATGTGGCCTCTGCCTCTGGGAGAATTATTTATGGCGGGGCGTTCCAGCGTGGAGGTGTTGAAAAAATTGGAGATCAATACCATCGGAGACTTGGCGAACGCAGACTTGAGCCTGATCGAACTGCACCTGAAAAGCCACGGGAAAATGCTGTGGGAGTTTGCCAACGGCATCGACCATTCGCCTGTTCAGTGGGAGCAGGCGGAAGCCAAGGGAATCGGAAATTCTACTACATTGGCGGAGGATGCCGCCACCTATGAGGAGGTCAGGGAAGTGTTTGCCGGACTGGCGGAGAGTGTGGGAAGGAGATTGCGCAAAGCCGGGCAGAAGGCCAACATGGTCAGCATGGAGATTAAATATCATGATTTTCAGTCCATGTCCCATCAGACCCAGCTTTCGAAGCCCACCAGCGACGAACAGGTCTTGCTGGATACCGCATGCAGGCTGTTTCAGGAGGCATGGACCGGGGAACCGGTGCGTCTTTTAGGGATCCGCACGGCAAAGCTGGTGGACGCGGGGGAACCGGAGCAGATGTCCATCTTTGACCTGGAGCCGCAAAAGCCTGTGGATGAAAAGCGGCAGAGGCTGAATGCGGCGATGAATCAGATCAGGAAAAAATATGGGGACGACGCGGTGATGAAGGCCAGCAGGATGAAGAAAGTAAAATAGTGATTCAAAGGGTCTGGGTCAAACAATATAAAATTGATTGGCGATTGTGTAATTAGTGTGTAATAATAACAAAAAAGAGAGGAACGCTAATGAAGCAAAGAGACTTGATAAAAAATTAGAAGCAGCGGGTTTTGTCTTTGAGAGACATGGTCGAAATCATGATATATACAGACGTGGGAATGAAACAGAAAAGGTTCCAAGGCACAAGGAAGTCAATGAAAATCTGGCAAAGATGATACTGAGAAAATGGAAATTATCATTGGAGGAATCATATGAAATGGCAAGGGATGCGATCGGGCTGTCTGGAATCTCCATGGAAGATCAGAAAGAAGAGATTCCAATTCCATCAGACCATGATACAGCGATAGAAAAGGTACAGCTAGATACTGAGATCGTCGATTTTTCAAAAGGAATTCTAACCTATGTGGATGTTGATTTTTCCGAGTACAGGAAAAAAGTAGATACAAAAACAGTCAGCAGAAAAACAGGTACATCTTTTGGATGAAGAAATAAAAACGTCCGCTTTCCGATATGACAGCATGAAAGCTGCGGAAGGAAAGCGGATGTTTTCGTTTGTCTATGCTAAGGAACTGTCCCCAAATAACTTCCCATATTCCTTGTCTTTCTCTCCTAGAGCACTACCAAAAAATCAGTTACATAGCCCGCTATGCGCCTGATTTTTTGGTAGCACTCCTGAAGAGAAATCCTGCGGACTATCGGGAAGTTATTTTGTGCCAGTTCCTAAGGAATTGTGCAAAAATCACTTACTATTTTGGTTCCTAATACCGGGATCGTCTGCGCCGCGCTGCCTCCTGCCGGCGTATGGTTTCACGCCGCCGCTGTGCCTCTTCCCGTCTGGCCCGCTTCCGGTAGGCAAATTCCTCCTGCCTTCTGGCAGAGCGGGCCGGGGCCAGAAAGACCCAGCAGATGATCTGAACGGTCATGATCCCGAAAAAAGCGCCGATGCTGTCGATGCCCACATCCTTTACCGAGGGGCCGCGTCCGGCGACAAAGGACTGGTGGTATTCGTCTCCTGCCGCAAAGGCGACGCAGATGAATCCGGCCACCAGCATCAGCGGGAATCCCCGCAGCCCGTATACATAAAACGGAAAGGAAACTGCAACGGCCAGCAGAAAATATTCCGTCATATGCGCCAGCTTCCGGACCGGATATCCGATCTGGTCTGCATAATCCGCAATCTGTGTCTCATCCAGTCCTTTATCCAGGATTTCATTTCCAATCTCCACAATCTTATAGCTGACCTGATAGCTCAGATTGCTCGAAGCACCGGCGTCCTGAGCGGAAAAGCCGTAGATGACGTACATCATGGCAAGGGCCGGAAGAAATGACAAAGGTTTCAAAAAGAATATGATAATATGCTTCATAAATGATCACTCCATAAATATGTAAATAATGTGCAGAGGGGCTGTATTTATATACAGCTTCTTACTATGCCGCGGTTCACGGAAGAAAAACTGTGAACCGCGGTTTTATAGTTCTGCTGTTCCTACATGTGTTCACTGCAATTCCATCGTTCCTACAGCTACTAAGTATGACACGGAATATTGGATTTGTAAAGTGTCAGTTACATATCCAGATCATTGAAATTTGCCCGATGGCAAAGGGCTTAATGCCTGAAACGGCTGTTTTATAGGTCGGATGCCCTGTGGCAGGTGTGCGACACTGTATGCACAGTAACCAAAAAGGGTGTAAAAGAATTGTGATATCTGTAATATGACTTATGGAAAGAGGAGGAATTTCCGGGAAATACAGAAAAATAAAATTGACAAATTCTTCGCAGATTACAACCATCTACGAAAAACTTCATAGTATATCTCGACATCTGTTACAATACACCCAACAGATAGATTTGTCAACACCCATTTTTTCCCGGAGCATCATATCGCTTCAGTCAGGAAGGCATAATAATACAGTAAATTTGCTATATACAGATTTTCTTTATACAAAAGGTATTTAAATTATCTTGTTTAGCTCTTGAAAGTCTTATAGTTAGAAGAAATAAGGTGATTTTTAAGGTGATAAAGTGGTTTGATAAATCGGTCTGCTTTTCATGAATCCTGTTTTCATGGGCTTTTCAACGCTTTCTCGCAGATGGTTGTAATCTGCGATTCAAAACATAGGCTGCCTCGGCAGACAAAAAGCAAAATCCATGATTTAGGACGATGATCAATGAAGCAAAATGACAAGGAACATCAATTTCATTACTGTGTTCTCTACACGCAGACATTGAAGCAGCGGGAAGTGACAGCGGTATTGAAAAAAGCCCTTCCAGAGGGGAGGGGCACTGTATTTTATCCCTGCATTGAACTGTGGAGGCACGATAGGAAAGGGACAGAGATCCGGGCGCTTTTTCCGGGATATCTATTTGTCCGTTCTGATATGGAGCCGGAGGAGCTCCATCACTTTATTGAAGAGCATCGGAGGGACGTATCGTCCTTCATCAAGGAGCTGCGTATCAGTGAAAAGAAGATTTCCGGCGGCGATGCCGCTGAGAG
>QXWX01000062.1 GCA_009911175.1 Lachnospiraceae bacterium | reverse complement strand
GCAGTTCGGTTCCGACGATGTCACATAATAGCATAAGAGTGCATGAAGGGTGTCTTTGTTGGCATATCCAATGGCATCTACCGCTTCAAGGATTCCAATCCTGCGGACAAAACAGTCATAAAAAAAGATATCACCAAACCGCAACACAAGCAGGGACCGTTTTTTTCGCCCGTCCTTTATATATTTTCCTTTCCTGCGTTTTGCGGGTTCAACGAAATCGGCAGGAGCCACACCATACTGGTCAGTTTCAAGGTTATAGGTATAAACCTCCCGCTCCCTGCTACGGAAGATACCTCGCTCTTTGTCGAGAACCCGCCCCAAGTTGACAGACTTGCCCTTTCGGATCTTTTCACCATCCCTGACGGAGGATGTGAGCGTGGCATATTCCATTCCTTTCTTAATGCTGTATGCTATATACATGATAGGTTCCTTTCTGTAGAGGGAAATAAAAATATTCTATCTACATAGTATCACATCATAGATAAATTGCAAGATAAAAATGGAAGAAAATCCCATAAATAAAGGGCTTTATGCTGTTATCAGATTGTCTTGAGGGCGTGTAGAGGGAATTATGTAGCGGGAACTACGGATTATATGAAGCAGTTCGCACGACGAATACCATCTGAAGAATTTTTGCATCAGGGTGGTGCAAAAATTAGTTGGCGTGCAATAAAATTGCTGATAGATAAGACGGATAATTTAGAGGAACATATGTGGTATACACAGCAATGTCTGGAAAATGGATGGTCTAGTACAGTGCTTTCACATCAGATAGAAAGCGGTTTGTATTACAGACAGGTATTAGCAGATAAAACAACAAATTTTAAGGAACAGTTAGCTAATCCATTCAGTGAGCAAGCAGAAGAAATTATTAAAGACCCATATATTTTTGATTTTATACCGAATGCGAAAAAACTTAGAGAGATTGAGTTAGAAGATGCCCTTGTCCAACAAATAACAAAGTTACTGTTGGAATTTGGGTCAGGCTTTGCTTTTATGGGGCGGCAGTATCCGATTCAAGTTGGAAAAAGAGAGTTTTTCATCGACTTATTATTTTATAATGTGAAATTGCATTGTTATTTTGTGGTAGAATTAAAAACAGTGGAATTTGAACCAGAGTTTGCTGGAAAGTTATCTTTTTATTTATCAGCAGTCGATGGAGAATTGAAATCGTCGAATGATAACCCTACAATTGGTTTGTTGTTGTGTAAGGGTAAAGATAAAATGGTAGCGGAATATGCTTTGAAAGATGTAAATAAACCAATGGGAGTAAGTGAATACAAACTTTCCAATCGTGTTTCAGAAGAATTACAAGACAAGTTGCCATCAATTGAAGATATAGAAAAAAGAATCAATTGAAATTTTGCATCAGGGTGGTGCAAAATTGGTGAAATCATATTTTGTGGGAAAAGGGATGCACGAACAGTATTGGTGCTATATATATATTGCCCATATTTCCGTGATTTTGTGGGGATATGTTCTAATTTGGTACGCATATCGACACGTGAAGAACCGTAAGAAAATGTATCGGCTGGCAGTATAAAATCAAATTGTAAAGAAAATTTCATACCCATTCCACATTCCCATGCTACACTGTCCCCAAGGAGGTGCTACAATGGCAACACTATTAGTAGTTGAGGACGACCGCAAGACCAACGATGCAATTTGTGAATACCTAAAGCCCGCAGGCCACAAGGTTATCCCGGCCTATAATGGCGGGGATGCGTTACAGTTTTTCCGTGAGAACAGCATCGATCTTGTTGTGCTGGACATTATGCTGCCCCATGTCAGCGGTCTGTCCGTCCTGCACGAGATACGGCGGACAAGCACAACGCCCGTTCTGATGCTCACTGCTATTGAGGACGAATATACCCAGGTCATGAGTTTTGACGAGCAGGCTGACGATTATATGACAAAACCCTTTTCTATGGTACTGCTGGGGAGGCGGATCACCGCTCTCTTGCGGCGAAGTGGACAGGCCCCGTTACCCCAAACTATAGCCTTTGGTGATGTGACCATCAATTTCTCCGGCTACACCGCCAGCGACAGCACCGGAAAAATCGACATCACGCCCAAGGAAATTGATCTGCTCCGACTGCTGGTGGAGCATAAAGGGCTGGTGCTGACCCGTTCGCAGATTTTGGACGAACTATGGGGGGCTGACTACCCGATCATCGACCGAACCGTGGACACCTACATCAAAAATCTGCGGAAGAAGCTGCGACTTGACTGTATCGTAACAGTTAAGGGGATCGGTTATAAATACGAGGTACAGCCATGAAACGATTAAAATTATTTCCAAAAATATTTCTGTATACCATGAGTATCATGCTCTTTGTCGTTGTTGTCACACATGGGCTGATCTATCTCCTTGCCCCACGGTTGCAGCTTGCGGTGAGTACCCCGGATGATGTTGTTGTCAGCATCAGACAGGAGCAATTTGTGACCGAGGCAGTAGAAAAGGCCCTGCCCGTCTCTTTGAGCTGTTCTTTGCTGATTTCCGTTGTCTGCTCTCTCCTGTTTTCTAAAGCGATTGCTGACCCTATCAAGAAGATTTCGGCGGCAACCGAGCAGATGATGAAATTAGACCATGGGGTGAACTGCCCGATTCATACAAAGGATGAAATTGGTACGCTGGCGCGAAACGTCAATGATCTATATTCTGATTTACTATCCACGATTGAACATTTAGAGCGGGAAAAGGACGCTGTGCGTGATATGGAGCAGACCAAGGTTGACTTCCTGCGGGCGGCATCCCATGAACTGAAAACCCCTGTGACGGCTCTGAACGCCACCCTGGAAAATATGATTTTAGGCGTTGGGAAGTATCAGGATTATGCTGCCTATCTCCCGGAGTGTAAAGAAATGGTGGAGCAGCTTTCAGGGATGGTACATGAAATTTTGGAAACCTCCAGGCTGAACACCACCGATGAACCAGCGAAACCGATTGACATAGCGGAACTGATGGCGGAACTGTGTGCGCCGTATCAGATGATTGCGGCAGCACATCAGATCACCTTCTCACTTGATTTGCCAGAACAATTTCCCGCGAAACTTCCGGCTGGTCGGTTTAGCAAGGCGGTATCAAATGTTCTCGCAAACGCTGTCGCCTATACGGAGGCCGGGAAAGCCGTTTCCGTTTGCATGGAAGGGCGCAGTCTCTTGGTAGAAAATGAGTGCAGGCCTATCCCTGACGATGAAATCCGCCGTCTGTTTGAGCCATTCTACCGTCCAGACTTCTCCCGAAGCCGGATAAGCGGCGGCAACGGCCTGGGCCTCTATATTGTGGATACGCTCTTGACCTCTATGAATATCCCCTATTCCTTTGCGCCCATGAATTCTCCGCCTGGGATGTGTTTTACAATTCAGCTATAAATGCGGAAAACTCCCTGGCCGGGGAGTTTTTCATTTCCAGAAAAATTCCATATACGTTTCATACCCATTCCACATTGGGGTGTTATTCTGCGGGTGCGTTCGGAAGAACAGCATCACGATATGGAGGTATCGAACCATGAGCATTTTCAAGAGGGCGTTTCTATACGTCACACGAAAACGAGGGAAAACCATTCTCCTGTTCACTATTCTGATGATTATGGCAACCTTTGTCCTGACGGGGCTTTCCATCTGGAAAGCATCCGAGGCCGTACAATTTGATTTGCGGCAGAGCCTGGGCGGCAAATTTGACGTTTTCGTGGATTGGAGCAATAGCCCTTATGTAGTGAAAGAACCCGTCAAAGACGAAGTAGACGAGGAAACCGGCAAGACATCAAGCAGTTTTCTCATGTATTCCACCGTACAGCTTACCCCGGAGAACATTGCGGCAATCAAAGGTCTTTCCGGCGTAAAGTATTGCAGTGCAAGGCAGGACAATCTTTTGCCGTTTGATGGACTTTCCCTTTTCCCCGGCACGATTTCAACAGATGCGAAGTATCAGGGCTATACAAAGGTGCTGGGCGTCTGCAGCACGGAGGATGATGAACTTTTCACCACCGGCACACTGACGTTGGCAGAGGGGCGGCATATCTCCGCCGATGATACCCATGCGGCAATCATCAGCCAGGACTTGGCAGAGCGGAACGAGCTGAAAATTGGGGACGATCTTACCGCCCTCAGTTACAGCGTGGAAGATCAGGGTTTTACCGGGCAGGAAATCAAGGTACAGATCGTCGGGCTGTTTACCCCGAACGCGGTGGAGCAGTTTGGCGAAACCGTCACTACCTACGATAAAATCCAGAACCGGATATTTGTAGACTTGCAGACCTCGAAAGAATTTGACGGCGGAGAAATCAACTACGGCTTTTCCGCCCTCCATGTCACCATATCCGACCCGCAGGACATGGCGCAGGTGGTGGCCGATGTAAAAGCCCTGCCGGGTATCGACTGGAAAGCCTTTACCGTTGAGATTGACAATGAAACCTACGAAAACGCCGCCGCTCCGCTGGCTACGCTGAATGAATTGGTCATGACCCTGCTGGTGGTGATTATTGTTGTCAGCGCCATCATTCTGGCCCTGATTTTGACCCTTTGGACAAAGACCCGCATCCATGAAATCGGCGTGTTCCTGTCCGTGGGGATCAAAAAAACGGCCATCATCGGGCAGTATTTGATTGAGGTGCTGCTGATCGCCGTCCTCGCCTTTGGCCTGTCCTACTTCACCAGCAACGCAGTAGCGGGGCAGATCGGCAACCACCTGCTGGAGCGGAGTATGCAGACGGAGCCGGAGGACGATAACGACCTTGTAACTGCCGCCGCTGCGGTCGATGCAGGTGCAGATAACCTTATTCAAAAACCCCTGCCCACGGAGGACGGCATCCAGGTGTCCGTTGGGCTGGATCACCTTGCACAGCTCTGCCTGATTGGCCTTGCCATTATCATTGTGGCCGTCAGCGCATCGTCTATCATGGTCATGCGGCTGAACCCCCGTGAAATCCTGTCGAAAATGAGCTGAAGGAGGGACGATTATGTTTACACTGGAATTGAAAAATGTTTCTTACGCCTACGAAAAGGGCAAGGCGGTTTTGCAGAACATCAGCGGGTCGCTGGAAACCGGGAAAATGTACGCCATCCTCGGCCCGTCCGGGTCTGGCAAGACTACGCTGCTGTCCCTGTTGGGCGGGCTGGATGTGCCAACACAGGGCAGCGTCCTGTTTGACGGCGGGGACATAACGGCAAAGGGCTTGGAACATCACCGAAAAAACCATATCTCGCTGATTTTTCAGAGCTACAACCTGATTGATTACATGACGCCCCTTGAGAATGTGCGGCTCACCGCCAAGCTGGACGCCGCCCCCATTTTAGAACGGCTGGGGCTTACAAAAGATGAAGCACAGCGTAATGTGCTGAAACTGTCCGGCGGACAGCAGCAGCGGGTGGCGATTGCGCGCGCCCTGGCCTCCGATGCCCCGGTCATTCTGGCAGACGAGCCGACCGGAAACCTGGACGCCGATACCGCCGAGGAGATCACGGCCATTTTGAAAGAGAGCGCCCATGGGTTCGGAAAATGCGTGGTGGTCGTGACACATTCTGGCGTGGTAGCAAATCAGGCGGATGTGGTGCTGGAGATCAAACGGGGACATTTGAAAGAGAGGGACATGTGATGAAAAAAAGAGTTTACAAACAGGGCACAATGCGTAAATAAGACCTTAACTAAAGCCGGGAACCTATGAACAGATTCCCGGCTTTTGCTATGCCGGATTTTTGAATATTCTGTTATTATTCACAGCCATATACTTTTGAAATATCCGGCTGCCCTTCGAATATCCGGATCTTATACTTCTGCAATGTCCAGAAGTTCTTTGAATGCCTGGATCTTATAATCTGCCTTCCCGTACCCTGATGCGTCCCCGATGCCCACGGACTTCATCCCTGCCGCCCGGGCCGCATCAATCCCGGCGTATGCGTCCTCCACAACCACACATTCTTCGGCGCCGATCCCCAAAAATTCCCCGGCTTTCACAAATACCTCCGGATCCGGCTTGGAATGGGTGATGTTGGTGCCGTCGGAAATTGCGTCAAATGCATCCAGAAGCCCCACCCGTTCCAGAATGAATTTCGCATTTTTGCTGGAGGAACCGATGGCCAGCCTGTAGCCCGCAGCCCGCAGTGCGTCCAGCGTATTCCGCACCTCGTCCGAAACATCTGCGGGAGTCATGGTATGCAGCAGCTCCCGGTAGGTGTTGTTCTTCTCCTCCATCAGTTCCGCCTTTTTTTCCTCCGTCAGCACTTCCTCACATTTTTCCAGAATGATCTCCAGGCTCTCCGCGCGGCTCACACCACGCAGACGGTTATTGATGACCTCATCAAAATAAATTCCCATCCTGTCCGCCATCTTTTTCCACGCCTGATAGTGGAACTTGTCCGTAAATACAATCACTCCGTCCAAATCAAAAATAAAAGCCTTCATGTTCTGTCTCCTTCTTAATTTTATATTCGTGCGTCAACACACATCCGTATAAAAGTCTCTCAATCTCCGTCTCTGCAAAAAATCACTCAATTTCCATTTCTATGTAAAAGTCTCTCAATTTCCGTCTCTGCGAAAAAATCACCGGATTTCTATATCTGCGCAAAATCACGCAATCTCAAATGATGCGAAATCCACCGTTCCCTCTTTTACAAGAAAATAAAGCGCATGTTTTCCTGCTTCCACTTGAAGCCCGGTCGTTACATGCTTCCAGTTCTTTGAATCCACTGCTGCCGACCCGACCATAGTTCCCGCCTGTGGATCGGGACTGTCCGCCCGCACCTCCAGGCATCCGAGGCCCCGCAGCTCCACGGTAATCCGGGATTCCGTTCCTTCAAACTGAAAATATTTAAAGCCTGCCGCCGCCCCGGTACGCAGGTTGCGGATATACGGTTTCAGCCCCTTCTCTCCCGTCTCGTCCGCCTCTTCCGTGATATACGGCATTTCCTCCGGCAGTTCGGGCACTGCCTCGCCCGGGCCGCTCATCACGACCTGCCCTACCTGTTCCCGGTCTGCCTCGGTGAGATGGCAGGCGATGCAGGAGTCATACGCCCCTTTCGCAGGCAGCGGGCCGTCATGGAGTCCGCAGCTTGTAATCTCAATCTGGGGAATGGTTCCGTCTTCCTGGATCTTCACCTCATCTGCGCACCCCTGTCTGGAAAATGCGGTTCCATGGGTATGCCTGTGCCAGAAAATGTAGAGCCGGTCCCCAATCCTTTCCAGACCGCCGTGGTTATTTCCTGTATAATTCACTGCAAAGGTATTTCCCTCATATCCCAGGTCTCCGTTGGATACGATCACCCCTTTGTACACAAAAGGGCCCTCGGGAGTATCAGCCGTGCCGTAACACAGTTCATGCCCCTGCAGGCTGGAATAAACAAAATAATACCGGTTTCCCAGCTTCCGAATGCTGGACGCTTCAAAAAACGGATGCGCTTCATAGCAAGTCCCCTTTGCCGTATCTATACCATTTGCCACACACTTCGGCTCGCTGATGATGGTGTGCATGTCCTGTGCCAGCTTCACCATCATGGCCCCCGGAAATATCACATTCTCCATCCCCGGAAATTTCCGGGCCGGCGCGAATCCATAATAAAGATAATTCCCGCTTTCTTCTGAGAGGATGGCCGGATCGAACCATCGCCCCGCATCTGGAATTGTACCATCCTCCCTGCGCACAAAATCCAGAAATTCGTATTGTCCTGCGGGTGTATCACAGACTGCCACGGAAATCACGTTTACAAAATCCAGCGCATAGTACAGGTAATATCTGCCGTCCGGCCCCTGCGCCACATCCGGCGCATATAAAAGATGCGGATTTTCCTCCGTTCCCAGGGGCATTCCGATCTCAGGCAGCTTTTTTCCGTAGGGTGCGCCGTTCAGCGGGTCCTGCATTTTTTTATAGATAACACCCTCACAGGTCCACACACCCGGCTCCTCAACCGGCGCGCTCCAGCACACATAATCCTCTTCACAGAATGAGGTACCTCCAAGCCGGTCATGGCTTCCGTAAATGTAGACCCGATCCCCAAACACATGGGGTTCACCGTCCGGAACAGTCTCCCAGAATGGAAGGTATGGATTCAGTCCTGATGTTTTCATGAAATTCCTCCTCGCGATTTTTTCAGATGCACTTCAATACTTTTTCATGATAACAGCGGCCGGGGACAGAATCCATGTAGTAATTTATTCAGAATCCGACCTTTTTTCAGTTTGTTTCCCGACCTTAAAAATTCCTATGCAGAGCACCTCCTGCCGGCCACTTTTCTGTTTATTTTAGCTTTCTGCCGAACCGCCTGTCCTTTTGTTTGATTTACGCAGAATATCATACTGGATTTATCATAAAACAAAAGCATCTGGAAAAAACGGATATGATAAGCTTCAACGTTTGTACAAACAGGCCAATAAAGTTTTTTACAAAGGAATACAAAGTAACGGTATGATAGAGCGTTTAGATATTGAAAAGATTACGAACGCAGTGAAAGACCAGCTAAATCCTTTATATAAGGTACTTGGCGTAGATAAAAACTAAATAAGATTGGTATGTAAGAGCATAGCTCTTTACATAGAAAAAGCCAGAGGTTAACTCTGACTGATTCCCTTGCCAAAGAAGATCTTTGGAATTATTTTTAATTGTGAAAATTATTTAAGCGTCAACGCTGGATCGTTCTTTAGGCCAATCCATTACTATTTATAGTCATGCATCTGCACTTCCTCAAAACTCCGCTCCCCATACCCCGCAGAACGGATCCACCGGATTCACTCCCTGAAACGCGGACCTTCCCACGATCTTATCAATCACCTGATCCACCACTTCCTCTGTGGGCGTGTACCCGTTGATAAACGTCCGAAACATGGGCGCATCCAACAGATGGTATGGGTTTGCGATGGAAATGAACATTGCCGGAACCTCGTTTAAAAACCAGGGTGCGTCCGCCGCCATCAGGTGCAGCCAGTCGATCCTTCTCACGGACTGGTTGCTGGCCGTATCCAGGCATGCCACGTAGACCGCCAGGTCGAATTTGCTTTGGATATCCTCCACGCCGCCTTCAAACATCTCATGAAAATCCGGTCTGGAATAGTTAAACAGCGTTACCTCAAAGCCTTCCTTTTCCAACTTTTCCTTTACCAGTCCAATGGCCCCGTCTCCATCCTTGAAGCCGCCGTCCAGGCGATCCTCCAGAAGGTAAAGGCGGATTCTTTTATATGTATCCGGGGAGATCGGGAGCAGGTTCTGTGTATCCTTTACAAGAGTCACACTTTTATCCGCACATTCTCTCGCCCATGCCCGATGCTCTTCGCAGGCAACAACGGACAGCGCCTCTTCCCCGGGCACAAGGATCCCCTTTTCTTTTTTTCCGGGCAGGTTCATGGCCGCCTTCATGGCCAGAATCCGGGTCACGGCCTCGTCCACCCGTTCCATGCTCAGACGGCCGTCTGCGATGGCTTCCTGCACAAACCGGTAATCCTCCCGGATGTCCTTGTTGAACAGGATCATATCGCACCCTGCTGCCAGTGCGGCCGGGATTGCCTGGGAGCGTTTCATGGGGGTATTGAAGCCCACCATCGGCGTCGCGTCCGTTGTGATCATGCCGTTGAAGCCCAGTTTTCCCCGCAGCAGCCCCTGGAGGATTTCTTTTGACAGGGTGGCCGGAAGGATCTCTTCGTCCTTCAATTCCGGATTGATGTACTTGCTGTACGCAGGCTGCAGGATATGGCCCACCATGACGGACAGTGCCCCCGCGTCCACAACCTCCTGCCAGACGGCCCCGTAGGTTCTGTCATAGTCTTCCACCGACAGGCTGTTCACAGAGGCCACCAGATGCTGGTCCCGTTCATCCACTCCGTCCCCCGGAAAATGCTTGACCGCCGCGGCAACGCCCTGGTCACTGAGCCCCTTTAGCTGTTCCCTGACAAATGTGGTGACCCGTTTCTGGTCGCTTCCGAAGGTCCGCACGTTGGTGATGGGATTGCGGAAATTCAGATCCAAGTCGCAGATTGGCGCAAAGGCCCAGTTGCATCCCACGGCCATAGCTTCTTTTCCCGCAATCGCCCCCAGGCGGTAAGCCTGTACCGGGTCATCGGTGGCCGCCGCCCCCATGGGCCTTGCAAAATATGTCCCGTCCGAGCAGATCCCGTTGCCGCCGGATTCCAGATTTGCGCCGAAGAGCATGGGGATTCTGGAGTGTTCCTGGAGAAAGCAGTGTGTCTTCTGGATCTCTGCCGCCGGCATGGGCCGGTACATGATCGCGCCGGGTTTATACTCCTCCAGAAATTCCTTTAAGAAACCTTCCTCCGTATTGCCGCCGACGGGGCAGAACATCTGCCCGATCTTCTCCTCTGTGCTCATCCCCGCCAGTGTGTCGTAGACCCATTTTTCCTTTTTGTCATCCAGAAAAAACGGATTTGCTTTTAAATCCAACATCTCATCTTCCTCCTTAACCGATGCAGCTAATTCTCGCAGCATGCTTTTCAGAATCCCTCTGTCCTGATTCTATATACAGCATACGCCTGCAAAAAGTGGAATGCAATGTATTATTTTTTTCTGAATCCGACATTTTTTCAGTGTATGACCGGATGCGTTCGTCTTTCCTGGCTGTTGCTGTTTGCGGTTTGAAGAACAAAAAAAGAAGGAACAGCCGGGAAATAGGATTTATACACAACATACCGCGCATGTTTGATGATCCGCGATATACTGTAGAAAATCAGCTATTTCCTAACTGCCCCGCCTTTTTTAATTGTAGATTATGAAAGCTATTCTTTTATCTTATCAAGCTCTGTCAAATGAATACCACAAGCTGTCAAGATTACTTTTAATTCAATATACCGATCTTTCATAACTTTATACGCTTCTGAATCTTTTTCAGACAGTATCATATAATTTTGTAATCTGGAAAACTCTTCAATATTTTTTTGCAGCATTTCTTTTTCAGTCATGTAATTCCCTCCTTCGTTATGATGAAAATACGTCTATGAGATAGTTTCATTATAACAAAAGGATTTTTGGGTGTAAAGCCTTTAACAGCACTCTTTTTTACCACTCAAATACTTTCTTTACCGCCTTTTCCTCATCCATATTATAATAGGTCTGTTCTTTCACCGGAGCCTCCGTCTGTTCTCTGGACGCAATCAGCACCCAGTCATGCTCCGGGCCGGAATCCGGGGCGGATACGCTGAGTTCCCCTCCGGCTGCCTGTGCAGTCTCTGCTGCTTCTGCCCTCTGCCCGACGTGGGTATAGAACTTCCCGTCCCTCGGATTATACCACCACAGGCAGACTTCTCCGTCAAACTCCCGGGGCGCTTCCGGATTCCAGACATTTCCCAGGTTCAGGACGGCTCCGCCCCCGCTTGGAAAATAGACGCAGGCAAACCTTTCATCCAGGCAGGTACATGCCTGCAGATGCAGATCCAGCACATCCTCTCCCTGAATCTGAGGCAGTATCTCCCGTGCCGGACGGGCGGTCATGATCTGCAGGCTGTCAGAAAACTGCCGCAGATACCGGATCTGTTCAGAGCCCTCGGACTGCAGCGCTTCATACCATGTCTGGCTGCTGATGGGGCTTTTCTCCTGCTCGGAAACACAGCACCATACGGAAGCGTGCCCGTAGGTATACCCAAACGCGCCGGAAAACAGCGACCAATAGGCCCGTTTTCTTGTCATCCAGGAGCCGTGCGTCTTCGTTTCCGGAGTGATGGGCCAGGAGGTGGGCATCATCTCGTAGGCTGGCTCCCCATCCCATACCGGCATCACTTTTTTGCGGCTGTATTCCTTTTCCACCAGTTCATAATTTTTCGGGGTCAGGCCATGGCCGGACTGCAGCATGATAAAATCAATCCAGGCTTCCTCGTCCGTCCAGTAAGACATGGTGGAGCATTCCCCTGTCTGCATCTCGTGGCATGCGTGGTAGGTCATCAAAACGTCCTTCCAGGCGTCGTCAGGCTGGTTGTACTTTAAATCCTGATCCAGCACGCCTTTGGCGATTCCTTCCGCCAGGCGCCTCCACACATTTTTATAATCCACCCCGTCATGGATGGGCTGGCGGTCTCCTCCAAGACACCAGAGGATATGATTTTTCTCCCGGTAGCGGTTTCCGATCCACCGGCCGTAGCGGTACGCGTTTTCTTCGGTAATCGTCTTTTCATAGGTACAGCCGCTCCAGTCGCTTCCAACCACCAGCTGGCCCCACACAGGCAGGAGCAGGACATAGAAGCCGTACGACTCCGCCTTGTCCAGAATCCAGTCCAGGTATTCAAAATAACGCTCGTTTGGCGTGTCCGGATCGTCGTTTAAAAGCGCCTTCTCCCCGGACGGACTGTGCATCTCCATATCCCGCTCCGGGTCCAGCACCACGATCTGGAGCACGGTAAAGCCCTGGCTTTTTCTCTTTTTCATCAGATATTCCACATCGTCCCATTTCAGCCTCTGGGGGATCGTCCAGTCCGTGTCCGCAATCCATGTAAACGGCTTGCCGTCGGCAGTGACAAAATAACGCCTGTTTTCTGAAATCCTTAATTTCTCCATCATTTCTCCCTCTTTCATTATATGCAGTCTGCAAAGCAGCTCCTTGTACAATACTTTATACATAATCAATAGAGCAGATTTTCATCCATTACTTTATAAGCAATCTGCAAAACAGATTTTCATCTATTCCTTTATAAGCAGTCAGCAGGACAGATTTTGATACAGTACTTTACATCACAGCTCAGGACAGAACCTTTTTTACGGCACACTTCCATCCCTCGTATTTTTTATTCCGCAATTTTTCCTGCATGTTCGGTGTATATTTTGTACGGCCCAGCTTTTCAAAAATGGTTTCATCCCAGATGCCAAGCGCCAGCCCGGCCGCATAGGCAGGCCCCATCCCGGAGAGTTCATCGGAATCCGGCACCTGTACGTCGATTCCGGCGATGTCGCTCTGAAACTGCATGAGATATGTATTTCTGGTCGGCCCGCCGTCCACCCGCAGCTCATGGACCTCCACCCCGGAATCCTCGCTCATGGCCCCGATCACATCCTGAATCTGGTAGGCAATGCATTCCAGACCGGCCCTTACGATCTCCGCCCGGCCGGTGGTCCTGGTCATTCCGGTGAACATGGCGGTGGCCCGGCTGTCCCAATAGGGCGCGCCCAATCCGGAAAATGCCGGAACCAGATACAGCGGATCGTCTGACGCCGCCTGCTCTGCCAGGGCCTGGGTTTCCTGGGGGCTGTCGATCATTTTCAGGTCGTCTTTCAGCCAGGTGATCACAGCTCCTGTATAATTTAAGTTTCCTTCCAGCACGTAATTGACTTTGCCGTCCATGCTCCATGCCAGGGAGGTGACCACCCCGTGGGTGCTTAACACAGGATTCTCGCCGATGTTCATCATGATGGACGATCCGGTGCCGTAGGTGGATTTCATCATACCCGGCTGCAGGCAGCCCTGTCCGAACAGCGCACCGTGGGAGTCGCCCAGCACGCCGTGAATCGGAACCGGATTCGGAAGCAGCCCGTCAAAATCCGTTTCTCCGAAGTTGGAATTGGAGTCGCACACTTCCGGAAGATTGTTCGGATTGATTCCGAATATATCACAGATTTCCTCATCCCATTTCAGGTCAAAAATGTTGAAAAGCTGTGTCCGGGACGCATTGGAAAAATCGGTTTTATAGGAGGCTTTGCCGGTCAGCTTGTAGATCACCCAACTGTCGATGGTTCCGTGGCAAAGCTTACCTGCGTCTGAGAGTTCCCTGGCGCCTTCCACATTTCTTAAGATCCAGGCGATCTTGGATGCCGGAAAATAGGGGGACAGGTTCATGCCTGTCTTTCGGCGGATTTTCTCCCCATGGCCCGCCGCTGCCACCTGGTCGCAGAGATCCGCGGCCCGGGCGCACTGCCATACCACCGCAAGCCCCACAGGCTCCCCGGTGATCCGGTTCCATGCCAGGGAGGTTTCCCGCTGGTTGCTGATCCCCACACCGGCCACCTTGTCCCTGTCGATCTGCGTCTCCTCCAGCAGTCTGGCGGTCACCGCAATGATATTCTGGTAAATTTCCATTGGGTCGTGGGACACCCAGCCCTTCTCATCGATGATCTGCCGATGGGCCTGATCCACCCTCCAGATCAGGCTTCCAACCGAATTGAATAATAATGCTTTTGTTCCCTGGGTACTTTGATCAATGCTGATCATATATTGTTCTGACATCATTCACCCCATCCTTCATCTGGATGCCAGTATGCTGATTCCTGCCATCCCTTCCTATTTTGATTGAAGCCACATCAGAATCTACGGACAGCATCCTTCTGATGTGGCTATCTATGATCGTCTTTACAGCAATTCCATGGCTTTCTTTGCGATTCCTTCCGCATTCAGTCCGTAATGGTCAAATACCTCCTTTGACGTTCCGGTGATCACCGGCGCGTCGGGCAGGGCAAGGTTGACCACTTTTCTCGGGCATTCGCTTCCCACCACCTGGCTGACCATGGAGCCCAGTCCTCCGAAGGGCGCATGCTCCTCCACCGTGAGCACTGCCTTTGCCCCGGACGCAGCCTTTACGATGGCCGCTTTGTCCAGAGGCTTGATACAGTACATATCCACGACTGCGGCATGGATGCCCTTCTCTTCCAGAAGCTTTGCCGCATCCGCCGCAGGCTTTACCATTTCCCCGCAGGCTATGATGGCAATATCTGTACCTTCTCTCAGAACCGTTGCCCGATCCATTTCAAAGGGCACGTTTCCTTCTTCGTAGACATCCTCCACCGGATTTCTGCCGACCCGGATGTACGCCGGCTTCTCATCCTTTAACAATGCTTTGAATAAGTGCTCTGTCTGCAGGCGGTCGCTGGGGATATAGACCCGCATGTTGGGAATGGAGCACATAGCCGCGATATCCTGGGCGGAATGGTGACTCATGCCGAGAGCCCCGTAGCTGACGCCGCCGCTGATCCCGATCAGCTTTACGTTGGTGTTGGAGTAAGCCACATCCACCTTGCACTGCTCATAGCTTCTGGTGCTTAAGAAGCTGGCCGGCGAGGACGCGTAAGGCTTTTTCCCGCATTTTGCCAGACCTGCGGAAATGCTCACCAGGTTCTGCTCCGCAATCCCCACTTCCACGAACTGCTCCGGATAGGTGTCCGCAAATTTCGTCATGGACGCGCTTCCTCTGGAATCGCTGCAGAGCGCCACCACATCCTTATCCTCTTTTGCCGCCTCAACCAATACGTCACAAATGACCTGTCTGTTCGCTATCTTATTCATGGAGCAGCGCCTCCTTTCTCTCCTTCAGATCTTTTCTGATCTGCGCCAGTTCCTCCTGATTCGGCACCTTGTGGTGCCATCCTGCTTTATGTTCCATCACCGGGGAGCCTTTTCCCTTAACCGTGTTGGCGATCAGTACCGTAGGTTTTCCTTTGGTTTCTTTTGCTTCCTCGAAGGCCGCCTTAAGCTGGGAAATGTCGTTGCCGTCCGCTACGTCAATGACATGCCAGCCGAATGACCGGAATCGTTCGTGAAGGTCGTCGTGAGCCATCACATCCTCAGTATTTCCGGAGATCTGCAGGCGGTTTCGGTCTACCACCGCACACAGATTATCCAGCTTGTAATGGCTTGCCGCCATTGCGCCTTCCCATACGGAGCCTTCCGCCAGCTCCCCGTCGCCCATCACGGTATAGGTGCGGTATCCCTGCCCGTTCATCTTTGCCGCCAGCGCCATGCCCACGCAGACCGGCAGCCCGTGTCCCAGAGAACCGGAGTTCATCTCAATACCCGGCAGCTTGTTGTTGGGATGGCCGATGTATTTGGAGCCGAATTTGCTGAATTTTTCGATCACTTCCTCAATCGGGAAAAATCCTTTTTCCGCCAGCACCGCATAGTAGGCTTCCATGGAATGGCCTTTACTCATGACAAATTTATCCCGGTCTGGATCGTCCATATTTTCCGGACTGATATTCATCTGGTCAAAATACAGCTCTGTCAGGATCTCCATGACGCTCATGTCGCCGCCGATGTGTCCGGTTTTCCCTTCTACGATAATATCAATGGTGCGTTCCCGCATTTCATAAGCCAATGCTTTCAGATTGCTCATAATACAACGTCCTCCCCTCTCAGGTATGCTTTTACGTCTTCCTCGATCGGATCGTACAGATCCGGCGTGACTCCGATATATTTACATGCTTCGTATAATACCGGCACTACATTTTCATGAATGCCGACGCAGTGGTGAATGTACGGGCCTTCCACAATCTTCGCCTCCAGGCGCTTGATGTTGTCCACCTCTACCCAGAGGTAGGTGCCCATGCCCTTCGGACCTTCGATTCCCTTCGCGTTTCCAAGGAGCAGGGAATACTCGCCGTGGTCTCCGTCAAATCTCACCAGGCTCACCTTGCCGTGGTGTGCCTCTGCGGTGATGCTGCCGGGATGATCAAATGCCAAAGGATAGGTGATCTTCGGTGTTTCCTTTGCCACCGAAATGGGCCATGGGCCGCAGTGCTGCAGCAGTTCCCCGTTTGCCGCGTCCGGATGGCGGATGGTCCAGTCCGCAAAGAAGCTTCTCTTCTCTCCCAGGCTGGCAGCTTCGGTGATCAGAGCGGTGACGGCTCCGTGGATGTCGGTCTCGCAGACTACCGGAATCCCTTCCTCGTTCATCAGCGCATTTGCCGCACAGGGCATAATGCCGATCTCGGACTGTAACTGGTTCCAGCACTGGATGGCCGCTGCCTGGCAGCCGTATTTGTTTACCAGGCGCTTCATTGCCACTTTGAGGGCCGCTACGTTTTCCAGTTCCTCGTCCTTGACGCAGATCTCCATGTGGTCCCGGCAGTACTGGATCACTTCCGCTACCTCCCTGGCCTCTTCCTTTGCCTTCTTCATCTCATCGGTCAGCTCCGGCATGGGGATGGGGGTAAGCTGGATGTTGAATTTCTCCAGAAGCTCTCCTTCGTTGCACATGGTGGACCAAAATTCATAGGGCCTTGTGGAAATCTGTAAAATGCGGATGTTCCGGAAGGTCTTCACCACATTGCAGACTGCCAGGAAATCCCGCAGGCCCCGCTCAAATACCGGGTCTTCCAGGCGGCAGTTGGTCATGTATGTAAAGGGGATGTTGAATCTCCGCAGTACCTTTCCTGTCGCGAACAGGCCGCACTGGGTATCCCGAAGCCTGGTACCGTCCGCTTCCGGACGCTCGTCCAGAGGCCCCCACAAAAGGACCGGTACGTTTAAGTCCTTCGCAAGGCGGGCGCATTCAAATTCGGTTCCGAAATTGCAGTGGGGAAGGAAAAGCCCGTCGATGTTTTCCCGCTTGAATTTTTCCGCAATTTTGATGCGGTCCCCGTCATCGTAGAGCAGCCCCTCTTCGTTGATATCCGTAATGTCCACAAAATCAATGTTCAGCTCCTTCAGGCGCTGCGCCGTCAGCCCCCGGTATTTTACCGCGTCGGGCGCGCTGAAAATGCTTCTTCTTGTTGGTGCGTAGCCGATTTTAATCCTTGTCATTTTCTGTTCCTCCGTTAATATGTAACCAATGCCTTCTTGAATCTAAAGTAATCATAATCCATTATTTTCTAAATTGCATCCGATAATTTAGTATTTTTAACTAAATTATCACTAAATTTCATGTACTTCTATTGCATTTCTCAGGTAAATCATGCATACTGATTGTAAAAACACGTTACAATTCACAGTCGGATAAAAAACGGCAGTCAGATTCGTCAAACGCAGCTTGTAAAAAGCGGATTGGCAGTTTTTATCTGGCTGTGAATCGAAACAAAAGTAAGGAAAACCTGCCGCTGAATTATGAAGGAGATTTTAGATGAAGATTACCGCAAAAGAACTCGCAGAAAAACTGAATTTATCGCCGGCCGCTGTCAGCATTGCCTTAAACGGCCGGCACGGGGTCAGCACAGAGACCCGCAAACGGGTGCTGGATGCCGCAGAAAAGTACGGCTATGATTTTACAAGGATCTCGGAGAAAAAGAGGGCCTCCGGAACGGTCTATTTCTGTATTTATAAAAAGCACGGCGCCGTGGTGGGGGACACGCCGTTCTTTTCCCAGGTTTCGGAGGGGATTGCCTCCGGCTGCAAAAAAGCGGAATTTCGGATGAAGGTGACTTATCTGTATGAGGACTCGGAGCTGGAACGGGAGATCGAGGAGATCCAGTTCTCTGACTGTGTGGGCATGATCCTGCTTGGTACCGAGATGATGCCGGAGGATTATACCCATTTTTCCCATCTGCCTTTTCCGGTGATCTTTTTGGATACATCCATGGAAGGGATTGCCTGCGACTGTGTGCTGATGGACAATGTCCTGGGGGCGTTCCAGGCGGTCAGCCACCTGATCAAACGTACCCGCTGCCAGCCCGGTTACCTGCATTCCTTCTATCCGATCAGCAACTTTAACGAACGGCAGGACGGTTTTTACAAGGCGCTCCGCACCCACGGCCTGTCCACCTCCAGCTCCATCGTCCACCGGCTGCCCCCGTCCATGGATGGCGCTTACAGCGATATGCTGGAGCTTTTGAAGGCCGGGACGCCCACCGCTTCGGCCTACTTTGCGGACAACGACTGGATCGCCTTAGGCGCCATGAAAGCCTTTAAAAAGATGGGGTACCGGATTCCGGATGATGTGGCGGTGGTCGGGTTTGACGATATTCCTTTCTGCACCGTCATCGAGCCGTCCCTTACCACCATACGGGTGCCCAAGCAGTCCATGGGGGAGGCTGCCGTTTCCCGCCTCATGACGCGGCTGGAGCAGCCGGGGGCGCCGATGGAAAAAATCCGGCTCGGTACGGAGCTGGTTCGGCGGCGCTCTGTAGCCGCAAAATGATTTTTCCTTGCAAAAGAGATGCCATCTGCTATAATGGAAATATACTGGCAGCACATTTTTTCTGCTTATACACAACTGGGAGGTATTATGCCATACTATATAACCTACGGTGAATTTCAGTATCACCTGCAAGACTACTTTAAACGAACGGGAAGCCGGATGCAGTTTCCGGAAATGACGGACTATCTGTTCCGCAAGGGGATGATGTCCCAGACTCCTCCCCCTGAGCTTCCCGTGAATAAAATGTTCGGAGATTTGACGGATGAGGAATTTGACAAGGCTGTCAATTCCTTTGTCCTTGCGCTGACTCCATGCCAGTCCGTCTCCTCCGATGTTCCGGAGCATGATATCATCCCTCTGGCACGGGACGTCTACATCATCCGGCATCCCCGTTATACTCGGCCGTACAAACATACGCACAATTATTTTGAGATCAACTTCGTCGCCTCCGGGGAATGCGATCTGGCATTTGAAAATGAGCAGAGAGTTTTAAAGGCCGGAGAGCTGTGTATCATTGCGCCCTCCTCTAAGCATGACGTGATCATCAATGACGACGAATCCGTTGTATTCACGATCATGATCCGGAAGAGTACGTTTAACACGACTTTTTTCTCCCTGATGTCGCAGAAAAACCTGCTCTCCCACTTTTTCCGCACGATCCTGCAGGGGGACGCCCACTCCAACTACCTGCTGTTTTACTCCGACGATATCCACTGGCTGAAGATCATCGTCCGAAACGCCATGGCCGAGTGCTACAAACAGGATACGTTCAGCAACAGCAACGCAATCAACTGGATTCACCTGTTTTTTTCACATTTGCTGCGGGATTACAGTAAAACGGTGCAGTTCTACAATTACCAACTTGGAACGGATTTTTCTCTGATCCTACAGTACATCCAGCACAATTACCAGACGCTGACGCTGGCGTCGCTGGCAGAATTTTTCCACTACAGTGAGCCCCATCTGAGTACGCTGATCAAGCAGAATACCGGCTGCGGCTTTACAGCGCTGATCAAGCAGCTCAGAATGGCCGATGCCACCTCGTTTTTGATCAATACGAAAATGAAGATCAGCGAGATCGCAGAGTGCGTGGGCTACAATTCGGCAGATCATTTTTCGCGGATCTTCCGTTCGGAATACCAGATGTCGCCCCAGGAATACCGAAAGAAGCACCAGAGCGCGGAGGATCTGTTCCAGCCCATGGCCCAGGTGAATTGATTTCTGATAGTGCGAAAAATCTGTCTCCCTTTTTTACATACACGGATATACAGAAAACCTGCCGCTGGCGGCTTTTCTGCATACGATGGTATCCAAAACAGCAGCAATCGAAAAACAGACGTTTCAGGTTTGCCGGGTCTGCATTTTTGATTGCTGCTGTTTCAAATGGCTGCCAAATTTTTTCTATATCCTATTCTTCCTCATCGTAATCTTCATCGTAGTCTTCGTCATACTCTTCATCATATTCCACATCCCACATGGGGTATTGCATCGGCGCCGGGTTTTTCGACTTGACTATCACAGGCTGTGACACCGATCCGTCTGCAATTTTGACCACCTTGATTTCAAACCACCAGGAATCTCCGAAATCAAACAGATAGGTAAATTTCTTCCCTTTTCTAGGAGACAGTTTTCCCAATGCCGTCTCATATACGGACTCTGTCTCTCTCGAACTCATAGCTTCCGGGATGGAGTATGTTTTCTGTAATGGCTCTTTCCCGACATAAAATTCATATAGATGGTCGTTGTCAAAGTTGAACGCTTCCTGGATCATCATATGCAGGTCATACAGGGAGTTCCTCTGATTCATCCGGATGGTGCGGCTGCAGTCACAATGTCTCATACTGACTTCCAGATCTACGGTCTGATCCAAAATCTCAATCTGAGCCGGCATAAAAATCTCTGACAATGTATATTTTTTTGACCAGGCTCCAAAACATCCATTGATTTGAGAAAGAAACTTTCTATTTTCTTCTCTTTCTCCCATAGGCCTTCTTCTCTGATATGGATCTCATGATACAGACGGAAAACTGCATTCAGAGCAGGAAGCACTTCGATTTCCCAAGGAACAAACACCGCTTCCATCTCCCCTTTTCTCTGTATCCTGATCAGACGAAGTTCTTCCAGATGAGCCGTGATTCCCCTTTCGGAAGAATACTCAGAGGGAAACACCTCATACATACACTGATATACGTTTCCTGTCTCGGGTTTTGTTGTTTCATACCATTGGAAGAATGGCCGGATATGAGATGGGGCATACTTGTAATGTAAAAAATTTACATCATACAGGAAATTGAGAAGGAACAGCGTATATCGCTCCAATATGGGAGCATTTTGGAACAGGGTATAGTTCCTGCCATACACCATACCGGTTTCCGCCGCGTTTAACTCCAGGATATGATACTTTAAGGCAGCGTAGTAAAAAAAGTGAATCACAGGATAATACTTCTGAAACCGGGTCGCTTTTTCATATTCTTCTTTTCGATGGAAAAGCCTGTTCAGTTCAAAGCAATCTTTTTTTCCGATATGTGCGGTGGTTTTAGAAAGCTTTGCTTTATGCTCAACGAGATACTTGCAGAACGCTTCAAAATCCCGGCAGATGATTTCGGCATCGCCGGTTGGGATTTGAATCGCGGGGGTCTTCTTTTGTTTTGCCATGGGTAATCTCCTTACTTTATCCGTTTTTGTTTTTACTATATCTTATCCGGAGTTCCATCACAAGACAAACAGGATAAAAACGCCGGCTCCCTTCGCAAGGATTTGACAGACTCTGCCAATCCGTCTATACTGGAATGAAAAGATGCATGAAGTGGCAAAGAGATAAGGAGGAAAACCATGATTACCCTTTTCAACCGTAGAGAAGCCTATATCACCTATTCCATGCAGGAGCAGAGCGAGATCCGCAGCTTACTGGCGCAAAACGGGATTGACTATTCCGTAAAGGTGATCAACCGAAAGAGCCCGGCTCCTGCGGATGCAGGCTCCAGGGCCCGTACGGGAAGCTTTGGCGAAAATCCTGGTCTGATGTATGAATATATCTTCTATGTCCATAAGGACGATAGCGAAAAGGCCAGGCGGATTGTACAGGCCCGGAGGAAATGAACGCCGGGGCAGTTTCTTATTTTCTTTTCAGCCGGCGGTACTGGTTCGGCGTGATATGATGATTTTCTTTGAAAATCTTACAGAAATAGCTGCCGGTCCCAAACCCGGTCTCCAGGGCGATCTCCAGGATACTCTGGTCTGTGTTCCACAAAAGCTCCTGGGCCTTCTGCAGCCGTATTGAGACCAGAAATTCCCCGGGCGTGATACCCAGTATTTTCCGAAAGACACGGTAGCATTCCCGCTCGCTGATATGCACCGCATCTGCCAGCATGGACGCGGTTATCTTTTCACTGTAATTCTCCCGGATCATGGAAAGCATTTTCTTGATCCTTTCATCCTCTTCCGAATCAAATGCACTGTCTTCTTCTCTGCCTTCCATTGCCCAGGAATACACCGTCTCCCAAAGTTCGGAAAAAAGGCTTCTGACACGCAATTCGAAAAAAGGTGCCTTTTCCTGACTGAGCCGGATGCCCTCCCGCAGTCTCTCCAAAAATACCGCATCTGATGGATTTCCCTGATACAGGGGCCTGGCATCCAATCGCTTTCGTTCCTGCACGGGCATCATGTATTTCAGGTCGTATATGCTGCCGGAACTGCCTGCCAGGAAAGACCGGTCAAAAAACTGGGAACACAGCGCCATCTCTTCCGCCGCCTCCTGCCGATGCAGTGAATGCAGCGTACCGGAATTGATAAAGATGCCGTCTCCTCTGCGGAGGGTGTACTCATGATGGTTCGTCTTATACAGGATCGAGCCGCCCACGATATAGCCAAATTCAAACTCATCATGCCAGTGCCACGGAATGTCCGTCCAGTAGCATTTTTCCGGTTCCGGCATGTACAGTCCATAGTGCAGCAGCTGGTTCTGGTAGATGATCCTTTCTTTTTTTGTTTTGTCAATCTGGAATTTTGACGTCTCTTCCATTGTTCCTCTCTCAGACTCTGCAGTATGCGTTTTTGGTGGCAGAATCTTTATCTCTTTTGCCGGCTGAGCCTTCCTTAAAAAATGTCATAAAGTAGATTTTAAAGTCTGACAGCTTTTCCGGCAGAATCTTTATATTTTTTGTCTGTATCCTTATTTAAAACAATCGTTCCTTGCAGTATCATGATATATTATAAACCAAAGACTGGAGGTTGTCATCTATGATTTATTATGTATCTGCAAATGCTTCCCATCGAGGAAGCGGCACAAAGGAAAACCCTTTCCCCACGATCAGCCAAGCTGCCAAAATCGCACGCCCCGGAGATGAAGTGATCGTTGCTCCCGGAATCTACCGTGAATATGTGAATCCGTTCTGCGGCGGCACCGACGAAAATCATCGGATCGTATACCGCAGCGAGATTCCTCTGGGGGCGGTCATCACCGGAGCCGAGCCTGTCAAACACTGGACGCCTTATGAGGGACATGTGTGGACGGCCCGGATTCCAAACGGCCTGTTTGGAAACTACAATCCCTACACCACCGTGATCCGGGGAGACTGGTACAATGCGGTCACACCTGCCCATACCGGGGAAGTCTACTTAAACGGAAAATCCCTGTACGAGGCCGCTTCTTTGGAAGATGTAACGCATCCTTCCAAATATCTCAGTTCCTGGGATCCGGATTTTACGATCTACAAATGGTATACAGAACAGGACGGAGACCACACCGTAATCTATGCCAATTTTCAGGGCGCAGATCCCAATGCGGAGGATGTGGAGATCAATGTCCGCCGCAATTGCTTTTACCCGGATCAGGCCGGAGTGGGATACATCACCCTGTCCGGATTTGCTGTAAAGCAGGCCGCCACCACCTGGGCTCCGCCCACCGCCTATCAGGAGGGCATGGTCGGTCCCCACTGGTCAAAGGGCTGGATCATTGAGGACTGTGAGATTTCCCATTCCAAGTGCTCCGGCATTTCTCTGGGAAAATATCTGCAGCCGGAAAATGAAAACAAATGGACCACCCGGCTTTACAAGGACGGCACCCAGACCGAGCGGGACGCCATCTGCCAGGCTCAGAGGGAAGGCTGGACGAAGGAACGGATCGGCTCCCATATTGTGCGCCGCTGTAATATCCATGACTGCGGACAGACTGGGATCGTGGGGCATCTGGGGGGCGTGTTCTCTGTGATCGAGGACAACCATATCCACCATATCAACAACAAGCAGAACCTTGCCGGAGCCGAGATCGGGGGCATCAAAATGCACGCGGCCATTGACGTGACCATCCGCCGCAACCATTTCCACCACTGCACACGGGGGCTTTGGCTGGACTGGCAGGCACAGGGCACCCGGGTCACACAGAATCTGTTCCACGACAATGTACCGCCGAAGGGCACAGAGATTGCGGACGGGCTTGCCCTTGGGGAGGACATTTTCATCGAAGTGTCCCACGGCCCCACCCTCATCGACAACAACCTGCTGCTCTCCGACTGCGCCGCCCGCATCAGCACCCAGGGGATCGCATTTGTCCACAACCTGATCACCGGCTCCTTTACCTGGGTAGGACAGGGAACGGACAACGGGGGACGCCGGCTCCCCACGCCACGCTATACGCCCTACCATGTGCCCCACCGCACGGAGGTAGCCGGGTTTATGACCATCCTTCACGGGGACGCCCGGTTTTACAACAACATCTTCGTACAGAAGGAGAGCCGGCAGGATCTGGCCGCATATGCAGAAAACAGCGGCATGGCCGCAATGTGTCAGTTCGTGTGCGGCACCAGACCTTACGACGGCTATCCCACGGCGGAGGAATATTTTTCCAGATTCACGCCGGAATCTGCAGTGGATCACTGGGGAAAGGATATCTATTATGACCATCTTCCGGTGTATACAGGGGGAAATGTGTATTTCAACGGTGCGCAGCCCTGCGATTGCGAGGAAAATTACCGGGTTGACAAGGAACATCACGTCACGGTATCTCTGAAGGAGGAAGACGGCAGATACCGTCTGGAAACCAACCTGTACGAGCATCTCCCGGAATTTGAGATTCCCTTTGTCAGCACGGAAATGCTGGGGGAGGCATTTGAACCGGAACAGAAGTTCGAAGAGCCTGACGGGACGCCGATTGTGTTTGCATACGATTACTTTGGAGAAAAGCGGGAGATCGTGCCGCTGGCGGGACCCTTTGCCAAAATAAGAAGATATTTAGAATTAATTCAGTAATAAATACTTGATTTATTATAGAAATTTAGTAAAACATCAGATATCCTATAAGAAAGTTCCTGCACACCCAGAATCTTCCCTGCAAAGCAGGCAGAGTTTCCGGGTATGCATTACAATCACATAGGAGGATTAAGATCATGAAACAATTTGAAACCGCAGAATTTGCCCTGCAAGGCGCTGAACCCCAGGGCAGCTGTGCAGACGTGGATGTGACCGCTGTCATCACCGGAGAGGGCTTTCAGCAAACGCTCAAAGGCTTTTATGCCGGAAACGGCACTTATAAAGTCCGTTTTCTCCCCCCAAAAGCAGGCACCTTCCAGTACCGTATCTCCGGATGTGTCGAAGGGGAAGGGACCTTTCTGGTAGAGCCCGCGGACAGCAGCCGCCACGGCATGGTTCAGGCGCGTGGAGAACACTTTGCCTATGAGGACGGCACCCCCTATTCCCCCTTCGGAACCACGGTGTACGCCCTGATCCACCAGACGGAAGAGCTGATCGGCCAGACCATGGACTCCCTCTCCAAAGCACCCTTTAACAAAATCCGGTTCTGTGTATTCCCAAAAAGCTATGATTACAATCACAATGAACCGCAGCGGTACGCTTTTGAAAAGGATGCGGACGGAAACTGGGATGTCCATTCCCCCTGCCTCGCATTCTGGGACGCGCTGGAAGATCGGATCCGGGAACTCGACAGGATGGGGATCGAAGCAGACCTGATCCTCTTCCACCCCTACGACCGGTGGGGATTTGACGCACTCCCGCAAAAGGACAATCTGGTGTACCTGGACTATGTGATCCGAAGACTTTCCGCATTTCCAAATATCTGGTGGAGCCTTGCTAACGAATACGATATCAGCAGCAAAAGTCTGGAGGACTGGGAAGAAATCGAAGAATTTGTGGCAGCAAACGATCCCTGGCATCATCTTCTGTCCTGCCATAACTGCTTCCCTATGTGGGATGCTTCCCGAAAGAACATTACCCACATCTCCATCCAGACAAAGGTGTTCTGGAATCTTGCAAAGCTTCGGGAAACGTATCATAAGCCTGTTATCCTGGACGAATGCTGTTATGAAGGCAACCTGCCTATGTTCTGGGGAAGCATCTCCGGCCGCGAAATGGCACGGAGGTTCTGGCGCGCGGTCGCTGTGGGCGCCTACTGTACCCATGGCGAGACCTTCCTGGATCCGGAGCATGAGATCCTTTGGTGGGCAAAGGGCGGCCGCCTGAAAGGGGAAAGCCCGGAACGGATCGGTTTTTTAAAGGAAATTCTGGAAAGCCTTCCGGGACCTCTCGAGGCGCTTCCAATCCAGATCGAAGGCGCTGCCCGTGTCGCCTCCATGCCGCCCCAGCAGCAGGAAGAGATCTTTAGCCATGCGGAGCCCATATTCCGCAACGTGGTAAAAGCGGTTTCCCGCATGAGCGCGGAAGACCTGCATGATTTTATCGCGGCCGAATACCTGTACCAGGGGCACTGCGGCGAAGAGTGTTACCTGTATTTCTACGACACCAGGACCTGCGCCGAGGATACGGTCACGCTTCCCGAAAGCCATACCTACCGTGTGGAGCTGATCGATACCTGGAACATGACCCGCAAGACTCTAAAAGAGCATGTCAACGGCAAAGTCACCATTGCCCTGCCGGGTAGGGAGGATATGGCGGTGCTTGCGGTAGCGGAATGATCCTGGGATAGCATACAGATTCCGGAAATGTTCTAACTGTACGGTTGGATGATCTAAAGATCATCCAACCTGCGCATCCATTCTCAAAGACCAGACACAAAAAAATCAGCGGAATTATGCATTGGCTGCGATTCCGCTGATTTTATCAATATAAAACATAAGGAAAGATCCGTATTATTTCTTCCTGATTCATGCAAAAGGCATCCCCATTTTAATCTCTGAGTCCGTGATACACAGAACCGGCGCATCCGGATGTTTCGTACTTTCCCACACGGGAAGCCCCTCGCCTGAGGGAGTCCCATTCCGCACAAAGTTTTCAATATACTGCATCATCGTCCTGCTGATCTCCCTGTCCCATTCCTCAAACGGACGCCAGCAGCGGCCAAGCTGCCCAATGGTATACCATAGTTCGCTGGAATGCCAGGCCCCTTTGTCGTCCCCCGGAAGATTCCGGCCAAACCAGAAGCAGTACGCAGGAGGATATCCTTTTTCAAACTGCAGCGCTGCCCATTCCTTTGCCATCCCGGCCAATACCGGAGCCAGCATATCATCTTTCGTGGTACCGGCCATATAAGGTATTTTGAGCCAGTTTCCGCTTTGTTCCAGTTCTTCGCCGCGTTCTGTGATCATCACCCCGTCCAGCACAGGCATCACATTGTTGATGGCCTCCATATCCCCGGCCATAGCCAGATTCGTTTGTTTTAATACTTGTTCCGGGGATGCCTCCCGCCATTCCCGCATGCTGCTGCCAAGAGCAGACAATACTTTCTCCCAGAACGGATAGGTTTCTTCCGCAGTCATAAATTTTGCGAACTGCTTTCCAATCCCCCCGCCGCTGGTCATAATCGCCTTCGCGATGTAGGGTTCTGCCTCCCGGGAGGAGCATAGCTGCTGGATGCTCATGGCTCCTGCCGACTGTCCCATGACCGTAATATTTTCTGGATTTCCTCCGAAGGCCCCGATATTATGATACAGCCATTTTACCGCTGTCAATTGGTCGTAAAGCCCATAGTTCCCCGTGTGCCCCGCTTCCTCTTTCAAAAGAGGATGTGAGCAGAATCCGAACGGTCCAAGGCGGTAATTGCAGCTGGCAAAGATGATGCCCCGCTGCGCGTAAAGGCTGCCGTCAAAAGGCTTCTCATGGCCTGCGCCGCCCTGGAAAGCCCCGCCGTGGATATACAGGATGACAGGCGCATTCTCGCAATGCTCCGGCACATACAGGTTCAGATACTGGCAGTCCTCACTGTAAGAAAAATCAATTTCCTTACGGAACTCCCTGTAATAAAAGCTTTCCTCTGTTTCCGGCTCAAAAGTCCTCTGCTGCATAGCGGCCGGGCCGAACTCCACGGCACGGCATACTCCGTCCCAATGTGTAATCTCTCTAGGATACTCCCACCGTCCTGCCGCAGCATAACGGATGCCCAAATACCGACATACCCCGTCTTTGCGGAAGCCCTCCAGGCTTCCGCAGTTTGTTTCACATCTTACAGCTTCCATAATCACAGCTCCTTATTCAAAGAATCATTCCCCTGTGTCCTGTCTTCTCTTTAGTTCCGCATACATTTCCTCTGTTTTCGCTTTGTTCAGATTGTAGATGAGCAACATGCCGATCAACTGGATGACACAGGCGATCACAGGCGTAATGGTCGCAAGCTTTCTGATATTTTCTCCTACACCGGCTGCCTGGGCGCTCACCCCTGAGATAAACCCGGTCATGCCGAGAAGAAATGTAACACCGCTGCCTGCAAGAGAATCACCCACTTTCTTGCTGAAAGTATAGATGGAATAGGTAGTGCCGTCGTTTCTGACATGGGTCTTATATTCCTGATAATCAATACAGTCATTGACAAACGCCCATACCAGCATCAAAAATACGGTCTGTCCCACGCCGCACAGCGTACTGAGCACAAGGTATACATAAGCGTTGGAGATCGGGAACAGGAACAGGATCAGAGAGAATACCAGATTATAGATAATCCCTCCAATCACCAGTTTCTGCTTCCCGAACTTCCCGCTCAGCTTCAGGATCAAGGAAAAGCAGACCAGCATGACCGGAATGTTTACCAACGTTGTCAGAGAAAAAATCTTCGGCATTCCGTAATATTCCTTGTAAATATAGCTTGCCAGTGAAATCTGTGCATTTGCCGCAAAAGCGGAACCAATCGAAGCGATCATGATCCCGATCAGCGGCCTGTTCTGCAGAGTACCCAAAACTGCCTGTTTGAAACTGTATTTTTGTTCTGTTTTCTCCTTTTTTCCAGTCTCTGCCGAATCTGTCTCAATCTGGCTGTACCGCTCGGTTGTAAGGTTCAGCAGGAGCATGTAAAAAATAATTGACAGAATGCCTGCAATGATGGCAAACATGAAAAATGCTTTTGCATTGGGCGACTGGTCTTCATTCCAGATAAACATGGACACGATGGGCATAAAGAAGATGCCGATCGCAGTTCCGCCCAGGCTCCTTGCCCTTGACAGCTTAGTGCGTTCCACAGGATCCTTGGTGATGACGGTAGACATGGCGCCGTAAGGCATGGACGTTCCGGTATAGCTCATGCCATAGATAATATATCCCACTGCCACCCAGATGTGCTTCATGGTCATGGACCAGCTGGAAGTATCTGCGAACAGGATCAGGCCGGACAATGCCAGCGGGATCATGGCAACTTTAATAAATGGTTTGAATTTGTCCCCGGATTTCCCGAGACGCATACGGTCCGGCAGAGAACCGATCATCGGGTCGTTGATGGCATCCCAGATTTTTGCGAAAAGAAACAGCCCTGCCATCCACTGCGGAGTGATCCCCAGCACATAGGTGGCGAACATGAGAAAAAACGCGCCGATATACAGATTGACCATGCTTCCCGCGAGATCTCCGAAGAAATATCCTACCTGATCCCGGATCCCAAACTTTCTGAAATTCTTTTGTTCCATTTTCATTTATCCTCCTCGAATTTGTATAGAGTTTCTCTTTGGAATGGACGTCCCATTCCTTTCATTCTGTGAAGCAGCCGAACCGCGTCACTGCTTTTTTATCAGGACCAGCTTTTTGTTCAGCTCCATAAACGACTCTTCGTCGATCAGGGTTTTCGCATACGCCGCCACCTGTTCCAGGGTAAACGTCCCAACGGTATCACGCATATATTCCCCTAATTCCGGGCTGCTCTCATCGATCAGGGCCATCGCCTCGCTGCTCGTTAAAAGGTCGTTGACCGTATCCATGACAGACCAGCGCCCTGCCGGGAAAAGTTTTGCCTTCTCCACCTCGTCCACAAACCAGTTTTTGACATTGGGGCCGGGATTCGGATCCACATAGACATACGACGGATCCTCCTCTTCCACATATCGGAATTCTGCCGTATCGCTAACATTCCCTGCCTCTGCTTTTACACAGATTCCCTCTCCGGAAAGCGGGATATTTTCAAAAAGGAATACGCCGTTGGAAGAATCCAGACTCCATTCCCCGTCCTGTGTATGAAGGACAACCGCCGGGCAGTTGGAATACACCTTCACATCCATGCACTTACCGGTCCGGTTCTGATACCGTTTCCCTGTGATATGTACAAAAGGCTCTTCGGACCATTTTGCTTTATAATAGTAGAACGCATCTTTGCGTATCTGGCGGTCAAAAGTCACCAGGCCCTTATTATTGCGGTATTTTACGCCGCCCTCATTCCGGATGCCGCTGACAAAATCAAACATGTTCCACACAAAGCTGCCCCAGATATAGCCCCGCTCTTCGATATACGGATACACGGTCTCGTGAAAAAGCGCCTGGAATTCTTCCGTGTAATCTTTGCGCTTAGGAGCCGTGCTGTGAAATACGGTATTGCAGTCCGCCCCATATTCCGTCACTGCAAGCGGAACATTTGCGTTGACGCTGTGGAAACCGTCAAAGAACGGAGCAAAATCCGGCATCTCGCCGTAATACCAGCCAAAATACAGGTTGTAACCCACCACGTCCGTGATACGGTTCAAAGGAGAATCGTACTCCACGCTGTTGAGGTTTGCCGCTGCCGTGAACCGGCCCGGATCAAGGCTCTTCGCAAGTTCATGGAGACGCTTTACCTCTTGGTGCATAAAATCCGTCTCCCCGAACATAGCGATCTCATTCTCCACGCCGTAGAAGCAGATCGACGGATGGTGCATGTTTTGAAGGATCAGCTCCTTTAGCTGTTCCTCCGCATTGTTCACCAGCGTCTCTTTCTCAATCAGCCGCAGCATGGGGATTTCAGTCCAGACGATCAGTCCGCTGCTGTCGCACAGGTCATAAAATCGCTGCGGATGCTGGTAATGGGACAACCGGACCGCATTGGCCCCGATTTCCCGGATCAGCGCGAGATCCCTCTGCCATTCCTCTTCACCTGCCGCCGAAAATTTTCCCGCTGTATCCTGATGCTTTGCCACACCGTTCAGCTTCAGATGCCTGCCGTTGAGGAAAAATCCCTGCTCCGGATCCATAGCAATACGGCGGAATCCAATCTGAAGTTCCACAAGATCTTCGATGGTTTCCCCGCTTCGCAGCGCCGCTTTCAGTGTATAGAGACAGGGCGACTTCGTGCCGTCCCAGCAGACCGGATCGGATACCCGCAAGACTGCCTGTTCCTTTTTTTGTGTTTCTATACACACACAGTTCCCGTCTGCATCCCACAAGCTGACCTCCAGATCCGCTTCCATCCCTTCCGGAACGACGGTCCTGGCCTTTACCTCTACCTTGCCTGTCCCGTCCTCCGTCAGGACCGCGCTGGCCGTCACCCCGTCGGTCCCATACCATACCGGGTCAAAATGGATTTCCGGCGTAAGGATGAGCTTCACATCCCTGTAGATTCCGCCGAACAGTGTAAAGTCTCCGGAAATGGGGTTGACATCCGTCCCTTTTTCATTATTGACAAGCACGGTCAGAAGATTATTCCCATTCCTGAGCGCTTCCGTTATGTCCATACGGAATGTGCTGTAAGCCCCCTGATGCTCCCCGGCTTTTGCCCCGTTCAAGTAAACCCGGCAGCTTTTATCCACGCCTTCAAACGAAAGGAACACTCTTTTTCCGGGTTCCTTTTTCCATGGGAACAACTTCTGATAGCATGCGTCTCCCTGATAGTACTCTCCGTCTTCATACCATGTATGCGGAAGCGTAACCGGCTCTGCATCTGCGGGAAAAAATGTTTCCGGCGCTTCACAGTTTCCTTTTTTGAACCCCCATCCGTCATTAAAATTCCTGATCTCTCTCAATGTAGCTGCAACTCCTTTCCAACTTATTTGCTAATTCCGATTTTACCCGCTTTTTGTCGTCGGCACCAGAAACATTCTTCGGTTGTTTCTCTATCTTTTACATCTTTTCTTTCAATGATTAATTTTGTGTTAAAATCGATGAATATCCTGCTATTTGGAATCCCCTGCCGTACTTCCCTTTTTTTTCGGCATATGGTATCATAAAAGCATCTGAATGTCTGTTTGTGATCTCACGTGTAAAAAAATATGAACATTTTTTACATGCCGCAGGCCGCGGTAAATTATGGAGGGACCCATGATATGGGAAAAAATAAAAACTTTTCATTACAACCACAAAGGGAAACGGCGGATTCTGCCCAATCGGAACATGCATCCGTCCGTACATTTCTCGGAATGCTGAAACTGCTTCGGACAGACTGCATTTCCATCGAGATTGAATCACTTGCCCTGTTTGAAATTGATCTGAATCTTCGGCGCATGTTCCTGACCGAGCATGCATATCTCTGTTTTCAGGAATTTTTGCAGCGGAAGCTGCCGCATGACGCTCTGGCCGTTATCACAGATTCCTTTCAGCTCACCTATTATTTCTTTAAAACAGACCTGGAAGGCCGGCTCCGCTTTTTCCGAATCGGCCCGTTTCTTACAGAAAAAATGAACCGGAAGCGAATCACGGATATTCTGAAAAAGAACGGCCTCCCTATGGACTTTCTTGCGGGATTCACTTCTTATTACGGACAGTTTGTCCCATTGGAGGCCCCGGAGTTATTTGAGCGGACGCTGCTGGCCCTTACAAGAGAGGTCTTTGGAAAACAGGTTTGCCTGGAACGTTTTCCGGGCACGCTTCTATCCTGCGCTCCGGCGGAACTGCAGCCGGAGACCTGTGTGATGGACGACACCATTGAGAATTTTTATATTTTGGAAAATCAGTTGATGGAGGCAGTTTCACAAGGTGACAGCGAGAAAGCCCTGTCTGCATTCCGTACGCAGGAGCATCTGACTTTCTTCCCCAGGTCGGTAGATGAAGTGGTCGATTATCACGGCAAACTGACGGTTCTCAACGTCCTCTGCCGCAAAGCAATAGAAAAAGGCGGCGTCCATCCGATCCATATAGACACGATCTCATCCAGGATCTCCCGGCAGGTGATTGCGGAAGAGTCGGTCTCCATACTCCGCGGCATGTCTGAGAAAATCATTCAGGAATACTGCCGTTTTGCCGCAGAGTACGCTTCAAAGAAATACCATCCCCTGGTGGAAAGCTGTATCCTGTATATTGATCGTCATTTCAATGAAAATCCATCGCTGGCAGATTTGGCCCTCAGGAATTATGTTTCAAAACAATACCTCAGTGTGCTGTTCCGAAAAGAAACCGGACAGAACATTACCGCTTATGTACATGCAAGACAGCTTGCGCATGCCGCCGTGCTCCTCAGAAGTACCTCCCAATCTGTAGAGGAGATCGCGAACCAATGCGGGCAGGGCAATGTCTCTTATTTTACTAAAATATTTAAGGAGCACTTCGGCATAAGCCCGAGAGAATACAGAAAAAGCACACAGGACGATGAAATTCGTAAATAACAGCTTTCAGGGCGGCACGAAAATCCGCATCGGATGCCGCCGAAAAAGCTCAGACTATAACACATATTTTGAGGTATCATATCATGACATCTGTTTATCATTATCATTCGCCCCTGGGCGGTATTACGATTTCCGGCAGCGGAAACGAACTCACAGGACTATGGTTTGACGGCCAGAAGTATTTCGGCAGTACGCTGCCAAAAGAATATGAGGAACAGCCCCTCCCTGTGTTTGAAGAAACCAGGAAATGGCTTGACATCTATTTCAGCGGCAAGGCTCCGGATTTCACGCCGCCGCTGAAAATGGAGACAACGCCTTTCCGCAAAGCCGTATGGGAACTATTGCTTACGATTCCATTCGGGCAGACCCTGACATACGGCGGGATTGCGGACCGCATCGCAAAGCAGATGGGGCTTCCTCACATGTCTGCCCAGGCGGTGGGAGGCGCGGTGGGGCACAACCCCATTTCACTGATCATTCCCTGCCACCGGGTGGTGGGAACAGACGGAAGCCTGACAGGCTATGCCGGCGGGATTGAAAAAAAGCTGCATCTGCTTACTATGGAAAACGCAGAGATCGTTCAAAGGTAGCCATACGTTTTCCTATGCTTCCAGAACATCCCCGCCGACAGCACCAGCGCCATCAGCTCCGCCGCAGGCGTGGCCAGCCAGATTCCGCTGACCCCCAGAAACAGCGGAAGCACCAGCATGGTGATTAGCATGAATACAAAGGATCGGGAAAATGCCAGGACCGCCGACACCACTCCGTTGGACAGTGCGGTGAACATCCCGCTTGCAAAAATATTAAAACCGATAAATATAAGCGCTATGGCGCAGATCCGGTTTCCGGTCACGGCCAGGTCATAGACCGGATTGTCCGGTCTTGCGAACACGGATACCAGCGGTTTTGTCAGTGCAAAGGATGCAGCCAGCGACAGGACGGAAATGCAGGCGATCACTTTCAGGCTGATCCCGATCAGCGTTTTCAGTTTCCCGTGGTTTTCTTCCCCGTGATAATAGCTGATCATGGGCGCCACCCCGTAGGAATATCCGGTATACAGGGAACTGACAAACATCAGCACATACATAATGATCGTCACCGCCGCCACGCCGTTTTCCCCCACATATCTCAGCATCGTCCAGTTGAACATCATCGTGATGATCCCGGTAACAAGTGCTGTGGCCATCTCCGAGCATCCGTTTGACGCCGCGTTTACAAGCACCTTGACGCGCGGCACTGGTTTGCGGAAATGGAGAAGGCTTGTTTTCCGGCTGAACACGACCAGTCCCACAACTGCTGTCACAGAGTATCCCATCCCTGTCGCCACGGCCGCGCCTCCGATCCCCATATCCAGCATCCCTATAAATACATAGTCCAGCACCATGTTCAAAACGCCCCCCGTCACGGAGCATACCAGGGAAAGCGTTGCCTTTTCGCTGGCGATCATGTAGAGTGTAAAGTTGTTCATCAGCAGGATCGGAACCGTAAACAGCAGATACCGGCTCAAGTATTCCACACAGTATCCGGCCACCTCCGCAGACAGATTCATCCCCGCGAAAACCGGCCCCATCGCCAGATAGCCCAGAGCGCACATCACAAATCCCACCGCAGCGTTGACCAGGATTAAAAAGGTAAAGTCCTCCCTTGCCTCCGAGACCTTCTGCTCTCCCATTTTTTTCATGATCACCGCGCTGCCTCCGGTGGCCAGCATGGTGGAAACAGCGGTCACAACCTGGATGACCGGCGCCGTCAGGTTGATCGCAGAGAGCGCGTTTGTACCGATCAGGTTGGACACAAACAGGCCGTCAACCATGGTGTAGAAGGACATAAATACCGTCATGGCTATGGTGGGGACGGCAAATTTCAGAATATGCTTCCATGTAACCGGTTTTTCGTATAAGGTTTGATTTTCCATTGTGTTTTTTTCTCCTTGCTTTTATAATCTGTATATAGTATCATAGACCGTACAGTAACTGTATGGTCAAGGAGATTTTTAAAAAATGATTCAAAACGAGAAATTGCTCACCATCGGCCAGTTTGCGGCCATGCACGGAATCAATAAGAAAACACTGATGTGGTATGACGAGATCGGGCTGTTCCGGCCGGCGGCCGTCAACCCGGAAAATGGATACCGCTGTTACAGCTATCGACAAAGCGCCGTCTTAGAGACCATTCTCCTGCTTCGGGAGCTGGACGTATCTGTCAGCGAGATTCAGGATTTTATGAAAAACCGTTCCGCCGCCAGCCTGAAAATCCTGTTGGAAGAAAAAATAACGGCCCTGGATCAGAGTATCGAACATCTGAGGTCGCTCCGGAAAACCTTATGCAGCTATCATGAACATATGGAGACCCTGCTGACTATGGACCTGTCCCAGATTCGTATTGTGGATAAGGAAGAACGGGCCTTAGTGACCGTTGAGATCACCGGGGAGACTTCTTTTGAAAAAGAGGTAGAAATGATCACCGCTGAGACGAAGAAATGCCAGCTCCGCCGCCTGCACGACGCTTCCTACGGGACCATGCTTCCGGTGGAAAGCATTTACGGCGGGCATTTTGAGGACTATACCCGCCTCTTTATTGAGATTCCCGATCCCGCGGCATCGGTTTTTACGGAAGAATCCGCAGAACCCCGCCCCCGGGAAAGCGCATTCCATATACAGCCTGCCGGCAGGTATATCCAGGCTTTTCACAAGGGGCCATGGAAAGAGATCCCCCGCAAATATCGGGAAATCCTGGATTTTGCCGAAGCGCAGAACCTGACGCTGTACGGCTTTTCCTATGAAATGGGGATCAATGAAAATGTGATCGAGAGGATGGAGGATTATATTACGCAGATTGAGATTCCAGTTTCGTAAACATTCCCTTTTAGTATCTGATTCATTACTAATCGCGTCCAGTTAAGCCGTGAATTATAACTATAACTATAACTATAATCAAAAAATTTCCGTATTACAAACGCTTGCTTTAAGCACACAATAGTAATATAATAGACATATAAAGAGTGAAAGGAGATGTATCTATGGCACTGGCAACTTTAACCGCACGAGTAGATGAAAATGATAAAACCAGCTTTGACACATTTTGTTCCAATGTCGGTTTAAATACCTCCACTGCTATTAACCTTTTTGTGAAAGCAGTCTTACGTGAAAATCGGATTCCCTTTGAAATTACACAGTCACCTGATCCTTTTTTTTCTGAAGCAAACATCGCTTATGTAAAAAAATCTGTACAGGAACTGAAAGCCGGAAAAGGGAAATCCCATGAACTGATCGAGGTGGACGATGAGTGAAAAAATATGGTCTGATGATGCCTGGGATGATTACCTCTACTGGCAGACACAAGATAAAAAAACAATAAAACGTATCAATCAGCTTATCAAGGATATTGAACGAAATGGCTGTATGAATGGAATTGGAAAACCAGAACCTCTGACAGGCGATTTGCAAGGGGAATACAGCCGTCATATCAATGATAAAGACCGCCTTGTGTACCATATGGAAGACGAACGAATTTATATTGCACATTGTCGAGGCCATTATAAAGAAACGTAGTTTATCTGGCAATGAGGCTGGTCATCCTCTGACCAGCCTTCGTCTTTTTCCCTAATCGGATTCCATATTTCCCAAGATTACTCTTCTTTCGTAAACCGTTCTTCCTCCGGATATTCCTTCTTTTTCACAACCACGCAAATGACCCCGTAGCATACAACGATAATCGCCGCATAGATATAACTGCCTGTCAGCTTCCACAATGCGCCTGTCCCCACAATGCCTCCCAGCACTGTAGAGGAAAAAGCGTTCGTACCGGTAACCGCTTTTCTTGAAACCTCCAGCTTCCTTTCCCAGACCAGCCGCGCCAGGCCAAATACGGGAAGGATCATAGCAAACATATACAATAGACGTTCCGCTTCCATAGCGACTCCTTTCTGCCGCGTAAAAACGGCTGAAACGAATTGAAATTTGTTACGTTCATTTTACTCTGAACCGCCGGATATGCGGGACAGAAATTCCTCGTACCGCAGAGGGATTCCAAGCAGGATCTAAACCTGAGCGGCAGGCAGATGCTACAGAAGCTCCTGCATAACGACTCTGCATTTTTTCTTATGACATGCAATCCCATATTTCAAAACAGGCTTACATCCCTTTGCCTGAAGCAGCGCTGTATAGTTCTTCTCTTCCATCCTGCCTCTCATTTTCAAAAAACTGTTCTAAAATCTGTTCTGAAAATATATTTCTGATTTCTGTATTTGGAATTATGAGCTGCCGCTTTCTACCCTGGGCTTTTCCGCGCTGTGTCAGATATCCGGTCATAAACAGCACACTCCACATATTTTCAATCGAGTCATACATTTCTTTATAGGTCAGTTTATCCTGGATGGTCATTGTTACAGCTTCCCCATCCATCAGCCGCTCAATCTGCCGCTTCACCGTAGCAGGCTTTGCCTTCGAAAGAAATGTATGGATGATATCATTTCCGCTTGTGTTCATCCAGTATTCCTGCGGACATGCTTCCGGATTCTGGCACAGGTCATCCACATAACAGATTACGTCCCACGGGCAATATACATCCGAATTGCCGAAATGATACCCGTCATACCAATCCTTTACCGTGCCATACTGTTCCGGGAATCCATAGTGGTCAAGCAGGCGCCGGACCTCATGATCCGTAAATCCAAAATATTCATCGCACCTTACATCTGCTATAGAAAATATCTTCGGATTGTTCAGCCCTGTAAAAATACTCTCCTTTGACACGCGCAGACAGCCGGTAAGTACCGCAAAATAGAGACTGTCATTGGTTTTCAGAGCCTGCTCAAAGATACTGCGGATCAGCGATGCCATTTCTTCATAATATCCGCTCTGCTGTGCCTTTGCCAGAGGAACATCATACTCGTCAATCAGAATCAAGGTTTTTTTACCAAAATGTTTGTACAGAAGCCTGGATAATAAAGCCAGCGACACCATCACCGTTTCCTGTGTTTCCATCCTCAGCAGTTCAAAATAATTGCGCTTGTCTGTCTCCGTTAATCTGTCGCTGTCTGCCAGAAGCTGATACCGTTCGGCTTCCCTTTTCAATTCATAGCGCAGCATTCCTTTTGCAGTCTGAAAATCCGCTCCTTCAATGCCCTTAAATGTGACGGAAATCACTGGAAATTTTCCCATATACCTTTCGCACAGCGCATGTTCCCCTGAAATTGCAAGGCCGTCAAACAGTTCTTTTTTTGCGCCTGTTTCAAAAAAACTTTTCAGCATACTCATATTCAAAGACTTTCCAAACCGCCTTGGACGTGTAAAAAGGTTCACTTTTCCCCATCCTTCCAACAAATCCCTGATCAAATTTGTCTTATCGATATAATAAAAGCCTTCTGTACGGATCTCTTCAAAACTTTCGATGCCAACAGGCAGTTTGATTTTTAATTCTGCGGACATACCGGATCACCTTCCTGCTATCATGCCTAAATCATAAATGCTGTCCCTTTTCTTTATCATGTCACAAGAAGTATCTATTGTCAACCTGATTTCCTGTAACCGCTGAACCGTATAACTTGCACGTTACAGGTCACACCTTGACCAGGCGTGCCCTGTAACTCAGGCCGCCATTTAAAATTGCCTTCGGCAATGGGCGGCCTGAATCCCAGCTTTTATGTGCATCCTCCCGACCAATCAGCATGGTGTCTGGTTGGGGTGTGACATGTAACGTGAACAGTTCATAAACCACGTGAAATGCTGTGAAATTCTTGAATTTAAGATACAAAAATGATATGATAAAGGCACAAAAAGGAAGGAAATAAGATATGGCAAATATATATGACGGAGCATTCCGGACAATCCTGAATGACTGCCGTAAGCTGATTATCCCCGTAATCAATGAAATTTTCGGTGAAACATATACAGGGGATGAAGAAATACGATTTTTTCCCAATGAACATTTTTTAGACCAGCAGGACGAAGCGGACAAGGAACGGATTACGGACACAAATTTTACGGTTTTCGGGAAGATACCAAAGAAATACCATGTTGAGTGTGAAAGCAGCCTGCCAGATGGGAAAATCACGATAAGGCTTTTTGAATATGACGCACAGATAGCTCTTGACGAGGGCGAGGTTACAGAGGAAACGCTGACTGTGACATTTCCCAATACGGCGGTTCCGTATTTACGGACTTACAAAAAGACGCCGGACAAAATGAAATACGTGATTGTCACACCGGGAGGAACAGTTCAGTATGATGTGCCGATTATGAAAGTGCAGACCTATTCACTGGATGATATTTTTGAAAAAGGTCTGTTGATGCTGATTCCGTTTTATATTTTTTCACATGAGAAAGGGTTTCCAGAGTATAATAGTAATGAGCAGAAACTGGTAGAATTGAAAGCAGAGTATCAGAAAATTTTAGAAAGGCTTGATGAACTGGAACAGCAGGGAGTGATTGGGGCGTTTGACAAACGGACAATCATAGAGCTTTCCAGAGATGTAATTAAAGAGATTGCGCAGAAATATGAGAATGTACAGAAAGGTGTAGGTGATATGATGGGCGGGGCTTTGATTGAAACAGAAGCACGAAAAATTTTGAACAAAGGCATAAGTGAAACAAAAAAGGAAACTGCACTTAGAATGCTGAAAAGAGGAAAAATGACGGTTGAGGAAATTGCTGAAGATTCAGGTCTTAGCGTTGCGGAAGTGGAGCAACTCGCAGAACTTCAGTCAGTGTAAAGTGATCGTGTTAGAATATATAAAAAACGGTAATTTGATTTTGATGAAACTATTCATGGCATATATACTTGCTTTATTGGACTGCTGCCCAAATTATTTAGCACAATATAAGTATAAATCCAAACCACTTTTTCCGCATCTTTTACATGTGCAGATTTTGAATAAAGTAGTTTGGATTTTTTTGTACGGACAGTGAAATATTAGAGCTAACTTATTCCGAATAATCCATAAGCTCTCAGCACCCGACTGCGCATGTCTCCTCAGGTAATTTCTGTTTTTCTTCACAAATAAGCCATATACGATTTCTTGCCTGTCTGGCATAAAACTCATTTCCATCCGCTGAGTTCTTAATAATATCAAATGTATGCGCAATGTTTTCATCTATTTTTATCAGCCTCTATATCCCACCATTCTCCAGCAATTTCTCGAAAGAGGATTAATCCGGCAGCGGCAGCGCAAATCTCTGTTTCAGCCACTCTCCCGCCAGATCCGCCCATTTTGCCGCGTCCGGATATACCTGCGACAGGGATTCTGCCGAAGACTGGTCCGAAAGCGCCAGACCATGGGGGCCTTTCTCAAAGATATGCAGTTCAAACGGAATCTTCTTGTCTGCCAGCGCATGTGCCATCCGGATCGAATGCTGCACCGGAACCAGTTCATCCTCTGCCGTTGCCCACAGAAAGACAGGCGGCATATGCTCCGTCACATTTCTTGCCGGACTCACTGCTGCCAGAACCTCATCCGAAGACTCCGCCTCTCCCAAAAACGCCGTATTGGAAGCCGCAAAAAATTCACGATCCATGGGACTGGCGCCCTTTACGGCCTCTTTCATGTAGATATAATCACTGAGCATATACCCCAGGATGGCTGCC
>QXWX01000061.1 GCA_009911175.1 Lachnospiraceae bacterium | reverse complement strand
AAAACCAATGAAAAACGGCTTGGTTCCGCTGTTTTCAGAACCAAGCCTTGGTGATGGAAACAATGGGGCTCGAACCCATGACCTCTCGCGTGTGAGGCGAACGCTCATCCCAGCTGAGCTATGTTTCCATATCAGAATTGAAATTTTTAAATTATGGTCCCGGCGCAATTCTGAACGCCTGTTGTAATTGAGAAGCCCACTCATTCCGCAAGCCTCTCCATACTACAAATGATGGACCTGGCGGGAATCGAACCCGCGTCCAAAAACCCATCCCATGTACTTCTACTATCATAGTCCGTTCTTTTTCATTCCCTCTGCCGTACGAAAACGAACATCCTTACGGTTTCAGTAGCTTCATGATACGCCTGCTGGCTCAAAGCTTTGCCGGCATCGTTTCCCGCATAGTCGGTGCCAGATTCCCAAGGTGCGGGTGCCCTGGGGCTGACATGCAGCAATTAGGCTGCAGCTAATTCGAAATTATCGTTAGCGTTTAATTTTAAGTGTGCGATTTGACGCATCTGCCTGCGGATAGCTTCTCCATCTTCAAGATCCCTGTCGAAACCAGTACAAGCCCTTAGATGAATGACATTTCTTCATGTCACATAGCTATTTTAAAAAATTATACTGATTTAGTCAAGTAGAACTGAGAAATTCATAAAACTTTTACAAAACCGCAGTTTCTTTTCTCCCCTCTTTTCAGTAAAGAGCGCTTAAAAAATCGGATACTTACTGTTCACACCCTGATTGGGCGCTCACAGTAACGGCATCCAGCCCATTGAAAAGTCGCCTGCCGGCGGTCCTAAGCGCCAGCGACGCTTGTTTAGGACGGACCGGAACGGAGTGTAGACGGGCTGGATGCCCGCCCCATCACTGAATTGGCCGGATGCCGTGCAACAAGCGCACGACACCGTGTGAACAAAAACATTGGATATACTCCCTATAAATGTTCTTTTAAGAAATGTTTTATATTCTCTCCAGTTTGTGGTAAGATAGTAAATAGAAATCTTATATCTGTGAGTGCCGCGAGTCAGATCCGATATACTGCATCTGTCCCGTGTTCACACAGACGCAAACTGCCAACTGAAAGGAGTGTATATTATGCCGACAACATATGCACACTATAAATTTGGAAAGGACGTGATCAACACCCTCCCGAAGCATTTCCAAAAGGCCATCGAAAGCAAACGGGAATTATTTGATATCGGGCTGCATGGCCCTGACATTTTATTCTATTATAGAGTGTTTATGGCAAACCATGTAAATACTACCGGATATGAGCTGCACGATCAGCCGGCGGATGCTTTCTTTTTTCAGGCAGCCCAGGTCATCAAGCGTTCTCTGGACCAGGAAGCCGCACGCGCTTATATCTACGGATTCATCTGTCATTTTGCGCTTGACAGCGAATGTCATAAATATGTAGAAAAAATGATACAGGTCAGCGGGGTCAGTCATTCCGAGATTGAGATGGAATTTGACAGGATGCTCCTGACGGAGGATCACATTGATCCTGTTTCCTATCTCGGGACGAATCATATCCATCCTACAATGAAAAACGCAGAGGTGATCGCGCCGTTTTTTGAAGAGGTTTCGGCAAAGGAAGTGAAAAAATCTCTGTCCTCCATGATTCTGGTTCATAAGCTGCTTCTTGCGCCGAATCCCAGAAAACGCCGGTTTTTGTTCGGAGCTATGAAGCTGGCCGGACAATATGAGTCCAAACACGGCATGGTCATGAGCGAAACGCCCAATTCGGCCTGCGAGGATTACTGCCGGCTTCTGAAAAAACTTTATAAGGGCGCCGTACCGCTGGCAGTCGGCCTGATCATAAAATATCAGAAGCTGCTTTCCGATGGAACAGAGCTTCCATCCAGATTTCATGAAACCTTTGGTCCTGGCGACCACTGGCAGGACCTGCCCCTATGAATTCCAAAAACAGTAAAGGATGAACATCATGAATTTTAAAATGACCCGCCTGGAAAAGAAATGGGTATTGTATGATGTAGGCAACTCCGCATTTACAATGCTGGTATCTACCATTTTTCCGATTTATTTTAACTATCTTGCTGAAAATGCCGGTATCTCTGATGTAAATTATCTTGCCTACTGGGGATACGCATCCTCCATCTGCACCCTGCTGGTGGCACTGATGGGGCCGACCCTGGGAGCCGTAGCCGATACGAAGGATTTTAAAAAGCGGATCTTCAAGGTCGTTCTCTTCATTGGTGTGGCAGGCTGTGTCATCCTGGGATTTTTGTCTTCCTGGATCTGGTTCCTTGGCGTGTTTATCCTGGCAAAGACCGGCTACTCTGCCAGCCTTATTTTCTATGATGCCATGCTCACGGACGTGACCGAGCCGGAACGGATGGATACCGTATCCTCCCAGGGCTTCGCGTGGGGCTATATTGGGAGCTGCATTCCCTTTGTGGCAAGCCTCGGAGTGGTATTAGGGGGAGGTTCCCTGGGGCTTAGCATGCAGTCCTCCATGTCCATTGCCTTTTTCATCACAGCGGCCTGGTGGCTGGCCTCCGCAGTTCCGCTTCTTATTTCATTTAAACAGAAATACTATATTGAATCTACGGAGCATGTAATCCTCAACAGCTTTTGCAGGCTTGGAAAGACCTTTTCGGACATCAAACAGGAAAAGCATATCTTCCTTTTCCTGCTTGCGTTTTTCTTCTATATTGATGGTGTCTATACGATCATTGATATGGCAACCGCCTACGGGCAGGCTCTGGGACTTGACAGTACGGGACTGCTCCTGGCGCTTTTGCTGACACAGATTGTCGCGTTTCCTTCGGTCCTGCTTTTGAACCGCCTCGCAAAGAAAATCGGTTCCACGAAGATCCTGACCATCTGTATTCTGGCATACCTGTTTATTGCTTTATATGCATATGGCCTGGATACTCAGCGGGATTTCTGGATCCTCGCGGTCATGGTAGGTCTGTTCCAGGGTACGGTGCAGGCCCTGTCACGTTCTTATTTCGGGAAGATTATTCCTGTGGAAAAGTCGGGAGAATACTTCGGGCTCTATGATATCTGCGGAAAAGGCGCCGCCATCCTTGGCACCACTCTCGTTTCCATCATGAGCCAGCTTACCGGCAGGATGAACGTCGGCGTGGCTGCCATCTCCGTGCTGTTTGTGATCGGACTGCTGCTGTTTCGGAAAGCAGTGAAGCTCAACGAAGAGCATTCATGATCGTTTCGAACCCCCGCTAAATATGCTGAGTATTTCACATGGAAATTGTACGGGATAAAAGAAGTTTGCCATATCACATTTTCGTAATATAGCAGACTTCTTTTTTTATACCCAAGGGCACCCCGTTATAGCCATAACGGGGTGCCCTTGGGTATAAATCATGAATATCTTTTATATCTGCATGCACAGAGGATTCCCGCAAGAAGCAAAACTGCTGAAGCCGCTGTTAAAATCCACATATTTCCGATTGCCCTCCCCGTAATATCTGTCTGGTATCCTGCCTTGGCCATTGTGTCCATATCCGGCGGTTTTTCCATATTCGGTACTGCTCCTCCCGGCATGGCATCTTCATCAAAATCCATTTCCGGCGGTTCCGTTCCTCCCTGAATATCTTCCGTCCTGAATTTATTTCCCCTGCCGCTTCCTTCTGTCTCTGATTCAGCCTTACTCAGAAAATCTTCCCGTATCACTTTTCCCGCATCACTTCCCGAACCATTTCCCGGGCCAAATGTATTCCCCATGGTTCCCATAGCTTCAATGGATAAGCTTGCCGCTTCCGTGGAAGAGGTCGTCCCGTCCAGCTGCCCTTCGATGCTTTCCGCACGCAGCACGCAAAAGCTTTTCAGTGTGGAAATGCCCTCCTGATATTCCTCATAAGTACAGAATTTTGTCGGATCCTTTTCTACATACGGCGCGATCATTTCGGATACCGTATCGATCATCCGTTCAAATTCTCCGTTTGTAAAATACTGCCCTATAAATTCCGCAAAATATTGATGATACAACTCTGTATATTCCTCATCCGCAAAGATCCAGGCAAGCATGGGCCGGGATTCCACAGTACCGCCGGATACCGGGGAATCAATCGGGTAGTTCACCAGTCCTTCGGCATCTGTTCCGGATTCAAATCCGCCGAAAGCCAGATTATAGTCCCATAGAATCATGGAAAGCTGCCCATCCTTTTCGTACAAATAATAATTGTGGATCATAGTCCCCGTATAACTGTCGAAATTGCATACAAAATTATGCACTGTAAAATAGCGGATCACTTCCTCAATATCAACCACTGTGTCAATATTTTTCCCTTCATTCAATCTCCTTAAAGCATCAATCAGACGATCCTTGTCGCTGTCCGAAATCTCCGTTTTTGCATTGTCAAAAATATTACTGTAGCTATCGTACTCATCATCCGTATAAATCAGGGAAACATCGTCACTGCCCATGGACATCCCGCCCGGACCGTCAGGGCCTTTTCCAGTCTCCATTCCTTCCGGCAGCGCTCCTTCTCCGGGCATTCCCATTCCTTCCGGCAGCGCTCCTTCTCCGGGCATTCCCATTCCTTCCGGCAGTACTCCTTCTCCGGGCATTCCCATTCCTTCTTCACCATTGCCCGGATTTTCCGGCCAAGTTCCCGCATCCTCCAGAATTCCCGGATCAAACCCGGCTCCATTACCTCTGCCTCCGCCCATACTCATGCTGTCCGGCTTATACAGTTCTCCGTAATCCCTTCCATAATTCCGTTCCAGGAAGCTCTCTTCCACCCCTTCCACAGCAAGGTACAGTCCAAAATCCTCTCCATTTACCGTAAGATACACATAGCTGCAAAGAGGCGAGTCCACGCCGAAACCGGACATCATCTGATAAGTCACATAGTCCTTCATATAGGTATTATCCTGAATAATGTTGTTCAGGCACAGCTTATCCAAACCATAATAGGTATTCGAATTGTCATAATGGTCAAATTCCACCTTAAAACTGTAGCGGTTATTTCCATAGGACGCCACAGATGTAAGCGACGTATTTCCCTTTGCCCGGATTGCAACATTTTTACAGGCCTCCTGGTCAATCACCAGGGAACAGGATACATATTCTTCATCCGTGCATCCTTCCAGAAATGAATCCCAGTCCTCCATCTCAATCTCAATGGTATGCACCATGGATGTATCAAACAGCCTCGTCTCATATCCCAGGACACTGGATACAGCCTGAACGCCAAGCATTCCGGCATTCATAAATACAATGGTTAAAAGCAGCACCAGCAAAAGTACGCCGCAGCAGATCCTGTCAATCCGTTTATGTGTTGACATTCGCTATCCTCCCTGTTCATTTCCATGTACGAATGGCATGATATTCCTGCGGAGTTTTTCCGGATATCATACGTTCCGTACATTCGTAAAGCTACCCCATATAGTCCCCATTATAGCTGACCAGAACAGCGCTATGCACGCCGTCCATTGCGGAGAGCGCATTGATAAACTCCGTATCCTCACTCTTCAACCGGATCTCAGCAGTCACTTCCACCATACTCCGCTGGACAGTCTTACTTTTTACGATGCAGCGGTTCACCTGCTTTTTCAGGAAATCCAGCGCCTTTCCTTCACTCTCCTGTCCCGTGCAACTGAGTACGACAATATACGGGGTTATATGAGATTTTTTATTGACGAACACGAGCAAAATCAGCCCGATAAACACGCCGCCAAATACCGCCAGCGGTATCATGCCAGCCGCAAGTACGATCCCTTCCGCGATCGCCCAGAACAAAAACGCGATATCCAGAGGCTCCTTGATCGCGGTCCTAAAGCGGACAATAGACAGGGCGCCGACCATACCAAGGGACAGCACAATATTGGATGTCACTGCAAGGATGACAAGTGTCGTGATCATGGTCAAGGCAACCAGAGTCACACCAAAGCTGGAGGAATACATCACCCCGGAAAATGTTTTCTTATAGATCAAAAAGATAAACAGGCCGATCCCAAATGCCAGGATCATTGCCAGTGCCATATCCACAATGCTGACGCTGTCCACGTTCTCCAAAAAACTGGATTTAAAAATGTCTTGAAATGTCATATTTGATACCAATCCTTTCTCGTTTTCACCCATATTTTCTGCATGCCGCATATTTTGAAAATGCCGATGTATGCCTGCCTTCCAGCTGGACAATATCCCGGATCACAGACGGCAGAAACGCATCCCATTTTACTTCCAGGATCGCAGGCGCGTCCCCCGCCGGAACCGTAACGCAGTCCTGATTCAGAAAATCAATTCCATTCAGCCCGGTCCGGATCTGATAGTCCAGAGTCACACGCACATTTCCCGGAGCATAGGTAAACGGCTCCCGCGTATAGTCCACGATCGTTTTCGGACGCAGCCCCTGGAACCGCATTTTGCAGTACAATTCCTCTACCAGCGGCCTCCCGCTGTCCACCATCCACCTGCATTGATTTTCCAGAATGGCCCGCGCTTCATCCTCCGTCAGGCCTATGCTTTGTTTCTTTCCAAGTCCATTGCGTTTGCTTTTCTTTTCCAACCGGATTCCGGAAGTGTCTCTATTATAATACCGCAGCCGGAACTTCTCCCTTTGGTTCACTCCATCCATTTTTTCCCGAAGCGCCTTGTCTCCGGGTGTATCAAAATACAGACTGCGGATTTCGTATTTTCCATCCACCGCATGGGAGTCCGTCTCCATGACCGTCTGCAGACGGTGCCTGAGCTGAATCAGATCCGATATATTGATCTCATGCTTCCATTCATGACGCCATGTCATAATTCACTGCCCCCTTTCTAATCAAACATAGCACTTCTTTTTTGGTTCACTATTTTCACTAAAATATTATACATGAAACCTTAAATGAAATTTAGACAGATGTGAAAAAAATGTGACTACAGATATAGCATGATCTGATGTCAGCTGCTTTTCCGCAGGCTTGGATGTCAAAATTTTTCCAGCTGTGCGGTTGCGATTCGATAGAGCATTTTCATGCAATTTATTGCAATGAAAATGCTCTATCGAATCAGCAACCCACTTATTAATGAGCAAAAAGCGGCTGCGTTAGCAGACGTAAGAGTGCGTCAGCACGATTTTTGCGAATGGATAAGTGGGTTGGATGCTCCTTGGAGCATCTCCAACCGCACAGCTGGAAATTTTCTATTGAATAAAATATCCCCTGATACCACATCGTACCAGGGGACATCCCACCTATTCCTGTTTTTTCTGCATATTTTCAAAATATTCCCCGTCAATCCATCCTTCCGTCCAGCATATATCTCTGAAAACGTACCGCATCCTCTGCATCCTGATCCAGCCGCTCTTCCGTGATCTCGCCGCACAGCGGACGCCATACCTTAACCTGGCCGCCCATATTGACAAAAGGCTCCATCACCACATCTTTTTCCGCATTAGATCCGGACCGTAAATACAATTCTGGAATCTCCCCGGTATTCCGCGCGGATCTCTCCTTTACAATTCTCCACGATCGCCTGCGCCGCGGAAAGCCCGATCCCGTATCCCCCGCTTTTCTGTGTCCGGGCGCTGTCCCCCCGGTAAAACCGGTCAAACAGCTTCTTCGGTTCATCCACCGGCAGCTCCTCACAGTCATTCTCCACCTGCAGCAGCGTTTCTCTTCCCTGCCTTTTTAATGTGACGGCAATCTCCCCGCCCTTCGGTACATATTTTACCGCATTGTCCAGCAGGATAGACACCAGCCTCAGCAGATTCTCCCTGTTGCTGTGAAGCTCTATGCCCTGGCCGATCTTCGCTTCGATCATCACATTCTTCAAGGCTGCCGACTCACAAAAGGTTGGAAGCGCCTCCTCCAGAAGGCGGCTCATGGAAAAATCAGATGCCGGAAGCTCCCCCACACCTTCATCCAGCCTGGCAAGCACCAGCAGATTCTGCATCAGACCACCAAGACGCGCGGTCTGCGCCTTGATGTTCCGGCTCCATTTGGTTTCCCCGCCGCAAAGCTCCATAGCCTCCGTATTGGCCATAATGATTGCCAGCGGTGTTTTGATTTCATGGCCCGCATCCGTGACAAACTGCTTCTGCTTTTCCAGGTTCCTCGCGATCGGCAGGATGGCCTTATTTGACAGCAGGATCACCAGCAGAAGCATACCAAACCAGCACAATATACCGATTCCCGCCGAAAGAGCCAGCACCAGAAGCAGAGCATACCGCTGCGCGGATGTATCCAAAAACAGCAGGAGCTCTCCCTGTCTGTCCCGGGCAGGCATCCGTCTGTATTCAAAACGGTTCAGTCTGCCGGATTCTTTTCCCTGCTCATAGATCTTCTCTGCGTACTCCTTTGCTTCCTCTCCGGATACAGACGAAATCCGTCCGATATCGGTTCGGGCAACGCTCCCTTCCCGGTCAAACCACACACAAAAATACCTGGCTGACATGGCGTGGTCTTCCGTAACCGGCGGGCTGAAAAAGTCTCCCGGCTCTCTTTTCCCCGACATGTCCGGAAACGGAAGCATTCCCGGCTCCGACCTGGGAGCCGCTGCCGCCTGCCGGGTCAGCGTCTCCAGCAAGCGGTCCGTCTGCCAAAAATTCAATCCGTTGATAGCGCCGAGCAAAATCAGCAGCAATACCGATATTGCTGCCATTGCCGTGATCACAAACTTTTTCTGAAGTGTTTTCTGCATCGCTCACCTCAATCCACTGTTTCCAGCATATACCCGATATTCCGCTTCACCTTGATCTCCACCTGGTCGCTCAGAGCCGCCAGCCGTTTCCGCAAATAGGATATGTACACCCACACTGTCCCTACCTCCGCTTCCGTATCGTAGCCCCATACCTTCACAAGGAGGTCTTCCGATGAAAGATAACGCTTCTGATTCTGCATCAGCACTTCCATCATGCGGTATTCCAGCTTGGGCAGCACGAAAGATCTGCCATTTCCGCTCAGTTCATAGCTCTGCAGGTTCAGAGAGATGTCCCCGCAGGTCAGAATATCCGGCACAAAAGTTTCCCTTCGCCGAAGCATGGCACGCACCCGCGCCAGCAGCTCATCCATGGAAAAGGGCTTGGGCAGGTAATCATCCGCCCCCAGATCCAGTCCCCGGATCCGGTCCTCCACCTCCCCTCTGGCGGTGAGAAGGAGGATCGGCGTCCGACATCCCTCCTTCCGCAGCTGTTCCAGCACCTCGAACCCGCTCTTCTTCGGCATCATGATATCCAGGATGATGCCGTCATACGCTTCCATTCTGGCATAATCCAGAGCCGCTTCCCCGTCATATACCGCATCTACCATATAATGATGATAGGTGAGTATATCCGAGACAGCCTCGGACATACTCACCTCATCTTCCGCAAACAGTAATCTCATAAATTCACCCTGCTTTTTTACCGCATCAGGATCTCCTCCGCAATATTCCTGGAGTGGTCGGAGATACGTTCCATACACACCAGCGCATCCAGATACACAATGCCCGCGTCCGTGTTGCACTGATTGTTTGCCAGCCGCTTCATATGCGCCGAACGGAGCTGGATCTCCAGGTCATCCGCCTGGCTCTCCTTCTCAATGACCTTCAATGCCTTTTCCTTATCGTTTTCCGCAAATGCCTCTGCCGCGTACCGATAGCTGTCCAGGCAGACGCGAGTCATCTCCCGCAATTCCGCAGTGCCTTTTTCGGAAAATTCTGCCTTCCGGTCAGACAATGTCTCGGCAAATTCGGAAATATTTTCACAGTAGTCACTGATCCGTTCCATATCCGATAAGATCTGCAGAAGGCTTGCCACATGCTGGTGCTCCTTCTCATTCAGCGACAGGGAGCTTAACCGGACCACATACCCCGTAATCCCGCTGCACAGGCCGTCCACCGTCTCTTCTTCCTCCCGGATCTTGCGGATCTGCCTCTCGTCCTTCGAGAACATGACCTCTTCCGCCCGGTCCGCGGTTCTTGCCACAATATTTCCCATTCTGGCGATCTCGCTGACTACAGACTGCAGAGCGATCCCCGGCGTCTCCAGCATACGTTCGTCGAGAAGTACCTTGCTCTCATCGTTGTCCTTGTCATCCTCTCTTTCCAGCTTCTTCGCCAGCTTGATGATCAGGTCGGATACCGGGAACAGGAGGACTGTCGTACCGATATTGAAGATCGTATGCACCGTACTGATCTCTGTCTGCGTGATCATGCCGGTACCCGCTGCCGGGAATACCACTTTGAACAGCACAATGGCTACGATACTGAACAGCACCGTACCGATGATATTGAACAGAAGATGCATCACAGCCGCCGTCTTCGCCGTCTTCTTTGCACCGATACTGGACATGATGGCGGTCACGCAGGTACCGATGTTCTGGCCCATGATGATATACACCGCCGCGTTAAAGGGAACCAGCCCTGCGGCGGAAAGGCTCTGCAGGATACCCACGGACGCGGAGGAACTCTGGATCACCGCAGTCACCACCGCGCCGGCGATAATACCAAGGAACGGATTGTGCCCCAGGGTAATGAACAGATTGCGGAAGCCTTCCGAATCCTGCAGCGGCGCGACGGAGGCCGACATGGTCGTGATTCCTACGAAAAGAAGTCCGAAGCCAATAATAATACTGGAAATGTCCTTGGTGGAACGCCTTGTTCCCGTCAGCATCACGATCACGCCCAGCATGATCGCCACCGGAGCCAGGTTGCCGGGACTTAAGAACTTGGCCCACTCCACACTGGATACCAGCCATCCAGTTACCGTTGTACCGATATTGGCGCCCATGATAACGCCCATCGCCTGATTCAGGCTCATAATCCCCGCGTTGACAAAGCCTACCACCATGACCGTGGTTGCGGAAGAGCTCTGGATCACCGCCGTGATCAATGCGCCTAAAAGCACGCCGAAAAATTTATTTCTCGTCAAAGCCTCCAGCATCGTTTTCATTTTATTGCCGGCAGCATTTTCCAGTCCCTGCGCCATGATCTGCATGCCGTAAATGAACATGCCAAGTCCCCCGATAAAGGGAATGATAATGTTTACATAATCCATATGCTTTTTCCTCCCTAGTAAAAAAGTGTGCGTCTTGACGCACACACGCGCTGAAGCGCGGCTGCGGCAGCAGCCATTTTCCTTATGCGCGTAGTGCGCATCCCCCGAAGGGTTTTTATTCGAAAGGAAAATTGGGAGAAGTTTCCTATTGAATAAAAAACGCTACACGAACAACATAACATTATCCCCGGTAAAAAGCAACAGGAACTTCCATTTTCACCCATAATAAAACTGATTCCTTTTATTTTTTCATCCTGGGCTCAAAGGTCACGGACGCCAGATATCCGAACACAAGCGCCGCGGATATCCCTACCGCGCTTGCCTTGAAGCCCCCCTGGAAGATTCCCAGAAAGCCGCTTTTATCCACAGCCTCCTTCACTCCCTGCCACAGTACGTTGCCAAAGCCCAGCAGAGGGACGCTCGCCCCGGCCCCGGCAAAATCCTGAAACGGCTTGTAAATATTACAGAAGCCAAGAACCGCGCCGCTGCATACCAGCAACACCATGACCCGCCCCGGCATCAGCTTCGTTCGGTCCAGTAAGATCTGCACCAGCGCACAGATCAGTCCTCCGATCAAAAATGCTTTTACATAATCCACATTCTTTTCCTCCTTCGATGTCATATATCGGAGAATCGATCACTCCGTCATTCTCCGAAGCGAAACACATTCTCTGCATTCTATCCACTGTGGAGCAGCGTCCGGATCAGTTCACATGCTCCAGCACGATCCCATGGGCAATCCCTGGAACGCTGGCTCCTTCATTGAAGCTGACTGTTGACAGCAGAGCGCCTGTGGGCACAAAAAGCACCCGCTTCCATTCGCCCTTTCGGATCTTGGGCAGAATATAAGAGGCCAGTGTCACAGCCGCGCAGCCGCAGCCGCTTCCTCCCGCGTGGGTGTCCTGGGTCTTCTGGTCAAAGATCTCCATTCCGCAGTCCATATGCTTGACCCGGATGTCATAGCCTTTTTCCTGTACCAGGTCGAACAGGATATCCTGTCCCACATACCCCAGGTCCCCTGTGACGATCCTGTCATAATCCTCCACGGTCCTTCCGAAATCCTGCAGGTTTTGGACGATCGTGTCCATGGCGGCCGGAGCCATGCAGGCGCCCATATTCTGAGAATCCTTCAGGCCATAATCCACGATCTTACCCACGGTCACACCGGAGATACGCACATGGCTCTTCTCCGTCCCCACCAGGAACGCGCCGCTCCCTGTCACCGTCCAGTGTGCCGACAGCGGGCGCTGGTTCGCGTATCCCAACGGAAAACGAAATTCCTTTTCCGCACTCCCGAAATGGCTGGAGGTCACGGCAAGCATACAGTCCCCATAGCCCGCAGCCACACTCATAGCGCTCAATGCCAGCGCTTCCCCGGAGGTGGAGCAGGCGCCATAGAGCCCGAACAGCGGAATCTGCAGAGACTCGACCCCCATGGATGTGGCGATCCCCTGCCGGAGCAGATCCCCGCCGAATAAAAATCGGACGGACTCCGGCTTCACGTGTGCCTTTCCAAGGGCAAGCACACAGGCCTCCTTCTGCATATTGCTTTCTGCCTCTTCCCAGGTCTTTGCTCCGAACAGGTCGTCCTGGTTCGACACATCAAATAGTTTTCCCAGAGGTCCTTCTGACTCCTTGCTTCCCACAACCGAACCGCTGCTCATGATATAAGGAGAAACTTCAAAGCTGATGCTCTGAGCTCCTTTGATCTGATTCATTTTCGTTTTCAATTCCTGTCCCAAACCAATTCCCCATTTCCGATCCGGCTGTTTTCATTTCTGCATAAATGTCTGCCGCCTCACAGCACTGCCCGAATCTTTTCACCGGATTCATTTTTGAAAAATAGTATAAGATGATCGGAGGGATTTTATTCACGGTTCTGAATAAGATCTTATATTTTCCAGATACTATAAATCAGCCGGCAAGAGAGAGGAACACTTTCCAACTGTACGGTTGGATGCTCCAGGGAGCTTTCGACCTGCTCATTCAGTCGGAAACCCTTTTGGCAGGCAAAATCATATGATCTGTGAGGTAAGAATATGGATAAAACACAAAAAATGAAGCAGGAAAAGCAATACGAAGCTTATGTAAAGCAAAAGACTCCGGTCCATAATATCTGGCTGAATATGGGAAAGGCATTTGTCACCGGAGGGATCATCTGCACCGCGGGGCAGCTCATCTACAATTACTGCAAGGTCCGGGAGCTCTCCAAGGATGCCTGCAGCGGATGGACGTCTCTGCTGCTGATCCTTCTCAGCATCATCCTGACCGGAATGAATGTCTACCCGAAGATCGCGAAATGGGGAGGAGCCGGCGCGCTGGTGCCCATTACCGGATTCGCCAATTCCGTTGCCGCCCCGGCCATCGAATACAAAAAGGAAGGGCAGGTATTCGGGATCGGATGTAAGATCTTTACCATTGCGGGCCCGGTCATACTGTACGGAATCTTTACTACCTGGGTCCTGGGCTTCCTGTACTGGCTTTGGGGGATCATGTAAATATATTTACAGGTATATGGAGAGCCCGGCATCGGAAGACTTTCCATATACAGCGGTATACAGAAAGCCTGTCACTGGCAGCCTTTCTGCATACGATGGTATTCAAAGAGCAGGTAACCGACCGGATACCTGCCCTTTTTGAAACGTTTATGCTGGACACCGGATAGACTCACAGCCGACGAAATCTGCCGCGCAGTGACATATGACACATACAGTCCGTAATTGTCCCGGCCGGCGGCTACCAGCGTTTCAGCAAATAAATAAACGCCCCCAGCCCGCGCCCAAGGGCCATGCTGAGGATAAAAGCCACGCTGTAGCGCACAATCTTCAGCCTTCGGATAAAGATGGGAAATACATTCAGCACCTCCGCAAGAGCCATAGCCCAGCACCCTACAAAGATTCCGGCCAGCAGCCCGAATACCGGAAGCAGAAACCCAAGGTAGCCCATCTGGGGGCGGAAGACCGAGATCAGGTTTCCAGCCACACCTCCCAAAGCGGCGCAGTCCTCATAGAGAAGGATCTTGTCCGCCGTATGAGTCCGGTCCGCAAAGTCCGCGATCACGCCCAGCTCCACGATCAGGGCAAACAGACCCCCTGCAATAACAACTCCCGAGCTAAGACCGATGATTCCCAGAAGGGTCTGCCGTACCCACATCCAGCTCCGCCCCCTTTCTTGATGCGTTTTCGATCAGAGTGGTCTGGATATCATTTTCATAGACCCGCATCTGCACCTCCAAAGGCGTAGGATCCACAGTAAATCTTTTCTTACCGAAATGGTTAAAAAATACCAGGATCCCGATGGTGATGCCCACGGAATAGCTGACCTCCATGATGGAAAACCCATCCGATCCGGAACCCATGATAAATTCATACATCTGGGAAAACAGATCGGAAACCGACGCGTCGTTGTTAAATGCCATGATCGCAAACGCGGAGCCCGCAAAGGTCAGCATCGCCACAAATATCGTCTTAATGAGGTGCACCGCCATACCCGGGGTTTTCTGATCCTCGTAGGTCACAATAATGTCTGTCTCCCCCATATTCTGAATATCCACACCCGGATATTTTTCATGGATACAGGCAATGATCTTCAATATGGATATCACATACCTGCGCTTCCCCTGATCCGGAATTTTCAGGATCTTGAGCACCTTCAGCTTCGGGATCATAGCTTTGTTGCTGCATTCCAGAGTCAGGATGTCTCCCAGCGTGACATCCGTCTTCGTGATCTCCACATCCCGCTCTCCTTTGATATAGACCGTTTCCTGATTAGCAGGCATGATATTCTGCACCCGGCCTTCTGATCAGCGTCCCCGCGCCGTTGGAAACCGCCTCCGCGTCACTATAGTAATAGTAAAAAATTCCGATCACTACTGCCGCCAGGACAATGCTCATCAAGCATATCCGTATTTTTCTTCTTCCTTCTTCCATTACAGCCACCTGTCCTTTCTCTTGATCTATAGACCGCAGGCCAAATCCTTTGCGCCTATAAGCAGTAGTATCTGAAAAAATCCCGAAAATATACCTCAGCAGGTTCCTTCCCGCCGCAGCGCCTCCATGATCTTTTTTTCCATCCGGGATACCTGGACCTGTGAGATTCCCAGCTTCTTTCCCACTGCCGACTGAGTCTGATTTTGAAAATACCGGAGATAGATCAGGCGGCGCTCTTCCTTGTCCAGCGTTTCCAAAAGCTGCTGCAGCAACATGCAGTTCAGAATCTTCTCCTCCTGATGTTCCTTCTCCTCCAGCTTGTCCATCAGCCGGATCTCGCTCCCCTCCTTCTGATGGATGGGCTTGTAGATGGATTCCACCTCCCCTCCGGCCTCCATTGCCTGGACAATTTCTTCCTTTTCCACCTTAAGGACCCGGGAAAGCTCTTCCAGAGTCGGCTCCCGGCCCAGCTTCGCAGTCATATCCTCCCTGGCCTGAAAAAGCTTATAGGACAGTTCTTTCAGGGAACGGCTTACCTTGATCATGCCGTCGTCCCGCAGAAATCTTTTGATCTCGCCGGATATCATGGGCACCGCATAGGTGGAAAACCGGACGTCATAGGACAGGTCAAATTTGTCAATCGCCTTGAGAAGCCCGATGCTGCCGATCTGAAACAGGTCCTCCGGGTCCGTGCCCCGGCCGTAGAACCGCTTTACCACGCTCCAGACCAGTCCCACATTTTCCTTCACAAGCTGCTCTCTTGCCTCCTTGTCTCCTTCGTGAGCCTTTTGAATTAAAGCGATTGTGTGGTCCATAGATTCCTTCCTTTTCCGATTGTTTTCTCCATCCTGACCGTAGTTCCCTCTCCCGGCGCGGATTCCACCTCCACCTTATCCATAAATGCCTCCATAAATGAAAATCCCATTCCCGACCGATCCAGCTCCGGACGGGTCGTATACATTGGCATCATCGCCTGGGCAACGTCCTTGATCCCTTTCCCCGTGTCCTTCACAGTCACTGCAAACCGGTTCTGTTCAATGCGGCACTTGACCGTAATTTTATGTATCTCCTGGTCATACCCATGGATGATGGAATTGGTCACTGCCTCGGAGACGGCTGTTTTCACATCAGACACCTCCTCCACCGTGGGGTTTAGCTGAGTCAGAAACGACGCCACGGCTACCCGGGCAAACCTTTCATTTGAAGAACAGCTGTCAAATATGACTTCCATTTCATTTGTGTCTCTCATCTCTGATCCTCCTCATAAATCTGCATAATTTTTGTGACTCCTGACATCGTCAGAATCTTCTTGATCCTGGCATTGGCATGGACGCCCCACACCTCGCCGCCGATCAGATGGACCAGACGGTATCTTCCCATGACTGCCCCGATCCCTGAGCTGTCCATAAATTCTGTCTCCCCAAAGTCAAAAATCACATATTTGATGTGGTTGCGCTCAATCATCGCGTCCGCATCCTTCCGGATTTCCTCCGCCTGGTGGTGGTCCACCTCCTTCGGAAGAAAGATCGTAAGGCAATTCTCTTCTACCTGATACTTCATTGATTCATACTCCTCCTCGCAACATTTAAAAAAAGGACATGTATCCTCTACACATCCTTTTCTTTCGTATAACGGCAGACCCCGCTGCCTTTTTTGCCTGACGGCAAGGTGTCGGGCGCCTTGAATCGCCGTTTTTATTCTTCTGTGTCCTGGTTCGCTGCCGACGCGATCTCCTCCAGACTGGTCTTTGCCTCCTGTGCATTGTCCGTGTCCGGAAAGAGCTCATTGACCCGGCTTAAATAGGTCGTAGCAGTCTCGGGATCCCCGTTGTCCAGACAGGCAAGTCCCAGCGTCAGAAGCGCCCCGCCGTCATCATAGCTTTCATCCATTCTCACAACCTTGGCCAGTACCTCAATCGCCGTATCATAATTGGCAACATTGTAAGAAGCGGTACCGGATTCATAAAGAATGCTGCAGGCTGTCGGATAGATGCTTGATGTCAGGTCGTCATACCGTTCCTGTCCGCTCTCCCCGAGCGCGTTCCGGTTCACGGCCAGGAGCACATCCGCAATGGAATCCTCCGAATAGCTTCCCGAATTGTACTGTTCCGATGCCGTCATCAGATTCTCATAGCTCTCCGCCGTGGCAGCTGCCGTCTGAACCGCTTCCTCGGAATCCGCACTGTCCGCGCGGTAGGAATCCAGGGTCCTGGTCACCGCACTGAGCTGTGCTTCCAGAGAATTGATCCGTTCACTGTATTCCAGTACCTCCTTGTTCCGCTTGTCGGACTTACTCTCGTCTACAGCAGGCACGATCAGAAACCATACGATCGCCGCGCCGATAGCAGCGCCCAGTACGATGTTCATCAGGGTAAATCTTCCTGCCAGTTCCTTCACCATCCGGTGCGCCGGCTGAATGATGGTCTCATTTCCCAGATTATATTCTACCGTTTCTTTTTTTCTTTTTTTCTTCTTTTTTGTCGCCTTATTCTCCGGCTTTTTCGCTTTTTTTCCCCGGATCTGCGTCAGCTCCTGCATATAGCGCAGCGTGATCTCGTTGGTCGTATCCAGCTTCCGCGCCTTGGTCAGGGCCTGCTGTGCCTGGGCATACTGCCTGGTATGCAGATATAAAAGCGCCAGGAGCTGATACGCCTTCAAGAAGGAAGGATGCGACACGGTGATCTTTTTCAACTGTATGATCGCCATGTCCTCCCCATTTTGCCGGCAGTAGACGAGGCACTGGTTAAACCTCTTTATGGACTGGTTGATCGTCTCCAGTCCTCTGGCCGAATGCTGGATATTCTGCAGATAGGAATTGGCCAAGTTGTTCTTCGGCCGCAGATTCTTGCTGATGATCCATTCGACCAGCGCCTCCACAACCTCTCCCCGGCCGTAGTAGACCAGCCCCAGGAGATTCCGCGCCGTAATATTTCCTTTATTATATTGCAAACTCCGCCGAAGTGAGACAATCGCACCAGACATATCCCGTATCCGGGCCTTTTTCAGACCGTCATTATACCAGTAGTTCGACTGGCGGATGATTTTCTTCGTATAGTCCATCAAACCTCACCGTATTCTTTCCCCGATAATTTATTTTTTCTGATCCATGACCTGTTTGAGCAGATCAGACATGTCCGTAAGATCCTCCTGGTATACGGCATCCTCTATATCCTCTACTTCCAGGCTTGGTTTGAATTTTTTCAGTTCCTCTTCGTAGTTTAACATAAGCTTTCCTCCTGTGCCAGTTCTTTGAGCATACCGGCCAGATAAAGGGAGCCAAGACAGTACACCGTCCGGCCGTCCTGGTGCTTCCTCACATAATGCAGCGCCTCCCGGGGGGATTCGATCACCGCCACCGAACGATCCGTATACCGCGCAAATGCTGCCAGAAGCTTCTCCGTATCCGCCGCCCGGCTGTCTTCGATCCGGGTCACCACGTAATAGTCCGTCTCCAGATTCCGGCAGAGATATGCCGTCATCTCTTCATAGTCCTTCTCCTGAACCGCCGAAAACAGAACCGCCGTCCTGTGTGGGCCGCGTGCCTTGACGCTCTGAACGAACCGGACCACGGCATTGAGATTATGTGCTCCATCGATATAGATCCCCGGCAGGACCTCCTCCATGCGGCCCTCCCAGACGACCTGAGCGAGCGCTTCCCGCCATAACCGCGGGCGTCCCGTCTCTCCAAACAGGCTTTTCATCACTTCCAGGGCAAGCATCGCGTTCTCTGCCTGATACAGTCCTGTATTGCGGAGTTTCCATGCCGTAGTTCCATAATAAGCATTTGTACAGGAAAATGCAATATTTTTATGTTCGATTCTCAGATTTTCGAACGCATTTTTCCCGATTTTCTTACAGGAAATTCCAAGCCGGGCCGCCTGGCTTTCGATCACCTGACCGGCAGCTTCCTCCCCTTCGGAGTAAAACACCGGCACTCCTTTTTTCAAGATCCCCGCCTTCTCCGCCGCGATCTGTTCCAGGGTATCCCCCAGAATCTCCTGGTGATCCATCCCGATCGACGCAATGGCCGTGACTGCCGGATGCTCTACGGCGTTGGTGGCATCCAGCCGCCCGCCCAATCCGGTCTCCAGCACCGCAAATTCCACTCCCGCTTCCGCAAACGCGGTCATTGCCATGCCGAACAGCAGTTCAAAAAAAGTAGGATGAGAGAGACCCTGGTGTTCCATTTCCCTGACCTTCTCCATCACCTTTTCAAATACTCTCACAAATTCCCCGTCCGAGATCTGCTCTCCCCGGATCCGGATCCGCTCATTCATCCGGATCAGATGTGGAGAGACGAAGAGGCCTGCGGATTTCCCCTCAGACCTCAGCATGGCATCCAGATACACGCAGACCGAGCCTTTTCCGTTGGTCCCCGCCACGTGGATGACCTTCAAGTCCCTCTCCGGATTTCCCAAAAAACGCAGAAATTCCTTCGTATGTTCCAGCGGGTTTTTCTTTGTAAATTTCGGGATCTTTAAAATATAATCCACTGCCTCATCATATGTCAAAATACCTACTCTCCCTCGTCATTTCCGATAAACGCGTTCCGCCCTGCCTTCACCGTACTGGTATTGCGGGGAAGGGGCACGAAGCGTCCGTCCCGGTATTTGTATTCCTTGGAGGTCCGGAAAATGGTATTGCTGGAGCCTACCTGCGCCACCATAACAACATCCTCTTCCCCCAGGACGGATTCCTTCAGATCAATCCTTGTATTATTCAAAAACGTACTGCTCTGCTTCTCACCGTTGATATAGATCTTGCTCTGCTTGGTAAAATTCTCTCCGTACACGCTGTATGTGCCGTCCAGCTGCTCCACCAGAGAGGTAATCGTGGTATCCTTAACCCCCATCGCCATATGACCGGATGTGATCGGCTTTCCGCTCTCCTGATAGACATACTGCTTTCCGTACAGGATATCATACTGCAGCAGTTCCAGGTCGGCCAGGTAGTTCTTCGTCTGGCGGCGCTCCTGATGGTAATTGAACACCGTCCCCGAATGGATATCCAGACGGTCCAGCACTTCGGCCATGATCTGGTATGCCGCATAGTTTCCGTCCTTCTTTTTCAGACCGATATTGTCCCAGATCACATAATTGGTATTGTACAGATACCGGCTTTTCAGATCCTTTGCCTGCAGGTCCATTGTGGGCAGATGGTCTCCGTAGAAAACAATTACGGAAGGTTCTCCCCGTTCCTCTACGGCCTTCACCAGGTCTCCGGCAAATTCATCCATCTCGTATACTTCATTCACATAATATTCCCAGGCATTTCTCCTGCCCTCGTCCTCCACGCCGCTGACCTGGATGGTGGGATTCTCGATCATTTTCTCTACGGGATAGTCTCCATGCCCCTGTACACTGATGGCAAATACAAAATCCTGTCCTTTGGTCGTATCCATGGAATCCATGATATTCGGGATCAGGATATCATCCGTAGCCCATCCCTTCGGAGTCGTCTGCAGGATATTCATAAATTCCTTGCTGGTATAATGATCAAATCCCATGTGGTTGAATACCTGCGCCCTGCTGTAAAAGTTTCCTCCGTTGTTATGCAGCGCCTCAGCTCCGTAGCCAAGGCTGGTCAGGGCCGTAGCCGCGCTTTCCAAAAGCTTCGTCTTGGCATAGGTCTTATAGGGATATTCCCCCGGTCCGAAGAAACGCATGCTCATACCGGTCAGCACTTCAAATTCCGTATTGGCCGTACCCGCGCCTACGGACGGCACCTTAAAATATCCGCTGGAATACTCTTCATACATCTTCCGCAGATTCGGGATCGGATCCTCGGAAAACTGCAGCCACTCCACCTCCGTGGGATCAAAATACGATTCCAACTGCACAAAGATGATGTTGGGCAGTTCTTCTTCCTTCCGTCCGGTGGTGCTTTTCGTGATCTTCCCGCCGCTGCTGATGGCATCCATGGTTTCCTCCCCGTACCCCGACGGCTCGGAGATCCCGGTCTTAAAAATACTGGACGTAAAGCAGTAAGGGAATCCATAATCTTCATATGCAAAGGCAATATTTCCAAAATAGTTCGAGATCACTCTGCGGTCAATGGCCACGTCTGTCAGAACCATATAAGCAATGACCGAGAAGCCCACGCCGAACAGCGCAATGATCCGGTGCATTTTTCCGGTAAACTGTCCGCCCCGCCTCCACATGGAGACAACCCACAGGATCACCGCGCCGATCCCCACGATCAGCAGGATCAGTTCAAATGTGGAAAAGTAATTGCCGGTCAGCGAGAGGGCGTCCGAGAGCACCTTTAAGTCCTGGGCATTGAAGGGCGTCACCCGCTTCGTCAGCAGATACCCGTTGCAGGCGCCTAAAAACAGCCAGAATACACTGAGAAGGATCCTTGCAAATACCCGCCGCCTGACCAGGTATACGATGGAAAAGGTGGCGAAAATCAAGAAGGCGTTGAACAAAAACACCTTCGGCGTCTCCGTCATATAATCCCATGCCTGGAACAGCGAAAGCCTGGAGATCGCTTCTATAAAAAAGTTTAATATGCATGCCAGTAAATAATGGAATACCAGGGAGATCCGGTTCATAAAACGATAGACCGGCGCCATACGCCTTGAAAATTTGCTGTTGCGTCGTTCCTCCAGGATCCTCGCCCGGCGATTGCGTCTTGCGATCCAGTGTGCTTTAAGGTCTTCTATCTTCAAATTTTTTATCTTATGAAAGAAGCCCCTGAAATCCGGCTTCCTGATCTGAACCTTCTTCATCCTAACTTCTCTCCCTTTTAGGTCAGATGGCCGTTTACACAGCCATCCGACCCCAAATTCACATAAATGCCCTATCGTATCCCGTCTTTTTGGTCCGCTTTTCCCATATATATGCAGCCCTTGTCCTGATTCGCAGGCCGATCAGCCGCACTGTCCTTCTATGCCTTCTTCAGCCCCGCCATACGCTCCTGTACCTGCGCAAGCATCTGGGTATACTTCTCCAGCTTTTCTTTTTCCTCCTGCACCTTCTTCTCCGGCGCTTTACTCAGGAACTTCTCATTGGACAGCATGCCCTTCGCCCTCGCGATCTCTTTTGTCAGCTTTTCTTCTTCTTTCGCAAGGCGTTCTTTCTCCTGCTCGAAGTCCACCAGGTCTTCCAGCGGCAGATACACCGCTGCCCCCGGAACTACGATGGACACCGCGTCTTCCGCAATATCCTTCTTCTCAGAATGAAGGAGGATATCGTTTGCCAGCATCAGCGGCTTTACAGATTCCCGGATTGCCTCAATCCCGCTCAGCAGATTCTGGTCTGTGCTGACAATAAATACCTTGGTTCTGCGGTTGTTCGGCACATTCATCTCCGCGCGCATGTTCCGGATCCCTCGGGTGATCTCCTTCACATGGCTCATCACTTCCTCATCCGTTGGGAATTCCCACTCCCTCCGATATTCCGGCCATGAAGAGATCATCAGGGATTCCTCCTCCGGCACCAGCGCACTGTAGATCTCCTCCGTAATAAACGGCATGAACGGATGCAGGAGCTTCAATGCCTGCCCCAATACGGTCTTTAAGATCCATAGAACACATTTCGCAGAATCGGGATCCTCTTCGGCATGATAGATCCGGTATTTTGCCAGCTCCACATACCAGTCGCAGAATTCGTCCCAGATAAAGTCATACACCTTCTGGACCGCGATCCCCAGCTCAAACTTGTCCATGTTCTCCGTCACGTCCTTCGTCAGACGGTTGACCTTTGCCAGGATCCATCTGTCAGCCGGTTTCAGCAGGCTCTCCCCGGGCTCGTCCACGATATTTTCTTTCATATTCATCAGAATAAAGCGGGATGCGTTCCACACCTTATTCGCAAAGTTCCGGCTTGCCTCCACCCTTTCATTGGAAAAACGCATATCGTTGCCTGGCGCGTTTCCGGTTACCAGAGTAAGACGCAGCGCATCCGCGCCGTACTGGTCGATGATCTCCAGCGGATCGATTCCATTTCCCAGGGACTTACTCATCTTGCGCCCCTGGGAATCCCGCACCAGTCCGTGGATCAGCACGGTGTGGAAGGGGGATTTTCCGGTATGCTCCAATCCGGAGAATACCATCCGGATCACCCAGAAGAAAATGATATCGTAGCCTGTCACCAGTACATCCGTGGGATAGAAGTAATCCAGATCCTCCGTCTTTTCCGGCCAGCCAAGGGTAGAAAACGGCCACAGCGCTGAGCTAAACCAGGTATCCAGTGTATCTTCATCCTGTGTAAAATGGGCGCATCCGCAGTGCGGACATTTCTCCGGAATCTCCTTTGCCACCACGAATTCTCCGCATTCGTCGCAGTAGTACGCCGGAATCCGATGTCCCCACCAGATCTGCCGTGAAATACACCAGTCCTTGATATTTTCCAGCCAGTGCAGATAGATCTTGTTGAACCTCTCCGGCACAAACTTCAATTCTCCTGTATGCAGCGCTTCGATGGCAGGCTTCGCCAACTCTTCCATCTTCACGAACCACTGCTGCTTGATCAGCGGCTCTACTGTCGTACCGCATCGGTCATGGGTTCCTACATTATGAGAGTGGGGCTCGATCTTCACCAGGAAGCCCTGCTCTTCCAGATCCTTTACAATCGCTTTCCTCGCCTCATATCGCTCCATGCCCGCATATCTGCCGCCCCGCTCATTGATGGTGGCATCGTCATTCATGATGTTGATCTCTTCCAGGTTATGGCGCTTCCCTACCTCAAAGTCGTTGGGGTCATGAGCCGGCGTGATCTTCACCGCTCCGGTCCCGAATTCCTTGTCTACATAGTAGTCTGCCACAATGGGGATTTCCCGGTTCACCAAGGGAAGCATCACATGCTTGCCGATGATATCCTTGTACCGCTCATCCTCCGGGTGTACCGCAATAGCCGTATCGCCCAGCATGGTCTCCGGACGGGTCGTGGCAATCTCCAGAAAATCCTCCGTTCCTACAATAGGGTACTTGATATGCCAGAAATGTCCGCCCTGCTCCTCATGCTCCACCTCGGCATCGGACAGGGAGGTCTTGCAGACCGGACACCAATTGATGATCCTGGATCCCTTGTAGATATATCCCTTTTCGTATAGGTTAATGAATACTTCCTCGACAGCCTTGGAACAGCCCTCGTCCATGGTGAACCGCTCCCGGTCCCAGTCGCAGGAGATGCCCATCTTTTTCAGCTGGTTCTCGATGGTTCCCGCATATTCCTCTTTCCACTGCCAGGTGCGCTCCAGAAAGCCTTCCCGTCCCAATTCCTTTTTGTCGATGCCCTCGGATTTTAACTGGTTCGTTACTTTTACTTCTGTAGAGATGGCCGCATGGTCGGTTCCCGGCACCCACAGGGCATTGAAGCCCTCCATCCGCTTATACCGGATCAGGATGTCCTGCAGCGTATTGTCCAGCGCATGTCCCATATGCAGCTTTCCCGTGATATTCGGAGGCGGCATGACCGTGGTAAACGGTTTTTTGTCCCGGTCCACCTCTGCGTGGAAATACTTGTTTTCACACCACTTCTCATACAGTTTTTCCTCAATCTCCTTCGGATTATACGTCTTTGCCAGTTCCTTACCCATGTTTCTCCTCCTTTTACTCATGAACAGTAAGCTGGTACTTCACGGATTTTTCACATTTTTGGTATTAAAAAAGCCCTTTACAATGTAAAGGGCGAATTGTTCTCCGCGGTACCACCTTAATTCCTATACTTATGATGTGGCATAGAAGAAAATACGGTCGCACCGCTTTTTATGCCGCCCCATAACATAACTTATGGTTCTGTAACGTAAACCGCCACGGGATACCCTACCCACAAAATCCTGAGCAAATCACCGACAGTCTGACAGCCACGAATCATCCGCATATGGCGGCGTTCACAGCAGACAGCGGGTCACTCCTGCGCTTCAGATATCCGGTTCAAAAGTCACGTTCCATAATCCTGATACCCGGACCGCCTTCCAGCCGATGGGCCGTCCTCTCTGTGGGAAGTAATTATGTACTCCTCTTTCTCAATACCTTTGAAATTTTACAAAATTGTTAACTCCAAATGAACTAAACTATATCATAGCGGGCAAAAGTCTATTTGTCAAGGAGTTTTCAAAATCTTAAGAATATAATCATATTGCTTTTTTGAAAAGCGTTGCGTAATAAAATCAAGATAGTAACAGATATAATATTTATCACTTCATCTGATTCATACTATGAATCATCTCTACGATAAAATACCCGTAATTTTCGTCTGTCGCCCAGCCCAAGCCGCCCGGATTTTCCTTCTGGCCCAGCCATTCCACATAGGGAGCGGATCCTTTCGTGACATATTCATACCGGTCATCCACGCACTCCTGCACCAGCGCGTCCGCCGTAGCATATGCCTTCAGATGCTGAATCTGTGCCCGAATCCCGGTACGCACATCCGGGTAGGAATTGCCAGCCGCTCCGCCTCCTGTGGCTCCAAGTCCCGCAAAATTAAACTGTTCAATGGAGGTATCTCCCGCATACTGCAGCCATCCGGTCTCCTTCATGGTCTGGACAAAGGCAACCTCCGGCCGCACCCCTTCCGCCGATGCTTCCTCATAATACATCTTGCAGAACGTTTCAATAGAATCCGCGCCGCCCCTGGACAACTGTTCAGCAGGATAGGGGAAATTAGCAGAGTTAAAATAGGAAACCATCTGTTCTACGGTCACCGGACTTTTTCCCATGATCGGATACTGTCCGTCCGCGATCACTTCCTCCGTTTCAGGCACAGGAGCCGCATCCGGATCGGATGCTCCTGATCCGCCCTCCGCATTTTCGGCGGCCTCCCCTCCAGTCACGCCGCCGTCCCGCTTTCCCGCAGCCGCTTTGTTCTCGGCTTCCGCCAGTTCCAGCTTTGCTTCTTTCTTCTGATGCTCAGAGCCCATCTTCGCCCCCAGAAGACTCAAGCTTACGACAAGGGCAATAGCTAGTCCCACTTCGAGACATATTGTCTTTATTTTCTGATCCATATGCTAACGTTCTCCCCGAATATTTGCTTCTACATTTTTATGATCCATCTGTCAAGATTATGCCATCTATGAAACCACAGAGGTATAAACGACGCTTCTTTTTCCAAAATGTTAATTGCGTCTGTTTTGCTTTCAATGCGTCGGTTATAAATAACTCAAAGCTCTTTTTTTGCTAATTAGCGGCTGCCGGTTCCGGCGCGCCTGCCATGGGATGAGATCCGCATGTTTGATCCAGCGGTTATCCGGGTTCATATGGAGCCCCATCGGCTGATTAAAATCGAGAAAGGAATGCTGTGACTTATCGACTTGCTTGTACATGTTTTTTTACTCCTCAACATCGTATTTTACACAAAAACCGCAAGAAAAAACGGATAGCGTCTCTAAAGGCCTTGCAGATATTATAGCATGAAACACACTCAAAGTCATGAAAAATCAGCGCTGCAGAAATCCCTTTCAAATAAACTGGCACATGTGAGATTTCTGTGACATTTGGGTGATAATATTATATAATCCGATATAATCAAGAGAAAAATATAGTAAGGGAAGGTGAACATATGAGGATTTTAGTAGTGGAAGATGACCATCTTTTAAATAGTACGCTTTGCTATAATTTATCTGCAGGCGGTTATAAGGTAGATTCGGCGAAGACAAAAGCAGAAGCAGAGCAATGCTGTGAAGAACAGACCTATGAACTGGCAGTTTTGGATATCAATCTCCCGGATGGAAACGGGTTTGCATTATGCCAGGAGCTGAAAGAAAAGTATCCGGATACTGCCGTAATCTTCCTGACTGCAAATGATATGGAAAGCGACATGTTAAAAGGATATGAGTTAGGGGCAGATGATTATGTGACAAAACCATTTCATATCAGTGTATTCCGCAAAAAGGTTTCCGCTCTGCTTGCGCGGATACAGAAGCAGACCGGCGGGGATACTTATGATGACGGAAATCTGTCTGTTCATTTCTCAGAGATGACGGCCGCCTTCTCAGGAGAACCGATTAACTTCACTTCCATGGAATACCGCCTTTTGAAGGTGCTGATACAGAACCCGCAGACTGTCCTGACCCGTCAGATACTTCTGGAAAAGCTGTGGGACTGCGAGCGTAATTTTGTAGATGAGCATGCCCTTACGGTTGCCATAAGCCGTATCCGCAGCAAGATCGAGCGCAATGGATCTCAATATATTAAAACTGTTTATGGCATGGGATATATGTGGATTGGGGGCCGGATGAAATGAACGCAATAAACGTTTCTGTAAATAAAGCCTGCGCGGCGCTCCTGGGTATCTTCTGTACACTTTCTGCCGGTGTGCTTACAGGCTTTTATCTGCTGACAGGGCAGGCCGCAGTGCTTCTATTGGGCCTTCTTTACGTTTTTCTTGTGCTTGTCTGCGTGGCTTTGTTTATCGCGCTGATCCGCCAAAAGCTTCTTTTATTCTCAGATACCCTTTGCCAGCAGTTAGACCGGATGGCAGAGGGAGAGACAGCGCTGCCTGAGAGCGCGCTGGAGGAAAACCTGTTCTATAAGATTAACCACAGGTTGGTAAGGCTTTATGAAATAATGCTGAAAAACCGCGACAGCATTGCAAAGGAAAGGTCTAAGCTTAAGGAATTGATTTCTGACATCTCTCATCAAGTTAAGACGCCCATCACAAATCTTAAAATGGTAAATATAACAATGCTTGAAGAGCCTATGTCAGAGGAAAGACGCGCCAGATTCCTGATGGACTGTGGGACTGAGCTTGACAAACTGGATTTCCTGATGCAGGCAATGATAAAGACTTCCCGATTAGAGACAGGTATCATCTCTCTGGAGAAGAACGTGCAGCCTGTATATGATACGCTGGCGTCGGCTCTTGGGAGCATCCTGTTTCATGCGGAAAAAAAGCAGATGGAAGTCTCTGTGGATTGTCCCGCCAATTTAAAGGCCTATCATGACCGGAAGTGGACGGGAGAGGCATTGTTTAATATTCTGGATAATGCTGTGAAATACTCGCCGGAGGGAGGCAGGATAGATATCCATGTTGAAAGTCAGGAATTATATCTGAAAATTGATATTGCAGATACCGGAAAGGGAATACCGGAAAATCTGCATGGCGCGATTTTCAAACGTTTTTACAGGGAAAATGACGTGCATGATACCTCAGGGGTTGGTATTGGTTTGTATCTGGCGCGGGAGATTATTACGATGCAGGGCGGTTATGTGAAAGTTGCATCGGAAGTGGGAAAAGGTTCTGTCTTTTCTGTTTTTCTTTTGAAAGAGAGGAATGCTTAGCCGTTCTGTTCTCTTCATTACTGCCGAAATGTCACTGAATTGTGAGATTTCAAAGCCAAATTGTTGAAAAGTCTTTGTTCCCGGTGAGATTTCTGAGAGGTTTGGCTGTTATGATATGGTCAGAAACGTAGAAAGAAGTTTCTTAATTATCAGAAAGGACGTGAACCTATGAGCATTTTGCAGACGACAGATTTAAAAAAATATTATGGCGAAGAGCCCAATATAACCAAAGCATTGGACGGGATTACCCTTAACATCGGACAGGGAGAATTTGTGGCCATTGTCGGAACCTCCGGAAGCGGGAAGTCTACCCTGCTAAATATGATGGGAGGTCTGGATAATCCGACCTCTGGCAGTATCAAAGTAAAAGGCAAGGAATTATCCCAAATGAAAGACGAGCAGCTTACGATTTTCCGCAGGCGCAATATCGGTTTTGTCTTTCAGAATTATAACCTGGTTCCGATTCTTAATGTATACGAGAATATTGTGCTGCCGGTAGAACTGGACGGCGACACTGTAGACCAGAAATTCATGGAGGATGTGGTGGAGCTGCTTGCACTTGGTGACAAGCTGAACAGTATGCCGAATAATCTTTCGGGAGGACAGCAGCAGCGGGTGGCGATTGCCAGGGCGCTTGTGTCAAAACCCGCAATCATCTTGGCGGATGAACCGACCGGAAATCTGGACAGCCGGACCAGCAGCGATGTCTTAGGGCTTCTGAAAACCACAAGCTATAAGTTTGACCAGACCCTTGTGATGATTACGCATAATAATGAGATTGCCCAGCTGGCTGACCGTATTGTCCGTATCGAGGACGGCAGGATCACGGAGTAAGGAGGGGACAGAGGATGAATGATATTCTATTCGGAAATAATAATCAGGCTGTGTTAAAACGGCTATCGGGGCGGTATTTTAAGGCGAACAAGAGCAGAAATATGATTGCCGTGGTTGCGATTGTTCTGACGACGACTCTCTTTGCCGCGATTTTTACTCTGGGCTTTGGCATGATGGACACCATCCACGATCAGAATATCCGGAAAGCGGGTGGCGATGGTCAGGCTGTATTAAGCTATATTAATGACAGTATCTATGAGGATGTGAAAGGGAGCCCTCTCATTGACAGGATTGCCTATACGAAATGTATTTCCTATAAGCTCAAGAACCCGGGACTTGAAAAATGGCGGGCAGAAGTCTGGTATATGGACGATACGATGCTTGATTTTGCGCGATATGAACCGACAGAAGGTCAGAAGCCAGCAGCGGACCGTGAGATCATGGCAGATACGAAAACGCTGGAGGCGCTGGGGATACCGGCCAGAATTGGTGAGACAGTTTCTCTGTCCTATGAGATGAAGGGGAAAGAATACCAGACCGATTTCACATTGTGCGGTTTTTGGGAAACAGACAGCCTGAGCAATGTAGGGAGGCTGCTTGTATCAAAGGCTTTTATGGACAGTCATGCAGAACTTGGTGGCTATACCCATACGGTAGGCGGTGATTATACCGGTTCTGTCGCGGCTTATATCATGTTTAAAGGAAACGGGGACCCAGAGGCAAAATTGCAGCAGCTCCTTTCTGAAACAGGATATACATGCGACACAATGGGAGGAAGCACAGAAGATCCGAATTATATTATTGCGAGGATCAGTCCGGCATATACAGGAGGAAACCTGCTTGAAAATCCTGCCATGCTTATTTCCGGAATTGCAGGGATTCTTCTCATCATTGTGGCGGGGTACCTGATTATATATAATATTTTTCAAATATCTGTGATACAGGATATCCAATCTTACGGGCAGCTTAAAACGCTGGGGATTACAAAACGTCAGATTAAGAGGCTGATTTCCGGCCAGGTACTGCGGCTTTCGCTGATTGGTATACCGATCGGGCTTTTGTTTGGATTTTTGATCGGACGTGCGCTGGTGCCTTTCCTGATGAATGGAACCAGCTATACATCAGAGGCGGGAATCAAGGTGACGGCCAATCCTTATATTTTTATCGGCTCGGCAGTATTTGCCCTGATTACAGTTTTCATCAGTGTACGCAGGCCTGCCAGAATTGCGGGAATGGTGTCTCCGATTGAGGCAATCCGGTATACGGAAAATGACCCTGGAGCCTTTGGGAAGAAGAATGCGGATAAGAAGTCAACAAAAGGGGCGAAAATTCATCGAATGGCTTTGGCGAACCTGGGCAGGAACCGCAGACGTACCGTGCTTGTTCTGGTATCCATGACGCTGAGCCTGGTGCTGTTCAATACCGTATTTACATTAGCGGCAGGATTTGATATTGACAAATATATTTCAAAATTTATGGATGTGGATTTTTTGATTTCTTCTGCAGATTATTTCCAGTATCGGTTTGAAAGAAGCGAGTATGAGCTGTCGGAGTCATTTATAGAAGCGGCGCGGCGGCAAGACAGTTTTGAAGACGGCGGCCGGCTTTACACTTCGCGGATTCTGGAGGAAGCATTCTCCGCCTCCAGTCAGGCATTTTCCAACTATAATAAGGATACTGACGGGAACCCGTATGTTGATTTGTACGGGGCGGATGAGTTCCTGTTTGATTCTATGGAGGTCATAGAGGGAACAATAGACTGGCAGGCGTTTGCATCAGGAGATTATGTTCTGTTTAATGTTGAGTGTGACGATAATGGAAACGTGATCGACAATCCGGAGGTGAATGTCGGGGACAAGATACGTTTCAACCATCTGAATGTGGATGGCACACATATTTCCAGAGACAGAAGTTTTGACCTTACGGTTATGGCGAAGGTCCGCACAAATGAGAATACGGCTACTACCCGTCACACGGGCGCGTCGAGATTCTACCTGCCGACAGAACGTTTTCGGAAGCTCTGCGATACCCCTCATCTGGTCGGTTTCCCATTCAATGTGAAAGACGGCAGGGAAACGGAGATGGAAGAGTTTCTAGGCAGTTACGTGGAGAATACAGAACCGAATATGGATTTTGATTCCAGAGGAACCTATAAAGCGTCCTTTGACAGTCTGACTTCCTTAATCGTTACAATCGGCGGTACGTTGAGTGTCTTGATCGGCTTTATCGGAATAGCAAATTTTATAAATTCCGTACTGACAAGTATTCTTACACGCAGGAAGGAATTTGCCATGTTACAGAGTATCGGTATGACGGGGAAACAGTTAAAAAGTATGCTTTCTTATGAAGGGCTTTATTATGCGGTAGGGACAGTTGCCGCGTCTGTAGTCTTCGGAGGATTCCTTTCCCTTGTGATTGTAAGGGGGATATCCGCCAGTGTCTGGTTTTTCACATACCACTTTGTGGCGTGGCCGATGTTGGTTTTATATCCGTTCCTTTTCATTCTGACGGTGACCATACCGGTCGTTGTATACAGGAGGATGGTCAGGGCGAGCATTATTGAGCGGCTGCGCCTTAATTGACAGGAGGCAGAATATGAATGATACTATTTAGGAACAATAATCCGATGATAATGAAAACATCAGGTTACTGTTCACGGTGCCTTGCACTCCGCTGCAAGGCATCCGTATTATAAATCTGCTGATAAAACAGATATATTTTAAAAGAAGGGAGAATGGATAAAACCGTAATTACGAACCACAGATCTGTGATTGGTCATTACGGTTAGTCAAACACCTTTATTCTCATTTATCTACACTATAGGACGAATGATATACTCCAGCCTCATCTTCTATTTTCCAGAATTACGATATCGTTTATGAAAAAAACAGGCCAGGATCGCGCAAATTATAATTCCAATGGCATAGGGGATGCCAAATAAAAAAGCAACGCTTGCCGGAGCACTATAACCCGCATACAAAATCTCGTATTGCATACAGCAATAATTGTACGCGACTGTGGCACACATAACATTTGACAGTAAAATAGCAAGGGAAGTAAAAAGATAAGATAAGTATTTGTTTTTCATTTTTGATTACCTCCGTCATTCTCAGACACCAACAGTTTCACCCATATTTCCATATATACCATACCATATCTTCTGCATTCTGGAAATACTTTTCTATCGAGAATGGCTCCGTTGTTAAGTTGCGCTGAGGCAGCCATGTGCCGAAAAGATACTTGTTTGCCCGGTCCAAATTCACTGTTACTAAATCCTTAAAATTCGGTTTATTGTTTCCCATGCGCGCATTGCGGCAACCTCCTTAATTTGATGCTCAAATCATACCACATTGTTTTTTATCAGGCTTTTCACTCTATGCCCTTTTCTGACCACAGACATCCAAAGACGAAATATATATCAATCCTGTTTTCCTCAAATTCCCCGCAGATCTATGCGGTTATTCTTTCGATATAACAACCATGCAACCCCCAAAATCAACGCACACAGAACCGCCTCATATCCCTCAAGATATCCTCCCGGAACCACACAGGCGCCCGCGCCGCCAAGAACCGCAAGGACAGCCCCGCCCATACCGCCAAGTATGGCTGAAGCGCTCTGCTTGACCACGCTTACTTCATTCTCCCAATCCATAACCGGGAAATGCAGGTTTATGGTAATCCCGTATATACAGGCAAACAAAAGGATCACCGCCGGAATCACTGCCAGCCAGAAGCCTTCCTGTATCCCTGGCCTTAATGCTAAGATCAGGAAAACCTCTGACAGAAGATAAAAAGGCAGAACCAGTATCAAATTCATCAGAATCTTCGCGTCAAGGATTGTTTTCGTCGGCAGCGGCAGGCTTTTGACGAGCCACCAGTTCTTCCCTTCCATAGAAACAGAAGTCGCCGCAGTGGTCATCATACAAAAAGTACCTGCCAGCAGGAATGGCGCGATCCCCGCCAGATCAACCGGAACCGGCAGTATTTCCTTAATCCTCTCCGGCCCTGTAAAAAGAAGCGCCCCTGATATGACGCATCCCAGGATCGGCCCGATCAGCGTATTGGACACATAGATACTGGATGCAAAATACCGTCGGAATTCCTTTCTGCACAGAGACACCAGCGACGAATCCGCTTTCAGCTCTCCAACCTGATAATCATGCTTTGCCGCCGTTGTATGCAGGTTCCGACAGATGGACTGAAAACAGGCGGATACGATAGCCGCCGCTGCAGCAAATACAGCCAGAAACATTCCCGTATACATCAGGCACCGGCCGAATTCCCCCTTTACAATCGCCGTTCCAAGCCAGACGGCAGGCGGATAGCAGTCCTCCAGCACGGCCGAAACCATCCCTGACAGTTCCGCTATAATCTCCATGCTTTCCATCCCTTCCATAGCCGTAAGCCGTGAAGAACCAAACATAACCGCAAAAGCTAACAGAAGCGTCAGCGCTGACGCCGCCAGGCTTTTATGCCTCATCCTGGCGGAAATACCTGAAACCAGCGCCCCCGCAAGGATCGCCCCTGTCATTGGCAATAACGGCACGGACCAGATTCCAAGAAACGCATTCAAATAAAATGTTGTCCCCGGCCTCACCGACCAGGCATATACCGCAATCCCCGGAATCAGTACCAGACCTGCCAGCAGCATATTTTCCGTATACATGCGCAGAAACCGGCTGATTACTATCACGCCTTTTGTTACAGGCAGGGCGGATATCATATCAAATCCCTGTATCCGGAACATGTGGCTTCCCGCCTTTAAGATTCCAAAAATAAAAATCAGGATACTGGAAACCGCGATCAAGCATGAAATGACCTCACCTTCCGCCCCAAGCCGAACCAAGCCATAGGAAAGACCGCCCACGTAAAAAAGCATCATCATAATCAGGAACGCCCAGAGAACGGACAGCATCACAGCCCTCTTTTTCGCACGCGTATCCTTAGAAAACCGTAAAACATTGATGCCAAAGAGATTACAGAGCTCCAGCCCTGTCATGATCTTAATCTGTTCCAAACTAATCTGTGCCGGCATCATTTACCACCTCCATAAAAAAAGACTCCAGGGTTCTGCCCTGCTCCACAACCTCCTCCATACTGCCGGAGGCAACCAGACGCCCGTCTTTGACCATCGCTACCTTGTTGCAGAGCTTTTCGGCCACCTCCAGCACGTGGGTGGAGAAGAATATGGCGCCCCCGCTGTCACAAAGCTTCCTCATCATACCTTTCAGGGCAACGGCTGCTTTCGGGTCAAGCCCGACAAAAGGTTCGTCCAGAATCAGCAGCTTTGGTTCATGCAGCATCGCAGATATGATTGCAAGCTTCTGCTTCATGCCATGGGAATAAGAGGAAATCAGATCTCCAAGGGACGCCGTTATCTCGAATTCATCCCCGTATCTTTGAATCCTTTCCTTCCTGTCTTCTGCTGAAACTTTGAAAATATCGGCAATAAAGTTCAGATACTGGATACCTGTCAGATACTCATACAGATCCGGATTATCCGGAATATAAGCCGTCACCTGTTTGCAGGCAAGGGGATTCTCCCGAAGGTTCCTCCCACCGATCCGGATCTCACCGGTTTCATAATCGTGAATACCGGCAATACATTTTAACGTAGTTGTCTTTCCGGCTCCGTTGTGTCCAATAAACGCATAGATATCCCCCGGTCTCACATGAAGGCTTAGATCCGAGATCCCCTTACTGCTTCCCTTATAATGTTTCGTCAAATGATTGATAATAAGCATAACTCTCCTCCCATTCTACAACTGTTTCCAATCAAAACAACCGACAGACAGTACCATACACAGCAAAACCATCAGCCCTGCCGCCGTTATGCCGGCATAATAATCTTCCGGGCTTTTGGCCCTTTGTAAAAGCTCCATTCCTCTCAGCAGCCTTGCCGGAAGGAAGGCGTCAAGCTTCGGGAACATAGAAATAAGATAAACGCCCAGCGCCGCCCCGCCGGTTCCTAGAAGTACCTGGGAACTGCTTTTTGACACTGCGGAAAAGAAGAGCAGCAGCACAACCTCCACAATCGCCAGCGGAATTAAAAAAGGTAACATTTCATTTCTATCAGGCATCACTTTCTCCTCCTTACTTACTCGTAAAATGCTGTAGTATCCTTTGAAAATCGGGGTTATCTTTGATTCCCTCAAAGGCCGGATGGCCGAATGCCGCCTGCAGATTCTGGAAAATGAATTCCCTGCTCCGGGGAGCCATATCTCCCAACGGAAGGGTTTCAATCCATGCGTCTAACCGGTCAAAGTATTCATCCCCATGGAGCGTCATCTTTTCTGCACATAAAAGTCTGTCAACACATTTTTGAAAAGAGCAAAGAGACTTAAGCGCCCCCTCCTCCGCTCCGTTCAAAGCATACACTACCGCTGTCTGGTAATGGAACTGCGCCGCCACATTCGGATGAAGCTGTTCCAATCGGTATTGTTCTATTACATTTCCAATCCTGTATATGGTCTCCTGGCATCTCTTGAAATCATCCTGATATAAAGCCAGGGATATCATGGCATCACTCACCAGATTCAGCAAATCCAGATATTCTCTCGCCTGGATATAACCTCTGGCTTTCTCAGGTTCCCCTGCCATCTGGTAAGCCTGAACCAACAGTCCCCCATCCTGCCCTGCAAGGCGTGTAGGATCTGACACCGGCTCCAGCATAGCAATCGTTTCTTTTGCTTTCCCCAGTTGGAGGCTTAAGCCCGCTTTCAAAACCAAGGCATCACTGCACACGCCTACGTCGCTGCAGTTCTCTAAGATATGGTCGCACCACGAAACCGCCTCCTCCAAAAGCCTCTCCTGTTCCTCTTTTGGCTCTGCCAGCATGTAATGGTTCCAGTACAATACGATAAGCTGGAGAAGGAAAGGATGGCAGGAATAGTACCGTCGGGCCAGGTTACGGGTTTTTTCTATCGTTTCGCGGAAGGGCCGTTTTTCAAAATCTCCTACGAGTTCCGCATAGAAACGGCGGATCTGTTCTCTGGAGAGCTGGGCTTTATACCCGATTAACTCGTCTATCGTCATATCAAAAAAAGCGGAAAGCTGGAGCAGAAGCATCAGATCCGGCGTACTCTGGGCATTCTCCCACTTGGATATGGACGCCTTGGTCACTCCCAGGAAATCCGCCAGTTCCTCCTGCGTGATCTTCCGCTCATGCCTGAGCCGGATAATATTGTCCGATAATTTTAGTCTGTCCATGTTATTGTTCTCCTTATCATCTCTTGTATTACATCTTTTCTTCATTGTACCAAATAAAGGATTTCCTATCAATCGAGCAGCATTCCACTTTTTCGCCAAAAAGTCAACCGTAGAGAAACTTCTGTAAGCGATGAATCTCAGGATGGATCCATAAATATAGGAACATAAGATATACGATTCCATGAATTGCGTCCTGTTGAAGAAGGGGCCTCTGGATAGTAAAATCTAAGAAGGAAATAATAAACGCTGCACGAACAACCTGAAAGCTTCCCCTATTCTAAATGCGCGCCATAAATGACGTAAATATTGACATCATTCCCAAAAAGTGATAGTATTACTATCACAAAATAAAAAGACAGGAGATGTTCCTTATGGGCGAGTCCAAGATTCGGAAACAGCAGATGGAACAGCGTACACAGCAGATACTCCATACTGCCCTGAAGCTATTCTGCCAAAAAGGGATTGAAGATACATCCGTGGAGGAGATTGCCAAAACAGCCGGTGTCGGCCCTGCCACAATCTACCGTTATTTTGAAACCAAAGCAGAGCTTGCGATCTCGGCAGGAATTGCCTACTGGCAGATGATCGCCGGAAAGTATCTGGATTCCCTGTCCCAGGAAGCATATCAGAAGCTGAACGGCATCCGGCAGATAAAATGTATTTTCCAGATCTTTACAAAGATTTTTCAGGAAGAATTCTTGTTTCTAAAATTTCTCCAGGAATTCGATATCTTTGTCCAAAGATATCATATTTCAAAGGAACGGCTGGAAGAATATGAAGAATACATCCTGAATCTGAAACCTTATATGACAAATGCTCTGGAAAAAGGCCTTAAGGACAAAAGCCTGTCCTTTTCATATACCATAGATGAAGTATACTTTTCCGTAACACACACACTTCTGAGTCTGATGCAGAAACTGGCCTGCAATGGGCACATCCTTTCATCAGACGAACGAGTCGACCTGGTCTTACAGGTAGAGATTGCAGGCGATCTCCTCCTTAACGGGCTTAGCAGCAAAGAATCAAAAAGTTCATAGCAGAAAAGAAACAGCAAGGAGGATGCATATGAAATCACTATCTACAGGTAAAATATGGCTATTCGCGGCCGGGCAGTTCGGATGGTCCTTATTGTCAGGTCTGATTTCTAACTGGCTCGTATACTTTTATCAGCCGGATGAAGCCTCTGTCGCACAGGGGCAGACACTGTTTATCCCTCAAGGACTGGTTATTCTCGGAATCTTTACGGTCATCGGCGGCATTACCGCCTTCGGACGGCTTTTTGACGCGTTCACAGATCCCTTGATCGCATCCCTGTCGGACCGCTGTAACTCTGAAAATGGCCGGCGTATCCCGTTTTTAAAATGGGCCGCCCTGCCCCTTTCTCTGTCTACCGTGCTTATATTCTGGTCTCCGGTCAATCAGAACAGCTGGATCAATGCCGTTTTCCTGTTCGTGATGGTAATGGTATACTATCTTTCAATCACGGCTTACTGCACGCCCTATAATGCCCTGATTCCGGAATTAGGGCACAACCAGCGGGAACGCTTGAATATTTCCACAGTCATTTCCTTTACTTTTATTGCCGGAACCGCAGTTGCCTATCTGGCGCCGGTAATTTGGGGAGCCTTAATTCCGATATTGGGACGTGTAGGCGCAATCCGCGCGACGTTCACAGTTATGGCTGTCGTCGCATTTTTCTGTATGCAGGTTCCGGTATGGTCGATCCGTGAAAAAGAATATGTGGATACTGTCCCCTCTCAGGATACCGCGTTTTCCTCCCTCGCTTCCACATTCCGGAATCGGGAATTCCTGAAATTCGTCGGGTCGGACATCCTGTACTGGATTGCCATTACCATGTTCCAGACAGGTCTTCCGTTCTTCGTCACCAGCCTGCTGAAACTTCCGGAAACGATGACTACATTTTATTTTGTCGGTATGACCGCTCTGTCACTGGTATTTTATATTCCGATCAATAAGCTGGCGCCGAAACTTGGCAAGAAAAAGCTGATATTAACAGCTTTCGTGATTTTTTCGTTCTCTTATCTCTATACCGGCTTTCTTGGAAAGATCTCTGTAATCTCTGCAAATGTACAGGGTCTGATCCTTATGGTTACGGCTTCTTTACCTATGGCGGTCTTTGGGATCCTTCCTCAGGCAGTGGTTGCCGATATTGCCCAGAGTGACGCGAAGCGCACTGGGAGCAACCGTGAGGGGATGTTCTATGCCGCAAGGACTTTTGCATTTAAGCTGGGCCAGAGCCTCTCCATGCTCCTGTTTACAGCGGTTTCCACAGTTGGGGATTCCTTGGGAACGGGTTACCGCATTGCAGCGTTTTCGGCGGCATGTTTCTGCTTTTTAGGCGGGATTATCTTCCTGTTTTATGACGAACACAAAATCAGCCGGGATTTACGGTAGGAGCTTGCTATACATGGTCATGACTGCTGTAACCTGTATGGGCCGCCATGACCCGCCATGGAAATGAAAGGAGAACCCTTACATGGACAGAAGAACCATTCACAATCTAATCATACCCGCAGAAGGATATGCGGAAATAATGGAGTCGGCCGTTCTGCCTTATCTTGCAGAGAGGAAAACGGAAAGATACTGTGAGCGGGAACAAGGGAAAAAGATCTTCTATCTGCGCTGCCTTGCAGACCAGCCTCAGGGCATTGTCATCCTGTCCCACGGCTATACGGAAACAGCCGACAAGCATCTGGAAAATATCTATTATTTTCTTCGGGGGGGATACCATGTCTTCATGCCGGAACATTGCGGACACGGCCGCAGCTACAGGCTGTGCAGGGATACCGGGGACCTCTCTCTGGTACATATTGATGATTATCAAAGATATGTAGATGACCTGCTGTTTGTAAGCCGCCTTGCGGCACAGGAATTCCCGGAGCTTCCCATACGCCTGTACGGCCATTCTATGGGCGGCGGGATTGCGGCCTGCGCAGCGGCACAAGAGCCCCGGATCTATTCCAGGCTGATCCTCTCTTCCCCAATGATACGCCCAAACAGCGCCCCCATTCCCTGGCCGCTGGCATATCTCGCCGCAAAGACTTTCTGCATAGCAGGCAGGGAAGAACACTATCTGCCGGGAAACCATCCCTATGATGGAAAGGAGCAATATGCCGACAGCGCGTCCGCTTCCGAATGCCGGTTCCTATATTATCAGGATAAACGCAGCAAAGAGCCCTTATTCCAGATGAACGCAGCCTCCTATGGATGGCTTTGGCAGACGCGTCGGTTAAACCATACTCTCCAAAAGAAAGCATGGCGCCAGATTTCCTGTCCTACCCGTATTTTCCAGGCAGAATACGAAACATATGTTTCCAAAAGGGAACAGGAACGATTTGTGAAGAAATTATGCAGGAGGAAAAATATAGACGCAAAGCTTATCCGGGTAAAAGGGAGTAAACACGAAATCTTCAATTCCGATAATAAAATATTAGAATCCTATTGGCAAAAGATCTTATCATAGAACAAAGCAAACAAGCCGTCCCGTTTTTGCAGAATGAGGGGCGGTTTTTACATGGCATTTCTAATTTCTCTTTGATAAAATAGCTGTAAATAGAATCTGTCAGCAAAATCATATTGGAGGAATACGAATATGGCAATTATTACACCGAATTTCAATTTTGATGGGAAATGTGAAGAAGCAGTATACCTTTACCAAAAGCATTCGACGCAGAAATCAACTGTCTGCTTCGGTACAGCGATGCAAAATGGGAAGATTTTCATAGAGAACTGTCAGAAGAACAGAAAGAATATATCTATCATGCGGAACTCCTTATCGGAAATCAACGGATCATGATGGCGGATAATCTGGATATCCCTTTTAAACCAAGCACTGCCCTTTCACTGACTATCACACTGGAAACAAAAGAGGATGTTATGCGAGTCTTTGAAATTATGCAGGACGGAAGCGAGATCATTTATCCGGTACACAGCACTACATACAGTTCCTGCAGTGTCAGTTTTATAGATAAATTCGGCTTTCGATGGGTCATTATGACAGAACAGACAGAGCACTGATTTTGCTTCTATACGCTTATTTGTTTCCGTTTTATACATCATTCTTATAGATTTTTTAATTTATTGTCCGATTGCAAAGAAAAAGCAATTATCTCTTTTTCTTACGGAGCTTTAAGTCGATATTTTTCGTTGCCGCTGTATCCTGTAGTAGTCCAGCAACAAAAGCACTTTTTTCTTTGAGCGTCAGTGTTTCCATATCAGATTGACGCTCAATTTCACTGAGTACTGTTTGCAGCTCTTGCAGTTCCAAACGGTTGACGGCTGCACAAAAGAGCGTCTTTTTTCGGCCGTCATTAAAACCGGACAGAAGAATGTCCAGTATTTTAGCCTTTTCCGTCTGCTCCACATTATAAGCTTCTATCCCGAATCGCCTTGCCTTTTCCATATCGGCTCTTCGGCTCCGGTGTGTTATGAAAGAATCAAACTCATCAATATAATCGTATTTTTCACAAGGGTATTCACTGCATTGGAAACAATATTGAACACCGTCATGCTCCATACTGCACTTTGCGATTTTACATGACTGATTTCCTTCACCACCGCCGTAGCCAGGGCAGTATTTATTCTTTTCTCGGTTAAATCCTTCCTATTCTTTCACCAATCTCAACTCCCACAATATAAGAATTTCATATCATATAGGATCTCCTTTTCCATCCAGGAAGGAGTTAATACTATGAGTTTTGAAGCATTTACTAACGAAGATGTACAGAGAATCGTAAACCATACTTTGGAATCTATGTCGAAAGAGCATATTGATGAACAAGTGAAAAATTGGGGGAGCATAGAAAAATACAAAGAGCATTTATCATCAGGTTTTACAAACGAACAGGCTGTTGCGGACTTGCTGAAACAACTGATAGCCAGTTTGGCGCAGGCTGTTCTGCATATGTTGCTCATGCCATTCAGCATTATTACGGGGCATAACAAATTAGCTATTACAGGCGGCGAGATAAGGAGGTTTTTCCTGCCGCCTGTTCTATTTGGCGAATAAGATGTCCGATTGCCTATTCTTTAACTATTTAGATTTTTGTTTCTTTAAAAGTACGCCGCAAACGATTACTGCCGCACAAAATACAAGGATCAAATACCATATATTTTCAAGTTGAAATCCATGATCCAACATCAGTCGGTATCCCCAGGAAGCAGGGAAAAGGCGTCCTATGGTTTTAAGAAAATCCAGCAGCATATGAGCGGGAAACATAATCCCGGAAAGCATGATAGAGGGTAAAAACACAAGCTGTGCTATCATCGCCAGTTTCGCCTGATTTTTTACAATCAGCCCTAATATGCTTCCAATACTCAGCGATACAATAATATATATGGCAAGAGCAAGAAAAAACTCTGGAAAATGTACCGGTAAAGCTGCTTCAAACAGTATCGGGGCAAGCAGCAGTATAATGATACAGGCCATCATCAAATGGACAAAGGCTGAAAGAAACATTGTGATAAGGCCTAAGTATAAAGGCACCCCATTTGCTTGATAAACCTTTTTGATATTACTTCCATAAGTTTCAACCAGCGACGACGGCAATCCGATAAACGCCCCCATTGATACGCCCATCACAATCATGGATTGTATCAAGGCGCTTCTCATTTCAGGCATAACAGAGGTAAAGATACCTCCCATGAGAAGAAAGAAAATAAGCGGAACGATATAGCAGGTAACTAACAAAGATTTGCTTCTTATATCCAATTTCCACTGCAACGCCACACCATATAAAAAACCACTCATTCTTCTGTCCTCCTTGCCATTTCAATAAAATGCTGTTCCAGCGTGCCTCTGTCAACTTTAATATCTAATACTCCGATTCCCTTGTGCTTTAACTC
>QXWX01000060.1 GCA_009911175.1 Lachnospiraceae bacterium | reverse complement strand
TTCACATGTTTCTTTTATTACCTCATCCACTTCTTCGTCTATTACTACCCTTCTATACTTTGCCGGACATACAAAATAATACATTAGCACTGATACATTGTGTGATTTGTGTTTGTACTCACTCATCCACAACTTTCCCCTTTCCTTTTTTACTATTGTATCATCTTTTTACTTTGCAAAAAAGTTTCTTACGCAGCAAGCTGCGGGGAATTAAACCCTGAGAGATTAAAGGGATTTCTCGGTGACGAGTACCAGGATTTTGATCTGGTGGTTGCCTTGCCAAATGGCAGACCTTGCGAAAATCGGATTATCGAGAAAGAGTTTTCACTGTTGAAACAAAAGGCAGGGCTCTCTAACGTCGTCTTTCACTCTTTGAGACATTCCAGTACGACTTACAAGCTGAAACTCAACCACGGCGATCTGAAGGCCACACAGGGCGATACAGGACATGCAGAGATAGATATGATTACAAAGGTCTATGCTCACATTCTCGACAAGGACCGCAAGATCAATGCGCAGAAATTTGAGAGTGCCTTCTATGCGAATCCTGATTTGAGGAAGGTAACGCCTCCGCAAGAACAGCCTCAGGCACAGACTGTAGACCTTGCGGCATTGATCGAACAGCTTCAAAAATCACCGGAGCTTGCAAGTACGCTGGCGGCGCTGATTGCAGGCCAAAAAGCGGTCTGAAATCTCAAATTAGCAAAGAGGTAGTTTTTATTAGCAAGGCTCAGATTTTTGTTCGTTTCCAATTAGCAAAATATACACTGCAACTCATAAACATTCAATTACCCTCCAACCAAAGGAAGATGGTTTCGTCTAAGGATTACGGCTGAACAAAAAAGCTGTAAACCCTTGAAAACAAAGGCTTACAGCGTTGTTTCTGGCGTCCCAGAGAGGATTTGAACCTCCGACCCCACGCTTAGGAGGCGTGTGCTCTATCCAACTGAGCTACTGGGACTTATGCAAAAAATATGAACTTGTATTCCTAATTTAGACTCGAACCATCTACCGCTTAGGAGGCGGTCGCTCTATCCAGCTGAGCTATAGCGACAAGATGAACACCTGTTCTTTTTCAAATAATCAACTTTCCTATAGATGTCCAACACTAATTATTTTAACACCAGATTTATATAAAATCAATCTTTTTTTATCTATTTCTATAAAATTATACAAAGTAGTGAAGCGAAAAGTTAAATTCCACTCTGTAAGAGGGCGAGTTGAAAATAGTCTTGCCCTCATTTCTATTCCCATACCAGTAGATTTTACTTTTACATTTTTTTCACTTCACTAAATTATTAAAGTTGAAGAGATAAGAAGTCCAATTCCATTCTAAAGGGTAGAAAATCCTAAAAGTTGATCTCTCCCTGCAGCCAGATATTCCCTTTAAATCTTCTTCCAATCTCAGGCTCTCCCAAAACTTCTTTTTGGGGAACACATATATCGAACTGCAGTTCGTTAACATCCAGCCGAAGCTGGTACAGCTTTTCTTTCGTGACCAGATTTTCTGCTTCCTTAACACTCAGGATTTCACCCATGATTGAGTAGATATCGCACTCCACCCCATACGGCATAAAGTATGTATCCACGATTGTAAATACATCCTCATACAGAAGTCGCCTTGATACCTGGGAATAGATATCGATATCATCCAGAGTTAAGGTTTCGATTGCATTCTGGTCGCCGTTTCTTGCTGCGTTTAAAAGGTTCCTGCGATTATCGGAAGCCTCGTTTACACTTTTAATCTGATTCTGGCTTTTCTGGACAGGAAGCAATATTTTTCCCGACAGCGCCAGCCCGGAAAATGTTACGGAAGTGTTCAGCCTGGACATCCCGCCAAGCTGACTCTCCTTCTGATAATCAATTCCATTTTTTAAGGTGAATATAAGGCTGATTCCCACCTTCGGGTCTTCGCAGATGCCTACATACTGTTCCCGGTCAATCCGCTTTTCTACAATCACCTCAGAGTATGTGGTAATTCCGCTGCCTTGAAAATAGGGAGAATAATAGTCTGCATCAAAATTTTCATTTTCATCCATTTCTCCATACAAAGCAATCCCGATTCCCTGGCCGAAATCTTTTCGAAATTCACAAAAATCAGCGGATTTATTATATGATATGATTGTCTGGTGTGTAAATTTTTTTTCTACCTGCCCCAGTATTTCTTTTAATTCCTTCTTTGCAGAAAAATTTCCGAATCCAATTGCTTTCAAATATTGATGCATGATCATCTCCACTTTTTGTATATATTTAGAGCAGCAGGAATATGAACTCAGGCAAGCCTGTTATCTGATGTTAGGAACTTATTGGCAAATTCTTGCGAAAAATGGCAAAATATTTTCTATCGTACCTTTCCTGCAATTCCTGATCTGCTTCTTTGGAAGTCTGGTTCCCCGTCAGATTGCCGCAGAGTTCTTTGATTTATTCCTTTGGTATAATTACAGTATTTCCACCCATATATGGCTGCAGTGCTTCCGGTATTTTTACAGAGCCGTCCTCCTGAAGGTTATTCTCCAAAAATGCGATCAGCATTCTCGGCGGTGCGACTACTGTATTATTCAGTGTATGAGCAAAATACTTGTTTTCTTTTCCTTTTACGCGGATTCCCAGCCGCCTTGCCTGAGCATCTCCCAAATTAGAGCAGCTTCCCACTTCAAAATATTTTTTCTGTCTTGGGGACCATGCCTCAACGTCAACGGATTTTACCTTTAAGTCTGCAAGATCGCCGGAGCAGCATTCCAATGTACGGACTGGTACATCCAGGGAACGGAACAGGTCTACCGTATTTTGCCAGAGCTTATCATACCATTCCGGACTTTCCTCAGGCTTACAGACTACGATCATTTCCTGCTTTTCAAACTGATGGATCCGGTATACACCTCTCTCTTCGATTCCGTGTGCTCCCTTTTCTTTTCTAAAGCAAGGAGAATAACTGGTCAGTGTCTGCGGAAGCTCTTCTTCCTTTAATTGTGTATCAATAAATTTTCCGATCATGGAATGCTCACTGGTTCCGATCAGATACAGATCCTCTCCTTCAATCTTGTACATCATGGCATCCATTTCCGCAAAACTCATAACTCCGGTCACTACGTTGCTCCGGATCATAAAAGGTGGTACGCAGTAAGTAAATCCACGGTTGATCATGAAATCTCTTGCATACGCAATGACTGCGGAATGCAGCCTTGCAATATCGCCCATCAGATAGTAAAATCCATTACCGGCAACCTTTCTTGCACTGTCCATATCAATCCCGCAGAAACGTTCCATGATCTCTGTATGATAGGGAATCTCGAAGTCGGGAACCACCGGCTCGCCAAACCTCTCAACTTCAACGTTTTCACTGTCGTCTTTTCCGATCGGCACGGAAGGATCTATGATATTAGGAATAGTCATCATATCCTTTTTCAGCTTCTCTTCCACTTCTTTTTCTTCTATGGAAAGAGCTTCTACCCTGTCTGCATTTTCAGCAATCTGACGTTTCAGCTCTTCTGCTTCTTCCTTTTTTCCCTGCGACATCAGACCGCCGATCTGCTTGGAAATCTTGTTCTTTTCTGCGCGGAGAGATTCTACCTCCTGTTTGATCTCCCGGTTCCTAGCATCCAACTCCAGAACCTCATCTACCAACGGTAATTTTTCATCCTGAAATTTATTTTTGATATTCTGTTTTACAATCTCAGGATTCGTCCTTACAAATTTAATATCCAGCATTTTTCATTCCTCCGTCAATTTATGTTCAATTTATCTACAAATTAATTGGTAACTATTCAAAACGGCAACGGTATAAAAAACAGACTGTGTAAACTTACTTACTAAAGGCTGTTTTTTATACTTATATTGGACTTTACACTATCTTATGTTTTCGGCAGTTTTCCTATTTTCATTAGCGTAAAAGCTCATTTTAAATATTGATATCCATAGTTTTCAGATCATACGCTTCCTGGAAAATGGCACGTTCCAGGGATTCCTTTTCTTCCTCGCAGAGTTCGATATAGCTTTCACCCTTGACGATCTCTTTGATATAAGTATAGCAGGCATCTCTGCTGTGCATTGCATTGAACACCCAACCGCTGTTTTCATCATCCAGCATTGTCAGCGCAAAGCTCAAATTTCCGCCCATTTCCTGAAATGCATTGTACCTCACGATTCCTGCCTTCTGATAACTTTTCTTTATCTTCTTTTTGATTTTGCGGATATTCTCTTCATTCTTCTTTACAACTCTCGAAATCTTATCCAGCTCTGCAAATTTTTCTAAAATGCTTTCTTCAAGATTTTTCCCATCTTTTCCTCTCATAAACATGGAATAATTTCTTTTTAGTCTGGAATATTTCAGATTGACGCCTATCAGCAGGACAAATAAGATGATCTGGATTAGAAAAAGAAAAGCGACCAGGTATTCGATCTGGATTCCTGTTTTGGAAATAAATTCGCTTATCATAAATATCCTCTCTTATATGAATAGATTGTATCTGTTCTGCTTTTTTTATTATTGGCTGATTGTCATGATCAGATCATAAATTCTTTCTAACTCTTCTTCTGAATAATATTCTATTTCAATTTTTCCCTTACCATTCGCTTTTGCATTAATATTAACCTTTGTCCCCATTACATTTTTCATTTTATCAATCAAGTCATCATAAACAAACACGTGTTCTATTTTTTCTTTTTCAACCTTTTTCTTAGGATTTTTTAAAGATTTAACCAGCTTTTCTGTCTCTCTGACACTCAGTTTTTCATCAAATATTTTCGTTGCGATCGAATATTGCTGTTCTTTATTATCAATTGCAAGAAGTGCTCTGGCATGTCCTGTGGATATCATATCGTCTATGATCATCTGCTGTACTTTATCATCGAGCTTTAAAAGCCTCATGGAATTGGTTACTGCAGTTCTGCTTTTCGATACTCTTTCCGCAACCTCGTCCTGTTTCAGGTTGAATTCATCAAGAAGTCTTTTAAATGCCATTGCTTCTTCAATCGGATTCAGGTTTTCCCTCTGGATATTTTCAATCAGGGAAATCTCAACGACTTGTTGAGATGTATATTCTTTTATGATAACAGGAACCTCTTTTAGTCCGGCAAGCTTTGCCGCGCGCCATCTTCTTTCTCCTGCTATAATTTCATAATATCCTTTATTTTTCTGAACAATGAGGGGCTGCAGTATGCCATACTGTCTCACAGAATCTGCAAGCTCCAAAAGCGCATCCTCATCAAATTCCTTTCTGGGCTGGCCTCTGTTTGGTTCTACCTCATTTATATTCAGCATCAACTCTCCCGTGGGATTTTCGTGAGTATTTTCTGAATCCGTTTTCTCTGTCTTAGGATTTTTATTTTTTAATGACTTTTCAACAGATACTTTTGCCTCTGCTTCCGGTTTTACATTTTTATCTGGTATCAGACTGTCCAAACCTTTGCCAAGGCCGTTTCTCTTTATTGGCATTCACTCACTCCTCCTCTCCTTTGTGGATCACTTCATCCGCTAACTGCATATAACTTTCTGCTCCCGCCGATTTAGGATCATACATATTGATTGGCATTCCGTAACTGGGTGCTTCTGCAAGACGAATATTTCTTGGAATAATCGTCTTATAAATATTCTGATTCAGATTGTCCTTCACATTTTCCACTACCTGTAGGGAAAGATTTGTCCTCGCATCATACATTGTAAATACAACACCTTCTATCTGCAATGAAGAATTCAGGCGTTCCTGCACCAATTCAATGGTATGTATCAATTGAGTCAATCCTTCCAGAGCATAATATTCACACTGAATTGGAACAAGGACAGAATCAGCCGTGGTCATAGCATTGATTGTCAGCATACTTAATGCAGGAGGACAATCTATGATCACAAAATCATAATCATCCTTTATTTTTTCCATTTCATTTTTCAGGATAAATTCTTTATTTTCTACACCGATCATTTCGATTTCTGCTGCGGATAGATCAATATTTGAAGGGAGTACATCAAGATTGTCCAATACATTTTTGCAAATGCATTCCTCTATTCCGGCATTTCCTATAATTAAATCATATACGCTTCTTTCGATTTCATCTTTATCAACTCCTAATCCGCTTGTCATATTTCCCTGCGGATCCAGATCAAGTGCCAGAACTTTCTTTCCAAGATCTGCCAGACATGCTGATAAATTAATGGCCGTCGTCGTTTTTCCAACGCCGCCCTTCTGGTTTGCTATTGCAATAACTCTATTCATCTGTAGTACTCCTTTCTTTAATACTGTTTATTATAGCACTATTCAAATATAGAATCTACACCTATTATTTAAAATGTTGATGATATTTTAATTTATTGGTTATTGATTTTAGAAATTTAGAAGTATTTTTCGAGTAAAATAGTAAAATTTATAATATGCTATTCTGCTTTATTTAATTCAGATAATAAATCTAATTATAACAATTCATTATCTGACACTTTTTTTGTTAAGTAGTATAATTATTCTAGATTATTAAGCTTAAAAAATGTTTCACGTGAAACATTTTTTTGAACATTAAGATAATGATTTATCTTTGGGTGTGTAAAAAAAAATTAAAATAGTTAATAGTGTATAGAGAATAAAGAATAAAGGTATAAGATATCTATCTATTATGATCTAATCTGTATAAACCAGAAAAGCACGATACAAAATCTAATCATTCTGCGTAAGAATTTGTTCCTAAGTGTCTATTTTATTCATTATATCATTTCAAATAATGTTACGCACAATGTTTTATTGGTTAGATAAAGAAATTTATCACTATCCGCAACTGCTGGCATAAGGAATATCCGCATGTCAAAGAATTTCTTATTACTTATCCTTCGACCAATTTAAAAGTAGCAAATAAACTTCTCTTATACAAGCACTTGGATATTCACTAGTATAACTCACGAGATAATTACCGCTACCTTACACGCAAGATAATTATTCATGTGCAAGGAAGCTAAATGAGGTAATGCCGGTAGCTGTTGTCACAAGGAGTGACCCGCTTGCGGGAAGATTCCTTATAACCGAATCGTCGATTGAAGCTGACGCAGCAGATGAAAATTTGGATAAGTGAAAGGTATGGATAATTATCGTGGGTTATACTAGTACAGCATTGCGTAATTAACAGTGAATACTGCACCTGATATTTCTGCCAGCACTGCGTTGTCGTCAATCAACGATGCCACCGCATCGCCTCTTTCCTCCGACTTGTCCTGACAAAAATATCAGGCACATTATTCACCATTATATACGCAATGCTGTACTAGATATTTGCTTGCTGTAATTCTTGCAGGAACGATATATTAGCGCCAACTTCGCCCTTCTTTACGAAACATGCCACGGGGTATTAGACCCCAAAGGAATAGAAAATAGACAGGTGTTTTTTATGCACTTATAAACATCACCTACGCAAAATAACTAATTTTTCATATTGCACATTTTTCCTATCTTGTTTAAGTAATTAGTAGCAATATTTTTCCAGCTGTGCGGTTGATACTTCAAGGAGCATCCAACCACACAGCTGAATATTTATTTGCAAAATAGTAATATTTTAATCATACTTTTATAGTTTATTTGAATTGGGCGCTTACGAACAAACACTTTTTCATAATAAGAAAATTATCGTACCTTCCCTGGTTTATCCAGGTTAGGCATTTACGAACAATTTCATGGGTAGATGGCAAAATTCTCGTATCGTACTTTTCTGGTTTATCCAGATTCGGCACTTGGAAACATTTTTTTGCGCAAAACAGAAATATTTTCCAACTTTGCGATTACATTCTCCAAGGAGTATCCAGCCCACTTATCTATTCGCAAAAATTGTGCTGACGCACTTATACGTCTGCTAGTGCAGCCGCTTTTTGTTTTAGTTTTGTTTAATATACATTTTTATAAAACTCATAAATATTATATATATTATAATATAGTAGCTTTATACCATTGCGCATCATAAGAATGTTTCACGTGAAACATTTTAGATTTATTTGAGCGGATAATTGGTAGAGTAACATAAATTTATACCTACTTGTAGTTTTTGAAGTATATTTCAACATTGCCACTGCATCAAGAATCTTATAACACTAATAGAAATTGAAATGTAATTATTTAAATATATCATCTTTATTCTACTTATTACTAATGAATAACTATTTTTATGAGTGACAATGTATTATTCTTTTTAAAAATACTACACCACATTTTATAATTTTTTTTAGATCATACTAATTTATACTAACTTTTAATTCTCATATTTTAGATAAATTTCTAATACAAATACATTTTTTATAATTAATTCTTAATATAATATTGACCCAAATAAATCACAAATACATAATACTAAAATTTTAACATTTTGCGCTGGATATAATATTGTTTGTATGTGCATAATCCAAATAAATCACCTCAATGCAAACATGTGTTGTATTCTATCCTTTTTTTAGAACACTGCAGGCAAAAGTAATTGGTTCCTCGAAGAACTGAACCACTACCAGCAAAAGCCGGTAGATTCGGTTTATTGCTGAAGTAGCCTAAAGTTATCGCCACTTCACTTATTTTCCTTTCTACTTAACTTATCTCAAAGTTGTCCGTTTTTATTTTCTCTTGTAAATCTTGATTTTGGATATATTCTTTGATAATTTCATCTGTCACATTCCCACTACTTACTACAAAGTATCCTCTTGCCCACAAATGCTGCCCCCAGAATTCTTTGTTCAATTCTTTATATTCCATTTGCAGTTTCCTTGATGTTGCCCCTTTAATATTACTGTACCAGTTTGCTTGCTGACAAATGCGGCGGAACCGACACTAACATGTGGATGTGATCGGTTCCAACTTGCCCTGTCAAGATTTCCACTTCATTTCTTTGACAAATGGTTCGGATCAATTTTCTTGTCCGAACTGCTATTTTCCCTATAATCACTGGTTTCCTATACTTTGTTATCTATACCAGATGATACTTGATATCATACATGCAATGTGACGATTTTCTATAATTCTCCATATTCTTCACCTCACATTTAGTATCTCAATTTTTCTTTTTTCTAAACTTAAGGTTATGTGGTTGACCCAAAGGTTTCGCCTAAAGGCGAGGGATTTAAGCTCATTATACAGACAATAAACTCAAAAAGATACAACCAAGCTATACTATTTTGATTCAGCAGATCATTTTCATGTGATTTATAGCAATGAAAATATCCTATCGATTCAGCAAACCAGGTATTGATGAGCAAAAAGTGGCTGCGTTAGTAGACGTATGAGTGCTACAGCACAGTTTTTACGAGTGGATGAGTCGGTTGGCTTTTCTAAAAAACATTCAAACGTACAGGATTTTTTTATTTTTCACATAATATTGTCCGAGATAATTTCTTTTACAAAATGTTAAATAATTGTATTGGACTTTTTTGATTAATTTAGAAGTGACTAAGTTCCACCTAATGTCAATAAATGATATTTCGTAAAAAATCTTTCTACAATCTTCAATGAGTTATAGTATATATTACGTAAAGTTAATTATTATCCGACAGTATTTATAACAAATGTTTCACGTGAAACATTTTTACAATTACTATTATTTGCTGCAAACCATCTACTTTTTCTTATATATTATTATTTTATTACATATTACAGATCAAATTTTCTGTTATAAACTGACAAACTATTAAAATCTAACACTACAAATTACAATATATCCAACTTTCAAAACAGTTTCCAAATATGAAAACTTGACTACTTATCTATTTCCCTCACAATAATAAATAAGAAAACTCACGTTAAAATTTGTTCTATTTAACCTATATAAAATATACTTACTTAACAAAATTCCAGTAAACAAATGAATCTTAAAAGACTATTCTAAATTTTTCCAAAAAATACAATACAAATATTTTATATAAGAAATAATTTATAAGTATCTAACCTTAATAAACAAAAAACACTATACAAGAATTTTGCCACCTTGTACAAGAAATTATTCGTAAGTACCTACCCCGGATAAACCTGAAAAGCACAATACAAAAATTTTGTGCAAGAAATTATTGTTCAGTGCCTAACTCGAATAATCCATAAATATATGATACTGGCAACTCCTGCAGTGACTGTTTTGAGAATACAAGTAAAAGTTGCATTCATATCGTCTATTGCTACAGCTATAATTAATAACAACTTAACCTGAAAAACAAAATATAATTTTTTCGTTTTGCGCAGGAAATTGTCCATAAGTGACTAAGTTACGATTAATGTTGGGAAATGTCATTTCTACAAAAATCTTTCTATAATATTTACCAAGTCAGAGTATAGAGTATATATTGTGGAAAATGAATTATTGAAAGAAAATGTTTGTAAATGTCTAATCTGGATAAACCAAAATAAACTATATAAAAAAATTATTCTAAAAATTTCTCTACTCATCAAAACATAATCTATCATTTTTTCCTTACAACTCTATCATCTAAATTTCATCTAACCAATCTACATATGAACAATCTTCATAAAAGCATATACTTGCTGCATTACCCGCATAGCGGATATTTTTTTATTTTGTAAGCCTCCATTTTTTTAACGCAAAAACTCCGTCGTACTCAACCGGCTAAAGCCGATAATAAAAAATAGGACAGATATACTGCCCTATATCACAAACCATATAATAAAAATTGATTCTACATAATTTTACAATATTCAAAGGAGACACCTAACCCGGATAAACCTGAAAAGCACAATACAAAAATTTTGCCATTCTACGCAAGAAATTGCTAAGTGCCTAAACTACTTAAAATAATATATACTTATAAATAAACTTCCCCGGGGCAAGCCCTCAAATGTCCACTGGACATTTGACTCCTGCAATTCTTGCAGGAGCGGGGTATTAGCGCCAGCTTCGCCCTTCGTTACGCAGCAAGCTGCGGGGTATTAGACCCGAAGGGAATAAAATATATAGCAAATAACAAAAATCAAAATTTGCACAAAAATCCTTAAACAAATCATATCTTAATCATTATTCATTTAATCCCCCCATTCATCAGCAATCCCTACACAATCGGATTTTTCCCCGGGACTCCGGCCTTTCTCGGATATTTATTTTTTGTATAGCTTTCTTTATGTATCTTCACAAATGACCTTTCTATCTCACTCAGCGGAAGCTTAAATTTTACAATATCCTCTAACCTTCCCCCAAGAACACGTATCGATGTCTCAGCTTGTTTTATTTCCTCATCTACATTCCCGCTTTTATAAGAAATAAAATGTCCTCCAACACTTACATATGGAATACAGTACTCACTCAAGACTGCCAATTTTGCCACCGCTCTTGATACACACAGATCAAATGATTCTCTATACTCCGTTCCTCTTGCATAATCTTCTGCCCGACCATGTAAAGTAATCACCCTCTGTAAACTTAATTTAGATGCCACTTCATCCAAAAAATGAATTCTCTTCTGAAGTGAATCCAGCAATACCACCTCCAGATGTGGAAATGCAATCTTAAGAGGAATTCCTGGAAAGCCCGCACCCGTTCCTATATCAATGATCCGATTTACCTTTTTCAGATCAATCACTTTGGCAATCGCCAGACTATCTACAAAATGCTTTTCATACACTTCGTCATAATCCGTAATTCCGGTTAAATTCATCACCTTATTCCACTCAATCAGCAACTCACAAAATTGATAAAATTTTTCCTGTTGTTCTTGATCCAATTCTATATTCAGTGATTCCAATTGCCTTAAAAACTTATCATTCAAAATATCACTTACCTCTCATCAAATGAAAAAAAATCTATAACTATTCTTCTTTTCTACTCTGTTCCTAACCTGGATAAATCAGAAATACACAATATAAAATTTTTGCCATCTGCAAAGAATACTAATCGTAAGTTCCTAATTTGCCTGCAAATAAACCAACAATACAGAAATATCTGCCGGCGAAACTCCGGATATTCTGGATGCCTGTCCAATTGATGCAGGCCGTATTTCCATCAGCTTCTGCTTTGCCTCAATCCGAAGACTATGAACGTCGTCATAATTGATATCCTCCGGTATTCTCTTATCCTCAAGCTTTTTAAACTGCAATACCTGCCTCTGCTGACGTTTTATATATCCATCATATTTAATATTTATATTAACCTGCTCTGCCACATCATATGGAAGGCTTTTTCTTCCCGGATCAATCGGAGCCAGACATTGATAATTTAATTCCGGTCTTCGGATCAGTTCAGATAACTTTATTCCTGAAATCAACGGCGTACTTTCATAAACCTTCATCAATAACTGAACCTCCTCAGATATTCCGATATTCGTATGATTCACTCGATCGATTTCTTCCTGAATCTGTTTTTCTTTCCTAAGAAGCCTCTGATAACGTTCCTCATCAATCAAGCCTATTTCATAACCCAGCTTTGTCAGTCTCTGATCCGCATTATCCTGACGCAGAAGAAGTCTGTACTCTGCCCTGGATGTCATCATCCTGTACGGCTCATGATTTTCCTTTGTCACAAGGTCATCAATCAAGACTCCAATATAGCCCTGAGAACGATCAATCACAATCCCTTCTTTACCCTGCAGCTTCCTGGCGGCATTAATTCCCGCTATCAATCCCTGTGCCGCAGCCTCCTCATAACCGGAGCTTCCATTAAACTGTCCCCCGCTAAATAATCCTTCCACATTTTTAAATTCCAATGTACTTTTCAGCTGTCTGGCATCAATACAGTCATACTCAATTGCATATGCATTTCTCACAATCCTTACATTCTCTAGACCCGGAACACTTCGATACATGGCATACTGGACATCCTCCGGAAGAGAGCTGGACATTCCTCCCACATACATTTCATTTGTATCAAGTCCTTCCGGCTCAATAAAAACCTGATGTCTGTTTTTGTCTGAAAATTTAACCACTTTATCCTCAATTGACGGACAATATCGTGGTCCTGTTCCTTCTATCATACCAGAAAATAAAGGAGATCTATCCAGATTATTTCTAATAATCTCATGTGTTTTTTCATTTGTATATGTCAGCCAGCAGGATACCTGGTCAATCTGTACATCCTCCATTTTCGTTGTAAACGAAAATGGTACAACAAATTCATCCCCCTTCTGCTCTTCCATCTTCGAAAAGTCAATTGAATTTTTATCAATTCGTGCAGGAGTACCTGTTTTAAAACGATACATCCGGATTCCCAACCTTTTCAGACTTTCCGTAAGATGATTCGCAGGCTGCAGTCCATTGGGACCTGTCTGAGTACTCACCTCGCCATAGATACATCTTGCACACAAATAAGTCCCGGTGCATAACACAACTGCGCTGCAATGATAAATTGCGCCGGAATAAGTCTGTACACCCGTGATCTTTCCATTTTCAGCGAGAATGTCCGTTACTTCCATCTGCCGTATCTCCAGATTTTTCTGATTCTGAAGCACGTTTCTCATTTTTCTGCTGTAATCCGCTTTATCCGCCTGCGCGCGAAGAGAATGAACTGCAGGCCCCTTCGACTTATTCAGCATTTTCGACTGGATAAATGCCCGGTCAATGACCTTTCCCATCTCCCCGCCCAGGGCATCGACCTCCCTGACCAGATGCCCCTTAGAACTTCCGCCTATATTCGGATTGCAGGGCATCATCGCTATACTATCAATGCTGATCGTAAATAATAATGTCCGAAATCCAAGCCTGGCTCCCGCCAGTGCTGCCTCGCATCCGGCGTGTCCGGCTCCAACGACAATAATATCGTATGAATCCTTATTTTCCCATACAGAATTTGCTGAATATTTCATTTACCAAATCCTCTCCAATCGTTTCACCTGTTATACTTCCCAAACTCTCATATGCATCCATCAGATCAATAGAATAAAAATCCTCTGGCATCTGATCGCGGATACTTTCCTGCACTCGTTTCAGAGAAGCATACGCACTCGTCAATGCTTCCTTCTGCCTCAGATTCGTAATGTGAATTTCTTCATTTGAAGAAATAGTACCTTCGAAAAACATCTTCTGCAACACAGAACCAAATTTCTGAATTCCCTGTTCCATCTTTACAGAAATATCAATCAACGGAATCTGCTCCACCATATAATAAACATAATCCTTTTTTTCCACATCAAAAAAAACATTTCTAAGAAAGTTTTTCACATCCTCTTTACTGATTACGGTACTCAGATCTGATTTATTCAATAATATGATACACCTTTTCCCATAAATCAACTCTGCAATGTGAATATCATTCTCATCCAGCTCTCGGGAGGCATCGGCAACATATATGATCAGGTCCGCCAGATCCGCATATTCCTTCGCCTTATCCACACCGATTTTTTCAATTCTGTCACTTGTATCACGAATGCCGGCAGTATCAATCACATTCAAATTCAAACCATGGATCTGTACCTGCTCCTCCAGAATGTCCCGGGTTGTCCCCTCAATATCTGTAACAATCGCCCGTTCCCTGCCGGAAAGAATATTCAGCAGAGAGGATTTTCCCACATTCGGCTTTCCCAGGATCACAGTCTGTATTCCTTCCTTAATAATCCTCCCACTGTCATAGGAACGGATCAGCTTATCCATCTCCTGAATCACTTCAGTTAAAACCAGATCCAGTTTTTCCCCATATCCTTCTATACTGATATGTTCCGGATCATCTAATGCGGATTCAATAAAAGCAGTATGATAAATAATTTTCTCTCTGATCTTATTGACTGCATTTTTGATACTTCCGCGCAGTTGACCAACAGAACTTTTCAACGCATATTCATTTTGCGAATTGATCACGTCGATCACTGCCTCTGCCTGGGACAGATCCATCCTTCCATTAAAAAAAGCACGCTTCGTAAATTCCCCCGGTTCCGCAAGCCTTGCACCACTTTTCAACACAATTTCCAAAACCTTTTTCACAACAAATATACCGCCATGGCAGTTGATCTCTACCGTATCCTCCCCGGTAAATGTTCTTGGAGAACGCATTACGGAAACCAGAACCTGGTCTATCATCTCGCCCTCATCCTTGATAAAGCCATAATGGATCGTATGGCTTTCCGCCTCCGATAATTGATCCTTTCCATGGTAAATGCGGTTGATCACATCAAATGCTTTTCCACCGCTGATCCGAACAATTCCGATTCCGGAAGCCGACATTCCTGTAGAAATTGCAGCAATCGTATCTCTATAAATCATAAAGGATATCCTTCCTATATCAAAACAGGACCGCCGCATTAAGGATACATTGTTACTTAATACGGCAGCCCCCGCCCTTCAACTCATTCTCGAAATAACTTATGCAAAATAAGATTTCCTTTTACTATTCTTTCCCAGCACAAGCTAATTCAATCCTGTTCTCTATCTCTTTAATGTTACAACAACCTTCCGGTAAGGATCTTCACCCTCGCTATGCGTAGTCACATACGGATCTGACTGCAGGGAATAATGGATGATCCTTCTCTCATAAGGATTCATCGGCTCCAACGCGATCGGCTTTCTGTTTCTCTTCACCTTATGCGCAATATTCTTCGCCAGATGCCTCAATGTCTCTTCCCTTCTCACACGGTAATTTTCCGTATCCAGCTTCACTCTCACATAACCTGCCTGCTGTTTGTTCGCAACCCGGTTCGAAAGATACTGCAGAGAATCCAATGTCTGACCGCGTTTGCCGATAATAATTCCCATATTATCACCGGACATATCAATGCACAGTACTCCGTCCTTATCCACTTCAGATTTGATCTGAACCTCCATTCCCATCACCTGAAATACATCATAGAGGAATTTTTCTACAGCTTTTTTCGTATCTTCCGTTACCTCAGCAACCTCGGAAGACCTTCTGGATGAAGAACTCTCTTTTTCAGAAGAAGTCTCTGCTACGGCATTTTTTTCCTTCGCAGGTTTCTTTCCTTCTGCCGTCGGCTTTTCGGTCGAAGTATCCTTTTCCGTCTCTTTCGCTTTCGGACTCTCTTCCTTTACAGCAGTATCTTTTGATTCGTTTACAAGTTCTTTCTGTGTTTTCTTAGTATCCTTTTTCGTTTCTTTCTTAACTTCTTTCTTGAAATCATTCTTAAATGATTTCTTTTCTTCCATTTTTACTTCTTTTTTAATCTCTTCTAAAATATCATTTTCTTTTTCCACGCCTTTTTTTCTTCTGGCTTCAATGACTGCCTGCTTCATGCCAATCCCAAGAAAACCGGCGCTTCCTTTTTCGATCACATCATATTCCAGTCTGTCGCTGGTAACACCCAACTGAATCATTGCCTCTGTGATCGCATCGTCTACAGTTTTTGCTGAAACTCTGATACTGCCATCCATTTTCGACCCCTGCCTTTCCATTTATAAATACCTGTTAAACGAAGTCCGCCCGTCCCGCAGGGCATGTATTTTGGGATGCCCTTCGGTATAAAACATGAAATAAAAAATTTTTAATGCTTCTCTTTATTTTTTCTTTTGCTGTAACTTTTTTCTGCACTGCTGTCTGCGTTGCTGCTGTCAAAATCCTTTGTATCAGGCTCATCCACCTGTCCGGTATTGTACCGGCTCACCATATTTGCGATATCTGTGAGACTTCCCTTCTTCGCATTCCTGTTCAATTCGGAAGCCCGATCCAAAAGTCTCTGCCTCTCTTCCTCTGAGATATTGGACTTTCTCTCAACACGCCGGGTACTGGTTGCAGCCATCTGATTGATCTCTTTGGCGGATGTCCCTTTCTTTTCCCGCTTCTTCGCTGCCTTCTTCTGATTCTCCGCAATCAGATCTTCCATAGATTTACTGTTCAGATATTTGTTGATCGCAAGCTGCTGTATTGATCTGACTGCCGCACTCGCCGCCCAGTAAAGACCAAGTCCTGCCGGAAGCGTAAAGCCAATGAATACGGAAAACAGCGGCATTGTATAAGTCATGGTCTTCATGGAATTTGCCATCGGATTATCCGTATCCGTCTGGGGCTGCTGAGGCATCAGCTTCACACTGATAAACTGGGTCAGACCTGCAAGCACCGGAATGATCACCGCCAGGATGATCCCACCGATGGTAAAATTCCTAATAGATGCCATCAGCATGGTCATGGGAGTCTCACCGATATTGATTCCCAAAAAGCTGTTCATATGTCCGATCGTATCAATGGTGGAATTTGCAATACTTTCCAGAGCCGGCAACTTATCCACAAGCGCGTCCCATGTGGAATCCTGGAACTTATACAAGACGGTAACCAGGGTATCCGCCTGTGAATAATCATAGGATTTCGGATTCATCAATACCGGAGACGCAGAACCGATTCCTTCCATGATTTTTTGAAATCCATCTATGGACATGATTTTTTCCACAGCCGGCATGTAAACATCTTTGACCCTCTGCACATGATTCGGAATGTACATGATCACAGGATACAATCCAAAAAGTATCGCAGTTGAGGCAAACATCGGAAGACACCCGCTTGACATGCTGGTTCCGTACTTTTCATATACCGCATTCATCTCTTCCTGCTGCTTCAGCATGGATGCCTGATCTTTTTTTCCTGCGTACTTCTTCTGAATTTTTTGAAGCTCCGGGCTCATTACAGACTGCATCTTGGACCACTTCTGCTGCTTGATCGTAAGCGGGATCATCAAAAAATAAGTCACAATTGTAAAAATAATGATACAGATTCCGATATTCTGTATTCCGAATACCCCGTCCATTACATTATATATTACATTCATTACCTTACCAAGCAGCCATGAAGTCTGCTTAATTACAGGCCAGTTATATATCCCTGTAGCTATAATTCCATACATTTCTCATCCTCCTTAAGGTACCGGATCAAATCCGCCTTTTGCAAATGGATTGCACCGAAGAATCCTCCAGACAGCAAGAGCCCCGCCCTTGAACGCACCGTACTTTTCAATTGCCTCTATCCCATACTGTGAACAAGTCGGTGTATATTTACAGCAGGAACCTGCCTTCATCCCGGACAAATACTTTTGATAGAATCGGATCAATCTGATCAGGAGCTTCTTCAACCGCACCACTTCCTTATTTTCAGCGATCTTCCTTTTCGCTGATATATATTTTATGAAGCTTTCCCAGGTGGATCAACGCACTTTTCATGTCTGCAAATGAACTGTTCTTTGCATTGACTCTGACCACGACAACAATGTCATATCCACACAGAAAATATTCTTCTTGAAGTCGATAGCTTTCCCGGATCAGCCTTGTGAGGTGATGCCTCACAACACTGTTTCCTACTTTTTTACTGACGGAAATCCCAAGCCGGTTCCGATTCAGATCATTCTTCCTTATATACATGACCAGAAACCGGTTGGCATAGGATCTTCCTGTACGATACACAATTTGAAAATCTTTATTCTTCTTTAAAGATTCCGAATACAACATGATTCTCTTCCTATTTAATATAGAAGAAAAGGCGTATCCTGCGGATACACCCGCAACAGTTATAAAAAGGCCACATTAAATGCGGCCTAAGCTGATAATTGCTTTCTTCCTTTTGCTCTTCTGGCAGCCAATACTTTTCTTCCGCCTGCTGTTCTCATTCTTGCCCTGAACCCATGAACTCTTGCTCTGGATTTCTTCTTCGGCTGAAATGTCATCTTCATGATCTATACACCTCCCTTATAAATACTATCCTGCCCCGGATGAACCGGTAAAGATGTCTCAGATAGAAACTATTATCTTTCTTATAATATAAAATCGATCAAAAATACCCTAATAACTATATATATTACAAAAAGATTCTCATAAATTATATGCAAAAAACCCTTTTAAGTCAAGCTAATCCAGCCATTTTATCACATTTTTTTCGTTTTTTATTCTTTTCACAGAGTTATCCCCAAAATGTGAATAACTTGGTGATTTTTTGTGGATAACTGCAAAATATCTTGTGGATAAAAAATTTTTTTTAGAAAAATATGTTCTGTTCACTTCTAAAATTCGATATGAATAACTTTTCTCCCAGTTATGCACATCTTTTATGATTGCGCCGAATCCCTTTTTGATGTAGAATAGGGTAAGAAGAGAGTTTCTTATCAAGCTCTTTAAATCCAAATTGATCAGGAGTTATTATTGATGAACATTGTAGAAGAAAACTGGCCGCAGATCCTGGAAAAGATGAAATCAGAGTATTGCTCATCAAATATTGCGTACACGACGTGGATCGAACCTCTGACCGTATACGAAGTCTCCGATGATACCGTATACATTCTTGTGAAGCTCAAAGCAAGCCTGGAGCATATCGAAGAAAAGTACATGCTCCCCTTTAAGGTATGCATTGCGGAAGTGACCGGGCATGAATATGAGGTGTCCTTTGTCACGGAAGACCATTTAGTGATCCACAGAAAAAAAGAACAGACAGCCAGGAAACAGAAGAACAACGCAGTCCTTGAATCTGCCAACCTGAATCCAAAATATACCTTTGACACCTTCGTGGTCGGCAGCAATAATAACTTTGCACATGCCGCATCCCTTGCAGTTGCGGAGTCTCCCGGAGATATCTACAATCCTCTTTTCATTTACGGAGGCGTAGGACTGGGCAAGACACATCTGATGCATTCCATTGCCCACCATATTCTGGAGAAGGACGCTTCGAAAAAGGTGCTCTACGTGACCAGTGAGACGTTCACCAATGAACTGATCGACGCATTGAAAATCGGTAAAAACGGTGATGAACTTGCAATGACAACCTTTCGTGAGAAGTACCGCAACAACGATGTACTGCTCATAGATGATATTCAGTTCATTATCGGAAAAGAAAGTACGCAGGAAGAATTTTTCCACACCTTTAACCACCTCCACGTATCCGGCAGACAGATCATCATATCCAGTGATAAGCCCCCCAAGGACATTGAGACTTTGGAGGCACGCCTTCGGACAAGGTTCGAATGGGGTCTGATCGCCGACATTTCATCCCCGGACTATGAGACGAGGATGGCGATCCTGAGAAAGAAGGAAGAACTGGACGGGCTGGAGCGCTATCACATTCCGGATGATGTCATGCAGTACATCGCCAACAACATTAAGTCCAACATCCGGGAACTGGAAGGCTCCCTGAACAAGCTGATCGCACTTTCCAATCTGGAAAAGAAGCCGATTGATATAGCGCTTGCAGCAGAGGCCTTAAAGGATATGATCTCACCGGACAATATCCGTGAGATCACACCGGAGCTGATCATGGATGTCGTATCCGAGCATTTCAACGTATCCATCGCCGATTTGAAGGGCAGGAAGAGGAATGCCGAGATCGTACTTCCCCGGCAGATCATCATGTACCTCTGCAGGGATCTGACAGATACTCCTCTGAAGGCTGTAGGAGTTCTGCTTGGTGGGAAAGACCATGCATCCATCAGCCATGGAGTAAAGAAGATTGCCGCTGACCTTCAGACAGATGAAGCGCTCAGCAATACGGTCAGTATCATCCGTAAAAAATTGAATCCATTGTAATATAGATACTCACGGCAGATAATTCTGCCGCTTAGTATAACAATTTTATTTACTCACATTTTGTGAATAACCTTGTTGAAAAGAAGAAACAAGATTGTGAACATTGGGAAATACTAAAGTTGAGAGGAACATGCCGAAAATTTCAATCCTGATTTTTTCCCCATCATCCCCCTTCCCATCCCTCCTGTTTCAACAGGCTTATCCAAACACACAAACCTCGATTTCATAAGGGCTTGCAGCACTTTTAAACTTATCTACAGCCCCTACGGAGACGAAGTCGGAAGTGAATTTATTTATAGATACATAAAACGCGCATGGGATTTTCCTTCTCGACACGAAGGAATCCTCCATGACGAAAGAAAGGAGTTTTCAACATGAAGATAATCTGCAGCAGAAATAATCTGGTCAAAGGAGTCAGCATCGTATCAAAAGCCGTACCTTCCAAAACGACCATGCCGATCCTGGAATGTATCCTGATCGACGCATCCTTAGATACCATTAAGCTTACGGCAAATGATATGGAACTTGGCATAGAGACAACCATTGAAGGTGAGGTTGTGGAGCATGGAATTCTGGCCCTGAATGCAAAGATATTTTCAGAAATTGTCAGAAAGCTGCCGGATAACGATGTGGTCATTGACGCAGAGTCAGACAGTCAGGCATTGATCACCTGTGAAAAGGCAAAATTTAATATCGCTGCACAGTCCGGTGAAGATTTTTCCTATCTTCCGGCAATCGAAAAAGAAAACTTTTTTACAATATCGGAGTTTACCCTGAAGGAAGCCATCCGCCAGACTATCTTTTCTATTGCGGATAATGATTCCAACAAAATGATGACCGGTGAATTATTCGAGATCACGGATGATAAGCTTCGGGTCGTTTCACTGGACGGACACAGGATCTCGATCCGAAAGATCGAGTTAAAGGATTCCTATGAACCGAGAAAGGTGATTGTTCCTGGCAAGACCCTGCAGGAGATCAGCAAGATCATAGGAGGAGAAGCAGAGGAATATGTGGATATTTCCTTTACGAAAAACCACATTGTATTTGAATTTGATAAGACTGTAGTCGTATCCCGCCTGATCGAAGGTGATTATTTTAAGATCGATCAGATGCTTTCCAGCGATTATGACACCAAGATCACGGTGAATAAGCGGGAGCTCTTGGATTGTATCGACCGTGCCACGCTTCTGATCAAGGAGGGGGACAAGAAGCCGATTATCATCAATATCGGAGATGAGTCCATGCAGCTCAAGATCAAATCCCAGATTGGATCTATGGATGAGGATATCTTTATCACAAAAGAGGGAAAGGATCTTCTGATCGGATTTAATCCAAAGTTTTTGATCGACGCGCTGAGAGTTATTGACGATGAAGAGGTGGAGTTGTATTTCATGAATGCAAAGGCGCCCTGCTTCATCAAGGACAAGCAGCAGACATATATTTATCTCATACTGCCTGTCAATTTTAACGCGGTGGTATAAGAAGAAAACGGGATTATTGTGGAAAATTATAAAATTTCAGCCGGAAAAATGTCACCTGTATAGTTGGATGCTTCAAGAAGCCTTCGACCTGCTCGTTCAGGTGAAAAAGATATTGCTGTGGATATCCGACAGATGCCCACAGCAATGGCTGTTTTTAGGAAAGGAGATTCATCGAATGGAAATATTTTATTTAAGAGATTCCGAGGATCATATCAAGCTGGGTCAGGCATTGAAGGCGGCTGGTCTGGTGGAATCCGGGGCAGATGCCAAACAGGCGGTGCAGGACGGTGAGGTCAGTGTCAACGGAGAGATTGATACCAGAAGAGGCAGAAAGCTCTATGATCGCGACATTGTAGAATACGGCGGAGGAACGATTCAGATTTCCAGCAGAAAGTAGGAGATCTTGACTCCGCAGACAGGAACTTTTTCTCACACGTCTGTTGGGAATATTAAAAAATAAATTGAAAAATTGTGAAAAACAGTGTAAAATATACATTGGATATTTTTGGATGATGTTGACTTTGGAGAAGATATGATAATCAAGTCTTTGAAACTAAAGAATTACAGGAATTATGATCTGCTTGATCTTCATCTGGACGCGAATACGAATATCCTCTATGGGGATAACGCGCAGGGAAAGACGAATGTTCTGGAAGCTTTGTATTTATCAGGAACAACAAAGTCACACAGAGGGGCAAAGGACAGAGATTTGATTCGGCTTGGATATGATGAATCTCATATAGAGACGGTCATTGAGAAGCGGGGAATGGAATATCAGATTGATCTGCATTTGAAAAAGAACAGTCCGAAGGGGATCGCGGTGAATAAGATTCCCATACGGAAGGCAGTAGAATTGTTCGGCATCGTCCATTTTGTATTTTTTTCTCCGGAAGACTTAAATATCATTAAGGAAGGGCCTGCTGGCAGAAGGAGATTCATTGACCTTGAGCTGTCGCAGCTTGATAAGGTATATCTGAGTAACCTTTCTAACTATAATCGTATTATTAATCAAAGAAATTCCTTGCTAAAAGAAATTGTACATCAACAAAGCCTGATAGAGACATTGGATATCTGGGATATGCAATTAATTGAGTATGGAACGAAGATCATTGACCGGAGAAAAGAATTTGTGAACCAGGTTAATAAAATAATTTCGGATATCCATCTCCGTCTGACCGGGGGAAAGGAGCATCTCTCTTTATCCTATGAAACATCTGCCGGAGACATGCCTCTGGAACAGGCAGTGAGGAGATATAGGGAAAGGGATCTTAAGCTTAAGAGTACGTCTGTCGGCCCCCACAGGGATGATATGGGATTTCAGGAGGGAAGCCTGGACATCCGGAGATTTGGTTCCCAAGGACAGCAGAGGACAGCGGCGTTGTCTCTGAAAATGTCGGAGATTGAGCTGGTCCGGTCCGTGACGGGAGATACCCCCGTGCTTTTGCTGGACGATGTTTTGTCTGAACTGGACAAAAACAGGCAAAACTATCTATTGGACAGTATCCACGATATACAGACAATAGTGACCTGTACCGGGCTGGAGGAACTGATCAGCCACAGGTTTGCTGTTAATAGAGTTTTTTATGTAAAGGATGGAAGCATTGTAGAAAAAAAGGCATAAATCCGAAAGGCTTTGTGTTGCTTTACCGTTTGAGGAGGTTATTGAATGAGTATGACTGGTACGGAATTTGATGCGGAATATGGAGCTGACCAGATACAGATCCTGGAAGGACTGGAAGCTGTCCGGAAGAGGCCTGGGATGTATATCGGCAGTACCTCTCTGAGGGGACTTCATCATCTTGTGTATGAGATTGTGGATAATTCGGTAGATGAAGCATTGGCAGGGCATTGTGATACGATTGATGTGACGATCAATCAGGATAATTCGGTCACGGTGTCGGATAACGGAAGAGGAATTCCCGTAGGGATCAATCACAAATCAGGACTTCCTGCGGTAGAGGTTGTATTTACCGTGCTCCATGCGGGCGGAAAGTTCGGCGGCGGGGGATATAAGGTGTCCGGCGGACTCCACGGCGTAGGGGCATCGGTGGTGAATGCGCTTTCCGACTGGCTGGAGGTGGAGATTTGTCACGAAGGCAAGATTTATAAGCAGCGCTATGAGCGGGGACAGGTTGTCTATAAGCTGAAGGTGGTCGGAGAATGTGATCCCGATAAAACAGGGACAACGGTTACATTTCTGCCGGATAAAAGTATATTTGAAGAAACGGTATTTGATTATGGGATTTTAAAACAGAGATTCCGCGAGATGGCATTTTTGACAAAGGGCCTTAAGATTATCCTGCGGGATGTGCGTGAGGAAGAGGTCAGGGAGCAGACCTTCCATTATGAGGGTGGAATCAAGGAATTTGTCACATACTTGAATAAAAGCAAGACGGCGCTGTACGACCAGATCATTTACTGCGAAGGGGAAAAGGATAATGTATACGTGGAAGTGGCCATGCAGCACAACGATTCTTACAGCGACAACACGTATGGATTCGTAAATAATATCACCACTCCGGAGGGAGGAACCCACATCGTGGGATTCCGCAATTCCCTGACGAAGACATTTAATGATTATGCGAGAAAAAATAAGCTGCTGAAGGACAGCGAGCCGAATCTTTCCGGGGAGGATATCCGGGAAGGTCTGACTGCCATTATCAGCGTGAAGATCGAGGATCCCCAGTTTGAGGGCCAGACCAAGCAGAAGCTGGGCAACAGCGAGGCAAGGGGCGCGGTGGATAATATTGTCAGCAGCCAGCTGGAGGTATTTCTGGAGCAGAATCCGAATGTGGCCAAGCTTACGGTGGAGAAGTCTGTCATGGCGCAGCGCGCTCGGGAAGCAGCAAGGAAAGCAAGGGATCTGACGAGAAGAAAATCTGCGCTGGAGGGGCTATCCCTTCCCGGAAAGCTGGCAGACTGTTCCGACAAGGATCCGGTGAATTGCGAGATCTATATCGTGGAGGGAGATTCCGCCGGCGGTTCCGCCAAAACGGCCCGCGACCGCGCAACCCAGGCAATCCTTCCTCTTCGCGGAAAGATTTTGAATGTGGAAAAGGCAAGGCTGGATAAGATCTATGCAAATGCGGAGATCAAAGCCATGATTACGGCTTTCGGAACCGGGATTCATGAAGATTTTGATATTAGTAAGCTGCGTTATCATAAGATTATTATTATGACGGATGCCGACGTGGACGGCGCCCATATCAGTACACTGCTGCTGACATTTTTATACAGGTTTATGCCTGAATTGATCAAGCAGGGCTATGTATATCTGGCGCAGCCGCCGCTGTATAAGCTGGAAAAAAATAAAAGGACATGGTATGCGTACAGCGACGAGGAGTTAAACAACATTCTCACTGAGGTCGGAAGGGACACGAATAATAAGATCCAGCGTTATAAAGGACTGGGGGAGATGGATGCGGATCAGCTGTGGGATACGACCATGGATCCGGAGCATCGTATCTTATTGAAGGTGACGATGGACGAAGAGACTTCCTCCGAACTGGATCTGACATTTACTACACTTATGGGAGATAGGGTAGAACCACGGCGTGAGTTTATAGAAGCAAACGCAAAGTTTGTCAGAAACCTTGATATATAACATTTTATCAGCGGCAGGTAAAATAAAAGGCAAAGATCAAAAGTATTTTAACTTTAAATTTTATTTCAAATTGGCATTGGAAATGCTAATTAAGCAGAAAATCAAAGATTTTGAGATTGCCTGCAACTGAGGGGATGAATTCAAATGGGATTACTTGTAACATAATCATAAAGGAGACAGTATGGAAGATAATATTTTTGATAAAGTCCATGAAGTTGACCTGAAAAAGACCATGGAAAATTCCTACATCGACTATGCCATGAGCGTTATCGCCGCCCGTGCGCTTCCGGATGTAAGGGACGGTCTGAAACCGGTTCAGCGCAGAATTTTATATTCCATGATCGAACTGAATAACGGCCCGGACAAGCCGCATCGTAAATGTGCGCGTATCGTCGGGGATACGATGGGAAAATATCATCCCCACGGAGACAGTTCTATATATGGAGCCCTGGTCAACCTTGCTCAGGAATGGTCTACCAGATATCCTTTGGTGGACGGTCATGGAAACTTCGGTTCCGTGGACGGCGACGGGGCTGCGGCCATGCGTTATACAGAGGCTCGGCTGAGTAAGATTTCCATGGAAATGACGGCAGATATCGGCAAGGATACCGTTGATTTTTCCCCGAACTTTGATGAGACGGAGAAGGAGCCGGACGTTCTTCCATCCAGATTTCCAAATCTCCTGGTCAATGGGACCAATGGAATTGCCGTCGGTATGGCAACAAATATTCCTCCTCACAATCTGAAGGAAGTGATTGCCGCAGTCGTCAAGATCATAGATGACCAGATTGATGAGAACGGCGAGACATCCATCGAAGATGTGATGGAGATCATCAAGGGACCCGACTTTCCTACAGGGGCGGAAATCCTTGGTACAAGAGGCATTGAGGAATCTTACCGGACCGGACGCGGAAAGATCCGGGTGCGTGCGGTTTCCAATATTGAACCCATGCAGAACGGAAAGAACCGGATCGTTGTGACAGAGCTTCCCTTCATGGTCAATAAAGCAAGGCTGATCGAGAAAATCGCGGAGCTTGTGAAGGATAAAAGAATCGACGGGATCACGGAGCTCAGCGACCAGTCCAGCAGGGAAGGAATGCGGATCTGTATTGAGTTGCGCCGGGATGTGAACCCGAACATCATTTTAAATCAGCTTTATAAGCATACACAGCTTCAGGATACCTTCGGAGTGATCATGCTCGCTCTGGTCAATAACCAGCCCAAGGTCATGAACCTGCTGGATATGCTGAAATATTATCTGCAGCACCAAGAAGAGGTCGTAACCAGAAGGACCAAATATGAGCTCAACAAAGCAGAGGAACGGGCCCACATTTTACAGGGTCTGTTGATCGCGCTGGATCACATTGATGAAGTGATTCGGATCATCCGCGGTTCCAAGACTGTCCAGATCGCAAAGGAAGAGCTGATGAAACGCTTCGAGCTGACGGACGTACAGGCACAGGCGATCGTAGACATGCGTCTGCGTGCTCTGACAGGTCTGGAACGGGAGAAGCTGGAGGCAGAATATGCAGAGCTGATGAAGAAGATCGGTGAATTAAAAGCAATCCTTGCCGACAGAAAGCTCCTGCTCGGAGTGATCAAAAAAGAAATCCTGATCATTTCCGATAAATACGGGGATGAGAGAAGGACAAGCATCGGTTATGATGAATTTGATATCTCGATGGAGGATATGATTCCGAAGGAGGATGTGGTTGTCACCATGACAAAGCTTGGCTATATCAAGCGTATGACCATCGACAACTTCAAGAATCAGAACCGGGGCGGAAAAGGCATCAAGGGAATGCAGAAGCTGGACGATGATTTTATTCAGGAGCTTTTCATCACCTTTACCCACAATTATATCATGTTCTTTACGAATAAAGGGCGTGTGTACCGAATGAAGGCCTATGAGATTCCCGAAGCCAGCAGGACCTCCAGAGGAACGGCTATTATCAATCTTCTGCAGCTGATGCCGGATGAAAAGATTACGGCCATGATCCCGATCAAGGTCTATGATGACAATCAATACCTGTTTATGGCAACAGAAAACGGCCTTGTGAAAAAGACACCGCTGTATGAATACAACAATGTCCGCAAAAAAGGTCTGGCTGCCATTACACTTCGGGAGGACGATAACCTGATCGAAGTCAAGATCACCGACAATGAGAAGGAGATCCTACTTGTAACAAAATACGGCCAGTGCATCCGGTTTGATGAAAAGGATGTACGCTCAACCGGAAGGACTTCCATGGGAGTCCGGGGAATCAATCTGTCCGACGGAGACGCCGTGATCGGTATGCAGGTCCACACCCAGGGCGAATGCCTGCTCATCGTTTCGGAAAATGGAATCGGAAAACGGACCATCATGGGTGAATTTACCATTCAAAACCGGGGCGGTAAGGGCGTCAAATGTTACAAGATTACAGAAAAGACCGGCGATGTGATCGGTATGAAGGCTGTCAATGAAGATGACGAGATCATGATGATCAACAGTGAAGGCATCATTATCCGGATGTCCTGCGCTGATATATCAAAGCTCGGCAGGATCACTTCCGGAGTCAAGCTGATCAATCTGAATGAAGAAGAAAAGGTGGTCAGCCTTGCGAAGGTGAGAAAAGCTTCCGCGCAGATTGATGGGGAAGAGATTGAGATCGAGGAAGATGATGATCCGGGTGAGGAAGAAATTGGGGAACAGTCATAAGCTGCAAAAAGAAAAAGAGGATAAGCAATCTGCCTATCCTTTTTTCTTTTTCGATTGAATCAATTCCATATCTCTTGATGTAATATCCAAATGGCGGCGTATTTCTTCTACTGCGAGAGTTGCATTATGAGTCTCAAAACAGAGAAGAATCCGTGCATGAGGTTCAACTGCGTTTTTATACACCATATCATTGGAAAAAGAATCTCCTCTGTAGGCGCGAAACGCATCCAGTACCTGTTCATTGATATCCATTAGCAGCGGATTGCTGGTACAGGCTACGATCTGCTTGTGAAATAATTCGTCAAGCATGATCATTTTTATCATGTCATGTGAATTATTCGCTTCTACAAATGCTTCATGGATTTCTTTCAGCTCCTGGATCTGCTTTTTTGTACAACGTTTGACGGCAAGCCTGACGGAAAGGGTTTCAATTGCCATGCGGACTTCCATAAAGTCATGGAATCGTGCGCCGTCCATGTTAAAGTTCATATTATTGGGGGTCTCTTCTTTTTGCTTGTAGTCAGCAACAAAAGCACCTTTGCCCGGACGCATTTCAACAAAACCCAAAGCCTGGAGAACTCGCAATGCCTCACGGACACTGGTACGGCTGACTTTTAAACTCTGGCATAGAGACATTTCTGCAGGAAGCTTCTCATTCTCTTTATATTCACCTGATAGAATCATATCTTTAATTGTTGCAACTACGGAGTCAGTAATCGACATTCTTTGTATTTCTTTCATTTTTTTACCATTCCATCGTTTATTTTTGTAGGGGTAAGAGAAAATTAAAACATTGGTCTTTGAGATAAATTATAGCATTATCCTTATTGTAAAGTAAACTGTAAAGTGGAATGGATAAACACAAATATTCAAAGTGCGGCATGTACTCAAAGTATTTTTTTTAATGATTCCCTGAGTTTTAATTTTTCCTCATTGGAAGAAATATTGCATTTTCTGTATATTGTATTCAAAAATAGAGAAAGGTTTTTTGGAGTTGCGGTAAAGTTCAAGTCACTGAAATTACAGGGCATATGCATTTCGGCCATTGCACTTTGAATCCGCCGGATATGCTCTTCCGGCATGCCGTTAAAATACATCTGTAAAATCAGTCCCACGGCTACGATTTCTCCATGCAAATAAGGAGCTGCATTTTGTGTATTATGATTTCTCATAAAATCATAGGTAGCGTGTGCTATCGCCAACTGTCCGGATCCGTCTGCAAATCCGCTGACAATGGACGTGTGAAGCAGATTTGTCAGAATAAAATTATCGAATAATTCATGATCTTTATTTTTCATATAGATATTTGCATATTCATTGATCAAAAAATCATAGATTCCCTGAGCATTAATGACTTGAATGTACTCTTTTAAATCACAGTCTCTATAGGTAGAAACCTGCTTTTGATGGATGGATTCCGGATATTTGGCCAGGGAATCTAATATACCGGCGGCCAGTGTGCGCTCCGGAGCAGACGCAATCAGATCCCGGTCCGCAATACAGACATCGACCTCCTTCTTCAGATTCACTGCAGGGGCACGCTGGCCAAGATCATTATACATGATTGCGACCATGGAGGTTGCGACACAGGTTGCAATGGAAGTCGGAACCGTAATGATCGGAAGACCTGAGAATGCAGATGCACATTTTACCTGGTCTATACATTTTCCGCCGCCTGCAGCTACAAAGACAGTACAGCTGCTTTTTATAGCCAAATCGGCATATTTCCAAGCCTTTTCAGAGGTACATTCTCCCTGAAAGATATCTGTCTGATAAAATAAATCTGAAGCATCCAACACTGCTTTTGTATGTTTTAAAAACAGCGGAAGCGTATGAGAGCCACCTATGATAAATGCCCTTCCTCCAAGCCTTGAAATCTCAGAGACAAGCTGATCTATCACTCCTTTTCCATAGAAAAATTTTCCGCATCCTACTTTTAATGCTGAAATATTCCTCATTGTGTACCTCCTCCTATATTGTATGATGTCGTACAATTTATCATATGATTAAATAATAAAAAAGTCAATATAAAAATATGAAAATAAAGAAAATTGTATAATATGACGATAATAAGATTGAAATTTTGTGAAAATATAATAAAAAATTTAAAAATATAAATTATTTATTGACATAAAAATGAAAAAGTGATAATTTCTAATCATACAATATGACATCATACAATCATACAATACAGGAGGAGATCACATGAATCTGAATGGAATTATTCCACCAATTGTAACTCCGTTTAAAGAAAATGGAGATATCCATATGGAATTTTTGAAGCGTGAAATGAAGATCTGTTTAGATGCAGGTTCAAATGGAATCAGTGTTGCAGGAAGTACCGGAGAAGGTCCTACATTAACAGATGAAGAGCTGCAGACCTTAGTGAGGGCAGGAAAGTCTGTATTGGGATCTGATCAGCCGTTAGTGTGCGGGATTATGAGAACCTGTACCCGTGCAGCGGTCACCGCAGGATTAGCGGCGAAGGAAGCCGGGGCGGATGCGATTATGGTGACTCCAACAGCATACAATGTTCTGGTGCCGAATGAAGAGGGGATGTTTGATTTTTATAAAACCATTTCAGAAGAGGTCCGGCTGCCCATCATTATCTATAATGTGATTCCGCAGAATACGATCAGCGCCGGGCTATATACAAAGCTGCTGAATGAGACGGATTATGTGATCGGGATTAAACAAAGTACAGGCGGAATCCAGGCACTTTATCAGGATATCATGTATTCCCGCAATCAAGGAAAAGTATATGCGGCAACGGACGATATGATTTTTTCCTGCTTTGAACTGGGAGCATCCGGAGCAATCAGCGCGATCCTTTCTTTATTTCCGAAAGAATGCTGTAAAATGTGGCAATGTGCAGTGGAAGACAGACATAAGGAAGGACTTCAGATTCAAAATTCGCTGTATATGAAATGGAAGAATCTGGGAGGCACCCAATTTCCAATCCGCTTGAAATATGCATTAGAATTGACAGGGCGGGAGGTTGGATTTTGCAGGAGTCCGATCACATATCTTTCTGAAAGTGATAAAGAAGCTATCAGGACAAGTTTATTTCAATAAGAAAAAAGCCGGATCAACATATATCTGAAGAAATAAAACAGCCCGCGGATATATGAAGATCAGGTTTTTAATAAGAAAAAAGCAAAGGACATGGAGGATAATATGAACAAATTTGTAGAAAAATATGGTCAGATTCTATTACCACTTATCACACCGTATGACGGGAATGAGGAAGTAAATTATGACGCATATGCGGAATTGATTGAATATCTGATCCAAAATGATCAATGTGATTCATTCATCGTGACAGGTACAACAGGAGAAGCAAGCCTTCTCACATTTGAAGAAAGAGTAAAGCTGATGAAAACAGCGGTGAAAACCGCAGACGGAAGAAAGCCGGTGATCGCAGGGACAGGATGTGCATCAACAAAAGAGACGATTGCGCTGACAAAAGAAGCAGAAAAGCTTGGAATCAAAACCTGTCTGATTGTTTGTCCATTCTACAATAAGCCGACGCAGCAGGGAATTTATAATCATTTCAAAGCGATTGCGGAAAGCACGTCCTGCGACATTATGCTATACAATATTCCCATTTTCGTTGGAGTAAATATGGAAGCTGAGACAGTAGGGAAGCTTGCGGAATTTAAAAATATTGTAGGCGTAAAAGATGAGGCAGGTATCAATCCGACCCAGGTTACGGATTTCTTTCTTGCAACAAAAGATATTGATCCGGATTTTGCAATCTATAACGGGGATGATGTGATGCTTCTTCCTACGATCGTCCAGGGAGCGATGGGGTTGGTAAGCGGAGGTGCCCATATATTTGGCCATGAGATCCGCAGTATTTTTCAATGCTATGCAGAAGGAAAAAATGAGGAAGCAAAAGAACTGTTTGTTCCCATGTATCGCTTCTGCAAATCTACCGGACAGAACGGAAGGATCTTGCCAAATTCTATTATGAGGCCCGCAATTGAGCTGGTTACAGGCATTAAGCTTGGTGCGGCAAGAGGCCCGCTGGCGCCGGCTACGGAAGAGGAGATGAAAGTGACAAGAGCGATTCTGAAGGAGATCGGAAAGCTGTAACTGTGGTCTATGTAAGATAAACATCATCTATAAGGAGAACAAGGAATGGATATTGCATACAAATTAGGGGCCGGACGATATATACAGATGCCCGGAGCTATAAAAAAATTAGGGGAAGAGATTGCCAGATACGGGCATCATATTTTATTGCTGGGAGGCCCAAGGGCAATATCCATTCTAAAAAAGGATTTAGACAGCCAGCTTCTGCAGGCAAATCTGGAGTATGAATATCTGGAATATGGCGGATATACCACATGGGAAGCCGCTGATCGATTTTCTATCTATGCTTTGGAGCATGAATTTGATGTGATCGTGGGAATCGGCGGCGGCAGGATTATGGATCTGGCAAAGGGAGCCGCACATAAAGCAAGATTGCCGATCGTCACGATTCCAACATCATCCGCAACCTGTGCGGCATATACACCCATGAGTGTCATGTATGAGGAAAACGGAAAAGCGCTCGGTACAAAAAGCGGAAATTTTTATCATGATTATGAAGTAAATTCTATTATTATTGATGAAAATATCATGGTTTATCAGCCACCGAGATATGCAGCGGCAGGAATGCTGGATTCCATGGCAAAGGCCATTGAGATACAGAACGGTCATCCCAAAGTGCAAAAAGAAAGCATGAGCTTTGAATTGTATACCGCATATATGCTGTCAAAGTATATTTATGAGGAGCTGAAAAATAATTATCAGAAAATATATGAGGATATCAAAGAACACAGATTAAGCAAAGAAGTTCATGATTATTTGTATATTAATTTTGCGCTCACCGGATTTATCAGCGGAAGCTCTAAAGCATTGGGGCAGACTGCTCTGGCACATGAAATGTATTATGCTGTGCGTAAGTATTTTACTCTGGAAGGGCAGGGATTTCTGCACGGTGAAATTGTTGGAGCATCGTTGATACTTCAATTGGCATATAACAGGCAGGAAAATCAGATACCTGAATTTGTGGAATTTATAAAAAAAATGCATATGCCCGTAGCACTCCAGGATTTAGGGATTCCGGAGACAGAAGAAAATAAAAAAATCATTTATCAATATTTACTGCAGACAGGGTTTGTAGATGAGACGGAAGAAAATAAAGAATATTTATGGAAATCAATAGAATGCATTTGCGGCAGGAGATGAAGACGGATGAATGTATTTGAAAAAGAAATGGAGGAGATTCCGAATGAGTATCGCTCCCTTCCATTTTGGTCCTGGAACGATAAGCTGGATCAGGAAGAGCTAAAATGGCAGATCCGGCAAATGCATCAGCAGGGGATCGGCGGATTCTTTATGCATGCAAGAGGCGGATTAAAAACAGAATACCTCAGCGGGGAATGGATGGATGCTGTCAGAATTTCTGCAGAAGAAGCAAAAAAGCTGAATATGGAAGCCTGGCTTTACGATGAAGAAGGATGGCCCAGTGGATTTGCCGGTGGAAGGGTTACATCTTTGGGTCCGTATTATCATATGCGGTGGATGGAACAGGAAAAATTAGAATGGAAACGTGTAGACTGGCAGAAAAAGATTCTTGGTATATATGATGAAGCAGGCCATTATCTGGGAGACATCAAGGAAGAAATCCGGAAGAGTATAAAAAACGAAAATTCACTGATCTATGTCGTTTATGAAAAAATCAATCCATATTATGTAGATGTTTTAAATCCAAAGGTTATTGAAAAATTTATAGAAGTTACACATGAAGAGTATAAGAAAAAATTTCCAATTGAAATGGGAAATGTAATTCCAGGTTTTTTTACAGATGAGCCTCAATTTGCAAAATTGAAGATTCCATATTCGATCTGCTTTTCAGAACTCTTTGTAAAAAACTGCGGATATGATCCAAAAAAGTGTTATACTGCACTCTTCCGTGAAGTTCCGGGATATCATAAATATCGGTATGATTTTTGGAAAACAATTTCTCAGATGTATACGGAAGGATTTTGCAAAACCATCTATGAATGGTGCAAACGAAATCACTGCCGTCTGACAGGACATTTGATGCGTGAGGATTCACTGCTGATGCAGATGCAGGCAACCGCAGGAGTTATGCCGTCTTATGAGTATATGGATATGCCGGGGATTGACTGGCTGAGAAGAAGGATTTCCTCTCCGCTGACTCCAAAACAGGCTGGAAGTGCAGCAGCTCAATTGGGCAAAAAATTTGTGATTTCAGAAATGTATGCGATGACAGGCTGGGATTGTACGCCGGAGGAATTAAAATGGATCGCTCAATGGCAATATGTTAACGGTGTTAACCGCATGTGCCAGCATTTGCAGAGCTATTCGATCCGGGGAGAGCGCAAACGGGATTTTCCGCCTTCGTTGTTCTATCAGCAGAGTTGGTGGAAGGAATATAAAAACTTTAATGACTATTTCGCAAGGGTTGGAAAAATTCTATCAGAAGGAGAACCTAGCGCGGAAGTACTTCTGCTTCATCCAATGCACAGCGCATGGATGCTCTACAACGGAGAAGAAACGGAGGAAATCATCCAATATGGCATGAAATTTGAACAGATATCTCAGGCAATGTCTGATGATCACATAGAACATCACTATGGAGATGAAGAAATCTTGCGGAAGCATGGTAAGGTGGATAACAGCCTTATAAGGGTGGGAAATTGTCTCTACAAAGCAATTGTAATTCCGGACCTGCTTACAATAGAACGTACGACGGTTGAGCTATTATTACAATTTTCACAATGCGGCGGGAAAATCTATTCTCTGGGAAAGCTGCCTTCATATGTAAGCGGAGAAAAAGATACGTTGATTTTGGATAGACTGAGCGATTCTGTAATTCCAGTGAAGATTTTTGAATTGAAAAACAGGTTAAAAACAGATTTAAAATGGATGATCTCAATTACTGAAAATGGAATGGAAACAAAAGGCGTTCATTATCAGCTGCGGAACTTAGATGATGATAAGATGGCATATTTGTACATCGTGAACTTGAATCAAAATAAAAGTACAAAAAATAGGGTATCAGTTCCGGGAAAATGGACTGTATCTATTTATGATCCGTTGGAGAACAAAATAAAACATATCAGTTTTGTACAGGAAAATGGATTTACCGTTTTTCAAGCGGCTCTTCAGGAGATGGAAGGTATTATTTTGATATTAGAAAAAGAGACAGATGATCCTGTATATCTTTCTTGCGGGGGGAGATGGAAAATCCGGGAATGTGACTTAAATTCCATGACACTGGATTTTTGTGATTACAGGATTGATTTCGGAGAATGGCAGGGAAAGATACCAACAATCCGCCTTATGGACATATTACTTCAGAAAAAGAAACCAGTACATGTATCTCTGAAATATCAATTTTATATAGATATGGATCCAAATAAATGCACTGAAATGTTTTTGATCGCAGAAGAAATGGAAGTATTAAAAGCAAGAATTAACGGACAAATGACGGAATTAAAAAGTGAGGGATGGTGGAAGGATAAAGCATTTCACAAATTTTATATTTTACCTTATATTCAAAAAAATAAAAATGAGATTATTATGGAAATTGACTTCTTCCAGGATCAAAAAGTGTATGATGTTTTGTTTGGAAATGATGTATTGGAGACAGAACGCAATAAGCTCACATTTCATACGGAAATTGAAAGTATATATTTGCTGGGAGATTTTGGAGTATTTGATCAGAATAATTTTTCCTATTCCTGGAGAAAAGAATTGATCTCAGAAGGTGCATTTGTGATCAGGGAAATGCCGCAGTACGTATATGGTGATGATTTTACGAGTCAGGGATTTTGTTTTTTTGCAGGTAAGATGAAGCTTGCGCAGAAGCTGTTTCTACATGAATATGACGATTCAAGGGGAGTAAAGATTGTTTCTAACAAAAATAAAAAGTATATATATCAATTTTTTCATTTACATGCCATGTGTGCAAAGCTTTTTGTAAATGGATGTCTCGTAAAGAAAATATTCTGGCGTCCTTATGAATGTGATATTACGGACTATATCCGAATGGGTGAAAATGAGATCGTATTCGAATTATACGCATCAAACAGAAATCTGCTTGGACCGCATCATCATATGGACGGAGAATTATATGCGGTATGGCCTGCAGACTTTACTTCTGATCCAAGTCCTTTCAAGAATGACAGCAGGAATGTCTGGTCGGACGCATACCATTTTGTAAAATTTGGTTTATAAGGAGGTACTTATGAAAAAGAAAAAAATGTCAAAATTACTCTTCTGGGAAGCCGTAAGGGGGTACCTTTTTATAGCGCCGGCACTGATATTACTTGTAGGATTATTATTTATTCCTATGGTTCACGGATTCTGGTACAGTGTTACAGATTTTAATATTTTAAAAAGCTGGGAATACCATTTTACAGGGCTTTCTAACTTTAAAAAATTATTAGCAAATGAAAATTTTGGAATTATTTTAAAAAACGAAATCATATTTGCAGTTGTAGTTACCAGCATTACGGTTGTGATTTCCATGATATTTGCAATTTTCCTGAATTCCATTCGATTTGGAAAAAATATGATCAGAGCATTGGTATTTATGCCGTGGGTGTTGCCGGAGGTGGTAGTGGGAGCACTCTGGAGATGGATTCTGGATGGTGAAAAGGGACTGATCAATTCCATATTAGTAGAATATCTGAATCTATTACCGGAGCATTTACAATTTTTTTCAGAATCCATGGCGCTTGCTTCCGTTTGCTTCGTATATATATGGAGAACCTATCCATATGTGACGATCATGCTGTCGGCAGGTCTGCAGGGAATTGACAGGGGGCTTTATGAAGCTGCCGCGATTGACGGCTGCAGCGGCATAAAACAATTCTGGTATGTTACGCTGCCGAATTTAAAATATGTACTTTCCATCTGTTCCCTGATGGCCGCAATCTGGACCATGAATGGTTTTGGTATTATTAACATTTTGACGGCCGGAGGGCCGGGAGTATCCAGTACAACCCTTCCTATGACCATTTACAAGACTGCATTCCAAAAATTTAGGTTCGGCGAAGCATCGGCATATTCGGTAATCCAGTTTGGAATTATCATGGTATTCGCACTGATCTATCTTAAAATGACAAAGGCAACAAAGGAAGAGGAGGTATAGCATTATGAAAAAAATAATCATTCATATTCTGAAAATAATCGGATTGGTGCTGATTCTCTTTATTGCTTTATTCCCATTGTTTTGGATGTTCATTACATCCGGTAAAAGTATGACGGAGCTGCTGAAAATTCCTGTAACACTCTGGCCGGAAAAGTTTTCATTTGCATCCTATTATGAAGTATGGATACAAAAACCATTTCCAAAATATATTATAAATTCACTTAAAATTTCAATCGTAGCAACTGTGCTTGGGATGCTGGTGTCCAGTATGGCCGCATATGGATTTGCAAAATTCAGATTTCCTTTTAAAAGAGTGATCCTGATGTTTGTGTTGGTCGCACAGATGTTTCCCAGTACTTCGATCATCATCCCATTGTTTTCCACATACCGGAGCTATGGACTGTATGATACGCATGTAGGGCTGATGCTGCTCTATACAACGATCAGCCTGGCATTTTCAATCTGGATGATGTACGGCTATTTCAGAGGGGTGCCGAAGGAATTGGAGGAAGCCGCAAGAATAGACGGATGCGGTCCGTTCAAAATATTTACAAATGTGATACTTCCGATTTCAAAACCGGGAATTGCTGCGGTTGGCGTCTATTCCTTTATGTGTGCCTGGAATGAATATCTGTATAGCCTGATCCTTCTGACGAGTGAAGACAGATATACCATTTCCATTGGATTATCCAGATTTATCACAGAATTTGGAACCTACTGGAACCAGATGGGTGCCGCATCTATCATTGTAACTATTCCAACACTGCTGATATTCCTTCTCTTAGGGAAAAATCTGATCGAAGGTCTGACAGCAGGCGCAGTAAAAGGTTAGGAAATATTAGTGCGCGCGGGCGGTGCATTGATATTATAAAATGACGAAATGTCAAAAAAATGCTGTGTTGAAGAACCGGCAGACACAAGAAAAAAGGAGGAGACTATGAAAAAACGAATTGTATCTTTATTCATGGCGTGTGCGTTGACATCTGCTTTAGCAGCAGGATGCGGCGGGAACAGCAATCAGTCGGAGTCAAACAGTGATGATTCCAGGCCGAAGGAAGAGGAAAGCGGAGACGTTGTCAATCTGGACATGTGGGTATTCGGAGGTTTGGGCGCAGAACCTGTTGTATTCCAGGAAATGGCGGAAAAGTATAACGAGTCGCAGGACAAAATCCACGTTACGGTAACGGCACAGGATTGGGGAAGCCGTCAGGAAAAAATTGTAACCGCATTTCAGGCAGGAGACGACACGGCGCCGGATATCTATGCATTGGGGCCATGTATCGAAGATTATGGTGTGAAAATGGGAGTCATCTCTCCGATTGAAGAGGTTCTTCCGGAAATCGCGGAGCAGGTCAGAGAGCTGATGCTGCCGGAAGTCATTGAGGGAGTTGCTTCCAAAGATGGTACCTTGTGGACCATTCCATCCTGGGTGGATCTGTCACCCTATATGATGTACAGTATTGATGCGTTAAAGGCAATCGGTCTGGATGAGAATAACCTGCCGGAAACATGGAGTGAATTTAAAGAAGCAGCGGTTAAGTTCAAAGAAGCGGGTTATACGGGATATTCGATTCCTATGAGCATGGATAATTATCCGGATGTAAATAATGAATTTAACTATTGGAACTGGCAGCTGGGCGGAGCGCCGATGGATGCCGAAGGAAAGGTAATGACCATGAACGATGAACATGCCATTACAACCGTTGAATTTCTAAAATCAATGTATGATGCGGGAACATTTTCTGACAGTGCGGCAAATGAGACCTATATGGCCCGGCATGAACAATTTTTCGGCGGCAAATGTGCTACAAATATCGGATATACTTATATCAATGGTATTTTAACGGATATGGAAGTTCCGGAGGATTTTGAATATATAATGGCAGATATGCCAAAACCGGATCCGGGAACAGAGATTGACGAAGATAATGCATTTTACAGAATGGTCAGCTCTAATATGGAAATCAGTGTTTCTTCTCTGACACAACAGAAGGAAGCAGTTGGTGAATTTTTACAGTATTTGATAGATCAGAATTTCTGGCATAAATGGGCAACAGATGTGAAGGCAAGAACTCCTGTGGATATTGCTTCTTATGAAGATGATAATTTGCGCAAAGAAACGGAAGAAGTACAGCCTGACCTGGTGAGAATGTACGACGAAGGTACATTGATGGAAGGAGTAAAGCCGAAGCCGTCTTACGGCGGTGTTACCGAGGTACAGACAACAATGGCACAATATATGGTCGATATTATTCAGGGTAAATATGCGTCCGTAGAAGAAGGATTAAATAAAATGAATGAAGAGTGCCAGCAGTTGATCGATGAATACAGCGAGTAAGGAGCTGTAGAAAAATTATTGGCGGTCTGCCGTTATGAAGAGTTACATTTTTTTATACTATATAGATACCGAGGAATCCTATGAATAAAATACAAATAGTCAAGAATCATATAAAAGAGCAAAACGGAATTTTTTGTGTCGGGGATACGAATTTTGTTCCCTCCTGGGAAAAAAGGGAATGGTTCGGAAAATGGATCTGGGCATCAGAAGAAAAATATGCTGCTTATCAAAAATCTCCCTACACACTGTTCCAAAAACAAAAATGGGAATTTTCCGTATTTTATTTTCGGAAAAAATGGATTATGGAACAAATTCCGGAGAAAGCGGTTCTGTATAGTACGGCGGATTCATTTTACAAAGTATATGTAAATGGCGTAATGGCAGGGAGAGGAGGTGTTCAGCCGGGTGGTGATTATGGAAATTGTGAACCTTTGCTATATCAATTTTATGAATGTTATGATATTCAAAAATTATTACGTCAGGGTGAAAATGATTTGACAATTACTGTATGTCACGGTCCGGTTGTACAATCTCAGATTTGCTGCGGTCAATCAGGCCTTCTTGCAGATCTGGAATTTGACTATGGAAATAAAAAAGAAGCTACAGGCACAGGCAGAGATTGGAAATGTCTGAGGGAGAAGGCTTATCAAGCTTCCTCAATGTGGGATGGAAGGCTTGCCGTTTTTAAGAATCCGTATGAATGGGAAAATGCAAGTATCGTACAGCAGCAGGAGATATTTCCAAAGTTATTCCCATCTCAAATACCAAACCTTGTATATGTTGAAAAAGATATCCATAATGTCATTTCTCCATTTGAAAATGTTGATCATATTAAAAATGGGAACAGGCGTATAACATATCATTCACACAACAGGACCATTACAGTAAAGGCAGGGGCCCCAATTACATTTTGGATAGACTATGGCGCAATCTATGCTGCCTATGTCAAATTCACTGTGGAAGGGGCACCTGGCATAAAAATGACCTTACGGATGCAGGAATTTCCAGGGAAGGAAGAACGGGACGGAACGACAGAGATTTATATATTAGGAAATGGAGCCAATGTCATTGAATCACTGAGGATGCACAGTATTCATTATATACAGCTCACACTCAGTAATATATATGAAGATGTAACCATACAGGAAGCAAAAATAGAAGTAAGTTTATATCCGGCGTTATTAAAAGGAAGCTTTGAATGCAGTACCCCGTTGTTGAATCGGATTTATCAGGTCGGCTGCAGAACCAATCAGATCTGCAGACAGACCTGTCATATGGATTCCCCGATCCATCAGGAGCCCCTGGGATGTATGGGAGATTATATGATTGAAAGTCTTATGAATTATTATTCATTTGCAGATCCATGGCTGACAAGATTCGATATTATAAAAATCGCCTGGTATTTAGAAATCAAAGATTATAAGATGTTCCATCCAAGCTACTGCCTCTTATATATTCAAATGATTTATGAATATATTCTGTATACAGGCGACAAACAGATTATTTCGATGGTACGTACTGCCATAGACGGAGTCATAAAAAGGTTTCAGGGATATCTGGGCACAAATGGCCTGATTGAATATGCCCCGAATTATATGTTTATGGATTGGGTAGAAGAAGGAAACTACAATCGTCATCATCCGCCGAAATGTATGGGACAGGGGTATATGACAGCGATGTTTGCAAACGCATTAGACAATGCGGCTATGATCTATGATCTGACAGATGAATATGATTATGCACAAAAACTCCGATCTCTGAGCAAGGATATAAAAAAAGCAGTGCACAGCCAATTATGGGATAAGCAGAAAAGATTATATATAGACGGCCTTTACGATAAAGATGCAATATCCTCAACGAAATGGCTGCCGGCGGATACTCCGAAAAAATATTACAGCCAGCATATGAATACATTGGTAGTTTTATATGATATTGCTCCGGAAGAAATACAGCAGGAGCTTATGCGGACTGTGATGGAAGATCGGTCCTTGAGTCAGGCACAGCCATATTTTATGCATTTTGTATTCCAGGCGTTATCAAAAACAGAGTTATTTCAGGAATATGGTTTCAGTCAGTTAATGAGATGGAAACAATTGCTTGACGAAAATGCAAGCGGGCTAAAAGAGGTATGGTATGGGTTTGATTGCGATTATTCCCATGCATGGGGCGGAACTCCGACATACCAGCTTCCTGCAAAAATTCTGGGGGTAATTCCAATCAAACCTGGCTTCGAAGAAGTTTCATTCCAACCTAGTCTGCCTAAAGAGTTGACCTGGGCAAAGGGTGTGGTTCCGACTCCAAACGGTCGGATCACAGTTCAGGTTGAAAGGAGACAGGGAAATATAAAGGCTGACATTAAATATGAAGGGACTGAGAAAATCAAAATACACAGGAAAGATGTTTCTAGTTATTTATAATATTGTGATTATGCAGAATAAGTGGTATAATACTTTTGCAGATAAAATCATGAAGAGCTTATAGAGATATATTAGAAATACACATACAATCTTGTATTATAACGATAAAATAAACAAAGAAAGCATTTTATAAAAAAGGAAAGAGAATAGTTGCTTTATAAATGTTTCTTATATTTTATTTCTATAGAAAGAATATAACAGCATAATTCTGCAAAAAGTGACATAAGAAAATAATTCGTTTACTGCAGGTTGAAGAAGTAAATCATCTATATTATAGATAAAGGATAAATGAAGATGAGACGTATTATATTAATGGTGATCCGAAATATACTATTAGTACCGATCATGTGGTATAAACTCTGCTATTATGCATCTCATGTAGATAAGTATACAGAAGAAGAACATTATAAGATGTTAAAGTTTATCGACCATCGGGCAAATAAAGGCGGGAATGTTGATATTGAGATCCATGGACTGGAAAACCTTCCGAAAGAAAATGGATTTATGTTTTTTCCAAATCATCAGGGATTATATGATGTTCTTGCAATCATAGAAGCATGTCCGGTTCCTTTTTCTGTAGTAGCCAAAAAGGAAGTTGAGAATATTCCATTTTTAAAGCAGGTTTTTATCTGTCTGAGGGCATTTATGCTGGACCGCAATGATGTACGCCAGGCTCTTCAGATTATAAACAGTGTTGCAGATGAAGTAAAAAAGGGAAGGAATTACCTCATATTTGCGGAAGGAACCAGATCGAAAAACGGAAATCGTATCGGTGAGTTTAAGGGCGGCAGCTTTAAATCAGCCACAAAAGCAAAATGTCCTATCGTTCCGGTTGCGCTGATCGACTCCTTTAAACCATTTGATACAAAATCCATCAGCCACGTTAAAGTTCAGGTCCATTTTCTAAAGCCAATGTATTATGATGAATATAAAGATATGAGGACAACAGAAATTGCCGCAGTGGTTCATGACAAAATCCAGGATACGATCGACCAATATGAATATAAGTAAAAATAAAGCCAGCAATCAGAAAATAAAGGTTTCAAATAGAGATGCGTAATATAAACAGACAGCATTATTGTCTGTTTATATGTATCTAATTGAAATGGCTGTGAATAATATCAAAGAAATATGGTAAAAAGTTACTATTCACAGTCAGATAAAAACTGTCAATCGGCTTCTTACAAGCTTTGCTTGAAGAATCTGACTGCTATTTTTATCCGGCTGTGAATAGTAACGGTAAAAATTCAAGAAAAATAAAAAAAGCGTTGACATTTGTTATTTTGTTATGTATAATAGCTAATGCATTGTTGCGTATGCCTTGTTGAATTTTGAATTCAATAAGTGTGGTTTTATAATAATTGAATACGGTCCTGCAGTAATGCAGGTCACATTTCAGAATCAGGAGAAATACTCAAGAGGCTGAAGAGGCGCCCCTGCTAAGGGTGTAGGTCGGGGAACCGGCGCGAGGGTTCAAATCCCTCTTTCTCCGTTCGATATTCAATCAAAAAAACTACTGGCTGTCCAGTAGTTTTTGCATTTGATCATATGATGCGGTTGTGATTGGATATCTAAATTTCCACTATATATAGTATCAGAATGCTCCAGATAAAAAAAGTTGAAAAAAATGTAAAAAAACTATTGACATCTGATAAAGCAAGTGATATTATATGCAAGCTGACTCGTGAGAGACAGCCAAGAAAAAGAAGTTCGAAAGAAACTTCAAAAAAATAAAAAAAGTTCTTGACAAGCGAAAAGCGATGTGATAATATATATGAGCTGTCGCTTGACAGAGAAAAAAGACGAACCTTGATAACTAAACAATAGACAACGATCCTTGAAAATTTCTTA
>QXWX01000004.1 GCA_009911175.1 Lachnospiraceae bacterium | reverse complement strand
TTAGGGAAGGGGGAGAGTGTGAGGATGAATTTATCATTGAAACCGATTGACTCCTATTCGATAAATCAAAGTGGAAACTTTTTAGCTGTATTTCACTGTGATTCTTACTGAAAAATCAGGAGTGATGAATATGACCAGAAATATTACAGAAAATCCATTAATAAATAACGTTTTATATAAGCAAGTTGCTCAGAAAGAAGACGTGGTAGAAAATACAACGCAGCAGGAAAAAGCTGCTGGTTTGTCGCAAATGCAGAAGCGATATGACATAATAGAATATCAAGATAATGAAGATTCAGCCGGAATTTATGAATTGAAAAAAGATGAAAGCGGGAGACCGCAGATCAGATTTAATCATCCCGAAGATGAAGATTCTAATGTATTTGATAATATAGAGGATGTTGATAAAAGCGAAGAAGATAATAAAAATAGTGAAGGGAATGGTGAAAAGCCCATCGTTGTGGTGACGACCTTAGATCTGTCTGCTGTTGAGAGAGAGATAAAACAATTGAAACAACAGCAACAACAATTAGAACAGAAATTGAATTCGGCAGCAGAAGAACAGAAAAAAGATATACAGGTAGAACTCGACCGAGTAATTCAAGAACTTAAACGGAAGGATACAGATACCTATCGTGATAGTCATGCCTGCCGTAGACAATATACTCTTGATTAAAGTAATACAATAAAAAAGCTGCAGAAAGAACGGGATGATTTTTCACTTTCCCGCAAAGAGATCACAAACAACCGGAAATAGTATGTCCATCGACCCATTTTAGAACCCATTTTATAACTAACACCATAATTGTGTTTGGGCGAGAATCATAGTATAATAGATTGCGTAGTGGTGATGATTATTCATCTTGGATATAGAAAAAGGCTGTTATACAATGCATTCGAACGAATAGGCAGAAGGAAAGCGGCTAATGAATGATGGAAGGAGTGTGGAAAGAAATGGATGTGCGAAAGAAGAAACTCCCGATAGGAATTGAAAATTTTGAAGATATGATGAAAGAAGATTTTTACTATGTGGATAAAACGGGACTTATTGCTGACTTACTTCATAATTGGGGGGCGGTAAATCTTTTTACCCGCCCGAGAAGATTCGGAAAATCGTTGAATATGAGTATGCTGGAACACTTTTTCTCATTGAATGGGGATAAGAGTATCTTTGATGGGCTGGAAATTTCAAAAGAGGCTTCGCTTTGTGAAGAATATATGGGGAAGTATCCAGTTCTTTCGATTTCCTTGAAAGGGATTGACGCATGGAACTATGAAATGGCATTTGAAATGGCAGTTCAGATTATGAAGAGAGTTCCCGCAAAAGTACAATACCTTTTGGAGAGTGATGCCTTAAGTGAACAGGACAAAGCGGAATACTGTAAACTTCTGGATGATAATATGTCGGAAGCGGTATTTTGTAATAGCCTGAGAGTCCTATCGGAATTGTTGGAGAAGCATCATGGCGCAAAGGTCATTCTGCTAATTGATGAATATGACGTCCCTTTGGCAAAGGCTCATGCGAATGGATATTATGACCAGATGATTTCATTGATTCGTAATCTACTTGGAGAGGCACTCAAAACAAACAACAGTTTGAAATTAGCGGTTCTGACAGGATGTCTTCGGATTTCTAAGGAGAGTATCTTTACCGGGCTTAATAATCTGAAAGTATTGACGATTGCAGATGAGCGTTTTGATGAATATTTTGGTTTTACAGATAAAGAAGTGAGGGGCCTTCTTGAGTATTATGATGCAGCGGATCATTATGATGAGGTAAAAAGATGGTACGATGGCTACCAGTTTGGAAATGCGGAAGTGTATTGTCCGTGGGATGTGCTGAATCATTGTGACAGAATCAGAAGCGAATCGAATGTTCAGCCGGAAAACTACTGGATCAACACCAGCAGTAACGATGCAGTGAAGCGGTTTATCCAGGAATCGGCAAATGCTACGACAAAACGGGAGATTGAACGTCTGGTAGCAGGGGAAATCATTATAAAAGAAATCCATCAGGAACTTACGTATCCGGAGATTTATCAGACGATTGATAATATCTGGAGTCTGCTTTTCACCACCGGTTATCTGACCCAGCGGGGAAAAGCAGAGGGAAGGCAGATGAAACTGGCGATTCCAAATCTGGAGATCCGGGATATTTATGTGACACAGATTATGGAATTCTTTAAAGAGAATGTCCGGAAGGATGGGGATACGCTGAACCGCTTCTGTAATGCCCTGCAGAAGGGAGATGCAGAGGTTGTAGAAAAAGTTTTTACTGAATATCTAAGAAGGTCAATCAGTATCCGGGATACGTTTATAAAAAAAGATATGAAAGAGAACTTTTATCATGGTGTTTTAGTTGGAATCCTGGGAGTGAAAGACCGATGGGGCATTTCGTCTAACCAGGAAATGGGCGAAGGCTATGCGGATATCCTCGCGGAACCGGATACCGGAGATATGGGAATTATCATAGAAGTAAAATATGCGCATGACGGAGATTTGGATGCGGCGTGCAAGGAAGCATTAAAACAGATCGCGTATACCAGATATGAAGATGACCTGGAGGACGACGGGGTAGAGCATATCTTAAAATACGGAATTGCATGTTATAAAAAGCGGTGTAAGGTCATGTTAGCAGAAAGATAAACGGCTGAATTTGCAACTTGTTATCGTGGACAAAAAGCCAAAGAGGATCTGCTGCATATTAAGGAATCCTTAGAAAAGAATCGCTGTACTGACTGCGGCGATTGGCTCAGGGTCAGTGGATACGGATGTCATGTCCATCGGCGTATTGAACTGTCTGCGCAACCACGGTATTCAGGTGCCGGATGATATCATGCTGGCATCCTTTGATAATATTGAACAGGCGGAATACTGTAATCCCAGGCTGACGACCTTAAACGTACCTATCGAGGCAATGAGCGTTAAGGCTGTGGAGCTGCTGGTGGCACAGATGGAAAACCGGGAATGCAAAAATACGGGAAATGCATTTGAGCTGGAACTGATCATCCGGGAGACTACGAAGAACAGATAAAATGACCACAATTCAAATCAGGGTGTTATAGATGGGCAGACCACTTTTCAGGAACATATTTCCTTTCGTTCCCGAAAAGTGGTCATTTCATTCCATAGGACTGAAAAATGGCGGATTTCTGCCGATATAACATGTGACTCCCTTTTCGGGATTTAAAAGCAGGATCTTGTACAAAATAGAATCTATTGGTTCCGGTTTATCCGGATTGGGATCTGAGGTGATGAATGTTGGATATAGCGGTTGTGGAGGATGAAAAAGTGATCCGGGAATATCTGTGCAGGCTGATCCAGGGGCAGAAGCCAGAAAGCCGCATAGAGGCTTATGCTGCGGGGGCTGACCTGCTGGCATCCGGGAAGCGGTTCGACCTGGTGTTTCTGGATATACAGATGGAAGGGATGGACGGCATAGAAACGGCGAGAAAACTCCGGAAGAGCCAGGAGGAAACGGTGCTGATCTTTGTCACCGCAATGAAAGAATATGTGTTTGAAGCTTTAGACCTGTACGCCTTCCAGTACCTTTTGAAGCCTGTGGATGAGACGAAATTTGCGGAGGTGCTGGAACGTGCGGTCAGAGAAGCGGCAAGAAAGCAGGAAAAGCACGGATTATTCATAAAAACGAGAAATCTGACGCTGGATCAGGCGGACATATTGTATATCGAGAGCCGGGGCAAGAAGGTGGAGATTCATACGGCCGGGGAAAAAGAGAATATCGAGATCTACGGAACCATGGAAGGACTGGAAGGGCAGCTCGGGAAGAGCTTTTACCGCTGCCACCGGGCATATATCGTGAATATGGATTATATCACGGAATACGCCAGTGACAGCATCAGCCTCACCGGAGGCAACAAAGTGTATCTGGCAAAGAAAAAATACGGGGAGTTCGTAAAGACGTATATGTGGCACCTGCAGAGCGGAGGTGTGTCCAGTGTCTGAAGCCATAAGCATTCTTTTTCCGGTACTGCTTTACACCTCCCAGGGATGCTGCCTGCAGTATTTTTACGGAAGCTTTCTAACGGGCAGGATCAGGGACAAACGGTGGAATGGACTGGCGGCTGCGGCTTCGTATACGGTGCTGAAACTGGCAATGTCCCGGGTGGGAGAGCCGGAGAGCTGGGAGTACAGGGCAGCAGCCTGGAGACTGGCGGCGGCATTGTGCTTTTTGACGGTTATTGCCTTTTGCTTTTATAAAGCCTTTTGCCTGATCACGGCGTTTCTTGTGGTAACGTTTCAGGCAGTTTCGGATATCAGCCGTTATATGGCGGTTATATGGATCGGAGAGCTTGGGGACGGGATGCTGGACTTCTGGAACTGGTGCGCGGGGAAGGGTATATTTGTTTCGAAAAGGTCTTTTGCCGCCGCGGTAAATGCCGGGCTGATCGGCGGATGGATTCTGCAATACCTGATGATGTCGCTGGCTTTGTATCTGCTTCTGAGAAAGATTGTGAGGGATTTCCGTGAAAAAGAATACGGTATCCGCAGGACAGAACTTTTATTTCTCCTTACTCCGTCTGCTGTGGGGCTGATGCTCTGTCTGCTGCTGCGCATCATCATAGTCGCAATGGAGGACGGCGCCCCCCAAATTTTGTATGACAGATATCCGATATTGGTGGCGGTCATCCCCGCCATCCTGCTTTTGTCACTGCTCTCCATTCTGTATGGGGTGAAGCTGTTTCAGGATATGATCTATCTGAACCGGGAGAGGAGCAGCAGGATCATCCTGGAAAAACAGGTGGCGGGCCTGCAGGAACACATGGAAGAGATGGAGCGTGTCTATTCCGGCATCCGGAGTATGAAGCACGATATGAAAAATACCGTCTTAGTGATGGAGCGGCTTTTGGCAGAGGACGGTGTAAAAGAGCATGCGGAACTGAAAGACTATCTGGCGGAGCTGAACCGGACGTTCGAGAAGCTGGAGATCCGTTTTCGGACAGGGAATGGGATTGTGGATACCCTGCTGAACATGAAATATTATGAAGCCCTGCGGGAAGTTCCGGATCTGAAACTGGAGACGGACGGGCTGCTGTTCCCGCCGGGGCTTAAGATCCAGAGCTATGATGTGGGCATTATCCTGGGAAATGCTTTGGATAACGCCATTGAGGCGTGCAGAAGGCTTAAAGCGGAAGAACCGGGGGCGGACACTTTTATCCGGCTGGGTTCTTTGCAGAAAGGAAATCTTTTGATCTTAAAGATAGAGAACAGTTTCGACGGACGGCTGGTAAAGAAAGGGCAGGATGAGTTCCCGGAAACCGTCAAGGAGGACAGGGAGTCCCATGGGATCGGGCTTTCCAATATCAAAAGTACGGCAAGGAAGTACCAGGGGACAATGGATTTTAAGGTGAACGGCAGGGTGTTCATCCTGTCTGTGATGATGAAAAATGAGAGGAGAGATGAGGATGGAGTTTGGAACCCGGTTGGATTTGAATAGATACAGGAGGGATTGATCATGTATATAGGGAATCACTATCAGGGAATCATGCGGCTTTTTTCAGGAATGCACGGACGCGGAATCCATGCGAACATGCCGCTTTTCGGCGGGGGATCCAGAAGACCCAATGCCGGCGGCAGGAATACGCTGGAGGATTTGCTTACCGGACATTACAAAAATTCGTATGGTGTTGAAGGAATGTGCGTCACAAACAACCCAAACGCAAGAAAGATCATCCAGGTGTCGGATGAAATGAAGCAGCGTGTTTTTGACAGCGTGAAAGATGCGTTTTACAAATATAACGGCATGTCCGGCGACAATGAAGCCGAATGGGAAGAGATGGCGCAGGCAAAGAATGCATATTATAAAACGTTAAAGAAAAGCGACCGTGCGGCTGCGGCATGGACTTTGGGACAGTTCGAAATAAGCGTTTCAAGAAAGGTCGCAGGAGCTGTAAAAGCGAGGGTGCCCGGCTGGACATATGGAAATCAGATTCCTGCGGGTGTTTTGGATGAGATTTTTGCAGACGAGAGCATCACGTCCATGGTATCCGGGAAATCCGGCACGGCGGGAGGGCTGGATATTCGGGCATAAAACGGCATGGAATCATTTCAGACTTGCAGGCCGAAAATACCGTACAAAATCAAAGCTTCAGACTTGCAGGCCGAAAACTTCATGCAAATTCAAAGTTTTTGACCTGCAAGTCTGAAACAACAGGGGGCTCTGGAATTATTCATCGAGCGATTCTTCCGCGCCGTCAAGAAAATCCCGGAGATATACCCCTACAGACCGGCTCATTTCCTTTGAAAAATCAGAATTATACTTCCGATCGCAGAATGCCTGGATCCATGCGTCATAATCCTTTTCCCCGGCCTTATAGGCGAGCATGTCAGCCAGCTCCCGGTCAGTCATTGGATGGTATGTATTTTCATGAACAAGATATTTTTCGTCAATCCGCTGCGGCTTTTTCCTGTTTTTTTGCTGTTCGGTGGGATAGCCGAAGACCAGAAGGGCAGCAGGGAATACATACCTGGGAAGCTGCAGCAAGTCACGCATCTGTTCGCAGTTTTCCATAACATCGCCGATGTAGCAGGAGCCGATCCCAAGGCTTTCGGCCGCGGTGACCGCATTCTGCGCGGCGATCAGTGCGTCATCGACTGCCAGAAGAAGATCCCCGGCGCCCGGTCTGCGGGGGCTGCATCCGGCAGCAGCGAAGGCGTCGTACCATTTTTTACAGTCTGCGCAAAAGGCCAGCACCAGGTTGGCTTTCGCTATAAAGGGCTGGTGGTCGCAGAGGTCGGCCAGACGATCCTTTAATTCCTGGTCGGTTACATCCAGGATGGTGTAGAGCTGCTGGTTGCCTGCAGTGGGAGCCATGGCTGCGGCTGTGATGATGGCTGCTTTGTCCTCCCGGGGAATCTCCCGGTCTTCAAAAACCCTTACTGATTTTCGGTTTGCTAATTGTTTCAGTACTTCATTTTTCATGAGCATTTCCTTTCTTTTCACTCAGCAGCTCGCACAATTCAGAAATCTTTTGAATCCGCTGCCTGGCATCGGGCACGTCGCCGAATCCGTATTCCGCAAGGATGAAGGGGATTTCCGCTTCCCTGCAGGCATCCGCGTCGCCCTGGGTATCCCCCACATAGACCACATGCTCCAGGTGGTTTCTCTCCATCAGCAGGCGGATGGTCCGGCCTTTGGAGACCAGCGTTTCCCCATAGCAAAGATGGTCCTTTACACAGTCCTCCAGTCCGGCGGCACGCAGGAACAGCTCAATATACCCGCACTGGCAGTTGCTGACAATGTAGAGGTTGGTTCTCTCCGCCAATGTGCGGAATGTCTCCGCAACGCCCTCATAGAGTACGCCGGGATGTTCTTCCAGATATGCATTTTCGTAAGCATAGCAGGCTTCCATGACTTTCGCCTGTTCGGCCTCCGACAAGGTGGGAAATAACGCGCCGGAGATTTCCGTCATGGTCTTTCCAAAGAGGCCCCGCAGCCGATCTGCGCTCACCCGGGTATTCAGATCTGTATGCTCCCGAACGGCCCGGGTCCAGACCTGGGCGGCCTGCTCCGTGGAATCCCACAGTGTTCCGTCCACGTCAAATATAATGCCGTCCAAATGTGCAGTATTCTGCTGATTCATAATATCCGATTCTCCTTTTCACTTTTTACACTTTCAGCCATTTCCTACTATAACATATCCGCAGACGGAATGGGAGGGAAAAAAACTCCTTTTAAAAAGATTTCTTTTAGTGTATACTATCTTGTATGATTTGGAAAAAGATGTGAAATTTATATAGAAGGAGAAGCTCCTATGAACGAAAAAATTGTTTTGATTGACGGACACAGTATTCTGAACCGGGCATTTTACGGGGTGCCGGATCTGACCAACTCGGAAGGGCTGCACACCAACGCCATCTTCGGGTTTTTGAATATCCTGTTCAAGATCCTGGACGAGGAAAAACCGGAATATCTGACGGTCACCTTTGACGTCCACGCGCCAACCTTTCGGCATGAGATGTACGCGGACTACAAAGGGACGAGAAAGCCCATGGCGGAAGAACTGCGGCAGCAGGTTCCGGTGATCAAGGAAGTGCTGGAGGCTATGCAGATCGAGATCGTGGAGCAGGCCGGGCTGGAGGCGGACGACCTGCTGGGGACCATTTCCCGGACCTGCGAGGAAAAGGGGATGGAGGTGTCAATTATTTCCGGGGACCGGGATACGCTGCAGCTTGCCACGGAGCATGTGAAGATCCGGATTCCCAGGACAAAGCAGGGCAGAACCGAGGTGACGGATTACTATGCCGCGGATGTGAAGGAAGCTTACGGAGTGACTCCCACGGAATTTATTGACGTGAAGGCGCTCATGGGAGACGCTTCGGATAATATCCCGGGGGTGCCGGGGGTGGGGGAAAAGACCGCCACCAAGATCATCCAGGAATACGGCTCCATTGAAAATGCCTATGCCCATGCGGCGGAGATCAAGCCCCCCAGGGCCAGCAAGAACCTGCAGGAGTACTGGGATCAGGCGTGCATGAGCAAGACGCTGGCTACCATCGATACCCGGGTAGAGATCGGTTTTGACCTGGAACAGGCCAGGTTCGGCAATCCTTACACAAAGGAAGCCCACGACTATTTCCAGCGGCTGCAGTTCAAAAATCTGCTCAGCCGGTTTGATGTGGAGGCCGATACCAATGCGGTGGAGGATCATTTTCAGGAAGTGACGGATACCGGCCTGCTGGAACGAATTTTTGAGGAGGCAAAGAAGTCGGCTGCGGTGGGGATCGCGGTTTCCGAGGACGGGGGAAATGTGCTGCCTCTGTTTGCCCATGCGTCGGGATACGGCAGGATCGCCGTCTGCTATGGGGAGGAGCAGATCTATTCCATACCCTGCGATATGGACATGGATATGGGATACATGTTCGGAAAGCTGTGCGAAGTGGCGGACGCAGTGGAGCGGTTCGTGATGTTTGACCTGAAAAAATATCTGCCGGAGCTGCCCATCACCCGCAGGGAGCATTGCTTTGACGCCACGGTGGCGGCGTATCTGCTGAACCCTCTGAAAAATGATTACGGATACGAGGACGTGGCCAGAGAGCAGCTTCACCTGCTCATCAACGAAAAGGCAGACGCCTCCATGCGTGCCTGCTACGAAGCTTATACGGCTTACAAGGCGGCGGAGCCTTTGACAGAGAAGTTAAAAGCGGCGGGCATGTATGACCTGTTTACGGAGATTGAGATGCCCCTTTTGTTTACCCTCTATGAGATGGAGCTGGCAGGGGTGAAGATCGAAGGGGAGGCGCTGAAAGTATACGGAGACCAGTTGGGCGCAAGGATACTGGAACTGGAAAAGGAAATCTATGAGCTGGCGGGGGAGACCTTTAACATCAATTCGCCCAAGCAGCTCGGAGTGGTTCTGTTTGAGCATATGGGGCTTACAGGCGGCAAAAAGACAAAGACCGGATTTTCCACGGCGGCGGATGTACTGGAAAAGCTGGCGCCGGATTACCCGGTGGTGGCGAAGATTCTGGAGTACCGCCAGCTTGCAAAGCTGAAGTCCACTTATGCGGACGGGCTGGCCAATTTTATCGGATCGGACGGAAGGATTCACGGAAAATTCCACCAGACCATCACGGCGACCGGGCGTCTCAGCAGCACGGACCCGAACCTCCAGAACATTCCCATTCGGATGGAATTGGGACGGCTGATCCGGAAGGTCTTTGTTCCGAAGGAGGGCTGTGTGTTCGTGGACGCGGATTATTCCCAGATCGAGCTGCGGATTTTGGCCCACTGCTCCGGGGACGCCCAGCTCATCCAGGCATACCGGGAGGCCCAGGACATCCACAGAACCACGGCGTCCCAGGTATTCCACGTGCCATTTGAGGAAGTGACGGACCTGCAGCGGCGCAATGCCAAGGCGGTAAACTTCGGGATCGTGTACGGGATCAGTTCCTTCGGGCTGAGCCAGGATCTGAGTATTACGAGAAAAGAAGCGGCCCAGTATATCGAGAATTACTTTGATACCTATCCGGGAGTCAAGCAGTTTCTGGACAAGCAGGTGGCCCATGCCAAGAAAAACGGCTATGTGGTGACATTGTTTGGGCGGCGCAGGCCGGTGCCGGAGCTGAAATCCAGCAACTTCATGCAGCGCAGCTTCGGGGAGCGGGTGGCTATGAACGCGCCTATTCAGGGGACGGCGGCGGACGTGATCAAGATTGCGATGATCGGGGTAGCCCGGGAATTGAAGGAAAAAGGCTTGAAGTCAAAATTGATTCTGCAGGTGCATGACGAACTGCTCATCGAGGCATATGAGGAAGAACTGGAGCAGGTAAAAGCTATCCTGCAGGAGCAGATGGAGCAGGCGGCAGATCTGCAGGTGCCGCTGATCGTGGATATGCATACCGGAAAGAACTGGTATGAGGCGAAGTAAGGCAGGCGAAAAATGATGAAAATACTAGGAATTACCGGAGGGGTCGGTTCCGGGAAAAGTGAAGTCCTCCAATTTCTGCAGGAAGCGTACGGGGCGGTGGTCTCTCCGCTGGACGACGCGGCAAGGCGTCTCCAGCAAAAAGGGCGGCCCTGCTATGAACGGATCGTGGAGGCATTCGGCCGGGACATCCTGGGGGCGGACGGAGAGCTGGACCGGGGAAAGCTGGCTGAAACCGTGTTTTCCAGCCCCCAAAAACTGGCCCTTCTAAATTCCATCGTCCACCCGGAAGTGCGGCGGTGGGTGGAGCAGGACATTTCCCAAAAAGAGAGGGAAGGCGAGGAACTGTATGTGCTGGAGTCGGCGCTGTTTCCCGATGTGGATTACGGCGATCTCTGCGGGGAAATGTGGTATGTCTACGCGGAGGAATCGGTTCGCTGCCTGCGTCTGGTGCGCTCCCGGGGATATACAGAGGAGCGGACCCGGGGGATGATCCGGTCCCAGCCTTCTGAAGCGGCATTTCGAAAAATCTGCACGGCGGTCATTGACAACAGCGGTGCATTTGAAAATACAAAGAAACAGATAGGAGAATTATTATGAGATTGTGCAGCATTGCCAGCGGGAGCAGCGGGAACTGCATTTACGTCGGCAGCGACCATACCCATCTTCTGGTGGATACGGGGATCAGCAAAAAGCGCATCGAAGCGGGTCTGAAGGAACTGGACATCAAAGGGGAGGAATTGACGGGAATCCTGGTGACCCACGAGCATTCGGATCATATCCAGGGTCTGGGCGTATTCAGCAGGAAATACGGGATTCCCATCTATGCGTCGCCGGGAACCATTGAGGGGATCAAAGGCTATTCCAGCCTGGGAAAGATGCCGGAGGGGCTGTTTCATCCCATCCGGATCGACGAGAAATTTTCCCTTGGGGATATCACCATCGACCCCTTCGCCATTTCTCATGACGCCAACGAGCCCACCGGCTACCGGATGGAGTGCGCAGGAAAATCGGCGGCCGTGGCCACGGATCTGGGGATGTATACGGATTACGTGGTGGGCAAGCTGAAAAATCTGGACGCGGTGCTCTTAGAGGCAAACCATGATATACATATGCTGGAGGTAGGGGCCTACCCTTATTATCTGAAGCAGCGGATTCTGGGGGAGAAAGGACATTTGTCAAATGAATTGTCAGGACGGCTTCTTTGTGATATACTACATGATAATTTGAAGCACATCGTCCTGGGGCATCTGAGCAAGGAAAATAATTATGTGAAGCTGGCGTATGAAACCGTGAAGCTGGAAGTGACGCTGGGCGATAACGCTTATAAAGGGGAAGATCTGGATATGACTGTTGCGAAACGGGACGAGGTATCGGAGATATACTCTTTTTGAAAGGGCCGGATGGCCGGCAAACAATCACTTGCTGCGCAAGTGGCTGCATTCAGAAGGCAATCAATTTGCTGCGCAAATTGGTTACATATTACAGGAGGAACAGGACATGAAGAAATGCATCGTAACCGTGCTGGGGAAGGATACCGTGGGGATCATCGCAAAGGTATGTACCTACCTTGCGGAAAATGGGATCAACATTCTGGACATTTCCCAGACCATCGTGCAGGGATACTTTAATATGATGATGATTGTGGATGTGACGGAGAAGGATACCCAGTTTACAAAGATCTGTGATGATCTGGAAAAGCTGGGCAAGGAGATCGGGGTCAATATCCGCTGCCAGAGAGAAGAAATTTTTGAGAAAATGCACAGGCTGTAACAAAGAATGCTGCGACAGACAGAATCAGCCGCAAAAGGTGAGGAAAACAGATATGATTAATATGTATGAAGTTTCAGAGACAAATGAAATGATCGAGCATGAGAACCTGGACGTGCGTACGATCACGCTGGGGATCAGCCTGCTGGACTGCATCGACTCGGATCTGGTAGCGCTGAATGAAAAGATCTATGAGAAGATCACCAGGGTGGCGAAGGATCTGGTCAGCACAGGCCGGGACATTGAAAAGGAGTTCGGCATTCCGATCGTCAACAAGCGGATCTCCATTACGCCCATTTCCCTGGTGGGGTCTGCGGCGTGCAGATGCCCGGAGGATTTTGTGACCATCGCCCGGACGCTGGACCGGGCGGCGCAGACCGTAGGCGTAAACTTTATCGGCGGATATTCCGCACTGGTGTCCAAGGGAATGACGAAAAGCGAGGAATACCTGATCCGGTCGATCCCCCAGGCGCTGGCGGAGACGGAGCGGATCTGCAGCTCCGTCAATGTAGGCTCCACCAGAACCGGGATCAATATGGATGCGGTTCGCCTCTGCGGGGAGATCGTAAAGGCCACAGCCGAGGCCACCAAGGACCGGGATTCCCTGGGCTGTGCAAAGCTGGTGGTATTCTGCAACGCGCCGGACGACAATCCGTTTATGGCAGGGGCATTTCTGGGCGTGACGGAGGCGGACGCGGTCATCAACGTGGGAGTCAGCGGGCCGGGCGTCGTGAAGAAGGCATTGGAAAAGGTTCGGGGCAAGGGATTCGAGGAACTCTGCGAGACCATTAAGAAGACCGCCTTCAAGGTGACCCGGGTAGGCCAGCTTGTGGCGGGAGAGGCATCGAAGCGGATGGGAATCCCCTTCGGAATCGTGGATCTGTCCCTGGCGCCCACTCCGGCCATCGGGGACAGCGTGGCGGAGATCCTGGAAGAGATCGGCCTGGAGAGGGTCGGCGCGCCGGGGACTACGGCGGCCCTGGCCATGCTCAATGACCAGGTGAAAAAGGGCGGTGTGATGGCCTCCTCCTATGTGGGGGGCTTAAGCGGCGCATTTATCCCGGTGAGCGAGGACCAGGGAATGATCGACGCGGTGAACGTCGGTTCTCTGACGCTGGAGAAGTTGGAAGCCATGACCTGCGTCTGTTCTGTGGGCCTGGATATGATCGCCATTCCGGGCAAGACGAAGGCCAGCACCATTGCCGGGATCATTGCGGACGAAATGGCCATCGGCATGGTGAACCAGAAGACCACGGCGGTAAGGCTGATCCCGGTGATCGGAAAAGATGTGGGCGAGACGGCGGAATTTGGAGGGCTTCTGGGCTATGCGCCCATTATTCCGGTGAATGAATTTGGATGCGACACATTCATCAGCCGGAAAGGACGGATTCCGGCGCCGATCCATAGTTTTAAGAATTGATGCAGTCGCCGGGAACAGTTCGGAAAACAGGCCGGCGGAACGTTTTTGGGACTGCAGGAATATTAAAGGAGCAAGAGACGATAAAATGAGCAGGATAGCGATTGTAACAGACAGCAACAGCGGGATTACACAGGCAAAGGGAAAGGAGATGGGGATCTATGTCCTTCCGATGCCGTTCTATATCAATGGGGAACTCTTTCTGGAAGACATTACCCTGACCCAGGAGGAGTTTTACAAACGGCTTGGGGAGGATGCGGATATTTCCACGTCCCAGCCGTCGCCGGGGGATGTCATGGATCTGTGGGACAGGGCTCTGGAAGAATACGACGAGCTGGTGCATATCCCTATGTCCAGCGGCCTGAGCAGTTCCTGCGAGACCGCTGTTTCACTGGCAGAGGACTACAACGGGCGGGTGCAGGTGGTGAATAACCAGAGGATTTCCGTGACCCAGGAGCGGTCCGTCATAGACGCCATGGAGCTGCGCGACGCAGGAAAGTCGGCGGCGGAGATCCGGGAAATCTTAGAAAGAGAAAAATTTGAATCCACCATCTACATCACCGTGGATACGTTGAAATATCTGAAAAAAGGCGGCAGGATCACCCCCGCGGCCGCGGCTCTGGGAACCGTGCTGAACTTAAAGCCGGTGCTGCAGATCCAGGGAGAAAAGCTGGATGCCTTTGCAAAGGTGCGGGGCTGGAAGGCGGCAAAGCGAACCATGCTGCAGGCAATTGAGAAGGATATCAAGGAACGGTTTGCGGGGAAGGAATCTCAATTGATTTTGGGAATGGCGTATACCTGTGGGAAGGAAGAGGCGGCAGAGTGGAAGGAAGAGATCCACAGCCATTTCCCGGAGTATGAGATCATGGAAAACCCGCTTTCCCTGAGCATTGCCTGCCATATCGGGGCAGGAGCCATGGCGGTGACTTGTACGAAGAAGGTATAAGAATGAACTTTTTTGAAAAGACCAGATTGGGAAATATCCTTATCTACCAGACGGAAAAAGGCGATACCAAAATTGACGTGTTTTTCCAGAATGGTGACATCTGGATGAATCAGTCAGCCATTACCAGACTCTATAATACGACTCCCCAAAACATCACCACACATATCCGCAATATTTATGCTGATGGTGAACTGGATGAACCTTCAACTTGTAAGGATTTCTTACAAGTTCAAACAGAGGGAAAAAGGCAGGTTAAACGGAAGAAAAAGCATTATAATTTTAAAATGATTCTTGCCATCGGTTACCGTGTCCGTTCCAATGTGGGGATGCATTTTCGGAACTGGGCTTCTGCCATCTTAGAAGAATATTCCCGTAAGGGGTTTTCCATGAATGACGAACGCCTGAAAAACCCAAAACCCTTTGGCGAAGATTATTTTGATGAATTGTTAGAGCGCATCCGCGAAATTAGGGCGTCGGAAAAGCGTTTTTACCAGAAAATCTGTGACATATACAAAACATCCGTTGATTATTCCAGCAATGATAAAGACGCAGAATTATTCTTTAAAACTGTCCAGAATAAAATACATTACGGAGTGCATGGGCATACCGCAGTAGAAGTCATTATGCAGAGGGCAGATGCCATGAAAGACAATATGGGGGCTGACTGCTTTTGAGGGCGCAAAAGTCCGCAAAAAAGATGTGGATATCGCCAAGAACTATCTCAATGAGGATGAAATGCAGGAATTAAACAGGGTGGTAACGATGTACCTGGACTTTGCGGAAGACCAGGCACGAAGGCATAACCCCATGTATATGAAAGACTGGGAAACTTACCTCAATAATTTCCTGAATATGACAGGACGGGAAGTGTTATCTGGAGCCGGGCATATTTCCGCAAAACAGGCAAAGGCACACGCCTATGAACAATATGAGCTTTATGACGAGAACCGAAAAAGAATAGAAAAAAATGAGGTTGAATTGTTGATTGAGGAAACAGAGCAAATAAAACAAAAAAGTAATTACGTCAAATAATCCTTAACTGTGCTGCATCTTTTTCTGGATATCTATAAGATGATATTCTGCAATTCAGCAAGGAAAAGGATTGCTTCGTATAAGCGTTTCATAAGTGGAGCAGATCTTATCCGCAAGGCAGACGATCACTGCGGCCCTGCACTTCGGAAGCGAGAACAGCGTCAGGGGCCACATGTGGCTTTGGATGATATTCTGCTCCACCGGAGAGAGCGTATACAGCCGCATGGCATTTTTCAGGGCGACTGACGGATGATGGAATCCGTGGAGCCGCTCGTGGGAATCGCTTATGTGCCAGTCGTACAGATAAAAGTCATGGAGAAACGCGCCCCGCACCAGTTCGGAATCCGACGCGCCGAGATGCAGGCGGCGGTTCAGATAAAAGCTGAGCCGGGTTACGCTGAGTACATGTTCATAGGTGGAAATGCGCCCATGCTGGATAAAACGCTTCATAAGCTGGGCCTCCTCCGTCAGATTCAGCCCACGAAGATGTTTTTTGATCTCGGAGAGTTCTTTTTTCGTCAATCTCATTTCAGATCCTGCCTTTCTGTCTCTTTCCTGCGGAAGGAGAGCGCATGCTTCATCCTGCTTCCCAGTTCGCGGTACCGCGCATGACGGAAGGATACAGAGGAGCGGAGCGCCCGGGTCTGGTTCCAGTTCATAGTGGAAAGCGTATGCTTTAATTCCTCCATCATCCTGCGTTCGCGAAATTCTTCCAGGGAAATTTTTTCTTTCAGGGTTTCCAGCCCTTCGGAAAGGTTCTGCCTTGTGTTTTCAATTAATGCGTCGTACCGCTCCGAAATCTGCGAGTCGATGGCCTTCATGGTGGTCTCCAGCTTGACGTTCAGCGCAATCAGGGAGTCTGCCGTCAGCGCGCAGTCTGCGGAGAAAACCGCCATCAGAACCAATGCGGCAGGCTCCTGCCAGGAAAGTGGAAGAGCATCGGTGACACGCACCATATAAGGGTGGATGCCGTACAGCACGATCAATCCGGCCGCGCCGAAGCCCAGGGAACAGGGCAGACAGATCCGGCCCTTGATGTTCAGGGGGAGATCGCTGTAATCCCACCATACTGCGTGAAACAGCTTTTCCGTAGTATACGAGGTGGTATATTCCAGCACCGCGGAGCCGAGCATACAGGTCAGAAATACCGCGCCGTAATTGGGGAGCCCGTCGCAGACAAGCACGTCCAGCACCGCGCCTACGCCGTAGATCGGGCAGTAGGGCCCGATGAGCATGCCCCGGTTGTCCCATTTCAGAGTCTTTACACTGCAGAAGATCGTTTCATAGACCCATCCCAGAATACTGTATAAAATAAACCAGATAAACATTGTTGTAATATGCATCATACACCTCATTTGTATTTTCAGAGACTTTTTCAGCGGACGCAGGATTGCGCCGGCACGTTATTGATGAATGGATGGACAGGCAGGAAAACTACGGAGCATCCGGAAATATGGTTTTTCGACAAATGATTCTTTCGCTGGAATTATTTTAGCAGATATGAAATACAGAAGCAAGTGGTTGACAAAAAGATTCAGGATGACATGATGAAAGCCGTTACATGTCACACCCTGACCAATCACTACGCTGATTGGTCAGGAGGATGCACATAAAAGCTGGGATTCAGGCCGTCCATTGCCGTAGGCAATTTTAAATGACGGCCTGAGTTACAGGGCACGCCTGGTCAAGGTGTGACCTGTAACGATCATGGAGCTGAAATAACCTGCACTTTAAATCAGAATTGTACTTTTTTCTAAAGTCATTTATAATATATTCAAGAGTTGCGGAAATCGAAGTGGATTCAGGAGGCGATTACAATGCAGGATATCGGAAAAAGCCCACGTGTTTTGATTGTGGAAGACGATGCGGACATCAATCGTCTGCTCTATAAAATCTTAAAGAAAAACGGATATTCCCCGGAGCAGGCATTTTCCAGGCCGGAGCCTACGGCCTTCTTCTTTTGGACTTAATGCTTCCGGGAATGACCGGGGAGGAGCTGCTGGATTATATCCGCAGGGAACGCAGGCTTTCCGTTCCGGTCATGATCTTATCCGCCAAAGGAAGCCTGCATGACCGGGTGGAGTTGCTCATGGACGGAGCGGATGATTACCTTACCAAGCCCTTCAAACCGGAAGAGGTTCCCTCCCGCATCTGCGCCGTACTGCGCAGATGCGGGAGGGAAGAGCCGAATACAGTGCCGGAGAAGACAATACGGTCAATGTTCCACGTCAGCAACATCCGCAAAAAGCTGGCCAAGGTGGATCCGGATGAGGAATATATCCAGACGGTTTGGGGGATTGGGTTTAAAATGAAGTGCGGTGTATAAGGAATAGCATGCTAAAACAGATGGAAGATAAGTGTGCAGGGAGGCAGTGTGATATGAAAAGATTTCACGTGACAGGAAATTGTGTCAGAGACAAGCACTATATGGTTGACACTACAGAGAAAATCAATACGATCATTGAAGATTATATTCAGCAGGGAAGCTATTTTACGATCAATCAGGCAAGGCAGTATGGAAAGACGACAACACTTTATCTTCTCGAGGAAAAATTGAAAGAAACATACATTGTCCTGAATCTGAGTTTTGAATCTGCCGATGAATATTTCAAGTCTGCCTTGAATCTCGCGGAAGGCTTGATGATGGATATCGGAGATTCTCTGATGCGGCAGGACATTTCACCGAAGATATTAGAGGAATGGAATAGCCCGGTTTCAGAAAGATTTCCTATGAGGACTCTGGGAAATAAAATCAGCCGTTTATGCAGTGAATGTCCCAAAGAAATCATTTTGATGATTGATGAAGTAGATAAAAGCTCTGATAACCAGATTTTTTTATCATTCCTGGGTATGCTGCGGGAAAAATATCAGAAACAGCTTGCGGGGATAGATCGTACATTTAAATCAGTAATTTTGGCGGGAGTTTATGATATCAAAAACCTGAAATTAAAACTTCATCCTGGAGAGGAAATAAAAAATAACAGTCCGTGGAACATTGCGGCAGATTTTTTGGTAGATATGAGTTTTTCTTCAAAAGAGATTGCGTCGATGCTGCTAAAGTATGAAGACGATTATCATACGGGGATGGATATTACAATGATCAGCCAACTGCTATACGAGTATACATCTGGCTATCCCTATCTGGTATCAAGGATATGTCAGCTGTTGGACGAAAGAATCGCTGGAAGTTGTACTTTCCCAGACAAAAAAGCTGCATGGACAAAAGAAGGCATACTTGGGGCTGTCCGTATTCTCCTGAAAGAACCAAATACATTATTCGATGATATGATCAAGCATCTGCAGGAATATCCGAAGCTGAGTGAAATGCTGAAAAATATTCTCTTTCAGGGAAGGCGGTATACCTATGAAGCAAATGCCCAGGTGACGCAATTAGGAATGATGTTTGGATTTTTGAAAGAGCGGAATCAGGCTGTTTGTGTGTCGAACCGGATTTTTGAGACAAAGCTGTATAATTTTTTCTTGTCGGAAGAAGAGGCGGATTGCGGTGATCAACCGGATATTGTGAAAAATCAGTTTATTGTTTGCGGAATGCTGCGGATGGAGCTGGTCATGAAAAAATTTTATGAATACTTTGAAAGTGTATTTTTTGATGCCGATGAGAAGTTTATAGAAGAGGAAGGGAGAAGGTTTTTTCTGATGTTTCTCCGCCCGATCATCAATGGGGCTGGAAACTATTATATAGAAGCGCAGACGCGGGATAAATCAAGGACCGATGTGATTGTAGATTATAGAGGTCGGCAATTTATTATAGAATTAAAGCTGTGGCGGGGAAAAAAATATCACCATGACGGACAGGTTCAACTGGCGGGATATCTGGAACAATATCACCAGGACAGAGAATACCTGCTGACATTCAATTTCAATAAGCATAAGCAGATTGGAGTGACGGAGAGCGTATGTGACGGAAAACAGATTTTGGAAGTGATTGTGTAGTATGATTGTACAGGAGCTTCTTTACGATTTCTTTAAACTTTCTTGAGGACAAGTATATTTGGGGCCATGCCGCCTATCGGCACAAACGACCCTGAAAGTTTACTTTTATACTTAACGGTTCCTCAATTTCAGAAAGGAATCAACAGTTATGAACGAAGCAGTCATTGAAGCCAGAGACATTACCAAACAATACAAAGACCTGACAGCTCTGGACCATGTGAACCTCACGGTTCGGCGGGGCGACATCTACGGATTGATCGGGGACAACGGCGCCGGGAAATCCACATTTCTCAAAATAGTCACCGGACAGATCTTTCCTACAGGAGGATACATCCGCCTCTTTGGAAATGAGGAGGAAAAAGAAGTGCGGAAGAGCCGTTCCCGCATGGGTGCCCTTGTGGAAAACGCCGGATTTTTTCCGAAAATGAGCGTGGAAAAGAATCTGGAATACTACCGGATCCAGCGCGGGATCCCCGGGAAGGATCCGGTGGAAGCGGTGCTGCACACGTAAACCTTTTCGAAAAAAGAAAAGTCAAAAGCGAGAAACTGTCCATGGGGATGAAGCAGCGCTTCGGCCTCGTCCTTGCCCTCTTAGGGAAGCCTGAGCTGCTGGTGCTGGACGCAAACTGGACTAGGGTTTTTGACTGTATATAGCGTATATTGTGTTTAAAATGATGGAATATAGCTACTTGATACACAAGGCATAGGGAAAAATGTGTATGGATTAGAGGGAAGAAATGGAATGACTGGCAGGAGGAATGTGCTCTCCGGATGCTGGTTTTTTGTTGGATAGAAAGCATTGACGGAAGGAGGGGATGGTCGTATCAAAATGACAGAAAGGCGAGGTGGTTCGATACGGAAAGAGAGAGGATGAATATGAACAAGGATATTTTCTGGCAGATCATGGAGGAGGCAAAAGATCAGGAACTACTGGAAACCCTCGGCGTTAAATTGGTTTAGTAATTTAGGCACTTAACAACAATTTCTTGCGCAAAATGGCAAAATTTTTGTATTGCGCTTTTCCGGTTTATCCGGGTTAGGCTTTAATAATTAAGAACTATCTACGTAAAAACTAAGGAGTTTGTGTGATAAATCGAAATTTGGAGAAATTGCCATGTTTATCAAGATAGCAAAAAAATTTAATTGGAAATTGAAAGGCGAACCAACCCGTCTGAATGGCGGTTTTATACATAAGATGTATAAGGTTGACACAGAGCAAGGCATTTATGCGCTTAAACTGCTGAATCCATTTGTAATGCAAAGAGAAACGGCTATGGAAAATTATGCTAAAGCTGAGCAGATAGAACTTTTATTGGAGCAACAGGATATTCCTATTCTTCCTGCATTATCATTTGACGGAAGAAAAATGCAGGAAATAGATGGCGAATATTTCTACCTCTTTGATTATTTTCCAGGAAAATCTTTGAGAAGCGATGAGATAACAGAACATCATTGCGGAGAAATAGGAAAGGTACTTGCTAAAATCCATAGTATATACAAGAAATTTGAGAGCAAAAACTTTCCTGAAATGTCCATTGACTGGGAATTCTATCTTGCCAAAATAGAAAAAGTCAATGTGAGGTTGTTTGCAATGCTGAAAGATAGTCTGCCGATAATCAAAGATAGCCAAAATAAAGGCAATCTGGCAAGAAAGAAACTGCCTCAAATTGTATCTGTCTGTCATAATGATATGGATTGCAAAAATGTTCTCTGGAATGGGAATGATTATCGTATTATTGATTTGGAATGCTTATCTTACAACAATCCGTTTATGGAATTGTTAGAACTGGCATTATGTTGGTCTGGATATGAGGATTGCCAAATTGATTTTAGTCTGTTTCAGGCTTTTTTGCAGGGATATAAAAATGCGGGCGGAGATTTGCCCATAGATTGGGAAACACTATATGATTGTAATAACGGCAGACTGGAATGGTTGGAATATAATATTAAGCGTGTGTTAGGTATAGATTGCGGAGATGATGAAAAAGAAATTGGAATAGAACAGGTGGAGGAAACTATTCAACGCATCATCTATTATTCAGAAATGAAGGAGCAGATAATGGAACATTGCTATATAAATGCTGATTTTAACAAGATAGACAACTTCCGGTTTGCTGAATAGTTTTATACTGTTAAGGAGTGACGTAAAGATATGAATATCCGATTTGCAGAAATCAAAGATAGGGAGCTTCTTATTTCATATGATAAGCATATCTCTAAAGAAGAAATGCGAAATATTATACAGCAGAGCCGCATTATTCTTGTTGAAGATCACAATCAGTTTGTCGGATGGCTGAGATACAATCTGTTTTGGGATCATACACCTTTCATCAATATGCTGTACATTTTGGAAGAATACAGAGGAAAAGGTTTTGGAAGGCAGGTCGTTGAATTTTGGGAGAATGAAATGAGGCAACAGGGGTATCATACATTTATGACTTCAACCCAGGCAGACGAGTATGCGCAGCATTTTTATTTCAGGCTTGGATATGAGGCCGCAGGAGGCTTCCGTTTAGGTAATGATCCGTATGAAATCATATTTTCAAAGAGTGATAGCCATGGGAATCATGAAATATATGAGGGAGAAGTTGAGTGAGGTGAATCGTTGGGACTTTATTTTGATTCGAATTATGGAAAGGGGAGTGAGACACTATGCTGGAATTTCGATATGATACGCAGCTACTGATAGAAGGAGAAAATCTGGATGAAGATGCAATCAGTGAATACTTTATTGCGCATTTTAACGGAGACTGTCTGTTAGCGGTTGGCGACGAGGAGTTAATAAAAATCCATTTCCATACGAATGAGCCGTGGAAAGTATTGGAGTATTGTGCATCCATCGGGGAAATTTATGATATTGTTGTGGAGGATATGGACAGGCAGGCAAGGGGATTAAAGGGATAAATGCCTTTCACAGCCAAACGTATTATTCTTTTTTAATGAAACAGACATAAATCCCCAAGCAAAGCTGGGGAGACTAGCAAACGCAAGTGGCGATAAACGGAGTACTAGAAGGAAAACCCCCGTTGTATAATAGGTGCAGGTCTGGCAAACCGCACAAATGTGTATTCCAAAATAGTATCCTCATATTATATTTTTGAGATAAAAAGAAAATTGGATGCCGTCAGATTTTTAGAATCCCCTGGTTATATTCATTTTCAAATGCCGTCTTATACTTGTCTGTGACAACGGAGGTGTAAAGGTTGGAGGCAAGGATGTCATGGGTCAGCATTTTTCTGCCCGCAGGCTCGATTCCCTGGTCATCGTAGGGCCTGGTGAGCAGCGGCAGAGGGCTCTTTTTGGCAATGGCCGAGACGACCTTTTCGCAGTCCCGGCGGAATCCGAGAAGGCGGGCATAAAAGTGGGGGCCGTTTTCCAGATATTCATTGACTGCCGTTTTCTTGATGCCCAGCATGATATGGAGCAGGGCGCGGTTGATCCGGGTCTGGGTCACGTCCCTTGTTTTCACAAGTTCACAGAACTGCTTATAATTAAAATAATCATTCAGCTGTCCGCAGATTCGGTTTGCCAGGTCCCTGGACACGTCCATATAGCGCGGAAGGGTCTCGGGCCGTTTGTTCAGCAGCTTGTATTTTAGGATCAGGGAAAAATCATTCTGATAGATCGGATATTTGACCCTGTGGTAATCCTTTAAAAGTTCCAGGCAGCTTTGGGGAACCTGCTCCTCCAGCTCGCCCAGAATATTTACGAAGGGCGTGTTTTCAAAGGTGCGCGCGGAGGATACCCCGCTCAGCGCACAACCGGAATAGGCCAGCAGGGAGCGGATGGCGGAAGCGGAGCCGAAAGGGGATTTGAGATCCTGGTCGTGGTAGTGGGAGCCTTTGCGGCGGATGGTGTAAGGACGGATTTTGCTGCCGCGCTTTTTCAGTGCTTTCAGGTATTCAACGCCCAGGATGTTGTTGGGGTCGCGGAGCAGAATCGAATATTGTTCCGTTTCCATGCAGGCGGTAAGGGCCTCCTCCCGCGCGGAAGGAAAAGACATGCCCTGCTTTAGGCAGTCCTTTAAACGGGTCTGGTATGCTTCTGGTTCTTCCAGAAGGATGTCCGCTGCGGCTTCCATTCCTTCCAGGTCGCCGCATTCGCTTCCGAAGCAGAGGGAATCCACGATCCCAAGCTGGTCGAGAAAGGAAACCGCCCCATAGGCAAATAATTCGGCGCTTCCGGTGGCGTAGCAGACGGGCAGCTCAAACACGGCTGCGGCGCCGCATTTCAACGCCATCTCGGCCCGCAGCCGCTTGGGCATGATGGCGGCGGTGCCCCGCTGTACGTAGTCCCCGCTCATGAGGACCACCGCAATATCTGCCCCGGTGACCTCCTTTGCAGCCTGTATATGGTATTGGTGCCCATTGTGAAATGGATTGTATTCTGTGATCAAACCGACAATTTTCATGAGAAACTCCTTGTATATCCTTTTGAGAACCATTATACTATATCTTATTGAACATTAGTAGTTCAATAAGTACAAAATGTAGAAAAAAACATTGTATTGTGAAAAAATAGATTGCTTTAGCCGGAAATTGCTCGAATTTACTTACTATATCAGGTTCTTTGGTTCATGATTTTTTGTAAGGGAGGCAATTTATTTTACAGGAAAGAGGGTGCATGGGATGATCAAAGAACAGATACTCGCATTGCTTGAGGAAAGAAAATTTAAAGAACTGAAAGAACTGTTGGAAACCGTGCATCCAGTGGACATTGCGGAAATGCTTGAAGATATCAGCAAGAAGCAGATGATCCTGATCTTCCGGCTTCTGGCAAAGGAAGAGGCGGCGGATGTATTTACGGATATGAACAGCGATATGCGTGAATACCTGATCAATACGCTGACGGACTCCGAGCTGGAAGAGGTCATGGACGAGATGTACGTGGACGATACGGTAGACGTGCTGGAAGAGATGCCGGCCAATGTGGTGGACCGTCTGCTGATGGTGACGGACGAGGATACGAGAAAAAAGATCAACGCCCTGCTCCAGTACCCTGAGGACAGCGCGGGAAGCATCATGAATATAGACTACGTCAGCCTGCGCAAGGAGATGACGGTGGAGGAGGCCATTCTGAAGATCCGTCAGGTGGGGATCAACAAGGAGACTATTTATACTTGTTATGTGACGGAAAAGAAGCGGCTCATCGGCGTGGTGGATGTGAAGGACCTGCTGACCGCCGGGGAGGCCAGGCTGATTGAGGAGATCATGGATGAAAATGTGCTCTGCGCAAAGACTCTGGATGACCAGGAGGAGGTGGCTTCTTCCATCCGGAAGTATGGCCTGGTGGCGATGCCGATCATCGACCATGAGAACTGCCTGGTGGGGATCGTAACGGTTGACGACGCTATGTATGTCCTGCAGGACGAGACAACGGAAGATATCAGCATCATGGCCGGTGTCAGCCCCAATGAGGATTCTTATTTCGGAACCTCCGTATTCCGGCACGCGAAGAACCGTACCCTGTGGCTCATGCTCCTGATGCTCTCCGCCACCGTGACAGGAGAGATCCTGCGCCACTATGAGGAAGCCATGTCGGTGATGCCGGTGCTGATCACGTTTATTCCCATGCTCATGGGAACCAGCGGAAACTGCGGCTCCCAGAGCTCCACCATGGTGATCCGCGGGCTGGCGGTGGGAGAGATCGAGTTCCGGGATTTCCTCCGGGTGATCTTCAAGGAAATCCGCGTGGCGCTTGTGGTAGGGCTTCTTCTGGCAGCAGTCAACGGGATTCGGATCTACCTGATGTATAACCAGGATATCATGCTGGCTTTTGCGCTGGGTGTGACCATGATTGCGGTGATCGTCATGGCAAAATGTATTGGGTGCACGCTGCCGCTTCTGGCGAAAAAGATCGGGGTGGATCCGGCGATCATGGCGGCTCCGCTGATTTCCACGATTATGGATACGTGTACGATATTGATGTACTTTACGATTATAACGGCGTTTTTCCGGTTGGGAGGGTGAATGGGGGAGATGGTTTTACCTGACCCAGGGAATGAATAGCCGTCGGTTGGTTTTATAAAAAAATTTGTAAGAAATTTATTTGCAGGAGGTATTGGATATGGAATTAGCAAAAGTAACGTCAAAGGGTCAGGTTACAATCCCTGCGGCAATCCGTAAACTGCTTGGCATTCAGGAAGGAGATAAAATTCTGTTTGTTGAGGAAGGGGAGAAGGTCGTTATGGTGAATGCTTCCACAAACGCACTGTTAAAAGCACAGAAAGCTTTTGAAGGGGTTGCGGAGGAGAGCGGCATTCGTAATGAACAGGATGTGATAGATTTGGTAAAAGAAGTCCGTGCGGAGAGAGGTGATGTATATATATGCGAATAATGCTTGATACGAATGTATTGATCTCCATGATATTGTTTCCAGGCAAAGCATTTCAAAAGATGCTGGATTTTATTACCCGGAGTCATCATCTCGTTCTTTCATCGTTTGTAGTCGATGAATTATTTGCAGTAGTCGAACGCAAATTCCCAGGTAAGAGGAAAGCAATTGATGAATATCTTTTAAATTTGGCGTATGAACTGGTTTATACCCCGCGTCACATGCCAGGCGGGCTGTTCGAAATCAGGGATGTAAATGACTACCCTGTACTTTATACGGCAATCATTGAAAATGTGGATATTTTCATTACCGATGATAAAGATTTTCTGGGGATTGGCGTTGAAATACTGGAGATTATGACTCCGGCAGATTTTATGGAAAAATATGTTCCATAATTATAAACGGTGCGGTGTATCGGTGTATCTCGCTTTGGGGGATGTGTTTTATGAGGCGGGAAGTAGATGTATACGGATTCCGTCCGCAGTGCAGCTCGATTACGCTGCGCTTCATCTCGCTCACGGGCATGCGCCCTATGAAAAAGAACAGGAAAGATTCTGCTTACGTGCGAGCACGACGCAGCCTCTTTCCTGTTCTTTTTCGCACTGCTCATTGCCAACGTGGAGATTGTTCTTAAAAATAGACATGGAAATATCTTGTATACAAAAAACGATTGCGTTATAATAATAGGCAGAAAAAGGAAAGGTGGCTTTTAATTATGGGATTTATTGATGAAATCAAAGCAAGAGCAAAGACAGACATTAAGACGATCGTGCTTCCGGAGACGGAAGACGAGAGAACCTACAAGGCTGCTGAGGCGGTTTTGAAGGAAGGGACAGCGAAGCTGATCCTGGTGGGAAGCAAGGAAGAGATTGAGAAGATGGGAGCAGGATATGACATTTCCGGGGCAACCATCGTGGATCCCGCGACCAGCGAAAAGACAGAGAGCTACATTGCAAAGCTGGTGGAATTACGCCAGAAAAAGGGCATGACCGAGGAGCAGGCAAAGGAACTTCTGCTGAATAATTATCTGTATTACGGCGTCATGATGGTAAAGATGGGCGATGCGGACGGTATGGTATCCGGCGCATGCCATTCTACGGCGGATACCCTTCGTCCCTGCCTGCAGATCTTAAAGACAAAACCGGGTACAAAGCTGGTTTCCGCATTTTTCGTGATCGTAGTTCCAAATTGCGATATGGGCGCGGACGGAACCTTTATCTTCGGAGATTCCGGTCTGGAGCAGAATCCGGATCCGGAGAAGCTGGCGAACATTGCGGTATCTTCCGCAGAGTCCTTCCGTATCCTGACTGGCAAGGAGCCGGTTGTGGCAATGCTTTCCCACTCTACAAAGGGAAGCGCAAAGCATGCGGACGTGGACAAGGTTGTGGAAGCGACCCGGATCGCAAAGGAACTGGCGCCGGAATTGAAGCTGGACGGCGAACTGCAGCTTGACGCGGCGATCGTTCCTTCCGTAGGAGAATCCAAGGCTCCGGGCAGCCCGGTAGCAGGACATGCCAATGTACTGATCTTCCCGGATTTGGATGCAGGTAATATCGGATACAAGCTGGCGCAGAGACTGGCAAAGGCAGAGGCTTACGGACCGCTTACCCAGGGAATCGCCGCTCCGGTCAACGATCTGTCCCGGGGCTGCAGCGCGGAAGATATTGAAGGTGTAGTTGCAATCACAGCAGTACAGGCACAGGGCTGAGATGACCGGGAGTACATTGTAACGAAAAAAGTATATCCAGGGGCATCCTATCGTGTATGCCCTTGTAGGGCGGGTGTATTTCGTCCGATAAAGTATGAAAAGGATATCATAATATCAGGAGGAACATAAGGAAATGAATGTTTTAGTGATAAATTGCGGAAGCTCTTCTTTAAAATTCCAGTTGATCAATTCCGATTCCGAGGAAGTCCTGGCAAAGGGACTCTGCGAGCGGATCGGGATTGACGGAAGCCTGACCTATCAGCCGGCAGGCGGCGAAAAGGTAAAGTCCGACAAGGCAATGCCGACCCATACCGAGGCCATCCAGTTTGTGATCGACGCCCTGACAGATCCCGACACCGGCGTTGTTAAGAGCCTGGACGAGATCGGAGCGGTTGGACACCGTGTGGTACACGGGGGAGAAAAATTTGCATCCTCCGCAGTCATTACAGAGGAAATGAAAAAAGCAGTGGAAGAATGCAACGACCTTGCGCCGCTGCACAACCCGGCGAACCTGATCGGAATCAACGCGTGTGAGAAGCTGATGCCGGGCACCCCCATGGTAGGTGTATTCGATACAGCGTTCCACCAGACCATGCCGGAAAAGGCGTATATGTACGGCCTGCCCTATGCATACTATGATAAGTATAAAGTAAGACGTTACGGCTTCCACGGGACAAGCCACAGCTTCGTATCCAAGAGGGTTGCGGAGATCGTTGGGGTTCCCTATGAGGCGACCAAGACCATCGTATGCCACCTTGGAAACGGCGCCAGCATCTGTGCGGTGCTGAACGGAAAATCCGTAGACACCTCCATGGGACTGACCCCGCTGGAAGGTTTGGTGATGGGAACCCGTTCCGGGGACATTGACCCGGCGATCCTGGAGTTCATTGCAAAGAAGGAGAACTTAGACGTTGCGGGACTAATGAAGATGCTGAACAAGGAATCCGGCGTATACGGACTTTCCGACGGCGTGTCCAGTGATTTCCGTGATCTGTGCGCGGCGGCGGATGAAGGCAAAAAGCCGGCCCAGATCGCCCTGGAGGTCTTCGGCTACAGAGTGGCAAAATACGTCGGCTCCTATGCGGCGGCCATGAACGGCGTGGACAATATCGTATTTACCGCAGGCATCGGCGAAAACGACGGGGATATGCGCGAGAGGATCTGCGGATATCTGGGATATCTGGGCATCGAGATCGACAAAGAGGCGAATGCAAAGCGGGGCGAGGAAGTGATCATTTCCACTCCGGATTCCAGGGTAAAGGTTCTGGTAGTTCCGACCAACGAAGAACTGGCGATCGCAAGAGAGACAGTAGCTCTTGTACAATAATATGACGATTTGCGTTACTATTCACGGTGTCTTGCGCCTTTCTGCAAGGCATCCGGCCAGCAAAATAGCGGTTTTTGGCATCCAGCCTCTCGCCGACAGGCGACTTTTCAATGGGCTGGATGCGTTACAGCTCGCAGCCGATTAGATAATAGGCTATGAACTGCGGCAAATCGTTAAGATTTTTTCTGAAAACCTGATTTTTTGGTTGACAAACCGATTTCTCATGATATAATAGTTTAGGTATGAATAGGAGTAAACAGCAATGTTGATGAACCTGTCAGGCGTATTATCAGAACAGCATAGGCCCATAGACGAGATGGTTTTGCCAGAGTTGGATTCTGTTCAGCTAAAGTCCGGGGCGTATCCAGTGATCCGCAGGGATCCGGTACATGTGACTGTTATGCACAGGAAGGACAGGGAGCTGCAGATTCAGGCGGATGGGAAGGTTATGCTTCGGATTCCATGTGACCGCTGTCTGGAAGAAGTGGAGTATGAGTTTCCGCTTCATTTTACCAGATATGTGGATTTGGGGTGTTCGGATGCTGAACTGAGAGAAGGATTCGACGAATCTGACTTTATCAACGGATATCATCTTGACGTGGACAAGATGCTCTTTCAGGAGATTTTGATGTGCTGGCCGGAGAAAGTGCTCTGCATGGAAGACTGCAGAGGAATCTGCAATGTATGCGGCCAGAACCTGAATAAAGGGAGCTGTGACTGCGAAGATACGGGATTGGACCCGAGGATGTCCGTTGTCCGTGAGTTGTTTAAGAATTTTAAGGAGGTGTAACCGATGTCGATCTGTCCAAAAAATAAATCTTCAAAAGCCAGAAGAGACAAGAGAAGAGCTAATTGGAAGATGAGCGCTCCGAACCTGGTAAAGTGCAGCAAGTGCGGAGAACTTATGATGCCTCACAGAGTATGTAAGGCATGCGGCTCATACAACAAAAAAGAGATCATTTCCGTTGATTAATGATGGAGGAGAGAGACTTTCCAGGTTTGGAAGGTCTTTTTTATTCTTAATAGGAAACTTCTCCGGATTTTTACGAGTATACTATAACTAAACGTATGACTGCGGATTATTCTGCAGAATGGAAGCTCGGAAAAGGAGGAAAAAACCATGCTGATACTGATCCGGAACGCAAAGGTATTTGCGCCGGAAGAACTGGGAGTACAGGATGTTCTGACAGCCGACTCCAGGATATTAAAGATCGCGCCCCATATTCCGGCTGTCGAGGAATACGATGTCCGTACGATTGACGGGACAGGCATGCTGCTGTTCCCGGGATTCATTGACTGCCATGTACATATCCTGGGAGGCGGCGGAGAGGGGAGCTATCACACGAGGACGCCGGAGATCATGCTCACGGATATCACTATGGGCGGGGTAACTACGGTTGTGGGCTGTCTGGGAACCGACGGTACGACGCGGAATATGGCGTCACTCCTGGCAAAGGCCAGAGGGTTGGAGGAGGAGGGAATCACCGCGTACATTTATTCCGGATCGTACCAGATTCCGGTGCGTACGCTGACTGGGAATCTGGTGGATGACCTGATCCTTATCGACAAAGTAATAGGCTGCGGAGAGATCGCCATTTCCGACCACCGTTCCTCCCAGCCCACAGAAGAGGAATTCGCGAAGATCGTGGGAGACACGAGAGTCGGCGGGATTCTTTCCGGGAAGGCCGGACTGGTGAATATCCACATGGGGGATGGGAAGCGGATGCTCTCGTACCTGCGCTATGTAGCGGAGGAGACGGAGATCCCAACCTCCAATATGCTGCCTACTCATATCAACCGGAGTGCCCGGCTTTTGCATGACGGTATCGATTATGCGAAAACTCTGGGAGGCTTTGTGGATCTGACGACAAGCTCAGATCCGGATTTTCTGGAAGAGGACGAGGTAAAAGCAAGTACCGGCCTGAAAATGATGCTGGACGCAGGAGTGCCGGAGCATCAGATCACATTTTCCTCAGATGGACAGGGCAGTATCCCGATTTTCAGCAAAAGCGGGGAACTTGCCGGGCTTGGGGTGGGGAAAGTAAGCTCTCTGTACCGGGAGGTCCGGGACGCGGTCCTGACAAACCATGTGGGTCTGACGCAGGCGCTGAAAACTGTGACTTCAAACCCCGCGGATCTGCTGAAGCTCACGCAAAAGGGGCGTATCGCCGTGGGAAAGGATGCCGACCTGGTGCTTGCGGAGGAGGATACTATGGACATACATACTGTGATGGCAAAGGGAAAGCTCATGGTATACCAAAAGACGGCTGTCCGAAAAGGAACGTTTGAATCAGACGGAATCGCGGGTGTATCCGTGAAGGGACAGAACTGATTTGAAAGAACAATGGAACAGTACGAAAGAAATTTAAAAATGAATGGAGAGTAATGGATGGAAACGAAAAAAGGAACGATACAGATGCCGCATACCTATGTGATCATTTTCTTTGTGATTTTATTTGCGGCGGTTTTGACGCTGTTTGTCCCGCTGGGGCAGTATGAGACAAAAGAGATCACTTATATGCAGAACGGGGAGGAGAAGACCAGGACTGTATTGGATCCGGAGAGCTTCCAGTATGTGACGGATGAGAACGGCAAAAAGATGACCCACACAGCCCCCATATTCGGAACCGAGGATTTCGGCGGACAGGGAATCCTGAACTATGTATTTGAGGGGCTGACTGTCGGGGATAAATGGGGTTCCGCAGTGGGGATTGTGGCATTTATCCTGGTCATCGGCGGAGCCTTCGGGATTGTGCTGAAAACAGGAGCCGTGGATCAGGGGATCCTGGCCATGATCGAAAAGACAAAGGGCACGGAAAAATATCTGATCCCCGTACTGTTTGTCCTGTTCTCTCTGGGAGGCGCGGTCTTTGGAATGGGCGAGGAGGCAATCCCCTTTGCAATGATCCTGGTGCCCATGTTCATTGCCATGGGGTATGATGCTGTCGTAGGAGTCTGCGTGACATACTGCGCAACTCAGATCGGATTCGGCGCTTCCTGGATGAATCCGTTCAGCCTGGCCATCGCGCAGGGGATCGCAGAGGTTCCGGTGCTTTCCGGCGCGGGCTTCCGTATCGTGCTCTGGTTTGTGTTTACGGGGATAGGGATGGCATTTACCATGGTCTATGCGGCCAAGATCAAAAAGGATCCCAGGATATCGGTTGCCTATGACAGCGACACCCGATACAGGGAGGAGTTTGAAGGAAACGATGAGAAAAAAGCGGACTTCCGGCTGGGCCACAAGCTGATTCTGCTGGTGATCCTGGCGACCATGATCTGGACGGTATGGGGCGTTGTGGCAAAAGGGTTCTATATTCCGGAGATCGCGTCGCAGTTCTTTGTAATGGGCCTGGTAGCTGGTATCATTGCCGTGATCTTCAGGCTGAATGATATGCGTGTCAATGATATTGCATCTTCATTCCAGAGCGGTGCGGCTGACCTGGTAGGGGCGGCGCTGGTTGTCGGCATGGCGCAGGGGATCATCATTATTTTGGGCGGAACGGATGCGTCCTCCCCTACGGTGCTCAATACGATCCTTCATGGGATCAGCAGCGGAATGCAGAATTTTCCGGCCGTGATCTCCGCATGGCTGATGTATGTTTTCCAGACCGTATTTAATTTCTTCGTAGTATCCGGCTCCGGACAGGCAGCGCTGACCATGCCGATCATGGCGCCGCTGTCAGACCTGGTGGGTGTGTCCCGGCAGACGTCCGTTCTGGCGTTCCAGCTGGGAGACGCGTTTTCCAATCTGATCGTGCCGACCTCCGGATGTCTGCTTGGTACACTCGGCGTTGCGAAGTTGGAATGGGGAAAATGGGCGAAGTTCCAGATTAAGATGCAGGGTGTTTTGTTTGCGGTAGCGTCTCTTGCCATGGTGATTGCGGTGCTGATCGGATTTTAAATAAGAATCGGGAAAATTTTAAGAAAATAGTGTCTATATGCGTAAATTCTGTTATAATAAGGGACAGGTTCAGATAAACCGAGGAGCAGAGGATTTATAGGAATCTATCACTATTTTAAAAAGAAAGTGCAGGTAAAAAGATATGGCAGAAGAAGTAAATAACGGCGGATGCACGGAGGAGTCCTGTGCGGGATGTGCGCATGCCGGAAGCTGTGAAAGCAAAAAAGAGGATCTGCGGGCTCCGGCCAACGCATATTCGAATGTAAAAAAGGTGATCGGGGTCATCAGCGGAAAGGGCGGCGTCGGAAAGTCCCTGGTAACCGCGTCCCTGGCGCGCATGATGAAGGAAAAAGGCTATAACGTAGGAATTCTGGACGCGGACATCACGGGACCGTCCATCCCCAAGATGTATGGAATCCACGAGCAGGCAAAGGGAACAGAGGAAGGGATCTATCCTTGTCTCGCAAAGGACGGGACAAGGATCATGTCCGTGAACCTGCTTCTGGAGGATGAGGACGCGCCGGTGATCTGGCGGGGACCGATCATTGCAGGTGTGGTGACTCAGTTCTGGTCGGACGTGATTTGGGATGACCTGGATTACCTGTTCGTGGATATGCCGCCTGGAACCGGGGATGTACCGTTGACCGTATTCCAGTCGCTTCCGGTAGACGGAGTAGTGATCGTGACCTCTCCTCAGGATCTGGTACAGATGATCGTCAAAAAGGCATATAACATGGCAAGGCAGATGAATATTCCGGTGCTTGGCATTGTGGAAAACTACAGCTATGTAAAATGCCCGGACTGCGGCAAAGAGCTGAGGATCTTCGGAGAAAGCCATATTGACGAGATTGCGGGAGAACTGGGCGTGCCCGTACTCGGCAGGATGCCGATTGATCCGGCGATTGCGGAAGTGGTGGAAGAAGAGCGGTTCTATGAAGCGAAGAATCCGTATCTGGATGAGGTAGAACTGTAAATATTTTGTCGTTTTGGGGAATGCCCTGCCGGTTTCGCTGGGCGTATAAAACCTTTACAGACAGCTATGTTCTGATAGGGCTGTCTGTAAAGGTTTTTTCAAAAAAATTGTGTTAAAAGCCTTAAACTACTATGAAGAGAAAAAGCTTTTTCAAATTCTCCCTCTATCAGCCGATTTAGTTTTTTCTTCTCAGCCTGTGTCAGTCTGGGGCGTTCTAAAAGAAATCCGAAGCGTCCGGCTTCTTCGCTGATGATACTTCCCAGCTGCGGGGCGGTTCGGAGGATGCCGTCAGGTTCAATCAGACTGCCGGGGGAGTTCATTCAGGTGTTTTGGACATTTGCGGAAGCTATGATCCACTCCACAATTCTCTCACTGTGGGGAAGGAAGATTCCAGCCACCGGGCCCACCAGCGCCGCGCATATGATCGTTCCAACCCCGACAGCCCCTCCCATCAGAAATCCGGCGGCTACAAAGCACACGTCCACCACAATACGGGTTATGCTGAATGACTGTCCCAGCTTATCGCTGATCACGATCGCTACCAGGTCATTGGGGCCGACGCCGGAATCAGATTTCATGACGATCGTCATGCCGAAAGCCAGGATCACGCAGCCGGCAGCCAGCACGAGGATCCGCGCCGCAAACGGATTGCCGGAATGGATGAGCCCTCCCAGAAGCAGGGTGAAAAAGTCAATGATCGGTCCGCCGCAGATCATGCACAGGACCGTACCGATCTTGATATAACTGCGGTCTGTGATCAGCAGTACCAGGATGATTAAAAAACAGATTGTCATATGTACCCGGCCGTGTGTAAGGACCGTCCATCCCGTCAGACTCTGAGCAGTCCGGAAAAGCCCCTGTATCAGCACATTGAAGGGGTCTGCGCCGAGGTCGGCCAAAAGGAACAGGGTGACGCCCAGATGAGCGATGGTCAGGCCGATGAATAAGATTACGATTCGCAGCAATATTTCTTTGAGAGTTCTTTTTTGCATGGCAGTGTCCTTTTTGCGTTAAAATGATTTTCCTACATTATATCGGCAAATCAACGCTCCGTCAATCTTTTAATTTTCGTAGAGTATTGACGCCTCTGCGTAAAATAGCTATGATATTTTCAAAGAATGGCAGGAGGAATCGAATATGGATGTTCAAGAGCATAGACTGCAGGTAAAGCTGGTTTCAGACATGGAAAAGGTTTTTCCGTCCCGAAAGCCTTCGGAGGACGGGGCTGTCAGCCGATTGACAGCCTTGAAAGGGGAGACGGTTTCATTTCAGATCGCGTACTATGGTGATGTAGGAAGAAAGCAGCGGGGGACAGCCCGAATCAAGGCACCGGACGGAATCAGGGTCAGGGTAAAAAAGGTGGGACTGGTACCCTGTGCCTACCCGTGCCACATGGAGAGGGACGAGGGATATCTGACTACAGAACCGGGGCTGTATCCGGACCTGCTGGAGGACTTGGGGGAATTTGGATTCCCAATCATTTCCGGCCAGTGGAGGAGCCTGTGGATCGATATCGAGACAACGGAAGATACGCCGGCCGGGGAATATCCGGTAAAAATCATTTTGGAAAGCCGGGTTCATGCGCCGGGGATGAGGCCATTGTCCGCAGAGGCGGACATGACTGCGGAGATATTAAACACGGCACTTCCGGAACTAAAGATCCGGCATACGGAATGGTTCCACTGCGATTGTCTGGCAGAATATTACGGTGTGGAAGTATTCAGTGAGAGGCATTGGGAGATCATAGAAAATTTTGTCCGTCACGCGGTCAAAAGGGGGTGTAATATGCTGCTTACGCCGGTATTTACGCCTCCTTTGGATACGGCTGTGAATGGGGAACGGCGCACCGTGCAGCTGGTGGATGTGACCGTGTCGGACCAGGGATATGAGTTTGGATATGACAGGTTCCGGCAGTGGGTGGAAATGTGCAGGCGCTGCGGGATCAGATATTTTGAAATCTCGCATCTGTTCAGCCAGTGGGGCGCGAAGGCGGCGCCGAAGATCATCGGCAGAGTCAACGGAGAGGAACGTAAAATCTTCGGATGGGAGACTGGAGCTGGCGGTGAGGAATACAGGAAATTTCTGCAGACGTTTCTTGTCTCCTTTACGGAAGAGATTGAACGGCTCGGCATAGGAAAGCAGTGTTATTTTCATGTATCAGACGAGCCGGAGGAAAAGGACCTGGAGTCCTACATCCATGCAAAAAATCTGGTAAAAGAATATCTGTCGGGATACCGTATGATAGATGCGCTTTCCGAGTACAGGTTTTATGAGCAGGGCGCTGTGGAGGAGCCGGTATGCGCCAATGACCATATAGAGCCATTTTTGAAGAACCGTCCGCCCAGGCTGTGGACGTATTACTGTACTGCCCAGCCTCTGGCGGTCTCCAACCGCTTTATTGCTCTGCCGGGATTCCGCACAAGGATCCTTGGTATTCAGCTCTATAAATATGCGGTCAGCGGTTTTCTGCATTGGGGATATAATTTTTACAACAGTGAATTTTCCCTGTATCCGATCGATCCGTACCAGTGCACCGACGCAGACGGGGCATTTCCGTCAGGAGATCCGTTTCTGGTATATCCGGGAAAGGACGGGAAGCCGGTGGATTCGATCCGCTCAATGCTGATGGAAAAGGCGATGGCGGACCTGCGCGCAATGGATCATCTGGAAAAACTGACGGACCGGGAAACTGTCATGAAATGCCTGATGGAAGAAGAACACGGGGAGATCACCTTCTGCGCCTATCCGCAGAAGGCATCCTATCTCGCGGAGGTCCGGGAAAACATCAATGCCGCGATTCGGGCGGCAATATCAAAGAATGCCCGGAAACTCCCATGACCCGGAAACCTATATGATCTTTTTCTGGTAGGCGATCCGTTCACTGCCGTCTTCGAGATAAATGATTCCGCACCGGGTAAACTGGCGTTTCTCTAATAAACGCTGCATCACCCGGTTGTCCCGGTGCGTATCAATCCTCAGGTTTCTGCACTGTGAGAGTGCCCAGTCGAGACAGAAGGAACCGGCGCCACGGATGGTGCCGTCCGAGGTGATGCGGTGGACGACGCCGTAAGGGGACTCATCCAGCCACTGCCCGTTGCAGATGCGGCGGTAGGAATTCTCTTCGCCGAATCGGTAATAAAATGCGGCGATTACCTTCTGCTGTTCCTCGCAGATATAGCTGCAGCCTTCTGCAATATCAGATTCCAGAAGAGTACGTGGCGGATAGGCGGTTCCCCACTGGGTCGGATTGCCGTGGGCGGCCATGAACCTGCGGGCATTGTCATACAGCCGCAGAAGGATGTCCAGGTCTGTCGGGGTTGCTTTTCTGATCTTCATAGGGCTCCTTTTATGCTATAAAATATCTGCATTTTTCAAAATAAAAATTCTGTTCTTTTCGGAAAAGCTCTGTCAGCCGGGAAATACCGTTCCCATCCTGATAAGCTTTCAAAGCATCCAGATATTCGTGTCTGTTTGCATCCTCGATGATCACGGGAATCATTTTTTGAATCAGGCATTCTCTGAAAAGAATCAATCTGCCGGTTCTTCCGTTTCCATCCTGAAAGGGATGTATGCTCTCATATCTTGCATGAAATTCTGCCAATACGGAAAGATCCTCTGCCTGGTTCTTATACCAATGCAGAAGCTGATTCATTTCATCAGCTACTTCATCCGGTCTTATGGTCTGATACATGCCGATCATGTTGGGGCGCTTTTTATAATCTCCGATTGCATATCCATTCGCGCGGTCTTCAAATACTCCGGATTTCAGTTCATAATGAAATTGTTTTATCAATCTCTGGGTCAGCGGTTCATTCAAAGTGTCCAGCATCCTATTGAACATCAGAAAGTGGCCGTTCATCTCCTCCACATCCTTTGCGCGGTAATAGTCCTCCGATCTGGGGAGCGTACCATGGTCAAACAGAGAAGCCGTCTGCTCCTCCGTAAGTGTGCTTCCTTCTATCTTGTTGGAGTTGTAGGCGAGCAGGCGCTGTGTATAAGCATATACTCCGGAACGGTCAAATTTTTGTCTCTCTATTTTAAATCTTTCCAACAAAAAAGTTAGAAAATCGTTATTGTAATCACACATAGTTTTCCTCTCATTGATATTGTCATTACAGAATCTGAATTATGATTCAGTATAGCATATCTCAAATAGTTTGTCTATTAAAAAAACAAACATTAGTTCGTCCTTGCCGGTAAGATGTGACATGTAACGATCGCGATACTGTTTGGATTCAAATTGAGTTGAAAATATAAGTATAAACATATATACTATATAAAGTGAAGATATTGCGTGAAAGAATATAGATGAAATCTGCATTTTCAAAAAAGTGAACAGTATTTTTTCACGATAAGATCTAATAGAGATGTGTAGAATACTATAAAGCAACAGCAGACAAAGGGGACAAAAGATGAGATTATACATTGTACGACACGGAGAAACAGATTGGAATAAGGCGCGTAGGGTACAGGGCTTCTCGGACATTCCGCTGAATGAATACGGAAGGCATCTGGCACGCGAGACAGCGGAGGGGATGAAGGACATTCCCTTTGACCTTGCTTATACAAGCCCGCTGGTCCGGGCGCGTGAAACGGCCGAGATCATACTGGCGGGCAGGGATATCCCTCTCATCGAATCCAACGGGATCAAGGAAATGGGATTCGGAGAATATGAGGGCATGTGCATCAGCGGAAAAGAAAAAGCGCTGGAAAGTGAAGCGTTCAAAAAATTCTTTATCGATACGGGGAATTTTGTCCCGGCAAAGGGCGGGGAGAGTATAGCGGACATTATGGAGCGGACCGGACAATTCTTAAAAGAGCTGTGTGAAAATCAGGCGTTGCAGGGGAAGCAGATCCTGCTGTCCACACACGGCGCCGCCATGACCGCGTTGCTGAACCATATCCGGAGGAATCTGAACGCCGCGGATTTCTGGAAGTGGCAGGTTCCGGCGAACTGTGCGGTGACCACCGTTGACGTGAGGGATGGAGTGCCGGTGATCGCGGAAGAGAGCAAGGTCTATTATAAAGATCCTGTTAAACGGTGGAGTATAGAATAGGAGAAATAGTAAAAAATTTCCACCTGTACGGTTGCAATCCGCAGTCGCATTTTCATTGCAATAAATTGCATAAAAATGTGACTTCGGATTGCAACCGTACAGGTGGAAATTTTTCAGTGGCAGGATTTCTGGATAGAAAGCCTTACCTAATCTTCTTCTTCCACCTGTACCGTATACGTATGCCGTTTTCTCGCCATCTCGTCATTTGCCAGATATTCGTCGTAGGTCGTGATCTTGTCGATCAGCTTGCCCCCCGGTACGATCTCCATGATCCGGTTGGCTGTCGTCTGGACGATCTGATGGTCCCGGGAGGTGAACAGAAGCACACCCGGGAATTTGATCATACCGTTATTCAGCGATGTGATCGCCTCCATATCCAGATGATTGGTGGGCTCGTCGAAGAGCAGCACATTGGCGCCGGAGATCATCATCTTGGACAGCAGGCACCGCACCTTTTCTCCTCCGGAAAGTACCTTCAGCCGCTTCACGCCGTCTTCTCCGCCGAACAGCATCCGGCCTAAGAAACCACGGACATAGGTGACATCCTTGTTCTCGGAATACTGGGTGAGCCATTCCGTGATGGTGTAATCGCTGTCAAATTCCTCTCCGAAATCCTTCGGGAAATACGCCTGGGAGGTAGTGATCCCCCACTTGTAGGTTCCCTCGTCCGGCTCCATCTCGCCGATCAGAATCTTGAACAAGACCGTCTTGGCAAGCTCATTGCTGCCCACAAAAGCTACCTTGTCATCGTGGCCCAGCGTAAAGGTCAGGTTGTCCAGGACCTTTTCTCCATCAATGGTCTTAGAAAGCCCTTCTACAGCCAGCACTTCATTGCCAATCTCACGGTTCGGCCGGAAGTCGATGTAGGGGTACTTCCGGCTGGACGGCTTGATTTCATCCAGCTGGATCTTTTCCAGGGCACGCTTCCTGGAGGTAGCCTGCTTGGACTTGGACGCGTTGGCACTGAACCGGGAAATAAATTCCTGCAGCTCCTTGATCTTTTCTTCCTTCTTTTTATTCGCTTCCTTCATCTGCCGGATAATGAGCTGGCTGGACTCATACCAGAAGTCATAGTTTCCGGCGTAGAGCTGGATCTTACCGTAGTCGATGTCCGCAATCTGGGTGCAGACCTTGTTCAGGAAATAACGGTCATGGGAAACCACGATCACCGTATTTTCAAAATTGATCAAAAATTCCTCCAGCCATGCGATGGCGTCCAGGTCCAAATGGTTGGTAGGCTCGTCCAGCAGCAGGATATCCGGGTTGCCGAACAATGCCTGCGCCAGCAGCACCTTGACTTTCTCCGGACCGGTCAGGTCCCTCACGGCTTTGTAATGAAGCTCCGTATCGATCCCCAAGCCGTTCAGCAGGGCGGCAGCGTCGGATTCCGCCTCCCAGCCGTTCATGGTAGCAAATTCCCCTTCCAGCTCGCTGGCCTTGATCCCATCCTCATCGGTGAAATCCTCTTTCGCATAGATGGCGTCTTTTTCCTTCATGATCTCATAAAGGCGGGCATTTCCCATAATGACCGTGTCCAGAACGGGATATTCGTCGTACTTGGACTGATCCTGCTGCAGGAAGGAGAGACGTTCTCCCGGAGTAATGGCGATCTCCCCGTTGGTCGGCTCGAGCTGCCCGGACAGGATCTTCAAAAAGGTAGACTTTCCCGCGCCGTTGGCGCCGATGATGCCGTAGCAGTTTCCTTCGGTGAATTTGATGTTCACATCTTCAAATAATGCTTTTTTTCCAACTCTTAATGTAATATTATTTGCACTGATCATACTGTAAACCCTCTGCTTTTCTAAATCTTTATCAGGCGGGATCCGCCCGCGTGTTTTACTGTCACTTCCTCTATATTATACATAAAACCTTTTGTTTTTCAAGGAAAATCATCGCACCATTTACAATTTCAATAAAAAGGTCTACTTAAAGGAGGGATTGTGTGCTATAATTGGAAGAAATTGATTCGGGATCAGCAGAAAAATGACAGATACAGACGAGTCAGGAGATGTCAGATGTTTTACGCGGATCCTGAATCCTACATATGAAAAGAGGCGTCTTGCAGATAAAAAACGAAGAGAGAATAAAACAGTAAAATGATCAGAAGCGAGGTTTTAATATGCAGAAAGCAACAATGATCCTGGAGGGCGGGGCGACAAGAGGGGTATTTACCTCAGGAGTCCTGGATTATCTGATGGAGCAGGAACTTTATATATCCCACGTCATCGGCGTGTCCGCAGGCTCCTGCAACGCGGTGGATTATGTGTCAAGACAGCCCGGCAGGACAAGGGATTGTATGATCCTGACAGACAAAAAGGATGATTATGTCCACGGGTTCCGGAAGGCGATCAAGGAAAAAAGTCTTATGAATATGGATATGATCTTTGACACCTATCCCAATGAGACATTTCCCTTTGATTTTGAGACGTATTTCCAGTCGGAGATAAAGTGCGAGATCGTAGCGACGAACTGCCTCACCGGAAAGGCGGAATATCTGGATGAACGGCAGGACAGGGCGAGGCTGATGAAGCTATGCAGGGCATCCTGCAGTATGCCGCTTTTGACCCCCATCGTGAGGGTGGACGGGGTTCCCTATCTGGACGGCGGCCTGGCGGATTCGGTGCCTATCCAGCGGGCGCTGACCTATGGGAACCGGAAGATCGTGGTGATCCTGACCCGGAATCCGGGATACCGGAAAAAGAGGGTGTCTAAGGGGATGGCAAGGGTCTACCGGGAGGCGTACCGGTCTTATCCTGCTCTGCTGAGGGCCATCATGACAAGGAGTCTGTATTATAACCGCACGATGGAACAGATCGAACGCCTGGAAGAGGAAGGCAGGATCTTCGTCCTGCGGCCCCAGGTGAAAACGGTGTCCCGGCTGGAGCGCAATGCAGAGATCCTGACAGGCTTTTACGAGCACGGCTATCACCTGATGGCGCGGGAATATGACCGCCTGACGGAATATTTGGAGAGATAAATTCTGCACAAGGAAGAATATCTGTCCTGCAATCATGGACGCATATCGTCCGATCAGGCAGGATTTATGAAACCAGGAGGAAAAGAAGATGAGCAAGGAAAAAATGAACTACACACAAAACAGGGAATTGTCCTGGCTGCGGTTTAACCAGCGGGTCCTGGAGGAGGCACGGGACGAGAGCGTGCCGCTTCTGGAGCGGATGAAGTTCGTCTCCATCTTTACCAGCAACCTGGACGAATTTTTTATGATCCGGGTCGGCAACCTCTTAAACATGGCGGCCGTGGACAACAAAAAGGTGGATCTGAAATCCGGGATGACGCCGGGGGAGCAGCTTAAGGCGATCTACGGCGCGGTGGCGCCCCTTTACAAGGAGCGGGATAAGACCTATTCGGAGATCAAGAAACAGCTTTCCACCTATGGGATTAGCAGCATGGGCTTCAAGGAGCTGGAGCCCCAGGAAAAGAAGTTTATTAAAAAATATTTTAAGGAACAGGTCTTGCCGGTGCTTTCCCCGCAGATCGTGGATGTGAACCATCCGTTCCCCCACCTGCTTAATAAGGAAGTCTACATTGTGGCGAATCTCAAGCTGGATGACCGGACTATGATGGGGATCGTTCCGATTCCCCAGTTCGTGCCCAAGATCGTGTACCTTCCGGGACATGATGTGCGTTATATTCGCATCGAAAAGGTGATCCTGGAATACATGGAGCTGATCTTCGGTCAGTACCAGGTGTCCGATAAAAATTATATCTGCGTCACACGGAACGCCGACATCTCTCCGGACGATGATTCCTATGCGGACAATGATGACTTCCGTTTCGTGATGCAAAAAGCCCTGCACAAGAGAAGAAGGATGGCAGTGGTCCGCCTGGAGGTGGCAAGCCCCCTTGGAAAAGAGATGGAGAAGTTTTTCTGTGAGAAGTTCAACGTCACCCAAGAATGCATTTTCCGGACCAAGATGCCCATGACGCTGGATTTCGTGTTCTCTGTGATCGAGAAGGTGCCAGATTCCATGAAACGCTCCCTGACGGATGAGACCTTTGTTCCTCAGCCGTCGGCATCGGTGGCGGAGGGCAGCGTGATGGCCCAGGTGAAGCGCCGGGACATCCTTCTTTCCTACCCCTATGAGAGTATGGAGCCGTTCCTGCAGCTGATCCGCGAAGCGTCGGTGGATCCCGATGTCATGACCATCAAGATCACCATTTATCGGCTGGCGAAGAAGACCAGGCTGGTGGAATATCTGTGTGCCGCCGCAGAAAACGGCAAGGAGGTCACAGCCCTGATCGAGCTGCGCGCGCGGTTTGACGAGCAGAACAACATCGACTGGGCAGAGCGTATGGAAGAGGCAGGCTGCCGAGTGATCTACGGCTTCGAGGGGTACAAGGTCCACTCCAAGATCTGCCTGATCACCTACCGCAGCCGCAACGAGATCCGCTATATTACCCAGATCGGAACCGGCAATTACAACGAAAAGACGGCGAAAATGTATACCGACTTTTCTCTTATGACAGCCAACCAGGCGATCGGGGAGGACGCGGCGGTCTTTTTCAAAAATATGGCCATCAGCAACCTCCACGGCGCATACCAGCATCTGATCGTGTCTCCTACCAGCTTAAAGCAGAAGGTGCTGATGCTGATTGATGAGGAAATCAAGAAAGGAACCTCGGGAAGAGTCCTGATGAAAATGAATTCCGTTACGGATATTGATTTTATCCGGAAGGTGGCGGAGGCGTCCAGGGCCGGCGTGAAGATCGACCTGATCGTGCGGGGAATCTGCTGCGTGCTGCCGGGCATTCCGGGAGAAACGGAGAACCTCACCGTGACCAGCATCGTAGGCCGCTACCTGGAGCACCCCAGAGTATTTGTCTTTGGATCCGGGGATGAGAAGAAGGTGTACATCGGCTCTGCGGACATGATGACCCGGAACACGGAAAAGCGTGTGGAGGTGGCCTGCCCGATCTATGACCCGGCCATCAAAAAACAGCTTGTGCGGTATCTGGCGATCATGCTTGCGGACAATGTAAAAGCAAGGGTCATGACCAGCGACGGAACGTATCAGAAAAAGAAGGGCGGGGAGCGGAAAATTTGCGCCCAGGAGATTTTCATGAAGGAAGCGCTTCACGCGAAACGGCCGGAACGGATTGAGGAAAGGAAGTCCCTTTTGTCCAGGCTGCGTGACGCTGTGCCCGTAGTTCAGATCAAAAAGAGAAAATAACAGATAAAACAAGTATAGGAGGAAAACAGATGAAACCAATCAAGATCAGTGCGTTTGGAACAGTAAAAGACGGGAAGGAAGCAAAGCTGTACACTCTGACGAATGATGCCGGGATGTCGGCGGAATTTACGGATTACGGCGCTTCGCTGGTGAGGCTGTTTGTGCCGGACCGGGAAGGGCGGCTTCGGGACGTGGTATTGGGTTATGAAAACGCAGCCGGATATGAGGCAGGCACAGAATCCATCGGCGCGCCGGTGGGCCGTAACGCGAACCGGATCGGAGGGGCTTCCTTTGAACTAAACGGCGTGACCGTTTCCCTGACTGCCAATCAGAACAGCAACAATCTGCACAGCGGACCGGACGTCTATAACAAGCGTTTCTGGGAAGCAGAGGAGATCGCGGATGATCATTTGACCTTCCTGCTGCACAGTCCGGACGGGGATCAGGGATTTCCCGGGGCGCTGGATATGAAGATCACATGTACCCTGACAGAGGAGAATGAGCTCCGGTTTACATACGATGCGGTTCCGGATGCGGATACGGTCATCAACATGACAAACCACAGCTATTTTAATCTGAATGGACATGACAGCGGAAATATCCTTTCTCATGAGGTGACCCTGGATGCGGATGCATTTACTCTCACAGACGCGGATTCCATCCCTACGGGAGAGTTCATGGATGTGGCAGGCACGCCCATGGATTTTAGGAACGGGCGTGTGATCGGTGACGAGATCGACTCTGACTTTGAAGCAATCCGTCTGGGAAGGGGCTATGACCACAACTGGGTATTGAAAAATGGCGGAAAGTTTGGTAAAGTAGCGGAGGCGGCCGCGCATGAAAGCGGTATCGTCATGGACGTGTATACAGACCTGCCAGGCATTCAGGTGTATACAAGCAATTTCCTGGATCAGGAAACCGGAAAAGACGGGGCGGTGTATCCGTACCGTGCTGCGGTCTGCTTTGAGACCCAGTATTTTCCGGACGCTGTCCATCATGAGAATTTTCCAAGCTCTGTCTGCAGGGCAGGGCATGCTTATCACACGGTGACGGCGTACCGCTTCCGCAGGGAAGGATAATTCCAGGGAATCGGCGCAGTCCGGAGATTCCGGTGTTCCATGCGGCTGGCGCAATACTTACGGCGGATTTCATCGGCGTGAATAGATCAGAATTGATTATAATAAGGAACGGGTAGTATAAATCTATGGGGAAAGCAGTATATATAGCAGAGAAACCAAGTGTTGCGCAGGAATTTGCCAAGGCTTTAAAATTGAACGTACGGCGCGGTGACGGCTATCTGGAGGCGGAGAACGCCATCGTGACCTGGTGCGTCGGGCATCTGGTGACGATGAGCTATCCGGACAAATATGACCCTGCATTGAAAAGATGGAGTCTGGATACTCTGCCTTTTCTGCCGGAGGAGTTCCGGTATGAGGTGATCCCGGCTGTGGAAAAGCAGTTTCGGACCGTCAGCGGGATTTTGAACCGGGAGGATGTGGAGCGCATCTATGTGTGCACTGACTCCGGACGGGAAGGGGAATACATCTATCGGCTGGTGGAGCAGGAAGCCCATGTGCAGGGAAAGGAGCGCAGGCGGGTATGGATTGATTCCCAGACCGAGGAGGAGATCCTGCGGGGGATCCGGGAGGCAAAGGAGCTGTCGGAATACGACAACTTAAGTGCCTCCGCCTACCTGCGCGCAAAAGAGGATTATCTGATGGGGATTAACTTTTCCCGTCTGCTGACCCTAAAATACGGGGACAGCGTTTCCAATTATCTCCGAGCGAAGGATCGACCGGCGATTTCCGTGGGCCGGGTGATGACCTGCGTGCTGGGGATGGTGGTGCGCAGGGAGCGGGAGATTCGGGATTTTGTGAAAACGCCCTTCTACCGTGTACTGAGTACGATCCAGGTCAGCGGCCAGACCTTTGAAGGGGAATGGAAGGCGGTCCAGGGCTCCCGGTGGTTTGAGTCCTTTGACCTGTATAAGGAAAATGGATTCAAGACCCGGGAAAAGGCGGAGGAGCTGATCGCGTACCTGACGGACGGGCAGGGGGCCGCAGAAACTTACGCAGGCCAGGAATTGCCGAAAGATCAGGCTGCGCCGGGGAAGAGCGGCGGGGCTTCGGCAGGCGCGCGGCACACGCTCACCTGCCAGGTGGCTTCCATCGAAAAGAAAAAGGAGAAGAAAAATCCGCCTCTCCTCTACAATCTGGCAGAGCTGCAGAATGACTGCTCCAAGCGGTTTAAGATCAGTCCCGATGAGACGCTGCGGATCGTGCAGGAGCTGTATGAGAAAAAGCTGGTTACCTATCCCCGTACCGATGCCCGTGTGCTGTCCACAGCGGCGGCAAAGGAGATCAGCCGCAATCTGAACGGGCTTTCCAAATACCAGATGGCAATGCCCTATCTACAGGATATCCTGCAGTTCGGAAGCCATAAGAACCTGGCAAAGACCCGGTATGTGAATGACAAGCAGATCACGGATCATTATGCCATCGTACCCACCGGGCAGGGACTGCAGAGCCTGGGCTCTGTCTCGGACATGTCCCGGAAGATCTACGACTGCATCGTACGCCGCTTTCTGAGCATTTTCTATCCGCCGGCAGTGTATCAGAAGGTATCCATTGTAACAAAGATCAAAGAGGAAAGCTTTTTTTCCAGCTTCAAGGTACTGGCGGAGGAGGGTTATCTCAAAGTGTCAGGCATTCCCCAGGCGAAAAAAACGGCAAAAGAGGACGGGGGAGCAGAGGGAGACGGGGGCGAGAAGCAGAACGTGGACCGGGATCTGTTCCAGGCGGTCCAGGGGATCCGGAAAGGGGCCGTGCTCCCGGTAGAACGGCTGGAGATCAGAGAGGGGGAGACTACGCCGCCGAAGCGGTATAACTCCGGCTCCATGATCCTGGCCATGGAGAATGCGGGACAGCTCATTGAGGATGAAGAGCTCCGGGCCCAGATCAAGGGCAGCGGGATCGGGACCAGCGCCACCCGGGCGGAGATCTTGAAAAAGCTGATGAATATTCAGTATCTGGCGTTAAATAAAAAGACCCAGATCATTACCCCCACTCTGCAGGGAGAGATGATCTATGATGTGGTGGATCATTCCATCCGGCCTCTCTTGAACCCGGAGCTGACGGCAAGCTGGGAAAAGGGGCTGTCCTATGTGGCGGAGGGAGAGATCACGCCGGAGGAATACATGCAGAAGCTGAGCCAGTTTATCGTCAGAAGAACGGATGCGGTGAAGAACCTCCGCAACCAGTTCCAGCTCAGGGCCTGCTATGACCAGGCATCGCAATTTTACTAACTTGTACGGTTGCAATCCGAACTATCAGTTTTATGCAATTTATTGCAATAAAACTGATAGCTCGGATTAGCAACCTACGCATGAATGAGCAAAATGCGGCTGCATCAGCAGACGCGAGAGTGCAATAGCACGGATTTTGCGAATGAATGCGCAGGTTGGATGATCTTTAGATCATCCAACCGTACAGGTGGCAATTTTATAAACAATCATAAGGAGATCACTATGAAAGCATTAACCGTACAGGAACTTTACACTTTAGAGGAAACCATTGCGGCAACCCTGTTTGACGGGGTCACCTATCCGTGGGAGGTGCTCCCCAGGATCAGCGCGTTTATCCTGGAGCTTGGAGCCACGCTTTCACCGGAGGAGTATGAGAGACGGGGAGAGAATATCTGGATTGCCAGGTCGGCGAAGGTGGCGCCCACCGCATTTATCAACGGTCCGGCCATCATCGGAAAGGATGCGGAGGTCCGCCACTGCGCGTTTATTCGGGGAAATGCCATTGTGGGAGAAGGCGCGGTAGTAGGAAATTCTACGGAGCTGAAAAATGTGATTCTGTTCAATAAGGTGCAGGTTCCCCATTATAATTATGTGGGCGATTCCATTTTGGGCTATAAGGCTCATATGGGCGCAGGCTCCATTACCTCCAATGTAAAGTCGGATAAGAAGCTGGTGGTGGTGAAGGCTTTGGATGAAAGGATTGAGACCGGGATGAAAAAGTTCGGCGCCATGCTGGGAGACGAGGTGGAGGTAGGCTGCGGCAGCGTCCTCAATCCGGGAACCGTTATCGGGGCGCATACGAATATCTACCCGCTGTCCTCGGTCCGGGGATTTGTTCCCGGCGGCAGCATCTACAAGAAGCAGGGAGAGATTGTGGAAAAAGCAGAGGACTGATGGCTACTGACCCAGAGGAGGCAGACAGGGCGGCAGGACCTCTCGAAGAGCGGTTTGTGTGAGAGCAGTGGTCGTTTGAAAGAAGGCAGTTTATATAGAAAATACGGAGGGCAGAACATTGGGAGAGATACAAAGTATTGGATTTATCGGCGTGGGGATCATGGGAAAATCCATGGTGCGCAATTTGATGAAGGCAGGCTTTGACCTGCACATCTATGCAAGGACCAGATCCAAGGTGGAGGATGTGATCGGCGAGGGCGCGGTGTTTCACGAAAGCATTGCGGACTGTGTAAAAGACCGGGACGCAGTGATCACCATCGTGGGATTTCCGCAGGACGTGGAAGAGGTTTATTTTGATGAGGGAAATATCCTGGACCATGTAAAAGAGGGAGCTTATCTGATCGACATGACGACCACCAGCCCCCAGCTTGCGGAAAAGATCTATCAGGAGGGCGGCAAAAAGGGCTGCCATGTTCTGGACGCGCCGGTGACCGGGGGAGATACCGGGGCGAAAGCAGGGACCCTCTCCATTCTGGTGGGCGGTGATCAGGCGGACTTTGAAGCCTGCATGCCTCTTTTTGAGGCCATGGGGACCAACATCAATTATCAGGGAAAGGCGGGCTGTGGACAGCACTGCAAGCTGGCCAACCAGATCATGATCGCCGGAGCGCTCTCAGGCGTATGCGAGGCCATTGCCTATGCCAGGGAAAAAGGACTGGATCCGGACACGCTGCTGCGATCGGTATCCGCAGGCGCGGCGGGCAGCAGACAGTTGGACAGCCTGGGACCCAAGATCGTGAAGGAGGACTTTGCGCCGGGATTTTTTATGAAGCATTTTATCAAAGACATGCGGCTGGCCCTGATCGAGGCAAATATGAGCGGACTTTCACTTGACGTTTTAAGCACCGTGCTTGCAGGCTGTGAGGAATTGGAAGCGGAAGGCATGGGCGATCTGGGAACTCAGGCGCTGATCCGGTATTACGATCCTATTGAAATCGAAGATGAGGAGTCGGAAAATGCGGAAGAACTGTAAAATTCAGGCGGGCCGGCAGGCATGACTGTCCCCGCAGGGAGGGATATTTCCTCTGTGTACAGCGGGAAATTGCGGCAGATAGATAAAGAAGGCGGAAGAAATCATGTTAGAGATTCAGGAATTGAGTAAATCATACGGAAAGCATCTGGCTGTGGATAAGGTCAGCTTTTTCGTGCCGGACGGCCAGGTGGGGATCCTGCTTGGCCCCAACGGCGCCGGAAAATCCACGATCATCAAAAGTATTGCAGGGCTCCTGCGGTATCAGGGCAGGATCGGGATCCAGGGAATGTCTTCCAGGTCATTGGAGGCGAAGAAGATCTTCGGATATGTGCCGGAGATCCCGGCCATGTTTGACGCCCTGACGGTTCGGGAGCATGTGGAATATATCCGGAAGGCATATTCCAGTACTATTACGGACGAAGAGGTACAGACATTATTTGAGCGCTTTGAACTGGCCGACAAGCAGGATAAGCTGGGGAATGAACTGTCTAAGGGAATGATGCAGAAGGTCAGCATCTGCTGCGCCCTGGCCATCAAGCCCCGGGTGATCCTGCTGGACGAGCCCATGGTGGGGCTGGATCCCCAGGCCATCAAGGAACTGAAAAAGGTAGTGCTGGAGCTGCGGGACCAGGGAGTGACCGTGCTGATCAGCACCCATATGCTGGAGATGGTGGAGGAGCTGTGGGACGTCATGTTCGTGATGGATCAGAGCCATATCATCGGTTCCTATCGAAAAGAGGACGTCGGGGAAAAGGATCTGGACGACCTGTTCTTTGAGATGACGGGCGGTGAGAAGCGATGAGGGCATTGTTATATCTGACCTGGCGGTCTTTTGTCAATAACGTAAAGCGGGCGCTGAAAAAACCGGTCACTTTGATCCTCATCATTTTACTCGGGGTTTACGCGGTCTATGTCCTGTTTATGGTGGGAAAGCTGGTGACGGAGCTGCGGTTTGATTCCGCGGACGGCCTGATCGCTCTGGTCTCCGTGTGGACGATCTACATTTTCCTGTCGGATTTTCTCGCTTATTCATCCAGAAAAGGAGTCATATTTCGGCAGGCGCATCCGCATTTTGTGTTTCCGGCCCCGATCAGCCCAAAGCTGATCCTGATCCACAGCGCCTGGATGAACTATCTGACCTCAGTGGTCGTCAGTCTGCTGTTCGTGCTGGCCGGGGTGACCGTATTCAGTGTGGAGCCCTGGAGAATGGCGCTGTTCTTCATTGTGGGGTGCATCCTGGAGCTTTTGCTGGAAGTCAGCGTGATGGTATTCATGTATACAAATGAAACGCTGCCGGAACGGTTCATGAAAGGACTGAGTCTGGGGATCAAAATCTTTCTCGGAGCAATGACTTTGTTTCTTGTTCTGTATTTCCGCCGGGAGGGCTTCAGCCTGGCGACGGTTTCCGCCTTCTTTGACTGGCCGGGACTGCAGATGATCCCCGTAGTGGGCTGGAATATTGCGGCTTACCGGTTGATCCTGACGGGCCCCACGAACCTGAATATGGTCTGTACGGCTCTGTATGTCTGTACGGTGGCAGCCGCGTTTCTGACGGCGAAGCATATGCGCTGCGAAGGAGCCTATTATGAAGACGCGGCGAAATTTGCGGATGATTACGCGGAGATGAAGCGGAAGCAAAACAGCGGTGAGATGGTCACCGGCATCGGGGAGAAGAAACGGAAGTTCCGCCGGATCTCGGGGGATTACCGGGCAAGCGGAGCGAAGGCGGTCTTTTACCGGCAGCTTCTGGAATACAAAAAGGAACGGTGGTTTATTTTTACCAAGGCTACTGTCATCAACCTGGTAGCCTCCGCGGTCATGGCGTTCGCCCTCAGGCAGAACGTTGGACGGACAGAGGTTCCCCAGCTTTTTCTGCTGGGAATGACGGCTTACATGACACTGGTATTTTCGGGAATCACGGGAAAATGGGAAACGGAGCTGAAAAGCCCCTATCTGTTCCTGATCCCGGATACGCCTTTTAAAAAGCTCTGGTACGCGACACTGATGGAGCATGTAAAAGCATTTGTGGACGGGATCGTGCTCTGCGTCCCCATGGGGGCGGTGTGGGGCGTATCTCCGGGGCTGATCCTGATGACGATCCTGATCTATACGGTGCTGCAGGCAAATAAGATGTATACCAGGGTGGTTGCCCAGTGCCTGGTCGGGGATTTCCTGGGAAAGACCGGGCAGGATATCATCCGGATTCTCCTCCAGATGTTTATCATCGGGATCGGGGGGATGGCTGCGGTTGCGGCGGGGATACTGATCCACGTCAATTTGGTCTTTCCAATCATACTGATTTATAGTATCATAGTAACTGCAGTGATGGGGGCGCTGGCGTCTGTCCGGTTTGATACCATGGAACAGATGAACTGACAGATTGGAAAATGATGGAAAATGATGGAACGGGAATTGCCCGCATGGAAAATCTGCTTCGCAGATGGCGGGCAAGATGGCAATCACTTGCCGCGCAAGTGGTTACATAAAAGGAGGTATTCAAAATGTTAAATGAAAATTTTGTAACAATGGAGATCGGCAAGGCTAAGAACATTGCTTTGGTGGCACACGATGGTAAGAAGCAGGAGCTGGTGGACTGGTGCGATAAGAATAAAGAGATCCTGAAAGGACATTTCCTCTGCGGCACCGGGACGACGGCAAAGCTGATCGCGGAAAAGACGGGGCTGCCGGTAAAGGGCTATTGCAGCGGTCCGCTGGGCGGCGACCAGCAGATCGGTGCGAAGATCGTGGAGGGGAAGATTGATTTTATGATCTTTTTGTGGGATCCGCTGGAAGCACAGCCTCATGATCCGGATGTAAAGGCGCTGCTGCGTATTGCGGTGGTGTATGATATCCCGATCGCGAACAATCTGGCGACAGCGGACTTTATGCTGAGCTCGAAGTACATGAGCGAGCCGTACAGCCGGAAGATCGAGAATTTCAACAAGACCATTCAAGACCGGGTTGAAAGGATGAAATAGAGATATTCGAGGGAAACAGTATGGGTTGACACGGAGGAAACTTTGAACACATTGTAATTCTAAGAAATAGCGTATTTACAGCGTTTGTTCAATGTTAAAGATTGTGTAAAATGCTGTTAGATTGCATAGATAATACACACATAATACACAAATTTGAATAGCAAAAAGGCTATACCAGGAAAGCATTTTTTTGATTCCGGTATAGCCTTTTTTTATTTGATTTTCTGAATTTCACGATGCAGATCTTCGATGCTCCTATGGGTATATATTTTTTCTGTAATGTCCTCTACCGCATGACCAACAATTAGTTTTAAGATATATTCGTTTACACCTGCAGTTTTTGCCAGAGTAATGAAAGAGTGCCGGGTATCGTGCGGCTTATGCGTCATGTTCAATCGTTTCATTATTTTGCTGAACCTTCTGGAGTACCTTCCATAATTCAAAAGTGCACTCTGTCCGCTTTCATCATTAAAAAGGTAATTGCTGTTCATTTTTCCGGCCCGGTCATAGTTTTGCTGTACAAGCTCCCTGATCCGTGGATGAATGGGAACAATCCTGTTCTTTCCTGCATCGGTTTTCAGACCGCCAGTGATTGTCCACAAATCCAGATCAATATCATCTATTTGAAGTATGGATAATTCCTGGGGTCGGAATCCTGTGTATATCCCGATCAATACCATATCTGCGAAAGGTACTTGGATATTGTCCCATAGTTTTTGGATTTCCAGATCAGAAAATGGAATCCGGATAATTTCTGGTTCTGGCTCTTTGACACTATCGCAGAGCTGTGCGTAATTTTTATCTACAATCTCATGTTTCATGGAATATTTGTAAATCAGGTTGAACAGACTTTTCATTCGCCGTTTTGTGTTATCTCCAACATCGGCATTTTTGATCGTCTGCTCCAGGTGATTTACCCGGATATCTTTCATGCGCATTTGGTATATGGGCTTGCAGTAGCTGAATGCGCTTTTCCATCCACGTATGGTTGATGCCCCAAGTGTTTTAAAATGTTCTTCTGACCACTTCGCATAGACTTCCTCAAATGTAATTGTGCTGGCAGAGAGATCATAAGGGTTAGCATTATATTCCGCCAGTGCCTGCAGCGCCTCCTTTTGCGTTGGATAATATCCGATAGTGATGTACTGCTGTTTACAGATTCCGCTCTCTGGATCCCCAACCCAGCCATTTGTTTTTCGCACTCTCCACGGATTGCGCTGGTTACCCGGCAATTTATGGACAGAGCCAAAACTGTTTGGTAATTTCATAAATAACGATCCCCTTTCCTTACGCTGCCGGGCGTGTGGAAGTATTGGAAGGGAGAGAGAACCTATGAAGAAGATAGACAGGAAGATTGAAGAGATCAGAAGGATGCAGGAAGAACTTGACCACAGGACGCAGGTTGAAGAGGAAGCAGTCAGGCTGATATCTGAATACAGGTTTGAAGAGGCTATCGCTCTTCTGGATACTTTAGATGATGCTCTCTTGCAGCAGGAAAAGGAAGGTGAAGAGATGAAGATTAACAAACAGAAATTACAGATTGCTCTGGCCACGGCCTGCATGACAACTAAGGAATTAGTAGGGAAGTCAGGATTATCAAAAGCAACGACAATGAATGCGCTCACTGGTAAAAAGGTGAAGCCGGTAACAATCGGCAAGATCGCCAAGGCTCTGGATGTGCAAGTAACAGACTTAATCGACTTGGAAGGGAGTAGCGGTATGAATGCAAAACAGCATTTGTCAGAATTGCAGACAATAAAAATTAAAATAGGGCAGCTTCTGGAACAAAGGCAGATGTATTTGACGCACATAAAAAAGCGCTTGCGGAGTTCGATAAGAAATACTACAGCTTCCTGCATGGGAAGAAAGCAGAATCAGCCATATAGCCAAATAAGAGCAGTAGCCGGAGGAATCCTTGCTATTGCTTTTTTTATTCTCATGTGGGCGTTATATGAGTTGTCATGAGTAAATAGATATGGTAGAATCTATTACGGAGTGATCGTGTTACAAGGTGGAAAGCCTCCCTACACTTGAAAAAGAGGGGAGGTGGTGCAAATGGATACATATGAAGTCTTAAGCCTGTTATTCTTAGGCGGTTCATTTCTGCTTGCGCTGCTTGCCTATATAGATAATAGGAACAACAAGCGAAAATAAATAAACCTACCTTGTGCTTGGCCGCCTGGGTAGGTTTATTGTAACGATAATCCGGGAGGTTAACCACTTTGTGGGCGGTCACTCCTTTTACATGTATGATTATAACATCATTTTGATTACTTGTAAATAATTAGTTCAATGTGTTCAACATTTCATGTTGTTACATCAAACTGAATCATACACTGGTAATACATAAAATAGTTGAACAATGCCCGAAAATGCAGGATTTCTATAAATAACAAGTTGACACGGAGGAAACTCCGTGTTAAACTATGACAGAGCACTTTAATACTTTAAAGCGCAACGCTTTAAAGTGTACTAGTATCAAAAAGAAATGAGGATGAGGATATGGCAATTAAACTGATTTTACTGGTTGTATTTTTTGCGGTGATGGTTTATGTAGGCATGTATTCCAGGAAGCATGCTACCAGCGTGGACGGATTTGTCCTGGGAGGGCGCAGCGTAGGTCCCTGGCTGACGGCGTTTGCATATGGAACTTCCTACTTTTCAGCGGTGGTTTTTGTCGGGTATGCCGGACAGTTCGGGTGGAAATACGGGATCGCTTCCACCTGGATCGGGCTGGGCAACGCAGTGATCGGAAGTCTTCTGGCGTGGGTTGTGCTGGGAAGAAGGACGAAGGTCATGACCCAGCATCTGAAATGCAAGACCATGCCGGATTTTTTTGGAGAAAGGTACGGAAGCGACGCTCTGAAAGTGACGGCCTCTGTTATCGTATTTATTTTCCTGATTCCGTATACGGCTTCTGTTTACAATGGACTGTCCCGCCTGTTCGGTATGGCGTTTCACATTCCGTATACGGTCTGTGTGATCGTGATGGCTGTGTTTACCGCGGTTTATGTGATCCTGGGAGGCTACATGGCAACAGCCATCAATGATTTCATCCAGGGGATCATCATGCTGGCCGGAATTGTGGCGGTGATCGGCGCGGTCTTAGGCGGACAGGGTGGTTTCCTCAATGCCATCCAGACAATGGCGCAGGTTCCCAGCGATATTCCGGTGACCCAGGGTCAGCCTGGAGCATTTACCTCCTTTTTCGGGCCGGATCCGCTGAATCTGCTGGGAGTTGTTATATTGACCTCTCTGGGAACCTGGGGACTGCCTCAGATGATCGGGAAATTTTATGCAATCAAGGACGAAAAGGCTATCAATACAGGAACCGTGATCTCCACCTTGTTTGCGGTGGTAGTATCCGGCGGATGCTATTTTCTGGGCGGTTTCGGACGGCTTTTTGACAATGCCTCTCTTTATAATGAAGAAACGGGCGCAGTGATCTATGACAGCATCATTCCCTATATGCTGTCCACCCTGCCGGATATCCTGATCGGGATCGTAGTGGTACTGGTGCTGTCCGCATCCATGTCCACACTGTCCTCTCTGGTGCTGACTTCCAGCTCCACCATGACGCTGGATCTGCTCAAGGACCGGGTTATGAAAAATATGAGTGAAAAGAAGCAGGTGGTGACCATGCAGATCCTGATCGTGTTCTTTATCGTGGTATCTGTAGTGATCGCATTGAATCCACCTACCTTCATCGCCCAGCTTATGGGGATTTCCTGGGGGGCGCTGGCAGGTGCTTTCCTGGCTCCGTTTCTGTACGGGCTGTACTGGAAGAGCGTGAGCAGAGCGGCAGTATGGGCAAGCTTCGTCTCCGGGGTAGGGATTACCGTGTCTAATATGTTTATCGGATACATCGCTTCCCCAATCAATGCCGGAGCAATTGCGATGGTCGCAGGCCTGATCGTGGTGCCGGTGGTGAGTCTGATCACTCCGAAGCCGGAGAAGGAAAAAATGGATGCGATCTTTGTATGCTATGACGAGAAGGTGACGATCACAAAGAAGCGGTCGCTGGAAGCGAATTAAGCGGAAGATATCTTGGGAACCGCGGAAAATAGACGAGTCAAGATGTATCCGTTATTTCCATACAGTTCATTATATACGGAAGGTGATGAAAAAATATCACTGGTTCTATACCTCCTTATTTTATCGGCCCGGTGCTGTACAGCAAATGTATTGTGCCGGGCTGGGTTGCTTTGCCGCTGTTTTTACCCTGGCCGGGTGTTCACAGCAAGGAATCTTTCCCTGTAAGGATCTGCAGAAAATCAATAAACCAATAAAAAACCTATCAATATTGGCTTGATAGGTTTTTTATTGGTTTATTGATTTTACAAATAATGGAAGTCCAGTAAAACCGACAGTCTGACAGAGCAGATAACGGGAATCGAACCCGCCTCTCCAGCTTGGGAAGCTAGCATTCTACCAATGAACTATATCTGCACAAAAACTATTATAATACCGAACGAATGGAAATGCAAGGAAAAATATGAAAAAAATAAAAGACTGAAAAAAATGGATATAAACTTTGAATAGTCTGATAATAATGGAGTTAAATGGATAAAAAATTTCTTGTGAATCGGCGGGGAGTATGGTAAGATAGACACAGCCGTAAAAAAACGGCGGAGTTCTGTACGGTATTTCTTTCCGTACGGCAGGTATCAGCTTTATATCATCCGATATTCATTAAGAATTCCCTGATGTATATGGAGAAGAAAAACAGAAAAGACACTGCGCATGCGGATTTCGGAAAGCGGATTACGATGTGCGACAATGGATTCCGGGTGCAGGACGGGAAATTGTGCGTGCTTTGTTTTCGTTTATACAGAGAAGATATGGACGCTGCTGCCGGAATCCCCGATGGGAATAAAGAGCAACAGGCTGCGGAGGAGATGGAGAAAAAAGCTGAGATTTATAGTTGACATTTTGAGGAAAATATAATAAGATAAAAAAAGGACGAACAATTGTTCGAAAAAAGGAGAATAAATCATGGCAAATGTAGTTGAAGATAAGAAAAAAGCATTGGATGCGGCAATCGCGAAGCTGGAAAAGGATTTTGGAAAAGGAACGGTTATGAAGCTGGGGGATTCCAGCGCGCATGTGAATGTGGAGACTGTGCCCACCGGGTGCCTGAGCCTGGACCTGGCGCTGGGGCTGGGGGGCGTGCCCAAGGGGCGTGTGGTTGAGGTTTACGGGCCGGAGTCCAGCGGTAAGACGACTGTCACCTTACATATGATCGCAGAGGTACAGAAGAGAGGCGGGATCGCAGGCTTCATTGATGCGGAGCACGCATTGGATCCGGTCTATGCCAAGAACATCGGCGTGGATATCAACGAGCTCTACATCTCACAGCCGGACAGTGGAGATCAGGCGCTGGAGATTGCGGAGACGATGGTCCGTTCCAATGCCATTGACATCATCGTTATTGACTCTGTCGCGGCGCTGGTGCCCCGCCAGGAGATTGAGGGGGATATGGGGGACAGCCATGTGGGACTGCAGGCCCGTCTGATGTCCCAGGCGCTTCGGAAGCTGACCCCGGTGATCAGCAAGTCCAACTGCGTGGTGATCTTTATCAATCAGCTCCGTGAGAAGGTGGGTGTGATGTTCGGGAATCCGGAGACCACCACAGGCGGGCGCGCTTTGAAGTTCTATGCATCCGTTCGGATGGATGTGCGCAAGATTGAGACGTTAAAGCAGAGCGGGGAGATGGTCGGGAACCGTACCCGGATCAAGATCGTGAAGAATAAGATTGCGCCTCCGTTCAAAGAGGCGGAATTTGACATCATGTTTGGAAAGGGAATCTCCCGATCCGGGGATGTCCTGGATTTGGCGGTGAGCATCGACGTGGTCAAGAAGAGCGGATCCTGGTATGCCTATGAGGGAAACAAGATCGGCCAGGGTCGTGAGAATGCGAAGACCTATCTGGAAGCTAATCCGGAGATCATGGAGGAGATCGAGAAGAAGGTTCGGGAACATTACAGCCTGGAAGAGGATGAAAAGGACGGAGGAGCCGACGACCTGAAGCTGAAGCCCAAGGGAAAATCTGAGGAAAAGGCTGCGGATAAGGCAAAGGGAAAGACCGCTTCCGGAAGCGCCTCCAAGACAGACGAAAAGACAGCGGCGAAAGCCGGCACAAAAGAAGACGCCGCGGAGGAAGGTGATGCACAGGAGTAATCTTCCGTCGATTTCATCGGTACGTTGATGAATGAATGCGGTAAATATTGCGGAGGCCGGTTTTGGCCGACCGACCGCAGAACAGGAGTTCGGCCATGACCGTAACGAAAATAGAGGAACTTACAAAGGCGAAGCTTAAAGTAGAGCTGGACGGAGAGTTCGCCTTTGTGTTATATAAAAAGGAATTGTCACGATTCGGAATCCGGGAGGACGAAGAGCTGCCGGAGGAGACATACCAGCAGATTCGAAAGGACGTGATCCTAAAGCGCGCCAAGCTGCGTGCCATGCATCTTCTTACGGATATGGCACGGACGGAATCGGGTCTGCGGGAGAAGCTGAGACAGGGGCTTTACCCGGAGGATATCGTGGAGGAGGCTCTTGCGTATGTCCGTTCTTTCGGCTATCTCAATGACCTGCGGTATGCAGAGAACTTTATCGAGAGCAGGAGAGACAGGAAGAGCAAAAAGGAGATTTATGCCCTGCTCTGCAATAAGGGCGTGCCTCAGGAGCAGATTGAGGAGGCATTTGCGTCCTGCTATCCTGAGGAAGGTGAAGGGGATGCCATCCGCCGTATCATAGAGAAAAAACGGGTGGATTTTTCCCATGCATCTTGGGAAGAAGTGCGTAAATTGTACGGTTATCTGTCCCGGAAGGGCTTCCGGTATGAGGATATCAACAGGGAAATTCAAAACCTTTACCAAAAATCTGATGAGAATGCTTGACAGAGTTGTGAAAACAGTATAAAATTTAACTGTTGTATTGCTTTAAATGTACAATGAAAATTAAATAAGGAGGTGCTCCTGTGCCAATACAATGGTGTATTGTTATTGCTGTAGCCCTCGCGTTGATAGCAGGCATAGTCACATATTTTGCCACAGTCTCCAAGCTGAAGAATGACGCGGACTCGAAGATCGGGAATGCGGAGACCAGGGCGAGAGAGATTATAGACGATGCCGTGAAAACTGCTGAAGCAGCGAAGAAGGAAGCTCTTTTAGAGGTCAAGGAAGAGTCTATTAAGACGAAGAATGACCTTGAGAAGGAGACGAAGGAGAGACGGAACGAATTGCAGCGCTATGAGAAGCGTGTGCTGGCGAAGGAAGAGTCTGTCGATAAACGTGCCGATGCAATGGAACATCGCGAAGCAAAATTTACAGCGCGGGAAGAGCAACTGAAGCAGAGAGAGATCAAAGTGGAAGAGCTCGAACAAAAGAGAGTACAGGAACTTGAAAGAATCTCAGGACTTACCTCCGAACAAGCAAAAGAATATCTGTTGAAAACTGTTGAAGATGACGTGAAGCATGACACAGCCAAGATGGTCAGGGATCTGGAGCTGCAGGCCAAGGAAGACGCGGACAAGAGAGCCCGGGAGTATGTGGTCAATGCGATCCAGAGATGCGCGGTAGATCATGTGGCCGAGACCACAATCTCCGTTGTACAGCTTCCAAGCGATGAGATGAAAGGAAGGATCATCGGAAGGGAGGGGCGGAATATCCGTACCCTCGAGACACTGACCGGTGTAGAACTGATCATTGATGACACACCGGAAGCTGTTGTATTATCCGGATTTGATCCGATCCGAAGAGAGGTTGCAAGGATTGCCCTTGAACGTCTGATCGTGGATGGGCGTATCCATCCGGCAAGGATTGAGGAGATGGTGGAGAAAGCGCAGAAGGAAGTGGATGTGATGATCCGGGAAGAAGGAGAAGCGGCAGCCTTAGAGGTTGGTGTGCCGGGGATCCATCCGGAGTTGATCCGTCTGCTGGGACGCATGAAGTTCCGTACAAGCTACGGGCAGAACGCATTGCGGCATTCCATTGAGGTGGCACAGCTTTCCGGTCTGCTGGCAGGCGAGATCGGTTTGGATGTGCGCATGGCCAAGCGCGCAGGTCTTTTACATGACATCGGGAAATCGATCGACCACGATGTGGAGGGATCGCATATCCAGATTGGCGTGGATCTCTGCAGGAAGTATAAGGAATCCCCGACCGTGATCAATGTGGTGGAATCCCACCATGGAGACGTAGAGCCGCAGAGCCTGATCGCGTGTGTGATCCAGGCGGCTGATACCATTTCAGCGGCAAGGCCGGGAGCCAGAAGAGAGACCATCGAGACATACACAAACAGATTAAAACAATTAGAAGAGATCACCAATCATTTTAAGGGTGTGGATAAGTCTTTTGCTATTCAGGCAGGTAGAGAGATTCGAGTTATGGTAGTTCCGGAGCAGGTATCGGATGATGATATGGTACTTATGGCCAGGGATATTGCAAAGCAGATTGAATATGAATTGGAATATCCGGGTCAGATTAAGGTAAATGTGATCCGCGAATCGCGGGTAACAGATTATGCGAAGTAACAGTGATCAAACCGGCTTATGAAAGTACAGCCCTTGTCGAAAGACAGGGGCTTTTCTTTAATACATCGTATGCAAAAAAGGCTGTCGGGAAGGACAAACCGCAATGCAAAAAGCAGATGTCGCCATGCGGCTGCCGCAGGCGGAAGATTCCTTCGGACAACAGTGAAAACAGGAGCAGGACAGTGATGAGTGAACAGATCAAACGAATCAAAAGAGAATTGAAGTTTCAAGGCACGATCCTTGATTTTTACCAGGATACAATGGAGATCAACGGAACCCATACGGCGCTGTGGGATTTTATCAGGCATAAAGGGGCGGCGGCCGTTGTGCCGATAACGGAGGACGGGAAGATCCTGATGGTCAGACAATACCGGAACGCGCTGGACCGGTATACGTTGGAGATCCCGGCAGGAGCGCTGGATGCAGAGGAAGAACCGGGGATCGTATGCGCAGGCCGGGAACTGGAAGAAGAGACCGGATTCCGCTGTGAAAATCTGGAATGGCTGATCACGATCCGGACGACCGTGGCATTCTGCAATGAACGGATTGAGGTTTATGTGGCAAGGAACCTGATTCCCTCCAAGCAGCATCTGGACGAGGATGAGTTCATTGATCTGAAAGCCTATTCGATCGAAGAACTGAAAGAAAAGATCTTTTCCGGAGAGATCGAGGACGGCAAGACCGTGTCATCGCTGCTGGCATATGCGGCGAAATATACCGACTGAGAGGAACTTGGTTACGATTTACGGCGCCTTGCGCCTGCTGCGGGGCATCTGACCGATGAAACAGCGGTTTCAGACATCAAGCCCCTTACTGTCAGGTTAATTTCAACAGGCATAATACGTTACAGATAACAGGCATGGAGGAATTATGACCGGCATATAATGAAGTATCGAGCGATACTCTGCGGCCATGAGGCTGTGGATTATCACAGCATCGGGACGATGGGAGGAAACGGTGTGAGGATACTTCATTCAAAGAAGCAGATGCTGGCCTTTTTTTTGCCGGGGTTTCTGCTGGGGATCTTATATGTAAACTTTATCGTAAAGCAGTATATTGCGGAGCCGGGCATTTTCAGCACGTATTTCCTGAGACAGTATGCGGCGGTGGAGATCATTGCCGGGGAATATATGCTTTATCTGGTACGGGTGCGCCTGTTCCCAGCGCTGCTGCTTGCGGGCATGGCCTTTACCAAGCTGAGAAAATTAGGAGCGGCGGCTTTCCTGCTTTGGACGGGCTTTTCCAGCGGGATGCTGCTGACCATGGCTGTGGTGGGGATGGGAGTGAAAGGGATCATCCTGTGTGTTGTAGGGATCCTGCCCCAGTTCCTGTGTTATATCCCTGCCTGTATCGTGGTGCTCTGGTATTGCTGGATGTATCCCCGGAATCGGTGGAATAAGCAGAAAACCGTGTTTGTAGCGCTGATGGTATTGATGGGGCTGGTTATGGAGGCGTATGTCAATCCGATATGGATGAAGGCCTTTTTGGGAATCGTATAGAAAGAGGAAACGGATATGGACGGAAAGATTCTGATTGTGGATGATGAGAAAGAGATTGCGGATCTGATCGAGGTCTGCCTTCAGAATGACGGATATACGGTCTGGAAATGCTACAATGGGATCGAGGCTTTGAAATATGTCGAGACTGTGCCGTTTGATCTGGCGATCTTGGACGTGATGCTGCCGGATATTGACGGATTCCGGATCTGCCAGAAAATCCGGGAGAAGCATTTTTACCCCATCATCATGCTGACGGCCCGCGGGGAGGATATGGACAAGATCATGGGGCTGACCATTGGGGCGGATGACTATATTACCAAGCCCTTTAATCCGCTGGAGGTGGTAGCGAGAGTCAAGACACAGATCCGCCGGTATGTGCAGTATAACCATGGCGGCAATTCGGGGGAAGAAGCGGCTCATTTGACGGAAGAATATGATATTCGGGGGCTGACGATCAATAAAAATACCCACAAGTGCACGCTTTTCGGAAAAGAGATCGCATTGACGCCCATGGAATTTTCCATTCTCTGGTATCTGTGCGAGCACAGGGGGAGCGTGATCTCCTCAGAGGAACTGTTTGAGAATGTCTGGGGCGAAAAGTATATTGACAATAACAATACCGTGATGGCACATATCGGGAGGCTGCGGGAAAAACTGAAGGAGCCTGCGAGACATCCGAAATTTGTTAAAACAGTGTGGGGAGTGGGGTATACGGTTGAATAGGAAAAAAGGGAAGCGGCAAAAAAATAAAAAAGAAAGATACCAACACGATGGTCGCTACAGGCAGCTGCGGACTACGCTGTTTCTGCGCACGATCCTGCTTTTGATAACAGATGCGGTTCTGCTTTTAATTTTCAGCGATCTTTTTTTGTTTGGACGGTTTGCGAACTTTATGGTCGGGATTCTGAACCGTTTTATTTACCACGATTATGATCGGGCACTGGAGGCCTATCAGCTGATCTTCAGGAACCGCCTGGAATGGTTTTGGCTCATGGGGCTGTTTGCTGTATTTCTGGTCAGCATGTGGATCTATTTAAGGAATTTTACGAAATATTTTTACGAGATCAACCGGGGCATTGACGCCCTGATCGAGGAAAATCCGGGGGAAGTCATCCTGTCTCCGGAGCTGTCTCTGACGGAGCGGAAGATCAATTATATCCGGCACACGCTGGAACAGCGCAAGTCAGAGGCGGCGGTTGCGGAGCAGCGGAAAAATGATCTGGTGGTCTATCTGGCCCATGATCTGAAAACGCCGCTGACCTCTGTGATCGGATACCTGACCCTTCTGAGGGATGAAAGGAAGATATCCGAGGAACTGCGGGAAAAGTATCTGTCCATTTCCCTGGAAAAGGCGGAGCGCCTGGAGGACCTGATCAATGAGTTCTTTGAGATCACTCGGTTCAGTCTTTCCAGTATTACATTGGAATACAGCAGCGTGAACCTGACCCGCCTTCTGGAACAGCTGACTTATGAATTTCAGCCCATGCTGTCGGAGAAAAATCTGACGTGCAGCCTGGAGATGGAACGGGATATGACGCTGAGATGCGATGTCGATCAGATGCAGCGCGTCCTGGACAACCTTTTGAGAAATGCGGTCAACTACAGCTTTGAGGGCGGTACGATCCGGATAGGCGCCGCGCGGGAAGGGGATGATATGAAGATCCGGTTTTCAAACCGGGGCAATACGATCCCGAAGGAAAAGCTGGAGAGGATCTTCGAGCAGTTCTACCGGCTTGATTCCGCGCGGAGTTCCCGAAGCGGCGGCGCCGGTCTGGGACTTGCCATTGCAAAGGAAATCGTGGAGCTGCACCAGGGGACGATCATGGCCAGGAGCGAGGACGAGAGGATTGAATTTGAAGTGACGCTTCCATGCGGTAAAATCTGAATACCAATGTATGAGGAGTGGGCAGGCGTTCCATATCTAAACTGACAGGATGCAAATGGAAGCTCCGTTTTGGTGTTTCTGCCTGTTAAGAAAATCATAAGAATTTACGTATGAAAAAGTAGGAAAACCTTAAGAATAAACAGAAAAAACAGCAATCTTTATTTGATACAATACTTGTGTCAGAACAAAGATTGCTGTTTTGTATTGAAGGCACAGCATTCAGCATTAAGAAAATCCGCCGCTTTGCGGTTGCGGACGGTGCAGCGCTTATGGCAGTTTTCTCTTATGTGGGCTTTGGCACTGACGGAATCATTACAGGAGGAGAATCAATATGGATAAGAAGAGAATCGCAGTTATTTTTGGAGGATGCTCAACAGAATATGAGGTGTCGCTGCAGTCCGCGTGTTCGGTGCTGGCGAACCTGAATCTGGAAAAATATGAGGTGATCCGGATCGGGATCACCAGGCAGGGAGACTGGTATCGGTACGAGGGAGACCTGGAACGGATTCAAAAGGATACCTGGTATGAAGATGCGGATCATCTCATCCCTGCGGCAGTTTCCCAGGACCGGACCAAATCCGCCTTGATCGAGCTGCGGCCAGAGGGAAATCGGATGGTCCGTCTGGACCTGGCATTTCCTGTGCTGCACGGAAAGAACGGGGAGGACGGAACGGTGCAGGGGCTGTTTGAACTCTCAGGTATCCCGGTTGTAGGCTGTGATACCTTATCCTCTGCGGTCTGCATGGACAAGGATCTGGCTCACCGGGTTGTAGAGGCGGCGGGGATCGCAGTTCCAGGCTCGGTGACCGTTGAACGGTGGGAGATGGAAAAGCCGGAAAAAAAGACGAAAAACCTGAGATATCCTCTTTTTATCAAACCGGCCAGGGCGGGATCCTCCTTCGGGATTTCGAAGATCTATGAGGAAAGAGAATTGGAACCGGCGGTCAGGCTTGCCCTGGAGCATGATGACAAGGCTGTGATCGAGGAAAATATCGATGGCTTTGAGGTAGGTTGCGCAGTGCTGGGAACAGAGGAGCTGCTCGTGGGAAGAGTGGACGAGATCGAACTGGCAGACGGATTTTTCGACTATACGGAAAAATATACGCTAAAGACCTCCAGAATCCATATGCCGGCCAGGGTGGATGAAGAGATGGAAAGGCGGATTCAGGAAACGGCAAAAACCATTTACAGGGCACTGGGCTGCTCCGGATTTGCCAGAGTGGATATGTTCATAAATACGGCAGGGGAGATCGTTTTTAACGAAGTGAATACCATTCCCGGATTCACCTCCCACAGCCGTTACCCAAATATGATGAAAGGAATCGGCCTGAACTTTGGAGAACTTTTGGACAGGCTGCTGGGATTGTACCTATGATGAATCTGAAATTATCGGATGAAAAAATATATCAGGGAAGCCTGCTTCTGGTCAATGCGGATCATCCCCTGCGGGAAAACGGGGAGGAGAGGCTTCTGCCCGTGAACGTACAATATCCGGACATCCTTCTGATGCGGGAGGCGGTGTATATCCTCCACCTGATCTTTGACAAGCTCCATTGCCGGGACAGCATCGTCCCGGTGAGCGGATACCGTTCCGCAGAGGAACAGACTGAGATTTTTCAATCCTCCCTGCGGGAGAACGGAGAGGAATACACCCGAAAATATGTGGCGGTTCCCAACCACAGCGAACATCAGACCGGCTTGGCGATTGATCTGGGCTTAAAGCAGGAGGTCATTGATTTTATCTGCCCGGAATTTCCTTATGAGGGAATCTGTGACAGATTCCGAAGAACTGCTCCGGCGTACGGCTTTGTCGAGCGCTACCCGAAGGGGAAGGAAGAGATCACGGGAATCGGTCATGAGCCATGGCATTTCCGGTATGTGGGGTATCCACATTCCGAGATCATGAGTGAATACGGACTGACGCTGGAGGAATATATGGCATGGATCAAACAATTCTCCTGCAAAAGCCCGCTGCGGTGGACAAAGGGCAGTCAGGTGACGGAGGTGTTTTATACAGAGGCATTTCAAACAGGCACGACCGCGATCACACTGCCCGAGGATTCGCTCTACATGATATCCGGCAATAATGTGGACGGATTTATTGTGACCCGGCGATGTCAGCAGAGCTATGGGTTTACGATACAGGCTGGCCCGACAGGCAGATGGAGAAGAGACTATGAATGACAGAACAGCTTATACAGGAATTGATGAATTCAGGCTTGCGGCGGCGCTGCTGGTGATCACGATCCACACTTCCCCGCTGGCCTCCTGCAGCGAAACGGGCGACTTTTTCCTGACTCGGGTCATAGCCCGCGTGGCAGTGCCTTTTTTTCTGATGGCATCGGGATTTTTCCTGATCTCTCAATACGCCCGTGATGCCGGGAGGCTATGGGCATTTCTCAAAAAAACGGCAGTCCTCTATGGAATCTCGATTGCGGTCTATCTGCCTCTGAATCTGTACAACGGATACTTTTCCGGGAAGCATTTTCTGCCGGAGCTGATCAAGGATCTGATCTTCGACGGGACCATGTATCATCTCTGGTATCTTCCGGCCTCTATGCTCGGCGCAGGGATCGCGTGGTATGCGGTAAGGAGGCTGGGGTTCAAAAAAGCGCTGATCGTCACCCTGGGCCTTTATGCCGCGGGACTGTTGGGAGACAGCTATTACGGGATCGCGGAAAAACTTCCGATTCTCTCGGTATTTTATCAAAATCTCTTCGAGATCACAGACTATACGAGAAATGGTATTTTCTTCGCACCGGTGTTTTTGGTGATGGGAGGAATGGCGGCGGAGGAAGCGGCCAGAGGGGAGAGCTTATCTCTACAGATCTGCGGGGCAGGCCTGGGCGTTTCCTTTCTGCTGATGTCGTGCGAAGGACTGCTGCTCCGCGAGCTTGGCATCCAGCGTCACGACAGTATGTATCTGTTTTTGCTGCCCTGTATGTATTTTCTGTTTCGTCTGCTTCTGTTCCGGCGGGGAAGCCGGAAGGAAAGGATCCGGACCTGGGCGCTTCTGATCTATATCATCCACCCCATGATGATCGTAGGAGTCCGGCTCCTGGCGAAGCTGACCGGACTGGAAAGCCTGCTGATCCAAAACAGCCTGGTGCATTTTCTGGCAGTCAGCGCCCTTTCCGTGGGATGCGGCATATTGGCCGCGGAATGCTGCGGCGCCTTGTATGGAAAAAAGAAAAGAGGAGGAAGGTGTTCCGCTATGCGGGGGAAGGACCGCGCATGGATCGAACTGGATCAAGACAGCCTGCGGCACAATGTAAACGAATTCAGAAATGCCATGCGGCCGGGGTGTGAGCTGATGGCGGTGATGAAGGCGGAGGCCTACGGTCATGGTATGTATGAGGCTGCGGTCTGCGTCAGCCGGATGGGGGTGAACGCCTTTGCGGTGGCCTCTGTTGAGGAAGGGATCCGACTGCGCCGCTTCGGTATTTCCGGGGAAATCCTGATCCTGGGGTATACGGATCCGGAAAGGGCGAAAGAGCTCTGCAGATATGACCTGACGCAGACCCTCATTGATTATCCCTATGCCCGGCTTTTGAACCAGCAGCATAAAGCTGTGAAGGTGCATGTGAAGGTGGATACGGGGATGCACCGCCTGGGCTTCGGCAAGGGAGAGGCGGACAGGATCGCCCATGTGTTTTCCATGAAATATCTGAAGGTCTGCGGGATCTATACCCATCTCTGTGCGGCCGACAGTCTGGAAGCAGAGGATGTCCGGTTTACGAAGCAGCAGATCGGAAGCTTTTATGGGCTGCTGGAAAAGCTGAAGGAAAGAGGCATTGCCATTCCGAAGGTGCATATCCAGAGCAGCTACGGGTTTTTGAATTATCCGGAGCTTCCCTGTGACTATGTGCGGGCCGGGATTGCCCTGTACGGGGTATTGAGCGCTCCCGGCGACCGGACCAGGCTGGAATTGGACCTGCGGCCGGTGCTTTCCCTGAAATCCAAAGTGGTTCTGATCCGGAAGATCCGAACAGGCGAAAGTGTGGGCTATGGAAGGGCATTTACAGCAGAACGGGACAGCCGGATCGCAGTGCTTCCACTGGGCTACGGAGACGGACTGCCCCGGAATCTCTCCTGCGGCCGGACTCAGGCGGTGATCCGCGGACAAAGAGTGCCGGTGATCGGCCGGATCTGCATGGACCAGCTGATGGTTGACATTACCGATGCACATGGGATTTTCGTGGGAGATACGGCTACGTTCATCGGCTGGGACGGCAGTATGGAGGCGACGGCCCCGGACCTGGCAGACCAGGGCGGGACCATCACAAACGAACTTCTGAGCCGTCTGGGAGGGAGGCTTACGCGGACGGCGCGAGCCTGTTTCAGGACGTACACTTTTTAATGTTTCTTGTGTTGAGGCAGATGATCCAGACGGACAGCAGGGTGGCCGCAAGCTGGCTGACGAGGAGGCCCCAGAGGTAACCCTGGATTCCGAACCGGGGGATGGCATAGAACACACCGGCGATCCGGATCAGAAGGCTGAACGTATTGACGAACAGCGTGCTGCTTGTTTTTCCGAGCCCGTTGATGATGCTGGAAAGGGCGCTGTTGGTGTAAAGGAAAGGACAGATCCAGGCCAGGGTGAGAATGAATTTTCCGGCGGTCCGGCTGCCGAACAGGGTGACCCCGATCCAGGAGCCGAACAGCAGGAAGATGAGGCAGCAGAACAGTCCCAGGGTAAAGCAGGCGCCTGTTACCTTCTTGATGATATCCAGCATTTCATGGCGGTCATCGGCGGCCTGGATCTCGGCCACGGTGGGCATCAGCATGATGGAAATGGAACTGGTGACGGCGGATGGAAATAAAATGCAGGGCAGAGCCATTCCGTTTAATACACCATAAAGGCTTAAGGCTTCAGAGGTGCCCAGCCCAAAGCGCTGCAGGCGGCCGGGAATGGAGATGGCTTCAATGCTCTGCAGCAGATTGATCAGGACCCGGTTGGCGGTCAGTGGGACGGAAAGGGGAAGCAGCTCTTTCAGATTCCGACAGAAGATCCCGGAGGTCATGGAAGGAAACGCCCGCTTTGCAGGAAGATCAGGAGAAGCGCGTCGGCGCGGCCCCCGGAGAACGCTGCGGCCTTTCAGGAAGCCGGGCAGGATACTGGTGGTGTATAGGGCGGAAAAAAATTCTCCGATCACAAGCCCGCAGACGGCGATTGTGATGGGAGCATTTCCCTGGTCCTGGATCAGAAGCCGGTACAGCAGCCAGACTCCGGCTATGCGGGTGGTCTGTTCCACCAGCTGGGCAGCCGCCGGAATGGAGGTCTGCTTGAGCCCGTAGCAGTACCCGCAGATGCAGCTATGTATGGCGGAACAGGGGACCGTATATGATAAGATGGTAAGCAGAGGGATGCAGCGTTCATCGCCCAGGATCGTGGCGGCGATGAATGCTGTGTTTTTCTGCATGGCCACCATGCAGATACAAGCCAGAAAAAAAGAAAGGGAAAGACCGGTCAGAAGGAACTCCCGCGCCTCCCGTTCCTTTCCCAGGGAGACCTTGCGGGCTACGGTCCGGGAGATGGCTGTCTCGATCCCGGCGGTGGTGAGGGAGTAGCAGAGTGCATAGACCGGAAAAATGAGCTGGTACAGCCCTACGCCTTCCTCGCCAAAGGTGCGGCTTAAGAAAATGCGGTAAAAGAATCCCATGAACCGGCTCAAAAAACCGGTGATGGTCAGAATGATGGTCCCACGGATGATGGTTTGCTTTCTGGACATAGAAAACTCCTTTTCATGAACCGTAACGGTTTTTTAGTTACTATTCACAGTCATTTCACTCACATGCGCAAAAACAGTCGGCAAAGCCGTCTGCCGATGCTTTGCGTCTTGATTTTTTGCTTATGTGGGTGAAGCGACTGATTCCAGTCAGATAAAAACTGTCAATCGGCTTCTTACAAGCTTCGCTTGAAGAATCCGACTGCCATTTTTTATCCGACTGTGAATAGTAACTTTTTTATAGCATATTCTTAAATTTGGCTTGACAGAACATAAGACTGGTGTTATTCTACATTACGGAAAGATATCCTAGTATTTTCATAGGGATTAAAACGCTAGGGATTGAAATACTGGGAATTACAGAATCAGGCAGCGGTTCATAACAAAAAGATCACAGATCCGGCTTTTGGCTTGGGCTGCTGCATTTGGAAAGTAGAGGGCAGAAGGTTGAAATTATCAACGAAAGGCAGATACGGGCTGCGCGCATTGATTGATCTGGCGCGGTACAGCGGGGAAGCTCCGGTGTCCATTACCAGCATTTCGGACCGGCAGAACATTTCAGAGCGCTATCTGGAACAGCTGATGTCGATGCTGAAAAAGGGCGGGCTTGTGAAAAGTCTGCGGGGCGCGGGGGGCGGCTATGTGCTTGCCCGGGAAGCGGCCGACATCTCCGTGGGGGATATCCTGCGGGCGCTGGAAGGGAGCCTGGATCCGGTGGAGTGCTCCGGGCTGAACCCGGAGGAGGGCTGCCAGATTGCGGACAGCTGTGTGACAAAGTACGTCTGGCAGAGGATCAATGAGAGTATCAACCGGACGGTGGACGAGATCAAGCTGGACCAGCTTGTGGAGGAGAGCCGGAAGCGGTGCTGCCAGGACGCGCCGGATCGGAATATCTGTAAGAATTAGACGGCGTATTACATTTCAGGAGGAATACACACATGGAAAAATTAATTTATCTGGATAATGCGGCTACAACGAAAACGGCGCCGGAGGTGGTGGAGGCCATGCTTCCCTATTTTACGGAGCATTACGGCAATCCGTCCAGCATCTACGGATTTGCGGCGGCAAATAAAGAAGTGATCACCGGATGCCGGGAGCAGATCGCAGGGATCCTGGGGGCAAAGAGTGAAGAAATTTATTTTACAGCAGGGGGAAGCGAGTCGGACAACTGGGCGCTGATCGCAACGGCAGAAGCCTATGGCTCAAAAGGAAAGCATATCATTACCAGCAAAATTGAGCATCATGCCATTCTGCATACCTGTGAATACCTGGAAAAGAAGGGCTATGAGGTGACATATCTGGATGTGGACGAAGCCGGACTGGTGGATCTGGAACAGCTTCGGGCTTCCATTCGGGAGGATACGATCCTGATCTCCGTTATGTTTGCGAATAATGAGATCGGCACCATCCAGCCGATCGGGAAGATCGGACAGATCGCGCAGGAACACGGCATCCTGTTCCATACGGACGCGGTGCAGGCATTCGGACAGATTCCCATCAACGTGGATGAGCTGCATATTGACATGCTCAGCGCAAGCGGACATAAATTCAACGGTCCCAAGGGAATCGGCTTTTTGTATATCCGCAGGGGCGTGAAGATCCGTTCCTTTATCCATGGAGGCGCGCAGGAGAGAAGGCGCCGCGCCGGAACGGAAAATGTTCCAGGCATCGTGGGGATCGGCGCCGCAGCGGAGCGCGCGGCCCGGACCAGGAAAGAGCGGACCGGGAAAGAGCGGGAGATGCGGGACTACCTGATCCGCAGGATCGAGTCGGAGATTCCCTACTGCCGTTTGAACGGGGACCGCGAAAAAAGACTTCCCAACAATGTAAATTTCAGCTTCCGCTTTGTGGAAGGGGAATCTCTGCTGATCAGACTGGATATGAAAGGGATCTGTGCTTCCAGCGGCTCGGCCTGCACATCCGGATCCCTGGATCCCTCCCATGTGCTCCTGGCCATCGGCCTTCCCCATGAGATCGCCCATGGCTCCCTGCGTATGACACTGAGCGAGGAGATCACGAAGGAAGAGGCGGACTACGTGGTGGAAGCATTAAAGGAGATTGTTCAGGATCTGCGGAACATGTCTCCGCTTTATGAGGATTTTATCAATAAGGAAATGGCAGGCAAATAAAATCAGGAGGAAGGATTATGTATACAGAGAAAGTAATGGATCATTTCCAGCATCCAAGGAATGTTGGAGAAATTGAAAATGCAAGCGGCGTAGGTACTGTGGGAAACGCAAAATGCGGAGATATCATGCGCATTTATCTGGATATTGATGACGATCAGATCATCCGTGACGTCAAATTCAAGACCTTTGGCTGCGGCGCGGCAGTGGCCACCAGCAGTATGGCAACGGAGCTGGTGAAGGGAAAGAGCGTGCAGGAGGCGATGGAGGTCACCAACAAAGCGGTGATGGAGGCGCTGGACGGACTGCCGCCGGTGAAGGTACACTGCTCCCTTCTTGCGGAGGAGGCGATCCATGCGGCCCTCTGGGATTATGCCCAAAAGCATGGCATCAAGATTGAAGGGCTGGAAAAGCCGAAGTCGGATATCCATGAAGGCGAGGAAGAGGAAGAAGAGGAATACTGATGAGCAGGGTTGTAGTGGGGATGTCCGGAGGAGTGGATTCCTCCGTAGCTGCCTGTCTGTTAAAGGGGCAGGGCTATGAGGTGATCGGGGTTACCATGCAGATCTGGCAGGAAGAAGCGCGGGAGTTCCAGGAGGAAAACGGCGGGTGCTGCGGCCTGAGCGCCGTGGAGGATGCCCGGCGCGTGGCGGCCCGCCTGGACATTCCCTATTATGTGATGAATTTCCGGAAGGAATTCCAGGAGCATGTGATCGATTATTTTACAGAGGAATATCTCCGGGGGCGCACCCCCAATCCCTGTATCGCCTGCAACCGATATGTGAAATGGGAATCTCTGCTGTCCAGGAGCCTGTCCATCGGGGCGGACTATATTGCTACCGGGCATTACGCCAGAGTGGAACGGCTGCCAAACGGCCGGTATTCCATCCGCCGCTCGGCAGCGTCGGCAAAGGATCAGACCTATGCATTATACAATCTGACCCAGGACCAGCTGAAACGGACGCTGATGCCGGTGGGAGAATTTTCCAAGGAGGAGATCCGCAGGATGGCGGAGCAGATCGGACTGCCTGTGGCCCAAAAGCCGGACAGCCAGGACATCTGCTTTGTACCGGACGGGGACTACGCTTCTTTTATAGAAAGAAACGCGGGAACCCAACTGCAGAAGGGAAACTTTGTGACTTCTGACGGCAGGGTATTGGGACAGCACAAAGGGATCATCCATTATACGGTGGGGCAGCGCAAGGGCCTGGGGCTGGCCTTGGGGTATCCGGCGTTTGTCCTGGAGATCCGGCCAGAGACCCGGGAGGTCGTCATCGGAACCCATGAGGAATCTCTGGCAGACTCTCTGCGTGTATCGGATGTGAATTTTATGTCCGTAGAAGACCTGACGGAACCCCGACGTGTGTTTGTGAAAATACGTTATAACCATAAAGGAGTCTGGGGGACTATTGAGAAGACCGGGGAGGATGAGGTGACCTGCGCCTTTGAGGAGCCCCAGCGGGCCGTGACGCCGGGACAGGCTGCGGTGTTCTATGACGGAGAGTACATCTTGGGAGGTGGGACGATAGTATGATTACCAGTGACTGTCACATGCACACATCTTTTTCCACGGATAGCAGCACCGCGCCGGAAGCCATGGTGGAGAGCGCGCTGGAAAAAGGACTGAAAGCAATCTGCGTCACAGACCATATGGACTGGGATTATCCGTTCAGCGAGGAGTTGGGGAAGGATGCCTTTCTGTTTGACGCGGATGCGTATTTTCAAAAACTGACCAAGCTGCGGGAGCAGTATGCGGGGCGGATTGAGCTGCGCATCGGGATTGAGCTGGGACTGCAGCCTCACGCAGGCGCGTTCTGCAGGAAGATCACGGAAACATATCCCTTTGATTTTGTGATCGGCTCGATTCACGTGGTGGACAAAAAGGATCCATATTACCGGGAATTGTTTTCGGAGCTGACGGACCGGGAGCTCTACCGTCTGGCGTTCGAGGAGACACTGGAAAGTATCCGGCATACGGATACTTTTGATGTGCTGGGGCATATGGATTATATCGTGCGGTATGGGACCTATAAGACAAAGGATTACTCTTATGCGGCATTTGCGCCCTGGCTGGATGAGGTTCTGAAGCAGATCATTGAGATGGGGAAAGGGATCGAGCTGAATTCGGCGGGGCTGAAATACGGGCTCGGCTTCTGCCACCCCCATCCGGATGTGCTCAGGCGCTACCGGGAGCTGGGCGGGGAGATCATCACCGTGGGGGCGGACGGGCATCAGCCGGAGCACATTGCCTATGAGTTCGGCAGGGCGGCCGAGGTCCTGCGGGAATGCGGATTTGAGTATTATACGGAATTTTTGGAGAGAAAGCCGGTTTTCCGGAAGCTGTAAGAGCGCGCGGCTATAAAAAATAACTAAAGGATTTACGGGCAGGGTATAAGATTTACACAAACTTCCAGAAAAATAGATTTAGGACTTGAATTTTTGTTCCCCATTTAGTACAATATTTCTAGTTGATGATTCTTTAACAAACTGCGCCTGATTTAGGTTTGTTGGGAGTTCACCATAATAACTGTGTTACAGTTAACATTTTAAACTTTTAGGAGGAATTAATCATGGCAGTAAAAGTAGCGATTAATGGATTTGGACGTATCGGACGTCTTGCATTCAGACAGATGTTCGGAGCAGAAGGTTTTGAGATCGTAGCGATCAACGATCTGACATCCCCGAAGATGCTGGCTCACCTGTTGAAGTATGATTCAACACAGGGTAAGTATGAACTGGCAGATAAGGTGACTGCAGGTGAAGATTCTATCACAGTTGACGGCAAAGAGATTAAGATCTATGCGAAGGCAAGCGCGGCAGAGCTTCCCTGGGGAGAGATCGGCGTAGACGTTGTTCTGGAGTGTACAGGCTTCTATACATCCAAGGCAAAAGCACAGGCTCACATTGATGCAGGTGCGAAGTATGTGATCATCTCAGCTCCGGCTGGAAATGACCTTCCGACTATCGTTTACAACGTGAACCATGACAAGCTGACAAAGGATGACCAGATCATCTCTGCGGCATCCTGTACAACAAACTGCCTTGCGCCGATGGCAAAGGCTCTGAATGACCTTGCGCCGATCAAGTCCGGTATCATGTGCACCATCCACGCTTACACAGGCGACCAGATGACACTTGACGGACCGCAGAGAAAAGGCGACCTGAGAAGATCCCGCGCGGCAGCAGTGAATATCGTTCCGAACAGCACAGGCGCTGCAAAGGCAATCGGACTGGTTATTCCGGAACTGAACGGAAAACTGATCGGAGCTGCTCAGCGTATCCCGACTCCGACCGGATCCACAACAATCCTGACAGCAGTAGTAGAAGGCACCGTAACCGTTGATCAGATCAACGACGCTATGAAGGCTGCTTCTAACGAGTCCTTCGGTTACAATGTAGACGAGATCGTATCCAGCGATATCGTTGGTATGAGATTTGGTTCTCTGTTTGATTCTACTCAGACAATGGCTATGCCGCTTGACAACGGTACAACAGAAGTACAGGTTGTTTCATGGTATGACAATGAGAATTCTTACACAAGCCAGATGGTAAGAACAATCAAGCATTTTGGAACATTACTGTAGGACAGGCTTTCAGAGAAAACTGAATTTGTCAGATTTGATTCTGAAATAGACTCACGAAGGGGTCCGGTCTTATAATGGGACCGGATTCCTTTTTTTACAATGTTTTTACAATGAAAACAGGGAGGCAATGACATGCTTAATAAAAAATCAGTAGACGATATTAATGTAAAGGGTAAAAAAGTCCTGGTAAGATGTGATTTCAACGTGCCGTTGATTGATGGGAAGATTACCGACGAGAACCGTCTCGTCGCGGCGCTTCCAACGATCAAGAAGTTGGTTGCGGACGGCGGAAGGATCATTCTCTGCTCTCATCTGGGCAAGCCGAAGGGAGAGCCGAAGCCGGAATTATCCCTGGCTCCTGTTGCAGCCAGATTATCCGAGTTGCTCGGCCAGGAAGTTAAATTCGCGGCAGATCCGGAAGTGGTCGGACCGAATGCAAAGGCAGCGGCAGAGGCACTCCAGGATGGTGAGATCATTCTTCTGGAGAATACCCGTTACAGGATTGAAGAGACCAAGAACGGTGAAGCATTCAGCAAAGACCTGGCTTCCCTCTGCGATGTATTTGTAAACGACGCGTTCGGTACCGCTCACAGGGCGCACTGCTCCAACGTAGGTGTGACCCAGTTCGTGGATACGGCTGCGGTAGGCTACCTGATGCAGAAAGAGATTGATTTCCTTGGCAACGCAGTGAACAATCCGGAGCGCCCGTTCGTGGCGATCCTGGGCGGAGCTAAGGTCTCCAGCAAGATTTCCGTGATTGAAAATCTCCTGGAGAAGGTGGATACTCTGATCATCGGCGGCGGAATGTCCTACACATTCAGCAAGGCTCAGGGCGGAAGCGTAGGCAAGTCTCTGTTGGAGGAAGATTACTGCCAGTACGCGCTGGACATGATCAAAAAGGCAGAGGATAAGGGCGTGAAGCTCCTTCTCCCGGTTGATAATGTGATCGCAGATGATTTCTCTAATGACGCAAATACAAAGATCGTTGCAAACGGTGAGATTCCGGACGGCTGGCAGGGTCTTGACATCGGACCGGAGACTGCGAAGATCTATGCAGACGCAGTGAAGGAAGCAAAGACCGTTGTATGGAACGGACCGATGGGCGCATTTGAGATGCCCAAGTTCGCGGCAGGAACCGAAGCAGTGGCAAAGGCACTGGCGGATACAGACGCTGTGACCATCATCGGCGGCGGAGATTCCGCGGCAGCAGTGAACCAGCTCGGCTACGGCGACAAGATGACCCACATCTCCACCGGCGGCGGCGCGTCACTGGAATTCCTGGAAGGAAAAGAATTACCGGGCGTTGCGGCAGCTAATGATAAGTAAATACTTAGAGAAGCCTAAAGAATATACTAAAAAATTAAGGAGACCATATCATGGCAAGAAAGAAAATTATCGCAGGCAACTGGAAAATGAACAAGACACCGAGCGAGGCTGTTGCTCTGGTGGAGGAACTGAAACCGCTGGTTGCAAATGAAGAAGTGGACGTTGTATTCTGTGTACCGGCGATCGACATCGTTCCGGTTGTGGAAGCTGCAAAGGGCACCAACATCCAGGTGGGCGCGGAGAATATGTACTTTGAGGAGAGCGGGGCATACACCGGCGAGATCTCCCCGAACATGCTGGTAGACGCAGGCGTGAAGTATGTGGTACTCGGACATTCCGAGAGAAGAGAGTACTTCGGCGAGACCAACGAAGACGTGAACAAGAAGGTACTTAAGGCGTTTGAGCACGGCATTACGCCGATCATGTGCTGCGGCGAGAGCCTAGAGCAGAGAGAGCAGGGCGTGACCATGGACTTCATCCGCCAGCAGGTCAAGGTTGGATTCCAGAACGTGACCGCAGATCAGGCAAAGAACGCAGTGATCGCTTATGAGCCGATCTGGGCGATTGGAACCGGCAAGACCGCGACTACAGAGCAGGCACAGGAAGTCTGCGCAGGAATCCGCACATGCATCGCGGAAGTATATGATGACGCGACAGCAGAAGCAATCCGCATCCAGTACGGCGGGTCTGTCAATGCTGCAACGGCAGCGGATCTGTTTGCACAGGCAGATATCGACGGCGGCCTGGTGGGCGGCGCGTCTCTGAAGGCTGACTTCGGAAAGATCGTGAATTACAAGTAAACAGACAGAAAGTTCACGGTGTAAAATATAATTAATGAGAGAAAAATGAATTTCCCCCTGTTTCGTCGTTCATGGCATGAATAGAAACGGGGGGTTTCTAATAGTTGCTGTTAAAATGCAGGTGCTCACAGTAATTGTAAATATGCTGCTTCATAAAAATAAAATTAGAGTTGAACGTATGTTCTTTTTGTGATATACTAAATCAACAGAGTAAATGAAGACATTTTTCTGATGAGAGGTGATACGATGTTTCAGGAATTGGTAAATCTGGTCCACACTGTGACTCAGGGGGAATTTAAAGAGGCAACAGAAAAAGTAAGGTCCTATATAGATTGTATGGATGTCTGCGGATTTAAAGAGATCGTGAAGAATATCGGGATCATTCCGGAGAATATTGCGCATGATTCCTCAGAAGAAAAACTATATTCGAAAGCATCAGATATTGTTTTGGCCAGGAGTTTCAGGGAATTGGGACTGGATGCAAAAGCGCTGGATGAACGGGCTGATAGCGCAGATATCCTGGCGGAAAGTACGAATGGATACAATTATAGCCTAGTCGCTGATGCAAAGTGCTTCAGACTAAGCCGTACAGCGAGGAATCAGAAGGACTTCAAGGTTAGTAATTTGAGTGATTGGAGGGGCTCTGAAAATGAATATGCGGTGTTAGTGGCACCCTATTTTCAGTATCCTCAGACGCGAAGCCAGATTTATTCCAAAGCATTGACCCATAATGTATGCCTTTTATCCTGGGAACATATCTCATTGCTGCTTGAACACGGGATAAAAGAGACAGCAACTTTTACGCTGGAGTCGTTATGGAATGCATCTCAGATGATGGCAAGAGATAAAAATTTATCTTTTGCTAATGCACAGATCTGTTTTTTGCCGAGAATGGACAGCTTTATTGCAAAAAAGATTGGAATCAAAGAAAAAGATTATCAGAATGAACTGGACAGGTATAAAACATTCATCGTATGCCGTGGAAAAATGGAAATCTCATATTGGGAAAACCATATACAGGAGATTCGTTCCTATACAAGGGAGCAGGCAATAGATGAATTGATTTCTGCAAGGAAGCTGACAGAAAAGATAGCAGTGATCAGATCCTATTTGGCCAGATTGAATGAGCAGGAGTGAGATATATGAGCAGGGTAGAATTGGGAGACTCGATTCAATTGATCAAAACTGTTGAAACGGAGTCGGTTCATTTGATTTTGTCTGATATACCATACGGAATTAATTATGATGAATGGGATGTACTTCATAACAATACCAATACAGCATTATTGGGACAAAGTCCTGCGCAGGAAAAAAGTGGCAGCATTTTTAAGTCACGCGGGAAGCCGTTAAACGGATGGGCACAGTCGGATAAAAATATTCCTAAGGAGTATTATGAGTGGTGCAGGAAGTGGACATATGACTGGTATCGTGTATTAAAACCCGGAGCAAGTTGTTTTATATTTGCGGGAAGAAGAATGGCCCATAGATGCATCTGTGCAATGGAGGATACAGGATTTATATTTAAAGACATGATAGCCTGGGAGAAGGATTCTGCGGCATATCGGGCTCAGAGGGTAAGCAGTATATTTGACAGAAGGCAGGATTCTACCAACAGCCAGAAGTGGGCAGGATGGAAGGTAGGCAATTTAAGACCCTTGTTTGAGCCGATTTTATGGTTTATGAAGCCATATCCTCAAGGAGGGACATTGACGGATAATATTTTGAAATATTCGGTTGGAGGCTATAACGAAGAAAAATTAAAAGAATTAGCGGTGTGGAATGAAGGATTGGAGATTTGTTCCAATATGTTAAAGGTTCAGTCGCAGAAATCGGACAGAGGACTCCATCCTACACAAAAGGCAGTAAAACTGATGGAAATATTGATCTCGCTGGTGACGGTAGAGGGGCAGACCGTATTGGATCCATTTTGCGGATGCGGTACAACGCTGGTGGCGGCTAAAAATCTAAATAGAAAATATATTGGATTTGAGATCAATCCGGAATATTACAAAAATATACTCGAACGATTAAAATGATTTGCAAAAAACGGAAAAAGCATGTACAATAGATACTGGACTTTTAGGTGACAGAACTGTTACAATTTCAGTGTTTAAAAGGAGAAGGACAATGAGCAAAAAACCAACTGTATTAATGATTCTTGATGGTTATGGATTAAATGACAATACAACCGGAAATGCCGTTGCACAGGGAAAGACCCCGGTCATGGATAAGCTGATGGCCGAGTATCCTTTTGTCAAGGGAAATGCAAGCGGCCTTGCAGTGGGGCTGCCGGACGGACAGATGGGCAATTCTGAGGTCGGACATCTGAATATGGGTGCCGGCAGGATCGTATACCAGGATCTGACCAAGATCACAAAGGCAATCCAGGACGGAGACTTTTTTGAGAACAAGGCTCTTCTGGCAGCCTGCGAAAATGTAAAAGAACATGATTCCGCGCTGCATATGTTCGGACTGGTATCCGACGGAGGCGTGCACAGCCACAATGAACACATATACGGACTGCTGGAGCTGGCGAAGAGGCAGGGCATCCAGAAGGTGTATGTACACTGCTTCCTGGACGGACGTGATACGCCTCCGGCATCCGGCAAGGAATATGTAGAACAGTTGGAAGAAAAGATGAAGGAGATCGGTGTGGGTGAAGTCGCAAGCGTGATGGGACGTTATTACGCGATGGACCGGGATAACCGCTGGGAGCGTGTGGAAAAAGCCTACAATGCGCTGGTAAAGGGGATCGGCGAGACTGCGGAGTCCGGACCGGCAGGAATCCAGGCTTCCTATGACGCGGACGCGACGGATGAATTTGTACTTCCTACCGTTGTGATGAAGAACGGAGCACCGGTGGCTACGATCCAGGACAATGACTCCATCATCTTTTTCAATTTCCGTCCGGACCGCGCAAGAGAGATCACAAGAACCTTCTGTGACGACAATTTCGGCGGCTTTGACAGAGGAGAGCGTATCAAGACGACCTATGTATGCTTCACAGAATATGATGTGACGATCGAGAACAAGCTGGTGGCTTTCGCGAAGGAAGAGATCACCAATACGTTCGGACAGTTTCTTGCAAAGAACGGCCTGAAGCAGGCTCGTCTGGCAGAGACGGAAAAGTACGCTCATGTCACCTTCTTCTTCAACGGCGGCGTAGAAGAGCCCAACGAAGGCGAGGACCGGATTCTTGTAAAGTCTCCCAAGGTTGCCACCTATGACTTGAAGCCGGAGATGAGCGCATATGAAGTATGCGGCAAGCTGGTGGAGGCAATCAAGTCCGGAACCTATGACGTGATCATCATCAACTTTGCCAATCCGGATATGGTAGGACACACCGGCGTGGAAGCGGCGGCGATCCAGGCCATCGAAGCGGTGGACGAATGCGTGGGCAGAGCGGTGGACGCAGTGAAGGAAGTGAACGGACAGATGTTCATCTGCGCAGACCACGGCAATGCGGAGCAGCTGATCGACGAGGAGAACGGAGAGCCATTCACCGCCCATACGACCAATCCGGTGCCCTTTATCCTGGTCAATGCAGACCCGGCTTATCAGCTCCGGGAGGGAGGATGCCTGGCGGATATCGCGCCGACTCTGATCGAGCTGATGGGACTGGAGCAGCCGGCGGAGATGACAGGAAAGTCACTTCTGAAAAAATAAAGAACCGGAAGCTGTATACATGGCTTTTATGGCAGAATAGCAGAAAGTCTGTCTCGGGCAGTTTTTCTGCGTCTTACAAGATGAAAAACTGGCAGTGTTTTTGGATCTGAAGACACTGCTAGTACAATGTTGCATTAATTTTGAAGTAATAAGCGTCCGATGTTCATGTCAGTACAAGGCGGAGGAAGGAGGCGATGCCGGTAGCATCGTTGACTGACTCCAACGCAGTAATGGCATGGACAGCGAGCACTTATTACTCAATTATTAATGCAACATTGTACTAGTTGTATATAAGCCGTTGATTCCGCCTGCGTCAGTGTATGGCAGTTTGATTTTTGGCAGGCGGAGTACAGTAAAAACGAAAGGAAGAAAGAACATGAGGAACCTGACAGAGATCAGATGGCACGGCCGGGGCGGCCAGGGTGCCAAGACGGCGGCGCTTTTGCTGGCGGATGTCGCATTCCAGACAGGAAAGTATGTCCAGGGATTTCCGGAATACGGCCCGGAGCGTATGGGCGCGCCCATTACCGCGTATAACCGGATCAGCGACCAGGTGATCCGGGTGCATTCCAATATCTATGATCCCCAGTATGTGGTTGTTGTGGATGAATCCCTTCTGGAGGCTGTGGATGTGACCTCCGGACTGAAGAAGGACGGGGCGATCCTGGTGAATACCCAGCGTTCAAAAGAAGAGATCATTCCCCACCTGAAAGGATACGAAGGGGAAGTTTATATCATTGACGCCCACAAGGTATCCATGGCGACGATGGGAAGATATTTTCCCAATACGCCCATGCTGGCGGCCATTGTGAAGGTGGCGGGGATCATGGAGGAAGAGACCTTTCTGAAAGAGATGAAGGCATCCTTTTCCCACAAATTTGCAGGTAAGCCTGAAGTGATTGAGGGCAACATGGCGGCGTTGAAGATGGCATTGCAGGAGGTGCGGTGATGGCGGCAGATATCAGTAAACTAGGTGTGAAAGCGGGATGGAAGGACTTGACGGAAGGCATGGTGATCGCGGGAGCCGGCACATCCAGGGAGTTCAATACCGGTGAGTGGTCTACGGACAAGCCGGAATTTATCGAGGAAAAATGCAAACAATGTCTGCTGTGTGTTCCGGTCTGTCCGGACAGCTGTATCCCGGTTGCGGATTATAAGCGGGGGGCATTTGACTATGAGCACTGCAAGGGCTGTGGGATCTGTGTGAAGGCATGTCCTTTCGGCGCGATCACGATGGAAGGGGTGAACTGACATGGCAAAGAGAGACCGTTTATCAGGAAATGAGGCAGTGGCGATCGCGCTGCGCCAGATCAACCCGGATGTATTCCCGGCTTTTCCCATCACACCGTCCACGGAGATTCCACAGTACTTTGCTTCCTTTGTGGCAAACGGACAGGTGGATACGGAGTTCATTCCGGTGGAGAGTGAGCACAGCTCCATGAGTGCGGCGATCGGTGCCTCAGCGGCGGGAGCAAGGAGCCTGACAGCCACATCCTCCTGCGGACTGGCCTATATGTGGGAAGAATTATATATTGCGGCGTCCAACCGTCTGCCGCTGGCACTGGCGTTGGTGAACCGCGCCCTGTCGGGTCCCATCAACATCAACTGCGACCATTCGGACAGCATGGGCGCGCGGGATTCGGGATGGATCCAGCTTTATGCGGAGAACAACCAGGAGGCTTATGACAATATGGTGCAGGCATACCGGATCTCTGAGCATCCGGATGTCAGGCTGCCCATCATGATCTGCCAGGACGGATTTATTACCAGTCACGCGGTGGAGAATATGGAATTGCTGGAGGACGAAGAGGTACGGAGCTTTGTGGGAGAGTATGAGCCGGAAAACTATCTGCTGAATCCGGACTGCCCCATGGCAGTAGGCCCCTATTCCATTACGGATTATTATATGGAAGCAAAACGGAACCAGGCCGAGGGCATGAAGCATGTAAGCCGGGTGGTGCTGGAGACAGCGAAGGAATTTGCCGCATTGTCCGGCAGGAAATACGGACTGTTTGAAGAATATTGCATGGAAGACGCTGAGCTGGCCGTAGTGATGATCGGGTCTGCGGCAGGCACAACCAAGGATGCCATCGACTGGCTGCGGGCAAAGGGCGAGAAGGTGGGACTGGTGAAGATCCGGATGTACCGCCCCTTCCCGGCGGAGGAGATCGCGCAGGCTTTATCCGGGGTGAAGGCCGTTGCGGTCATGGACCGGGCGGAAGGCTATACGAATCATGGAGGACCGCTGGGCGCAGATGTGATGGCAGCATTGTTCCGTGCACGTTCTCAGGCCCTGGCAGTGAATTATATCTACGGACTGGGAGGACGGGACGTGCGCGTGGAAGATATGGAGCATATTTTTGCAGCCCTGAAACAGATTGCAGAAGACGGCGAGACAGGGGAAACCTACCGCTATCTTGGAATTCGAGAATAGGGGGGGACAGGATATGAGCTACAATTTTAAAGAAACCATGAATAAGCCGGAGCGTCTGGCTCCCGGACATCGGATGTGCGCGGGATGCGGCGGGACCATTGCGGTGCGCAATGTCCTGCGTGGGCTCCATGAAGGAGACAAGGCCGTGATCGGCAATGCCACCGGCTGTCTGGAGGTCTCTACATTTACTTATCCATATACGGCATGGGAGGACAGCTATATCCACAATGCCTTTGAAAACGCGGGGGCGACCTTGAGCGGCGTGGAAGGCGCTTATAAGGCATTGAAGAGAAAAGGGAAGCTGGATGCGACGTACAAGTTCATCACCTTCGGAGGAGACGGCGGAACCTATGACATCGGTTTTCAGTCATTGTCCGGCGCCATGGAACGGAATCACGACATGGTGTATGTGTGCTATGACAACGGCGCTTACATGAACACCGGGATCCAGCGTTCCTCCGCGACTCCCATGTATGCGGATACGACAACCACACCGGTAGGCACGAAGAGCAACGGAAAGCCACAGAACCGGAAGGATCTTGCGGCGATCATCGCAAGCCATGACATCCCCTACGTGGCACAGACTACATTTGTACAGAACTTTAAGGACCTTCATATTAAGTCGGAGAAGGCGATCTATACGCCGGGCGCGGCATTTTTAAATATCATGGCGCCCTGTCCCCGGGGATGGAGGTACAATACGCCGGATATCATGGAGATCTGTAAACTGGGAGTGGAGACCTGCTACTGGCCGCTGTTCGAGGTCGCGGAAGGGAAATGGATCCTCAACTATGAGCCGAAGAAGAAGCTTCCAATTGAGGACTTCCTGGTAAAGCAGGGGCGGTTCAAACATCTGTTTAAGAAAGAAAACGAGCACCTGATCGGGGAGTTTCAGAAGGAAGTGGACCGGAGATGGGACGAGCTGGTATGGAAGTGTTCCAGGTAGCGGCAAAACAGGGATCCTGCGCAGGAAGTCTGTGGGGCGGACAAAGGAGGGCAATGTACACCCAGGGTACCTCATTACGGCGAAGTTTCACAAGGCTTAAGAAGGAGATAGGATAGATGAGCAGACAGTATGAAAAGGTAAAAGCATGTTATGAATATTGCAGGACAGTCACGGATTTTCAACCCAGAGTGGGCCTGATCCTGGGTTCCGGGCTGGGCAATTATGCCAGGAATATGAAGGTGGAGTGTGAGATCCCGTACGGGGATATCCCGGATTTTCCGGTCTCCACGGTGGCAGGCCATGATGGAAGATTCCTGTTTGGAATGATCGGCGATGTTCCGGCAGTGGTGATGAAGGGACGGGTTCATTTTTACGAAGGGTATACGCCCCAGGAGGTGGTGCTGCCGATCCGGGTGATGAAGCTGATGGGGATTGAGGTGCTGTTTTTGACCAATGCGTCAGGCGGGATCAACCGGAATTTCCAGGTGGGAGATTTCATGATGATCACGGACCAGATCTCCAATTTTGTTCCCTCTCCCTTGATCGGGGAAAATGTTTCGGAGCTGGGGCTTCGATTCCCGGATATGTCCAATATCTATGACCCGGAGCTTCAGGAGCTGATCCGGAAGACTTCCAAAGAAGAGGGGATTCCCATCCGGGAAGGAGTCTATGTGCAGACCACCGGGCCGAATTACGAAAGCCCGGCAGAGATCCGCATGTTTGCGGCGTTGGGCGCGGATGCGGTGGGCATGAGCACGGCAGGCGAGGCGCTGGCGGCACGGCACGCGGACATCCGGGTGTGCGGCATTTCCTGCGTATCCAATATGGCGAGCGGGATCTCTAAGGAGAAGCTAAAGCATGAGGACGTGCAGATTGCGGCGGATAAACGGGCAGAGGATTTTGAGCGTCTGGTGACCCAGATCATCAGAAAGCTGTGAAAGTGAGGAAAAAGGAAATCCATGAACACAAGAATTTATAATGTAAGAATACTGACCATGGAAGAAGGGAAAGATATCTTTCAGGGAGAGGTATGGATCCAGGATGATACCATCACCTATGCGGGGCCTGAGCGTAAGGACGGAAAGGTATGGGACAGGGAGATCGACGGCCAGGGCAATCTGCTGATGCCGGGCTTCAAGAACGCCCATACCCATTCGGCCATGACCTTCCTGCGTTCCCACGCGGATGACTTAAAGCTGGATGAATGGCTGTTTAACAAGGTGTTTCCGGCGGAAGGGAAGCTCACTGGCGAAAGTCTCTACTGGTTCACCAAGCTGGCATTCATGGAATATCTGACCAGCGGGATCACGACGGCATACGATATGTATTTCTACGTGGACGACGGGGCACGGGCGGCAAAGGACACCGGGTTTCGGTATGTGTTCTGTGACAGCATTAATAATTTCGGCGGCACCGTAGACCAGGTGGAAAAGGACTACCTGCGGCTGAATATCGATCCGGCACGGCAGATCAGCCATCGGATCGGTTTCCATGCGGAGTATACCACCAGCAGGGAGCTGATGGAAGGGATCGCGGCACTGGCGGAACGGTATCAGGCTCCGGTTTCTGTGCACTGCTCCGAGACGCACAAGGAAGTCGAAGAGTGCCGCGAGCGTTCAGGCATGTCTCCGGTTGCCTATATGGACTCCCTTGGGCTGTTCCGATACGGCGGCACGCTGTTCCACTGTGTACACATGGATGAGACCGATTATGAGATCATCAAGAAACGGGGTATTTATGTGGTCACCAATCCGGCGTCCAATCTGAAGCTGGCAAGCGGGATCGCGCCCATTAAGCGGTATCTGGAGATGGGGATCCCGGTAGCTATCGGAACGGATGGGGCAGCCAGCAACAACTGTCTGGATATGTTCCGGGAGATGTTTTTGGTAACCGGGCTGCAGAAGGCGGTCTGCGACGATCCCGAGGCGGTTCCGGCAAGGGAAGTGCTGAAAATGGCAACGGTGAACGGGGCTTATGCCTGTGGACTGCCGGAGTGCGACAGCATTGCGCCGGGCAAAAAGGCGGATCTGATCCTGATCGACTTAAACCAGCCTAATATGCAGCCCATCCGCAACCTGGACAAAAACCTGGTGTACAGCGGGAGCAAGTCGAATGTGAAGATGACGATGATCGGCGGGAAGGTGCTGTATCAGGACGGGGAATTCTATCTGGATTCTTCCAAAGAAGAAATTTTTGCAAAAGCCAATGAATATGCGGAGAAGATATTCGCAATGTAAAAGATCCGGACTGCAATCGGAAATCAGCTTTATCCTGTTGCGGTGGTTGATTGGAACTGTTATAAAATGAAAGAGGACTGGTATCATGAAGGCAGCGGTATTTACGGTCAGTACAAGGGCATACAAGGCAAAGCAGGAGAGCGCCGCGGGAACAGCGGTGAAGCGTGTCGTGGAACAGGTGGGATTTGATGTCAAGGCAGGGGTGCTGCCGGAGGACCGGACTGTGGTGGAAGCAGTCTTAAGACAGCTGGCGGATACGGGCTCGGTGCAGCTGATCCTGACGGTAGGGTCTACAGGCGTCCTGAAAAAGAACTGCGCGCCGGATGCTCTGACAGATGCGGCGGAACGCCTGCTTCCGGGGATCCCGGAGGCCATCCGTGCATACAGTATTCGGTATTCAAAAAAAATCATACTGGACCGGTCGGCAGCCGGTATCCGCAACCGGACGGTCATGGTGAACCTTCCAGACAGCGGAAAGCTGGCAAAGGAAGGGATCGAATTTATCCTGCCGGAGCTGGTGCGGGCGGTGGAGATGCTGAATGTCTGAGAAATCTCAGCTATACTGGCCGGATACTTTGCAACAGAGCGCAAGGCGCCGTGAAAGAAGATTACTCTTTACAGTTCTTTAGGCAAGGAGTGAGGTTATCGTATGATCAAAGTGCTATATATCGAGCATAGTGGATTTCAGGTGGAACTGGAGGATGCGTATTTCCTGTTTGACTACTACCGCGGTGAGCTGCCGGAGCTGGATCCGGGAAAGAAGTTTTTCATTTTTTCAAGCCATGCGCACCAGGACCACTATCAGAGAAGGATATTTGAATTTCAGGAGAAGATGCCCCATACCTTTTACATTTTATCAAAAGATATCAAAAGGGATGCATTGAAGCATGGGGGCCGGGAAGAAAATATATGGTTCGTAAAGCCGGAGGAAGAGCTGGATGTGCAGGGATGCCGGATCCGGACCCTGTGCTCTACGGATGAGGGCGTCGCTTTTCTGGTTCAATATCAGGGGAAGGTCCTTTATCATGCAGGGGATCTGAATGCATGGTACTGGGATGAAGAGGGCGAAGACTATGTAAAGATGATGCGCCGGAGCTATGAGCGGGAGATTCAAAAGATCGGCGGTGAGACCATTGATGCGGCATTTGTTCCCGTAGATCCCAGGCTGGAAGGGCGGTATGCAGAAGGGCTGGAGTTCTTTATGCTCCACACCCGGACCAAATGCGTGTTTCCCATGCATTTCTGGAATGACTATGGAATTTTCGAACGGCTTAAGAAAGAGGCGTGTACGGCAAAATACAGGGAGCGGATCATGGAGATCCGGGAGCCGGGGCAGACCTTTTTATTGTCGTGAAGCAATCAGACTTTACTATGTCGCAATGTTTATTATTTGCCCCTGCTTGTATGAATATTGGATTCAGGAACCGGGGTTCAGAGAAGAACGGAGAAGAAAATGCAGGTAAACTTATATACGGACGGTTCGGCCCGGGGAAACCCGCAGGGGCCCGGCGGCTATGGCGCGGTACTGGAATATGTGGATCCGAAAGGAGAGCTGCATACAAAGGAGCTGTCCCAGGGATATGTAAAGACCACCAATAACCGGATGGAGATGATGGCGGTGATCGTGGGACTGGAAGCCCTGAACCGCCCCTGTCAGGTGAAGGTCTATTCGGATTCTCAGTATGTGGTCAACGCCTTCAACCAGCACTGGATCGAGGGCTGGGTCAAGAAGGGGTGGAAGCGCGGAAAAAACGAAGAGGTGAAGAATGTAGATCTCTGGAAGCGCCTTCTGGAGGCGAAAAAAAATCATGAGGTGACATTCCACTGGATCAAGGGACATGCCGGGCATCCTCAGAATGAGCGGTGCGACGAGCTGGCGACTACGGCGGCGGACGGCGATGGTCTGCTAAAAGACCCGGGGGTGTCGTAATGGATGTATGGAGCATCGGAGCACAGGTCTGTCTAACGGCAGTCAGGGCAGCCTGAGTTCCAGGCCGCGTCTGGCCAGGGTGTGACCTGGAAGTATGATAGACGCGTGTTCCGCACAGCAGAAACAGTGGATTCAGGTTTAAGTAAGACAGACAATCGCGGCTGCGGGAGCCGAAAGGCTGCAGACGAGGAAAGTCCGGGCTTCACAGGGCAGGATGCCGGATAACGTCCGGTGGAGGTGACTCCAAGGCCAGTGCAACAGAAATAAACCGCCCTATGTCTTTGTGTACTGATAAGCTCATAGATTTCGGCTTGTCAGTACACAAAGACATGGGGTAAGGGTGGAAAGGCAGTGTAAGAGACTACCGCCTCTCTGGTAACAGCGAGGGCACATGTAAACCCCATCCGAAGCAAGACCGGAAGAAAGCGATGTGGCGGCCCGTCACGCTTTAGGTAGGTCGCTTGAGCCTGGCGGCGACGCCGGGCCTAGATAGATGATTGTCCAACGACATAACCCGGCTTATCGTCTTGCTTAAATCTGAAACTATTTTTATAAAGAAAGAAGGCACACCAATGGGAATGACTGTAAATGCACAGCTGCCCCTGCCGACAGACTTGAAGGCAGAATATCCTCTGACAGAGAAGCTGCGTCAGATAAAAAAGGAAAGGGATCAGGAAATCCGGGATATTTTTACCGGGGCTTCGGATAAGTTTATCGTATTGGCAGGCCCCTGCTCTGCGGACAATGAAGATTCGGTCTGCGAATATGTGACCCGGCTTGCCAGGGTCAGTGAAAAGGTTTCGGACCGTCTGATGGTGATCCCGCGGATCTATACGAATAAGCCCAGGACGACCGGAGAAGGGTACAAGGGGATGCTGCACCAGCCGGAGCCGGATAAGGCGCCGGACCTTTATGCAGGGATCCTGGCGATCCGGAAGATGCATATCCGGGTCATGGAGGAGAGCGGGCTGACCGGAGCGGATGAGATGCTTTATCCGGAGAACCGGAGCTATCTGGATGATATTCTGTCTTACGAGGCTATCGGGGCGCGTTCCGTAGAGAATCAGCAGCACCGGCTCACAGCCAGCGGCATGGATATTCCCATCGGAATGAAGAACCCCACCAGCGGCGACTTTTCGGTGATGTTAAATTCCGTCATTGCGGCGCAGAATTCTCACCGTTTTATCTACCGGGGACTGGATGTGAGCACAGAAGGCAATGAGCTTGCGCATGTGATCCTGCGGGGCGGCGTAAATAAGTATGGAACCTGCATCCCCAATTATCACTATGAGGATCTGGTACGGCTGCTGGATATGTATCAGAAAAAAGAGTTGAAGAATCCGGCGGCGGTGATTGATGTGAACCATTCCAATTCGGACAAGAAGTTCCGGGAACAGATCCGCATCACCAGCGAGGTGCTCCACAGCAGGAGTTACAACCCGGAGTTAAAAAAACTGATCAAGGGAGTGATGATCGAGAGTTATCTGGTGGAAGGCTGTCAGAGCATCGACAGTGAACGGATCTATGGAAAATCTATCACCGATCCCTGTCTGGGATGGGAGGATACCGAGCACCTGATTTATGAGATTGCGGAGAGGTGTTGAAACTTTTACAAGAGGAAAAAAGCAGCTTGCTGTGAGGGGCGGCTGCGGCGAAGCTCATAGATGATATAAAAAATACAGCCTTCCGCGGATAACATGCGCAGGCTGTATTTTTATGCTGCTGTTTTAAAATGATTCTTTTGTGGGATTATTTTATGCTGCGGTACTTCTCCTCGCAGTACTTGCAGCGGTAAACCTGGTTCTCCTCATCCGTCAGGATAAAGATATGGTCCAGACCCTGCTCGATGGATGTGATGCATCTCGGGTTCTTGCAGCGGATCACATTTTTGATCTCCGCAGGAAGCTTTAACAGCTTTTTCTCTACGATCTGTTCGTTCTGAATGATATTGACCGTAATGTTGTGGTCAATGAAGCCCAGAATATTCAGATCCATAAAATCAATGGGGCATTCAATCTTGATAATATCTTTTTTGCCCATCTTGCTGCTCTTTGCGTTCTTGATGATGGCAACACAGCAGTCCAGTTTATCCAGATGCAGGTACTTGTAGATTTCCATACTTTTTCCTGCCTCGATGTGATCTAAAACAAAACCTTCGGAAAGCTTTCCAACGTTCAATGTACTATTTACCATATTCGGCCTCTTTCTTTTTCATCATCCGCAGAACTTCCGCATCCGTATCGCGCCAGCCTGAAACCGCGGTTTTCTGGCCGATGCTTTGCGGCACGGAAGGACTGTATTGTTCTATAATAAAGTTACACTTGAGCTATGTTCAAAAATCAGTCCACATGGATATCCAAAAGCGTCAGGATCAGAGCCATACGCACATAGACGCCGTACTGTACCTGACGGAAATATGCGGCGCGGGGATCGTCGTCTACCTCTACGGAGATTTCGTTGACCCTGGGAAGTGGATGGAGCACATACATATCCTCGGGCGCCAATTTCATTTTCTTGCGGTCCAGGATATAAAAATCCTTCATCCGTACGTAATCCTCTTCATTGAAGAAGCGTTCCTTCTGAACTCGGGTCATGTACAGGATATCCAGCTCCGGAAGCGCGTCCTCCAGACGGACAACCTCTCGATACGGGATCTGCTGTCTGTCCAGGACATCCTGTCGCATATAATCCGGGAGTCTTAATTCCTCCGGAGAGATCAGGATGAAACGGATGCCGGTGTAACGGACCAGGGCATGGATCAGGGAGTGTACGGTACGGCCGAATTTTAAGTCCCCGCAGAGGCCGATGGTCAGATTGTCCAGACGTCCTTTCAGATTCTTGATGGTCAGAAGGTCGGTCAGAGTCTGGGTCGGATGCTGATGTCCTCCGTCGCCCGCGTTGATGACCGGAATGCCGGAATGCTGGCAGGCCACCATGGGAGCGCCTTCCTTGGGATGTCTCATGGCGCAGATATCCGCATAGCAGGAAACTGTCCGGATCGTATCGGATACGCTTTCCCCCTTTGCGGCAGAGCTGGAATCCGCAGAGGAAAATCCCATCGTATTGCCGCCCAGATTCAGCATGGCAGCTTCATGGCTCAGGCGCGTCCGTGTGCTTGGCTCATAAAATAAGGTCGCAAGCGTCTTGCCTTCGCAGGCATGAGCATATTTTTCGGGATGTGCCTCGATATCCTGTGCAAGTTCCAAAAGAGTGTCCAATTCCTCAACAGATAAATCCAGAGGGCTCATCAAGTGTCTCATAAAATACCTCCTCGTACTTTGTGTGAATGATCACGGTAATAACGATTCAAAACCGTATGTTTTTGGGAAAAGGAAAACAGAAAATATAAATAAATCAGATGAATTGAACATCTTTCCCAGACAGGAAATAGAAAATGCGGAAATAAAAGGAACAGTGATACAACGACAAGCAGTGACTGGTCCTGGTTTGCGCCTTCGTATCATATTGTGTCTGATCTGGTTCATCTGTCTGCCTCCTTTCTCCGGATACGGATTCTGATGTTACTGTTCACAGCAACATTCTTTTACATACAATATCTTAAAAATGACCCTTTGTCAACAAAATTTTGAAAAATATGTTTTGTTAAAATAGTAGCATTTATTAAAAAAATATATTATACTAATAAGAATGAATTGAAACAGGGACAAAGGAGAAGAGAGTATGGCTGCACTGGAAGACTTGAGGGTACGTTTGGATGGGATTGATGAGCAGATCGTCAGGCTTTATGAAGAGCGGATGAAGGTCTGCGAGGAAGTGGGGGAGCTTAAGGTACAGAACTGGGGACGGGTGCTGGACCGGCAGCGGGAGCGCAATAAGCTGAACGATGTGGCTTCGAAAGCTACCAATGAGTTCAATAAAAAAGGGATCCAGGAGTTATACGAACAGCTCATGTCCATGAGCCGGAAGCTGCAGTACCAGCAGATGGTGGAGGCCGGCGCCCTGGGGAAGCTGCCCTTTATCGGGATCGATTCCCTGGAAAAGGATACGGCCCGTGTAGTCTATCAGGGAGTAGAAGGCGCCTACGGACAGGCGGCCATGCTGAAATATTTTGGGGAAGGCTGCAATAATTTCCACGTGCGGACATTCCGGGACGCCATGGAGGCTATCGAGGACGGAGCGGCGGATTATGCGGTGCTGCCGATCGAGAATTCATCGGCGGGAGCGGTGACAGAGGTCTATGATCTTTTGGTGGAATTTGAAAACTATATCGTAGGAGAGACAATCCTTCCGGTGCGGCATACTCTGGCCGGACTTCCGGGGACGGATCTGAATGAGATCAGGCGGGTCTATTCCAAGGCGGAAGCACTGATGCAGACCACCCATTTTCTGGACGAGTATCCGAACTGGCAGCAGATCAGCGTGGTAAATACGGCGGTTGCGGCAAAGAAGATCCTGGAAGATAAAGATCCCGCTCAGGCGGCGGTCTGCAGCGCCTATGCGGCACAGGTTCACGGGCTTTCGGTGCTGGTGGACGGCATCAATGACGAAATGAATAACTCCACCCGTTTTATCGTGATCACCAACCAGAAGGTATTTCTCAAGGACGCGTCCAAGATCAGCATCTGCTTCGAGGTGCCTCACCAGAGTGGATCTCTGTACCGGCTGCTGTCACATTTTATATATAATGACCTGAATATGTCCAAGATCGAATCCCGTCCGGTGGAAGGGAAGAGCTGGGAATACCGGTTCTTCGTGGATTTCGACGGCAACATGGGGGACGCGGCGGTGAAGAATACGATCCGGGGGCTGAGAGAGGAAGCGATCAACCTGAAGATCCTGGGGAATTATTGATGAAACAGCAGTGTAAGGAATCCATCCCAAAGGGGCATCCCATAACTGATCCCCCCGCGGCTGGTGTGATACTTACGGGCCATGAGTATATAATGAGGAAAAGAATATGCGTACGAATGAATTGATGCTTTATAAAAATATGGAACATGGGGATATCCTGCTGGATATGACCTTTCTGATGGAGAATCACGAGAACGGATTCTATAATCAGGAGGATCTGAGAAGCCTCCTCTTCGAGTGCGTCAATGAACTGCTGGAGATCGCGGCCCGGTATGGGTTTGAGGGCAATCTGTGGCATGCCTATCTGACCTTTCTGCTGGCCAATCACGAGAATGCCTACAGTACGTCCTGTGAGATCGTAGGACAGGTGAACGGCAGCATCAATCAGATTGTGCTCCATGATTTTGAGGTGATGAGAGAGCTGTTTGACTATGATTTCGGACCCATGCAGAAGGCATTGAACGCCGACTGCTTTTCCCTCCTGCTGGATTATGAGAATATCAACGCTTCCAGCAAGGTATTTAACAAACGGATTCGGGATCGGATCTGCGGTTTAAGCCGGTCCCTGGGAAAAGCGGCAGGAACGGAGGAATTTAAACAGTGTCTGACACGGTTTTATCAGGAATTCGGGGTGGGGAAGCTGGGACTTCATAAGGCATTCCGGGTGGAGCATCCCGAGGGGGAAGGGGCGCGGATCGAACCCATTTCCAATATTGCCCATGTGCGCCTGGATGACCTGGTGGGCTATGAGATCGCCAAGAAAAAGCTGATCGACAATACGAAGGCGTTTGTGGAAGGGCGCAAGGCAAACAACTGCCTGCTCTACGGAGACGCGGGAACGGGAAAATCCTCCTCGATCAAGGCGATCCTGAATATGTATTACGACCAGGGACTTCGGATGATCGAGATCTACAAGCACCAGTTCCGGGATTTAAACGATGTGATCGCGCAGATCAAAAACCGGAACTATAAGTTCATCATTTATATGGACGACCTCTCTTTCGAAGAATTTGAGACAGAATATAAATATCTGAAGGCGGTCATCGAAGGCGGGCTGGAAAAGAAGCCGGAAAATGTGCTGATCTATGCCACCTCCAACCGGAGGCATTTGATCCGGGAAACCTTCCGGGACAAGGCAGATCGGGACGATGAGCTGCATACCAACGATACCGTGCAGGAAAAGCTGTCTCTGGTCGCCAGGTTCGGCGTCACGATCTACTACGGTTCTCCGGATAAGAAGGAGTTCCAGGAGATCGTGCGGACGCTTGCCCGGGCAAACGGGATCAATATGCCGGAGGAGACGCTGCTCTTGGAGGCGAACCGGTGGGAGCTGAACCACGGGGGACTCTCTGGCCGGACGGCACAGCAGTTTATTGATTACTTATCCGGTACAGAACTTTCTTGAAAGGATATAAAAGACAATGATACGAAAGTGGAAAGCGGTATGGAAACGGGCAGGCTGCCTTGCTCTGATGGTCCTGTCCATGTGCATGCTCACGGCATGCGGCGAAAAAATGACTCCCGAGAAGCTGATGGAGTCCATGTCAACCAATATGTCTGGGATTACGTCCTTTGCAAATAAGGTGAAGCTGAACTTTGAGCTGGAGGATGTGCTGTATACAACTTCGGTTTCCATGGATATCAGCCTAGAAAGCACGTCGGACCCGAAGGCAGGGCATGCATTGGGGAAGGCACATATTAAGATGCGGGGGGCGGAGCTGGAAAGCATCCTGGAGGTCTATCAGGTGATGGAGGACGGCCGGCGAGCCACCTACAGCAGCCTGGACGGCAATTGGAGCAAGGAGATATCGGAGCATACCAAGGGGTCTGTTATTACGATTGACAACAGTTTATTTTCCACCATGTCGGATTCCGTGGAGGATTTTGAGATTGCGGACAGCATGATCGAAGTCAACGGCGAGGAGTGCTATCAGATGTACGGAGAAGTGACCGGAGAGAATCTGAAAGGGCTGATCGGCGGTCAGATGCTCAATGCCTACGGCTTGGTGAAGCTGCCGGATGAGGACGCGGTTTCGGAGCTGGTGATCCCCATTACCTTCAATATATACAAGGAGAAGCTGCTCCCGGCGCGGATCGTGGTTGATATGTCGGAGGCTATGAACGGGCTGTATGACAAGTTCGAGAAAACAACCAATGTCAATTCCTATAGTATTAAGCTGGATTTTGACAAGTATGGGACAGTGGAAGAGATCAGGGTGCCTGAGGAGGTCAAGGCAGCAGCGGGGTGAGCATTCGCTGCTTTAGGAACTGCGCAAAACAGCAGGTTATTTTCGCGCAGATCCTCAGGCTGCCTTGCGCGATCAAAGATAAAATCAGGGAATGGACGCTGCGGCGGTCTGTTCCCTGATTTTTGTGATATAAAATATGGATTGTAAAGCTTTGGGGCACAGCTCCTTACCGAATCTCCTGGATCCCGCTGATATCACTGTCAATCACAAGAGAGTAATTTGTGTAGTATACTACAAAGCCGGGCTTCCCGCCCTTGGGCTTTTTCACATGCTTTTTCTCCACATAGTCGATCTCCACCTTCTCCACTCCCCGCATACTGGAATAGTAGGCGGCCAGCCGTCCGGCTTCCTCGAAGGTCTGGTCCGGCAGATCCTCCCCGTTTGTCTTGACGATGACATGGGAGCCAGGGGCCTGCTTGACATGGAACCACCAGTCATTTCCGACGGCAAGATCAAAGGTGAGCTGGTCATTCTGAAAATTATTTTTCCCTACATACATATGATAACCGTCGCTGGAAACGTAATGCAGGGGCGTGTTTTTGATCTTCACTTTTTTCTTGGAAAATTTGCGCCGCATCAGTCCAGACGAGATCAGCTCCTCCTTGATCTCCGCCAGATCATCCTCACTCATGGCAATATCCAGGGAGGTGCGGACGGATTCCAGGTAGGAGATCTCCTCCTGCGTCTCCTGGATCAGGCGGGAGAGAGCCTCATAGGTCCGTTTCAGTTTGTTGTATTTTTCAAAATAACGCTGGGAATTTTCCTGCGCCGTTTTCGTAGGATCCAGCGGAATGGAGACCATTTCATTATTATAATAGTTCAAAGCTTCCAGCTTCTTCGCTCCTTCTTCCAGATTATATCCATAAGTATTGATGAGCTCACCGTAGACTTTGAACTTGTCCCGGCTTTCGGTATCTTTGAGCTGCCGCATCTGCAGGTCGTATTTTTTCCGATTCCGTTCCAGGGCAGTCTGGAGGATATGCCGCAGGTCCGTGGATTTCTGCCGGATTCTGGTAATAGTGTTTTTCAGGGCATAGTAGGTCTCCAGCACCCGGGAAATGGAATCGAATTCCACACGTTCCCATCTCTTCTGGGGCAGAGGCAGAGAAGAAAACTCCTTCGGTTCCTTCCCTTCATAATAAATGGCCGGAGAAAATCGCTGTTCTTTTACGCCGGAAAAATAGATGTCAAACTGATTGTAAACATGCCGCAGGATGTCCTCTGAAAATGCAGACGCCGGAAGGCCGGAATCCACCTGGGCGATGGAACAGACCGCCTCCGCCGTCACTGGGCTGACTCCGGTAAAGCTGGTGTAGACGGCTTTGGAAAGAGGCATTGGCTTCGCTTGCAATACTTGGGAAAAGGTTTCAAAATCCACAGACAGCGGATCCTGCTTCTCCATGGTATCCGGGACGAAATAGGACCGCCCGGGGAGTACCTCCCGGACCGAGCTCATCTGGGCGGACACATGCTTGATGCTGTCGATGATGATGCCGTTCTCCGTGCAGAAGATGATGTTGCTGTGCTTGCCCATGATCTCCACAATCAGGTCCTTCCGGCACAGATCGCCCAGTTCGTCGAGATGCTCGATGGTAAAGTGGATGATCCGCTCGAGGCGGGGCTGGTAAATATCCACGATCCGTCCGTTTGCAATGTGCTTGCGCAAAAGCATGCAGAAATTGGGGGCGGTCATGGGACTTGTCTTATTGGATTCCGTCAGATAGACCAGTGGCAGGGACGCGCTGGCGGACAGATAGAGCCGCTTCTGCCCGGCGGGGGTCTTGATGGTCAAAAGCAGTTCGTCCGCTTCCGGCTGGGCGATCTTTGCGATTCTTCCGTTTTGAAGCTGTTCTTTTAATTCGTGGACCAGGTTTGCCACGACAATTCCGTCAAAAGCCATGATGTATTCCTCACTTTCGTTTTATATAATTCGTTATCATTGCCAGTGAGCGGGACGGCTATTTCTTATCTCGGAACGGATGGGAGCACGTCCTCCGGCTGCCTTGGCAGATATATTATTTTATTCTTGGCAGAGTTCTTTTCTACTGGTTTTTAATCAAAGAGATTGGCAGAATTGCAGGAAAGTACTCACAACAATTTCTTTAACTTTACTATAAAGATGCTGCGATTTCAAGCGATACTGAAACTCTTTTTTTGAAGAGTAAAATGTTAACTATAAAAATAAATTGGTTGACAATTTGTGCGTATGTAATTATACTAAAAAAAGAATGAATTCCAATAGCGTACTGCGCAGCTATCGGGATCTATTTCGCAAGCCAGTACAGAAAACCTGCTGCCGACAGGTTTTCTGTAACTAATGAGATTAGAATATGAGGGAGGCATACACCATGCAAAATTCAAAGATTTCCACTCAGGACATATGCAGCATTGCCATTATGACGGCCATCACAGCGGTCATGGCGCAGATTTCCATTCCCATGCCGATGGGCGTGCCGATGACCATGCAGACATTTGCAGTGACTCTGGCCGGGGTGGTCCTCGGCGCGAAGCGGGGGGCAATTTCCATGATCATTTATGTACTGCTGGGGGCGATCGGCGCTCCGGTGCTGGCCGGATTCAGCGGCGGTTTCCAGCATCTCATCGGGCCTACCGGGGGATTTCTTCTATCTTTTCCGATCATGGCATACCTGATCGGCGTGGGTACAAAGCTGAGAAAGCAGAAAGGCATGTTTGTTTTATTCCTGATCCTGGGGACAGCTGTCAATTATACAGTCGGTGTGCTGATGTTCTGCATCCTGATGAAAGCATCCGTTTGGACGGGCTTTACGGCCTGTGTGCTGCCCTTCCTTCCGACGGCAGTGATCAAAGCGGCCGCTGCCTCCATACTGGGGCTGAAGCTGCATGTTCGATTGGGGGAGGCGCTGCAATGGACTTGAGGCCGCATCATCTTCTCTGCACCCAGGGATATTCCGGAAAAGGGTACAGCGACAAATTTGTAGAAAATATGAACCGGGTCACGGAGAAACTTCGGGGCAGTGAGCCGGTGATGGTCCATCTGACCTGTTCCACCGATGTTTTGTGCGCTGATTGTCCCAATATGCTGGGGACGGATCTGTGCAGTACCAACGAAAAGGTGAAGCGGTATGACTGGAAGGTGATGAAATATTTTCAGTTGGAAGAAAAGGATTATATTTATCAGGAGTTGGTGGAAAGGATCCGGGAAGAGATGACACCGGAGATGCTCGCAGATATCTGTGACGGGTGCAGCTGGTATCCGGTCAGTGCCTGTCGGGAGAAGATATTGGGAAAGAAGAAAAGAAGGACACCGCAACAACCAGATTGATATATTTGAGATTAAAGCGAACAAGGTGGATGACCGCTCCTTTAACGGTGTGCGTATCGCTACTATGCACAGGATAAAAGGCCTGGAGTTCCATTACATTTTTGCCGTCGGAGTCAATAAGAGGGCGCTTCCAAACGGAGCCCGCGGCGACTTCTCAGATGATATATCTCTTGAGGAATTTGAGATGGGAGAGAAATGTCTGCTGCATGTGGCATTGACCAGAGCAAGAACTGGTGTATACATGACATGTTATGGAGCGATGTCGAACTTAATCGTGTAGTATAGAAGATTTAAAGCAGGCAGTTACTATTCACAGTCAGATAAAAACTGTGAATAGTAACACAGCAGGCATTGAATTCTTTATAAAATACTTGACAAAACTCCCAATCCACGATATGATTTTTGAGAAAAGAAGAACAGAGCGTACTCTGTTATTTGGGAGGAAAGATAAGATGAGAAATTGGAAGAAATTTTTGTCGGCCGCAATGGTCACAGCCATGACGGTTGGAATGCTTGCCGGATGCGGCGGCGGGAACAGCGGCAGTGACAGCAACAGCAACAGCAGCGAAAGCAATAGCGGCAGCGAGAGCAGCAGTGATGCCGGGAGCGGCGACGCGGTATTGAAGATCGGCGGGATCGGACCTACCACCGGCGAGGCAGCGATCTACGGCATGGCTGTAAAGAACGGCGCGGAGCTGGCAGTTAAGGAGATCAATGCGGACGGCGGCATAGGCGGCATCCAGATCGAGTTTAATTTCCAGGATGATGAGAATGACGCGGAGAAGGCAGTCAATGCTTATAACACCCTGAAGGACTGGGGCATGCAGGCATTGCTGGGAACCGTGACTTCTGCTCCCTGTGTGGCAGTCGGCGATGTGGCACAGGGGGACAACATGTTCCTTCTGACACCGTCAGGAACCGCAGTAGAGTGCGTGCAGTATGACAATGCGTTCCGTGTATGCTTCTCCGACCCGATGCAGGGACTGGAGTCTGCAAAATACATTGGAGAGAATAAGCTGGCGACGAAGGTTGCGGTTATCTATGATAGTTCGAATGTATACTCCACAGGGATCTATCAGGCATTTGCGACAGAGGCAAAGAACCAGGGTCTGGAACTGGTAGCGACTGAGGCGTTTACGGCAGAGAGCAAGACCGATTTCTCCGTACAGCTCCAGAAGGCGAAGGACGCAGGCGCAGAGCTGGTATTCCTGCCGTTCTACTATTCTGAGGCAGCCCTTGTACTGCAGCAGGCAGCAGGCATCAATTATGAGCCGATCTTCTTCGGATGCGACGGTATGGACGGTATCCTGGACGTGGACGGATTTGATGCGGCTATGGCGCAGGATCTGATGTTCCTGAGCCCGTTTACACCGACCTCTGAGGAGGAAGCGATCAAGAACTTTGTCTCAGATTTCGAAGAAGCTTACGGCGGAACACCGAACCAGTTTGCGGCAGACGCGTATGACGGAATCTATGCCATCAAGGCGGCTATGGAAAAAGCAGGCGTGACCGCGGACATGAGCGCGGCCGATATCTGTGACGCTATGAAAACAGCCATGACAGAGATCACTATCGACGGAGTGACTGCAAAGGCACTGGCCTGGGAAGCAAACGGCGAGCCGAGCAAAGAGCCTATGGTAGTGAAGATCGCAGACGGAGATTATGCGGTAGTTGAGTAAGCAATGATGATCTGACGATCGGTATAAAAAGAGGTCTGTAAAAGACCATGGAAACGTATGTAATATCAGATAGAGGGTTATCTTTCGGGATAGCCTTCTATTTGTATCATTTCTCCTAAAAAAATGAGAGACAGGTGGACGGGTATATGAGCTTTATATCTTATTTGATCAATGGTATCAGCCTGGGAAGCGTATATGCGATCATTGCGCTGGGCTATACGATGGTATATGGCATCGCGAAGATGCTGAATTTTGCGCACGGTGATGTTATCATGATCGGTGCTTATGTAGTATTGACTGCCATGACCGGCGCGGGGCTTCCTCCCGCGGCGGCGGTGCTGGCAGCGGTTATTTTCTGTACCGTGCTGGGAATGCTGATTGAGCGGGTGGCTTATAAGCCTCTGCGCAACGCGGCATCCCCGCTGGCAGTTCTGATCACCGCGATCGGTGTCAGCTATCTGCTGCAGAACCTGGCGCTTCTGATCTTCGGCGCCAACACAAAATCCTTTACCTCTGTTGTTCCGATTCCCCCGGTGGTGCTTGCGGAAGGCAATCTGACCATTTCCGGAGAGACCATCATGACCATCGGGGCTTGCATCGTGATTATGGCGGGACTGACCTTATTTATCAACCGATCCAAGGCAGGACAGGCCATGCGGGCAGTGTCCGAGGATAAGGGAGCGGCGCAGCTTATGGGGATCAATGTCAACGGGACCATTGCGCTGACCTTTGCCATTGGTTCTGCTCTGGCGGCCATTGCAGGCGTGCTGCTCTGCTCGACTTATCCGACCCTGACCCCGTATACAGGCGCCATGCCTGGAATTAAGGCATTTGTGGCGGCGGTATTCGGCGGGATCGGCTCGATTCCGGGGGCTATGATCGGTGGGATCCTGCTTGGCATCATTGAGATCTTCGGAAAGGCATACATTTCTTCCCAGATGGCAGACGCCATCGTATTCGGCGTGCTGATCGTGGTGCTCCTTGTGAAGCCTGCCGGAATCCTCGGCAAGAATATTCAGGAGAAAGTGTAGGTGAATGGGATGAAAAAGATGAATAAAATGACTAGAAATAATCTGATCACATATGTGATGGTGATCGTCCTCTATCTCATTGTACAGGCACTGATCATGTCAGGCAGCCTTTCCAGCCTCATGCAGGGGCTTTTAGTGCCGCTGTGCGCTTATGTGATCCTGGCGGTTTCCCTGAACCTGACCGTAGGGATCTTAGGAGAGCTGAGTCTGGGCCACGCCGGATTCATGTGCGTGGGCGCCTTTTTCAGCGCCTTTTTCTCAAAATGTACGTCAGCGGCGATCCCGGTTGCGGGCCTGCGGTATTTTATCGCCCTGCTGATCGGGGCGGCGGCGGCAGGGGTTTGTGGCATTCTGATCGGAATCCCGGTACTGCGCCTGAAAGGGGATTATCTGGCGATCGTGACACTGGCCTTCGGCGAGATTATTAAAAATATCATGAACATCCTGTTTATCGGAAAAGACGCCAACGGATTTCATTTTTCTACGAAGGACGTGATGGCGCTGAATATGGAGCCGGACGGGGTGGTCATCATCAACGGCCCCCAGGGAATCACGGGAACGCCCAAGGATTCCTCCTTTACAGTGGGAGTGCTTCTGATCCTGCTGACCTTGTTTATCGTACTGAACCTGATCCATTCCCGGAGCGGCCGCGCCATCATGGCAATCCGTGACAACCGGATCGCGGCGGAGTCCATCGGGATCAATGTGACCAAATACAAGCTGATGGCATTTTCCATCTCTGCGGCGCTGGCAGGCGTGGCGGGCGTGATCTATGCCCACAATCTGGCGACTCTGACGGCTCAGCCTAAGAACTTCGGATACAACATGTCCATCATGATCCTGGTGTTCGTCGTACTGGGCGGTATCGGAAATATCCGGGGCTCCATCATTGCGGCTATCGTTCTGACGCTGCTTCCGGAACTGCTGCGGAGCTTAAGTGATTACCGGATGCTGATCTACGCGGTGGTGCTGATCGCGATGATGCTCTTTAACTGGAGCCCCAAGGCGATTGAGTGGAGAGAGAAGTATGCGGAGAAGTTCCGTGCAAGGAAAAAAGCAAAGGCAGAGGAGGTTTGAAAATTATGGCATTACTGGAAGTGAAAAATCTGGGAATCTCCTTTGGCGGGCTGCGCGCGGTGAATGAATTTCACCTGCATATCGAAAAGGGCTGTCTATACGGCCTGATCGGTCCCAATGGCGCGGGCAAGACTACGGTCTTCAATCTGCTGACTGGGGTATACCGGCCGAATGAAGGGATCATTACGCTGGACGGGGAAAACATCGTCGGAAAGAAAACCATCGAGATCAACCGGGCAGGCATTGCGAGGACCTTTCAGAATATCCGTCTGTTTAAGGAGCTGACTGTATTGGATAATGTGAAGGCAGGCCTGCATAATCATCATCCGTATTCTACACTGGAGGGCGTCCTGCGCCTTCCCAGATACTATAAGGTGGAGAAGGAAATGGACGAAAAGGCCATGGAGCTTTTGAAGGTCTTTGACCTGGACAGGGAGTCTCAGACTCTGGCTTCTAACCTTCCATACGGAAAGCAGAGGAAGCTGGAGATCACCCGGGCGCTGGCGACGGAGCCCAAGCTTCTGCTCCTGGATGAGCCTGCGGCGGGCATGAATCCCAATGAAACAAAGGAACTGATGGAGACGATCCGTTTCGTGCGGGATACCTTTGACATGACGGTGCTTTTGATCGAGCACGATATGAAACTGGTGTCCGGGATCTGCGAGGAGCTGACCGTACTGAACTTCGGACAGGTACTGGCCGAGGGCAAGACAAGCGATGTGCTGAACAATCCGGAAGTCATCAAGGCATATCTGGGAGAATAGGGGGTGAGATCATGGCAATGCTTGAAATCAAAGATATCGAAGTATTTTACGGCGTGATCCAGGCTATCAAGGGCATTTCCTTTGAGGTCAACGAAGGCGAGGTCATCGCCCTGATCGGCGCCAACGGCGCGGGAAAGACGACGATCCTGCATACCATCACAGGTCTTCTGTCCCCGAAAAAGGGCTCCGTGATCTTCGAGGGAAAGGATATCACGAAGGTTCCGGCCCACAAGATCGTATCCCTGGGGATGGCTCATGTACCGGAGGGGCGGCGCGTATTTGCGGAGCTGTCCGTCTACCAGAATCTGAAAATGGGGGCCTATACGAGAAAGGACAAGGCGGAGATCGCCCAGACTCTAGAAATGGTCTACAAACGGTTTCCACGTCTGGAGGAGCGGAAAAACCAGCTTGCAGGGACCTTAAGCGGCGGGGAGCAGCAGATGCTGGCTATGGGCCGGGCGCTGATGTCCCATCCGAAGATCATCGTGATGGACGAGCCGTCTATGGGATTGTCCCCGATCCTGGTGAATGAGATCTTTGATATCATCCAGGAGGTCAGCGCAGGCGGGACCACCGTGCTTCTGGTAGAGCAGAACGCAAAGAAGGCATTATCCATCGCAGACCGGGCGTATGTGCTGGAGACCGGGAAGATCGTGCTGGACGGAGACGCGAAAGAACTGATGAACGATGATTCCATCAAGAAGGCGTATCTGGGAGAATAGAACGGCGAAAGGGAATTGAAAGAATGACAGAAACGCTGTCTGCAGCTGGAAATCGTCCGTGGCGGGACTTCTGTGCATGGCAGCGTTTTTCAGCAGGAGAGAGGAGGAATGCGGATATGGAAAATATTGTAGTAACGATCGCAAGGCAGTATGGAAGCGGCGGAAAGACCGTGGGGGAAATGTACGCGAAGGAGCTGGGGATCCCCTGCTATGGGATGAACCTTCTGAAAATGGCTTCGGAGGAGAGCGGCATCAATGAGCAGCTTTTCATGCAGTTTGACGAAAAGCTTAGGAATAACCTGTTGCTGCGTATGACGACAGATCTCTATGACGGGAAGGTGATCCCGCCGGGACATAAGGATTTCGTATCTGCGAAAAATCTGTTCAACTGGCAGGCGGAGGTTATCAAGCGGCTGGCAAAAAGCGAGACCTGCGTGATCATCGGGCGCGCGGCGGATTTTGTGCTCAAGGACTATCCCAATGTGGTCAGCGTATTTGTCCATGCTTCGCCGGAATTCAACCTGGCCCGGGCCATGGAACGCAACAGCATGACAACGGCGGAGATGGAGAAATTCATTGCCTCGACGGATAAGTACCGCTCTGATTTTTATAAGCACTATACCGGCAGGGAGTGGACGGATGCAAGGAACTATGACCTGTGTCTGAACAGCGGGAAGCTGGGATTTGAGAAGTGTGTGGAGGAGATCAAGGCGTATATTAAGGTGAGATTTGAATGAAAAGGTTTCGGCTGCTAATCCAAAATCTCAGTTTTATTGCAATAAAACCGATATTTCGAATCAGCAACCGTACAGTTAGAAAAATTTTGGAGAAAGGAATACGATCATGCAGTGGAGCGATGGAAAAAGCAGATGCCGCTGGGCTAATCCCAACAATGAGAAGTATATTCATTATCATGATGAGGAATGGGGTGTTCCCGTATATGACGACCATAAGCTGTTTGAAATGCTGATACTGGAATCCTTTCAGGCCGGGCTCTCCTGGGAATGTGTGCTGAATAAGCAGGAGGTTTTCCGGGAGGCGTTCGACGGATTTGATCTGGAAAAGGTGTGCGCGTATACGGAAAAGGATTTCGAAAGGCTGCAGGAAAATCCGGGCATTATCCGCAATAAACGGAAGATCCGGGCCGCAGTATCCAACGCAAACGTGTTTCGGGAGATTCAGAAGGAATATGGGAGCTTTTCGGAATATATCTGGCACTGGACAGACGGCAAGGTCATCTATGAAACAGGGCTTGCGTCCTCAGAACTTTCGGATCAGGTGTCAAAGGATTTGAAAAAGCGGGGGATGACCTTTGTCGGGACAACGATCATCTATGCGTATCTGCAGGCAGTCGGGGTGATCTATTCCCATGAGGAAGGGTGCTTTTTGGAACATTGTGAAGGAAAATGTTAGATTTTTGAACCGCTCATAGATGGGCGGTTCATTTTCTGCGGAGAAATTTCAGAAAAGAAAATGACAAACATGTTTAGATTAAGAATTTTTGCCCTGCTTGCAAAGCGGTTTCCTTTATGCTAAGATTGATTACAACACCAGATGATAGTATGAAGCTGAAAAAAGATTTTATAGAGAGTGTGCAAAGAAAAAAGGAGAAGGAGGCAGCTATGAGCAAAAGTATGATCCGGGTTGCGAAGGGCGAGATTCCCGCAGACCTGGTACTGAAGAACGGCAGCGTATTGAATGTGTTTTCAGAGGAGATCGTCCCCTGTGATGTGGCCATTGTGGACGGCCGCATTGTGGGACTGGGGAGCTACGAAGGGGAACAGGAGATTGACTGCACGGGCAAGTACATCGCCCCGGGGCTGATCGACGCCCATGTACATATTGAATCCTCCATGGTGTCCCCCCTGGAGTTTACGAAGTATATCATCAGAAAAGGGACCACCGGGATCGTGGCGGATCCGCATGAGATCGTGAACGTCAGCGGAAAGCGGGGGATGGACTATATCCTGGACGCGTCGGAGCATGTTCCGGCGGACGTCTATGTGATGGTGCCCTCGTCGGTGCCTGCCACCAACATTGACACCAACGGCGCCGGAAAATTTCTGGCAGAGGACATGGCGCAATACAAATCCCATCCGAGGGTGCTGGGCTTGGGAGAGATGATGCGGTTCGTGGATGTGCTGAACGAGGAGCCGGAAACCCTGGATAAGCTGGATGTGTTTTCGGATATGGTGATGGACGGGCATGCTCCGGGGATCTCACAGAAAGAAATCCAGGCATACCGGATGGCCGGGATCCAGGACGACCATGAGTGCTCCACCGGCGAGGAAGCACTGGAAAAGCTTCGGGCCGGATTCCACATCCTGGTCCGGGAAGGCAGCGGGGCGAAGAACCTGGAAGGGATCTTAAGCGGCCTCCTCAAAAACGGGGCTTCCCTGGATCAGTGCATGTTCTGTACGGACGATAAGCATCTGGAGGATATCGAAAAGGACGGACATATCAATTACTGCGTCCGCAAGGCCATCGCCCTGGGCGTGCCGGAGGTGCGGGCATACAAAATGGCGTCCTGGAATGCGGCAAGGTTTTATGGCCTCAAGGACACAGGCGCAGTAGGGCCGGGCTACCGGGCAGACCTTCTGATCATTGACAATCTGAAGGAAGCAGTGCCTTCCATGGTGCTCAAGGACGGGAGGATCGTGGAGGAAGCATGGCTGGATTCCTTCGGATATGAACTCAAGGACCGATCCCTTCTCCGTACAGTCCGGATCCGGAGCATGTCAGAGGAAGATCTGCTTTTGACAAAAAAAGAAAAGAACCATGTGCTGGAGCTGGTGCCGAATGAGCTGCTGACTCTGCACAGGGTGGAAGAAGTTCCGGGCCGGCATGGCGTGTTTATTCCGGACAAGGATTACGCGAAGCTGGCCGTGGTAGAGCGGCACGGCAAAAACGGAAAGGTAGGAGTGTGCCCGGTGAAAGGATACGGGATCCAGTCCGGCGCTATTGCGACGACCATTTCCCATGATTCCCACAACATCATTGCGGCAGGCGATAACGACCGGGATATCCTGTGCGCAGTCCGGGAACTGGAGCGGATCCAGGGCGGATATGTGATCGCTTCCGGCGGCAAGGTAGTGGATGAGCTTCCCCTTGCCATCGGCGGACTGATGAGCGTGGACCGTGCGGAGGCTGTGCAGAAGAAAACCGGAGAAATGGTACAGAAGGCGCGGAGCATGGGCGTATCCGAGGGAGTGGATCCGTTCATTACGCTTTCCTTTATGGCGCTGACCGTGATTCCGGAGCTGCGGCTTACGGAAGCCGGGATGTTTGATGTGACCACAATGCGGTTTATCAAAGAGTAGAGAGATGGCAGAGAAAAAAGAAAATCACTTGATCAGTTTCATAAGAAAATATGCCGCCGTATTGCTGGCAGGCTGTGCGGTCCTTCTGCTTGCAGCATATTTTATCAATATCATGTTTGTGCAGAACAAAAAGACGGCTGTTTCCGTGCTGGTCCTGGAATTTATGGAGGATACCTCCGTGCTGGAGCAGCAGGTCCGGGAAGTGCTTGGGGCGGCCGAGGATGAGGAAATAGAGATTCGGACCATTTCTGCCGGAGTCGGGACGAATAAAGCGGTTGCGCTGACCTGGATTCGGGCGGAGGTAGTGGATGTGGTCATAGGGGAAGAAGAGCAGATGACGGAATACGCACAGGCCGGGTATCTGAAGGATCTGGGCGACACAGAAGCAGAGCAGCCGGACGCTTTCCTGTGCGGACTGGCGGAGTATGATAAGGAAGGCAATGTGACTGGTACGGGACCGGAAAGCTGTTTTGGAAAATATGCCGGGGAGATTGCCGGGGTCCCGATGGAAAAGCCGGTGGCTGGTCTGGCTGGTAATGCTTCGAATCTGGACAATGCGCTGATGCTGCTAAACTTTTTTTCTGAAAATTAAATAGTAAATATTTACCAAAAAACTTGCAATCTGCTTGTCTGACGGCTAGAATAGGAAGAGGGCAAATTGAACTCCCGCAAAAGGAGTGAGGTGATTGATTGAAAGCAACGATCAGGGAGATTGCAGAACGGGTCGGAGTTTCTTCTGCAAGTGTTTCTTTGGTGCTGAATCACAGGGATTGCAGAATCTCAGAAGAAACGAGACAGAAAATATTTGATACGGCCAGGGAAATCGGCTATGTCAGAAAGAAAGACAGAATAAAAAGCAAAAGCAGGTACAGCGGCCGGCTGATCGCGCTGATCTATCCGCGCCTTCGGAATGAACTGATCGAAGAATGCATGCAGGGGATTGAAGAGTATGCGTCGTTGTATGACTACCATGTATTTCAGCTATACTGTTCGGAGACAACGCAGAAGTGTATTGAGCAGATTGAAATAGCGGTGTTCATTGGGGCGGCCGGGTTGATCCTGATTCCGCCGAATGACATGAATACAGGGGATAACCATATCCTGCTGGGGGAAGCGCTGAAGCATTCCGGGATCCAGTATCTTCTGTTGGATAAAGCGGTCTATAAGGTGTTTTGTGATTTTATCACAACGGACAATAAACTGGGCGCTGACATGGCAATGGACCATCTGCTCAGCTACGGCCATCGAAGGATTGGGATTCTGGCCGGAAAAAAAGAAATCTATAACACCAGAAAAAGAGTGGAAGGCTATAAAGACAGCCTGGCGCTCCATGGCCTGGAGTATGACGAAGAACTGGTCTACTATGGAGAATATTCCCGGCAGTCAGGGTACGAGGGAACCGGTTATCTTCTTTCAAAGGGGGTGACAGGGCTGGTATCCTGCAATGGAGAAATGTCACTGGGGGTATATGAATATGCCAGAGATAACAACAAGGTGATCGGAGAGGATATTTCGATCGTGAGTTTTGGAAATCTCAGGGAGGCCGGGTGGGTGAATCCCATGCTGACCAGTATCATTCAGCCGGGGGAGCAGATGGGGCGAAAGGCAGTGGAAGTGCTGATCAGCCGGATTCGGCATGAAGAGATCGGAGGGATCCATACGAATTATTTTACACCCACCCTGCGGCAGGGAGACTCTGTAAAAAGAATCGGGCATTGATACCGGCTATATACTGAGCACCAGATTTCATCGGACGTGAGTATCATTTATGAGTTATAAAATAAAAAAGCACATTCATTTTATGTTTTGTAAGAATCATAGAAATGAATGTGCTTTTTTTGTGCATAACTTACAAAAATATAAAGTTTATCAAAGTTTATCATATGTAAATAAGGAAAAATATGTTTGATAAAATACTTATAATCAGATTATTTAATTTAATGTATAAAAAATAATGAAAATTATAATATGTAAAATTAATAATGTGCATAAATGGTAATTGACAAATGAGAAAAACTAAGATATAGTATGCTTAACAAATAAAAAATGATAAACAAAAGATAAAAGTTTATCAAAAAGTGATGAAATTAAAGGAGGAAGTACATGAAAAAGAAAATGTTATCCATGTTACTGTGTGCTGCAATGTTCACATCTATTTTATCCGGATGCGCGATATCAACCACAAAAGAGTCTGATGACAGCGGCACAGGGAGCACGGAAGGAACAGAAGGCTCAGATGATGCAGATTCTGACGCAGAAGCAGGGGACGATGTTGTTGTCATGAAGGATGAAGATCTGGAAGGCAGAGAGGAGATTACATTGTGGTTCTGGGGTGCAGAGCCATATGCTCAGGAGGCTTTCAAAAAAATACTTGTAGACAGCTATAATGCATCTCAGGATGATTATCAGCTTGTAGTAGAGTTCCGTCCGTCTGTAGATGCAGATATCAAAACAGCCCTGGCAGCAAATCAGGGACCAGACATTATTTACGGTTCCGGCCCATCCTTTGTAATGCCGCTGGTAGAAGCAGAAAAGCTGGAAAACATGGATGCATATTCAGAAGAGTATGGATGGAAGGACAAGATCCTGGAACCATATTATGAGTCAGGTACAGTACATGGAAGCCTTTACAGCCTGGTAAACGGCGTCAGCACAATGGGCGTATTCTACAATAAAAAAGTGCTGCAGGATAATGGATGGGAAGTTCCCACGACCATCGAAGAAATGGAAGCAATCATGGACGAAGCGATCGAAAAGGGAATGTATGCTTCTGTCACAGGTAATAAAGGCTGGCAGCCGGTAAATGAAAATTACGCGTCTCTGTTTCTGACCCATATCGCGACGCCTCAGACCATGTACAAGGTTCTGACGGGCGAAGAAAGCTGGGTAAATGACGACGTGAAAGCAGCCATTGAAAAATCAAAAGAATGGTGGGATAAAGGATATCTTGCAGGTGAAGATTATGTAAACCTGAACTTCAGTGAATCACTGCAGCTCTTATCCGACGAAAAATCACCTTTCTTTGTGGGACCGTCTATTGCATTCCAGTGGGCAGCTTCCTTCTTTACAGGCGATAAGGAAGAAAACATCGCGTTTATCCCGTTCCCGGCAACGGAACAGGTTCCGGATGAGACTTATACATTAGGCGGGGCCTGCACATTGTCCATCAATGCAAACGCGGAGGATTCCCATAAGGATGAAGCTGCAAAAATCATTGATATGATGATGAATGCAGAATTTATGCAGGAAATGACAGCAGCCTGGCCCGGATACTGGGGAACTCCTCTGAAGGACCTCTCCGGTGTTGACGCAGGTAATATGAATTATCTGTCCGCAGAATTTGTAAAGGTAGTCAGCGATATTTCAGATGCTGTTAACCAGGGAAATTTCGGATATTATGACAACACCTTCTTCCCGTCCGCAACGCAGACAAGAATCGTCAATATCGATGAAGTCTGGTATGAGACATCAACGGTAGATGAGTATGTACAGTCCCTGGAGGATGAATTTAAAACAGAGTTCGAGAACGGTATGGTGCCGCCGACTCCGAAGCCCAATATGGATTAAGGAGTTGTGTGCTGAAGAACCATGAATAAGTGATCAAGCGGGCCGGAATGGATCAAATAGCAGATTCCGGTCCGCTTTTTCACTAAAGCTTCCTTTGTACAAGCAGGCAGGCACTTTGCTGCGCAAATTGCTTACATTTATTAGGAGAAAAAGATGAAAAAAAGAAAAATCAATTGGAATTATTTTCTGATCGCTCCTGCGCTGCTGATCAGCGTAAGTATTATATTGCTTCCCGGGGTTATGACATTCGCGTATTCCTTTACGGATTGGAATGGATTATCCCCAAACATCAATTTTATCGGACTGAAAAACTTTATCGAGCTTTTCCAGGATAAGATCTTTTTCAAAGCGATCCAGAACAACATTATCTGGACCCTGCTGTTTTTGACGATCCCGGTCTGCATCGGAATGCTGGCGGCTATGCTGCTGCTTTCCAGAAAAAAGACCAGGAGCATCTACCAGGTCGCGTTTTTGATTCCCTATGTGCTTGCGCCCTCTGTCAATGCCATGCTCTGGCTGAACGTGGTGTTCAGCCCGGTATCCGGCGTGATCTCCGTATTCCGGAATATGGGAATTGACATCAGTTCTCCGCTGGCGGATATGAAAACAGCGATCTACGGATGCGCGGCAGTGGATATCTGGCATTACTGGAGCTACCTGACCGTTATTTATCTGGCGGCGCTGCGTCAGGTGCCAACTGATCAGGTAGAAGCGGCCCGGCTGGACGGATGCAACGGATGGCAGCTGTTCCGTTACATTTATCTGCCGAATATCATGTCCACGGTGAGCCTCATGTTTGTCATGATCACCATCGGCTCCTTCCTGGCCTTCGATTATATCAAGCTGATGACAGGAGGCGGACCGGCTCATGCGACGGAGGTGCTCGGAACCTATGCGTATTCCTTCGCCTTTGATTCCATGAAGGTCGGAAAAGCGGCGGCAGTGGGCTTATTTATCAGCTTCTTTGGGCTGATCGCGTCCACCATTTACACGAGACTGAGCAAGAACGAAGAGATGCAGTAGAAGGAGGGGAAACAAATGGGAGTGACATCAAAGAAAAAACAATTTGGTATTAATTTTATCATCCATCTGGTACTGATCGTTCTTGTGATCATCTGTCTGGCGCCCATCGCGCTGGTGGTGATCAACAGTTTTAAGACCAATACGGAGATTGTCAGCAATCCTCTTTCCTGGCCATTTGTCCTGCATCTGGAAAACTATATCCAGGCATGGAAGACCGGCAACTTTTCGGTAGGGTTTATCAACAGCGTGAAGCTGACCGGATGTACGGTAGTGATCGTACTGATCACAGCAAGCCTGGCAGGTTATGTGCTGTCCGGCAAACGGATCAAGGGAAGCGGCGTGATCCTGATGTATTTCATGATGGCAATGACCGTGCCGATTCAGCTGTTTTTGTTCCCGCTGTATTATGCCTATGCAAAATTAAACCTGATCGGAAATATCCTGGCTACAAGCTTTATCCTGGCTGCGCTGTATATGCCTCTTTCCGTATTTTTGATGCGGACCTTTTTCCTGAATGTACCGAAAGAGCTGGAGGAATCCGCGCGGATCGACGGAGCGGGCACCTGGCAGGTGATCTGGCATATCATGCGTCCGGTAGTTTCCCCGGGGCTGATCACGGTGGCGATCCTGATTGGGCTGCAGTCCTGGAATGAGTACCTGATTTCATCTACGTTCCTGCAGGGGGCAAAGAACTTCACGGCAACACTGGGATTCCTGGCAATGAACGGATCCTATGGTTCCGATATGGGCGTTATGATGGCGGCTGCGTCGACACTGATCGGGCCGATCATCGTATTCTTCCTGTGTACCCAGAGGTACTTTGTGGACGGTATGGTCAGCGGAGCGGTGAAAGGATGATATGGGGCCGGATTCTGCGGCTGGATCAACATGAAATAAGGAGGATAATATGCAGATAAAGGATTATCAAAATCAAATTTATTCCGGCGTGCTTGGAAAAATTATCGGGGTATACCTGGGCAGGCCTGTTGAAGGCTGGAGTTTTGAAAAAATCCGGGAGCATTTCGGGGAAGTGTACTATTATAAGGGACATATTACCGGAGCGCCGCTGATCGTGCCGGATGACGACATCTCGGGAACCTTCGCTTTTTTCCGGGCTCTGGAAGACAATGGCTGCAGCGCCAGACTGACGGCGGAGGATATCGGAAATGCCTGGCTGAATTATATCGTGGAAAATGAGACGATCCTCTGGTGGGGCGGACTGTGCAGGAGTACGGAGCATACCGCGTATCTCCGTCTGAAAAACGGGATTAAGGCACCGGAAAGCGGAAGCGAAAAGCTGAATGGAAAGAGCATGTCGGAACAGATCGGAGCGGAGATCTTTATCGATACCTGGGCATTGGTCAATCCGGCCAATCCGGATCGGGCGGCGGACATGGCCAGGAAAGCGGCCAGTGTCAGCCATGACGGGCTGGCCATCGATGCGGCGGTGTATCTGGCCGTGATGGAAGCCATGGCGTTTGAAGAAAAAGAGATTGACACCCTTCTGGACAAAGGTTTGGAGTATATAGACAACCCGTTTTTCAAAGAACTGGTCGGCGAGCTGAGGAGGCGCTGCCGGGCGGCAGAGGACTGGCATGAGGTACGGGACTGGATAGCCAGTGAGCACGGGTATGAAAAATATCCTGGAAACTGTCCGATGGTCACGAATCACCTGACTCTGTTGATGGCGCTGATCATGGGAGGCGATGATTTCAACAAGGCATGCATGATCGCATGCTCCGCAGGTTGGGATACGGACTGTAATTCAGGAAATGTGGGATGCTTAAACGGAATCCGCCTGGGTCTGGAAGGATTTTCAACAGGGACAGACCTGAGAAAGCCGGTTGCAGACCGTCTGTATGTAGTCACCAGCGATGGCGGCGAGACGGTTTCCGATGCGGTCATTGAGACGAGGAAGATTGTAAGAGCAGCCACCATGCTGAACGGAGAAGAAGTGGAGATTCCGAAAGAACGGTATGCCTTTGAATATCCGGGAAGCGTACAGGGCGTGATCCCGTTCGACGAAAACCAGGAAGAGCAGGTGCTGACCCGGATCGAGAATGCTTACGATTCCACAGGGGAACCTGGCTGCAGGATCTCTTATGAAGGCCTGGGCGCAGGGGTCCATGCAAGCTGCTGTGTGGATACCTTTATCGACTTAAAACCAAAGGGCAAGGAAGGGACAAGCTATTTTGACGTGCTCTGTTCCCCCACCCTGTACAGCGGACAGGAGATTACGGCCTGTGTGACGGCAGTCGAGGATGTGAATCCGGATTTCCGGTTTTTCATTCAGTATTTCGATGAAAATGACGAGCTGGCGATCCGGTACGGGGATTCCGTGAAGCTAAAAAAGGGACGCAATGTGATCCAATGGACGGTGCCGGATACCAGGGGCCATGCGGTGTACCGGCTGGGGATCACCCTGCTGAGCCAGTTTCGGGTGGACGGCAGTATCATCCTGAATACGCTGGACTGGTCCAATACACCGGTGCGGTATGAGATGGGGCGTTCCATGGAAATGACTCCCTCCCTGACACCGTGGACCACGACGACCTCCTGGCTGAAAACCTTTGTATCTTCGGCAGACCATTTTAACCCGGATTATACGGTTACATTTTCCATCTGCCATGAACGGGAGAACGGCGTGGTGACAACGGGAAGCAGTGACTGGGATGATTATACCGTATCCTCGGTGATCACATTTTCCCAGCAGGATCTGGCCGGACTGGCTGCCCGGGCGAAAGGGCACAGGCAGTATTACGGCGCGGTACTGACCGGGGGATGCGCAGAGATCTATAAACAGAAAAACGAACAGAGGACCATTTTAGCAAAGGAACCCTTCGGTTATCGGATTGATGAGACGCATCGACTGGCATTTACAGTCAAAGGGGAAACACTGAAGCTATATATAGACGGAGAGAACGTACTCTGTGCAGAGGACTCGGAATACTCTTGCGGGCAGGCTGGATTTGTAGTGGATTCCGGCGCGATACTGGGGGACGGGTTTGTAGTGGAAAGAGTATAAAAAGTAAAGGCGGTTGAAGTTGAACGATGAGTATACAGAAATATGAAAACGATATTTATGCCGGGGTGCTTGGAAAGATACTCGGCGTATATCTGGGAAGGCCTGTGGAAGGGTGGAGTTATGAGAAAATCCAGGATACCTTTGGAGAAATCCGGTATTACGTCCATGAAAAAGCAGGGGTGCCCCTGATCGTGGCGGATGATGACATTTCTGGTACATTTGCTTTTTTCCGGGCCATTGAGGATCATGGATTTGAAAAAAACACGCCTGCGAAGGCATTCGGAGATACATGGCTCAATTACATTATAGAAAATAAAACGATCCTGTGGTGGGGCGGATTGGGACGATCTACGGAACATACCGCGTATCTGAATCTGAAAAACGGGATAGAAGCGCCCAAAAGTGGCTCCATTGAGGTCAATGGAAAGATTCTGGCAGAGCAGATCGGCGCACAGATTTTTATTGACGCGATCGCCATGGCATGTCCGGGAGATCCGGAGACGGCGGTGGAGCTGGTCCGGAATGCGGCCGGCGTCAGCCACGACGGGATTGCGGTGGAGGCTGCGTGCCATCTGGCGGCTCTGGAAGCGATGGCTTTTGAGGAAAAACGGATTGACGTGCTTCTGGACCGGGCGGCCGGATATGTGAAGAGTCAGGAATTGTTGGATATCATAGGGGACGTCCGGGATATCTGCGGCAAAGAGAGAGACTGGCGGAAGGTCCGGGCATATCTGGACCCGAAATACGGTTATGACGTTTATCCGGGGTGCTGCCATATGGTTCCTAATCATGCCATGGTCATTGCGGCATTCATCCTGGGCGGCGACGATTTTCAGAAGTCCATCAGCATTGCGGCTTCGGCGGCATGGGATACGGACTGCAACGCAGGAAATGTAGGGGCGCTGAACGGTATCCGTCTTGGGATAGAAGGAATCAATGGGGGTGCGGATTTCCGGGGGCCGGTGGCGGATCTGATGTATGTGGTGACATCCGACGGCGGTTCGGTAGTGACGGATGCGGTTCTGGAGACAAAGAAGATCGTGGAGGCTGCCGCGAAAATGCGCGGGGAAAGCCTCTCTGTATCGGAATCCAGATATACCTTTGAATACCCGGGGGCTGTGCAGGGATTCTTGAAATGTGAGTTTGACCATGGGGCAGCGGCGGACGTCCGGATCTTTAACCGGAATGAGATTTCCGGGGAAAACGGACTCTGTATCGAGTGCAGCCATGTGGCGGACGGTGTGACAGCCAATGTTTCCACCCAGACATTTATTGATTTTTCGAAACTGGCGGTCAATTTTTCGACGGTTGCCTCACCAACACTCTATTCCTCTCAGGTGGTCTCTACGACCGCATACAGAGAATCAGGCGGCCAGGTATATTTAAGGCCGTATATTCTGTACTATGATATAGACGATCAGATTCAAGTGATCTATGGAGATGGATGGGAGCTTTCCGAAGATGCAGAAACCTATTTCTGGACAGTACCGGACACAAAAGGAATGTCCATATGCAAGCTGGGATATCAGATGGAAAGCAGGAAGCGTTTTGACGGCAGGATCGTATTGAAGGAAATAGACTGGAACGGCGCGCCGGCGGATTTTTCACAGAGAGGAATGCTGATGAATTCCATCTGGAATACCAATCCTTTGTGGCTGGCAGGCTTTGCAAGTTCTGCTGCGCAGTTTGCGGCGGACTTTAAGCGGACCTACTGTGTATCCCACGCAGAAGCAAACGGAGTGGTGACCATCGGAAGCAGGGAGTGGAAAGATTACAGCGTGGAATCTACGATATATTACAGTCTGCATCAGGAAGGCGGGCTGGTGGCGCGCAGTACCGGACACAGGAGATTTTACGCTGCCGTACTGAACGGTTTCAGCAAGGCGCAGATCATTTTGGAACAGGATGGGAAAAGAACGGTCCTTGGAGAAACAGAGTATCCATATGAGGAAGAAACCGGACATTGCATGAAACTGACCGTAAAGGGCAGCAGGCTGTATCTGGATATCAATGGAAAGCGGGTGCTGGAAGCAGAGGATGCGACCTTTAGATGCGGCGGGGGAGGTTTTTTGATTTCCAAAGGTACGATGACCTGCGACAGCCTGATCGTGAAAAACAATCAGCAAGGGCTGCAGTGAGGGCGCTGTGAATAGTAACTTGTTTGAGGCTGAAAAGGGCTGTTAAATTTGGAGGTTTTTATGAAATATGTGGTAGTATCAGCCGTTGTTACGGATGAAATACATTTTCCGGACGGAAATGTGAAGATTGCCCCGGGCGGAGCCGGCTTCTATGCACTGTGCGGTCTCAGGCTGTGGAGCGACCAGGTTGTGGCTGTGACCGGGATCGGAGAGGATTACGAAAAACTGCATGGGGAATGGTACAGGAGGAATCACATTTCCATGGAAGGCTTCCGGATCAAGGATGCCAGATCCCCGTATACGATCGTGGAATATTTCCCGGACGGCGAGCGGATCGAAACGCCGGCGCTTGGATTGGAACATTTCCGCTCTTTGGAGACAACCGGGGAGGAGGTAGTACCGTATCTGGACAGTGCAGAGGGAATGTATATTTTCAGAAATTTGGATCCGGACTTCTGGAATGGATTCTTGAAAAATAAGAAGGATTCCTCATGCAAGATCATGTGGGAAATTGCCGCAGATGCCGCGCAAAAAGAAAATCTGGAAAACGTCAGAAAGATTGCGGGGCAACTGCATGCATTTTCCATCAATATGACAGAGGCGAAAAGCCTGTTCGGTACCTCAGACCGGGAGCAGATCATAGAAGAGCTCAGGAGTTGGGGGTTGGAACTGATCTTCCTGCGCCAGGGGGCAAAGGGGGCGGTTATGATCACGGCGGATGAAGTGGTGGAGGTGCTGTCCCAGCCGGATGTTCAGGTGGTGGATGCCACAGGCGGCGGCAACAGTTCGACAGGTGCGGTCCTGTGCGGGCTGGTAGAAGGTCGTTCTCCGGAAATCTGCGGAAGGATGGGAAGCATCTCCGCAGCGATGTGCATCTCCCAGTATGGCGTTCCGGAAGAGATCACCGAAGAAATGCGAAAAGAAGCATGGGAGAAGGCAATTTGTAAAAATATGAAAGGTCTGGTGTAAATTCATGTTAAGTGAGAAGATCAGAGCAAAACAATCTATAAAAAATATCCGGGAGCGCTATGAATATTATCAGAATGTTCCGGAGAGGGGACTGGTCATCAACGGCAGGCCGGCATTGACACAGATCATCCCGGAGAAAGCGGGGGATTTTGTGCTGGTCACAGTGCGGGATCCATTGTGTGCTTATGACTGCGACCCGGCGAAGATCATTGCCGACAAGATGGAACATTCGGAACTGATCGGCAGTTCCGGTATGTTTACGAGTTATACCGGGGAGTACAAAGGAGTACGGATCACAGTCGTCAGCGGAGGCAGCGGTTCGCCGGAGATGGAGCTGATCCTGTATGACTATATGGAATACACGGATGCCCATACATTTCTGCGTGTAGGCGGGTCCGGCGGGATCGGAGATGAAGTGAAGCCGGGGGATGTAGTCATTTCCAGCGGGATCGTAAGAGAAGAAGGAATGACAAAGGCTTATATCCCGGCGGCCTATCCCGCGGCCAGCCACTACGAGGTAGTGACGGCCATGGTTCAGGCGGCAGAGGGGTTAAACGCCCCGTACCATGTGGGGACTACGGTATCGGTGGACAGTGATTTTATCGGCGGAGGAAGGCCCGGGGTGGGAGGATACATGCAGCCCTGGAACATAGAATTTGCCGGGATCTACAATCGGGCGGGGGTGCTCAACGGAGACCGGGAATCCGCGGCCATCGTGACACTTTCTGCGCTCTTTGGAAGAAGGGGCGGTTCGGTGTGTTCGGTTGCGGACAATCTGTGTACCGGTGAAAAATTTGACGCGGGAAGCGGGCATAATTTTGCCATTGAGATCGCGCTGGAAGGATGTTATCTGCTGAATGAAATGGATCGGCAAAAAGAGAAGCACGGAAAAAGGTACTGGCATGCCGGACTGTGTAATGGAAAGGAAATCAAAGATGAAAAAATATGATAATCCCATGAGCAGACAGGTAGAAAGTCTGCCGGAATTGATGGAACAGCAGTATGACGACCTGGAACCAAAGACAAGAAAGGTCCTTTCGTTTCAGGAAATCTACAATATTCAGAGAATCGTATTGACTGGATGCGGGGATTCCCTGGCAGCTGCAATGGCTACAAAGCATGCTTTTGAAATGCTGACCGGTATTCCTACGGAGGTGGTGACTGCCATAGAACTGGGACGGTTTTACTGTGAGAGGCACTTAGGAATAGACTGCCGGAACCCGCTGGTGATCGCTGTCAGCAATTCGGGTACCGGGGCCAGGGTGTCGGAAGCTGTACAGAGGGCCGGAAAGCATGGATGTTTCGTGCTGGGAGTGACGGGAAATGAAGAGTCCCCGCTGGGAATCCATTCGGATAAGATTTTAAAGCTGAATATCCCGGCTTTTGAGAGCGCGCCCGGAACCCGGAGCTATCTGGTGAGCGTGATGTCTCTGCTGCTGCTGGCAATCCGGTTCGGCGAAGTGAGGCATCAGTATACCATGGATCAGGCCATGGATTACCGAAGGGATATCCGGAGACAGGGGGAACTGCTCCGAACGTTGCTTCCGGAGATGAAGACAGTCTGCCAGACTGTGGCAGAGGAGTGGCAGGGATTCCCGTGCTATGACTTTGTAGGTTCCGGCTTTGACTATGCGGCGGCCTGGTTCGGGCAGGCAAAGATTCTGGAGGCAACCGGAAAATTTGCCATGCATATTAACACCGAGGAATGGTTCCATTTGAATTTTTTTGCTAGAAATGCAAGGGAAATGGGGACGGTGGTGGTTGCCAATACGACGAGCCCCGGGCACAGCCGCGCAAGGGAGATGGTGAAATACGCCAACGTGCTGCACAGACCTCTGGTAGTCATCACGGATGGAAGTGCGGAGGATTTCGGAGGAGAGCAGGCAATTTATATTCAGGTACCGAAGCCGGAATATCCTATCACCATGCCCCTGACCCAGTTCGCGCCGGTATGCCTGATTGCGGCGTATATTGCGGAACTGACCGGGGAGGAATACGGAAGAGGCTGCGAAGGGGACTGGTCGTTCAGCAAAAACGGGGCCGGTGTAACGGAGAGTGAGATCATGGTATAGAGCTGACAAAGGTACGGCGCCCGCACCGGCCGGGAAGGCATTGTTTTCCGGGACGGGCGCCCTGCAGACAGGGGAAGGATGACGGCAGGAGGAACAGGATGCTGAAACATTATAAAATCAAGACAAAGTATAACGATGTATATGATATTACAAAGGAAGTCAGACAGGCGGTAGAAGAGAGCGGTGTAGAGGAGGGGATCTGCATTGTATATAATCCTCATTCTACGGCAGGCATTACGGTATTTTCACCGTGGGATCCGGACGGGTTTGTGGATCTGGACGAGGAGATCTGCCGGCTGATCCCTACGAGGGTGGACTTTAAGCACCAGCATGATACCCCCCAGGATGCCGCGGGACATGTGAAATCCGCGCTGCTTGGGATTTCAAACAGCTTTATCGTACATGAAGGGAAGCTGCTGCTGGGCGGATCCCAGGGAATTTATTTTCTGGAATTTGACGGGCCCAGGGACAGAGAATATTTTGTGAAGGTATTCAGTGATAAATAGATAGACAGCAGCGGCAGATATTTGACAGCTGCGGTCTGAGAGGGCGCTGGGATAGATTCAGTTAATATAAGGAAAGGAAACGAAGATGAAGAAGATCATATTGGATTGCGATCCGGGTATGGATGACTCTATGGCCATTGTCATGGCGGTCAAGTCGGAGGCGCTGGATGTACTGGCTGTCACGACTGTCAATGGAAATTACCCGGTGGATGTGACGAGTAAAAATGCAAGAAAGGTACTGGAACTGTTGGGAAGGACGGACATTCCCGCTGCCCGCGGCATGGCCGGCCCCATCATCCGCAAATCCCCGCCGGATCCATTTACCCATGGAAAGGACGGACAGGCAGAGGCTTATCTGCCGGAACCCTCAATGCCGCTGGCAGATTTGGACGCGGTGGATCTGATCATTGAATTGGTGAAGGCAAATCCGGGAGAGGTGACGCTGATCGCGACAGGTCCTATGAGCAATATCGCCATGGCCATGATCAAGGCTCCGGAGATCAAGGAAATGATTCCCGAGATCATTGCCATTTCCGGTGCGTTCGGACTCAACAAATATGCCTTTTTAAACGCGACCGGAGATACGCCCCAGAGCGAGTGGAATGTGTATGTAGATCCGGAGGCTGCAAAGGTGGTCTATGAGTCCGGCGTCAGGCTGGTGGCGCTGGGGCTGGATGTGGCAACTTATTTTGATGTAAATTTCAGCGATGAGGATGTGAAGCGGCTGGAAGAGAGTGATAAGAAGGAAGCTGATTTTCTGGCAAATGCGATCCGCTTCGTGAAGAAGAGAGGCTTTGACGCGTACTGTACCGTGATTGACTGTATGGCGGTGGCCTACGCCATTGACCCGACTCTGGTAGAGACCATGGAGGCCCATGTAGGAGTGGAGACAAAGGACGGGCTGACTCTGGGGATGACGGTCATTGACCGGAGACATCATTTTGTATGGGAGCAGCTTCCGCTGATCCAGGTGGGATGCAGCGCGGACTGCGGGAGATTCCTGCAGATGCTGCTGGAGCTGGTACTCAAATAAGAACAGGAATTTAAAGACTCCCGGATACTTTTGACTTTTGCTGCTCCGACATAAAGCCGAAGGTCAAGTTGTGTGAGGAAGGTTCGGGAGTTGATAGGATTGGAGGAAAAAAGGATGTATAGATATCAGTATTCTTTGGTTAGTGACGAAGCGTTATACATCGCGGGGCCGGAATGTTTTTACACGTATGGCTATGATGCCCTTGGGGCGATGAAGGCCCGGGCGGAGGCGCTTGGATTTTCGGTGACGCTTCCTAACAGCGATCCGCTGGATATGGAAAATCCGAATCTGCAGAAGCGGGCGGACAGTATCTTTGCAAACCTGGAAAAGGTCATGCTGGACACCACGGCGATCGTGGCAGACTTGGAGGCCTACAGAGGGGCGGAGCCGGACAGCGGGACTGTCTACGAACTGGGAATGGCCTATGCAAAGGGTGCAAAATGCTATGGTTACACCAGGGATAAACGGAGTTTTGCCACGAAAAATCCGAACACAAGGCTTCAGGACGGGAAAGTCACAGATGAATTTGGAAATCATCCGTTTTACGGGCAGCTTCCCTTTGCCCCCACGATCATTGGTTCCACAAAGATTGTGGAGGGCAGCTTCGAGGACTGTCTGCAGATGATGATCCTTGATAAGGAAGAAGAAAGTAAATTTAAAGCCCGGAGAGGATACTATGTGGACCGCTCCAGGGCCCGCACGGAAAAATCCGGGGAGAAGCCGCTGGTATACCTGGCAGGAGTCGGGCGTTACCAGGAAAATGCGCAGGAAATTTTTGGAAAAATGAAGGAGATCTGCGCAAAATATGGGATGCAGGCATTTTCACCGGTGGACTGGGCAGCAGGAGTGGAGCAGATGGAGACAGAGAACCCCTATGTGTGGGCACAAAATCTGTTTGATAATTTCCAGCAGCATGTCAGGAACTGTGACGTGATTGTTGCAGATTTAAATAATTACCGTGGATATGAGGTAAACAATGACGTAGGCTTTGAGTGCGGAATGGGATTTCAGCTTGGTAAGAAACTGTACGGATATATGGACGATGCTTCACCTATGATAGAAAAGATCCCGCACCTTGGCGCAGACAAGGAATACCGGGATCATACGGGCAGTAATGTGGAGAATTTTAATTATCCATGCAATCTGATGTTCAGCTGCTCAATGAAGATTTTTGAAGGGGACTTTGAGAAGATCATTGCTGAGGTGGCAGAAGATCTGCTTTCCAAATGATAAAAAGGACGGGAGACGAGATGTCAGGATATGTTCCTGGATATGATCCGGATTGTGTTGGAGATCATATAGATTCCATGATTGTGTCAGAGCAAAAATGCTGCCATAGGAGCTATTTATCAACAGCTCCTACGGCAGCATTGAATTTATCTGTTATTTATCTACATCCGCAGTCTGACGACATATCAAATGCCGGATTGAATGCGTAGAAGTTCTTGCTGTCCAGATGATCCTGTACGATTCGGAGGCTTTCACCGAAACGCTGATAATGCACCACCTCGCGCTCACGCAGGAACCGGATCGGGTCGCATACTTCCGGGTCTTTTATGAGTCGGAGGATATTCTCATAGGTAGTTCTGGCTTTCTGTTCGGCCGCCATATCTTCATGCAGATCCGTGATCGGATCGCCCTTGGATTGGAAGTAGGTTGCGGTCCATGGCGCCCCGCCTGCTGACTGGGGCCAAAGTGCGAGTGTGTGGTCTACATAATATTTGTCGAAACCGGATTTTTTCAGTTCTTCCGGAGACAGGTTTCTGGTCAGTTGGTGAACGATTGCGCAGACAATCTCCATATGGGCTAGTTCGTTATCCCGTAAAAGGTGGAAATGAGGGAGAAGCCGCTAATTACGAGGAATCCGCGGCTTTATAGACAGTTCAAACGTGGCTTTTTCCTTTTCGCCGCGTTTATTTTTAGTGAGTTTCCTGTACTCTACAGATTCCAGGAGCAGTCTCAGGGCTTTATTGCGTTCCTGATCAGAGAGATCCCAATAGCAGCTGAGCAGGCTCTGGCACGCAGGAATAAAATTGTTGATATTGTCTTCACGCAGCTGTTCTTTTTTCAAGTCCTCTTCCAGATCCCGGATGTGCTCTTCGGACTGGCGGATCTGTTCCTGGAGCCTACCGGAACGTTCCAGGAAAATTTCCGTGGTGTACACACCGCTTTCCAGGAAATCATACAGCTTTTCTTTCTGAAGCATTAATTTCCCATGATCCGCACGTATTCGTTTTAATACCTGTGTTTTTTCCGGAATCAGGCTTTTGTGTACCGGAGCGTGAATCTGGTATCCGGACACCCAGTCAGAGAGACAGTCTATCAGCTTTTTCTCGACCAGATCCAGCTTGCTGCCGATCGTAGGACAGCCGTCAGTTTTGCACATCAGGACATCGTAGGGGGCGCCGCCTTTACTTTTGGAGGCCGGGCGGCGGTACATTTTCCGCCTGCATTCGCTGCAGACAATTAGACCGGCAAGCGGATTTTTTATGCCGTAGGATTCCGGGGGCTTCGGGGCGCCGAGTCCGAGATAGCTTTGGGCTTCAAGAAAAACCTCGTGATCGATCATCCGGGGATGCCGGGCCTCTACGGACGTATAGTCGCTGCTCCGGGGGCGGCTCTTGACCGGCATTCCGTCCACAATCTGCATAGTCACTTTTCGCTGGCCGATTGCGACTTTTTGATCGTAGACCTCATTACGGAGAATATCACGGATGGTGCTGTCTGTCCATTTCTGCGACTTCCTGGGGCGGATTCCCTGCAGATTCAGATTCCGTTTGATATAGGTAATGCCGATCCTTGATGGACCGGTAAACAGGCTAAATATGAGACGGACAACAGGAGCTTCCTGTTCATCCAGTTCTAAGGTCCAGCCCTTTTCCTGCTCCAGCTTTACACGGCGGAAGCCGTATGGCGCAACATTGAACGGCCATTTGCCTTCCTGCGCGGCAGAATAGCGGCCAGCCTGCATCCGGCGTTTGATGGTTTTATATTCCCGGCGGGACATGAACAGACCAAATTCAAAATATTCTTCGTCAAATTCATTTGCCGGGTCATAAGTTTTCAGCGGAGTCACAATCAGTGTATTGGAATACTGGAAGGCCCTTTGGACAATTCCCTGGTCGATGGTATCACCTCTGGCCAGACGCTCCACTTCCATGACCAGCACGCCGTCCCATAAGCCCTGTTCTACTTCATGGAGAAGCTGCTGCATCACCGGACGGGCGGCGATGGTTTCCCCGGAAACAATCTCACGGTAAATATTTCCGATAATGAGTTTTTTCTGCCTGGCGAGGGAAAGAAGGGTTTGTTCATGGCGCGCAAGGGTTTCGCCGTCGCCGTGCTGCTCGGCTTCCAGATCCTTGCGTGACTTCCTTAAATAGATACAGTATGACATCATATCACGCTCCTTGTACAGTATATAAAAATAAGTATAAAAATAGCACCTTGCCAAAACAGGTGCAGGTGTGATATAATCCTTTTGGATTTTTGGGATTATATCACGTGCACTTGTACATGACATGGTTACCAAGGTGAAGGCCGTTCCTGTTGGCGCAGGGGCGGTTTTCGTTTATTACAGTAAATCAGAGATTTTAATAGTCAAATCATTAAAAATGTAAACCGGTATTTCATCATCGAAAGAATACAGGTTTGCATCTTCTTCGCCTTCAAATACATAGGTCTGGACAACTTTCTTCATGGGGTTTACGATCCAATATTCCCGGACTTTGGCAGTACGGTATTTGAATAATTTGATTGCACAATCTGTCCGGGTACTGCTTGGCGATACAATCTCTATGATCCAGTCTGGGGCTCCGTCACATCCACGGTCTGACAGCTTATCTTTATCACAAATAACAGAAATATCGGGCTCTACCCATATCTTATCATTCGCATTAAGATTCACTGCAAATGGGGCTGGATAAACTTCACAAGCGCCCTTGTTAGAATCAATGAATGAACCTATGGTCTGTGTTAATCGACTGACTAACTTCTGATGTATCCGATTCGGCGGCACCATGGCATACAGCTTCCCATCGATCAGCTCCGCACGCTGGCCGTCCGGAAGGTTCCAATAGTCTTCTGATGTGTAAACTTGTTTTTGTGGTAATGGCATGTAGTCACGTCCTTTCAATATTGTTTTGATTAACATTGATGTCGGAAAATTTTTCTAATAAAAGTTGCTTTAACCTGTCGTTTAAATTCTCTGGAAGTCCTAGAATTTTTAATATAGTACTTCTATTCATGACAATAGTTTTATAAGGATCGAGAATATAAATTAAATCTCTTAAAAAGTTAGATAATATGTAACGGTCATCTATTAGTATAAAACAAACAAGTATAACAGCAAATAGGTCGCTTTTTCCAAAGTTTTTGTTATATTCATCAGGTGACAACGCATTGCGTGATAATGTCAAGAGCTGTCTTTTAGGAAGAATAGGAAGACCTGTAACATTAAAGGTTCTATTCGAATGCGCAATTCGATTTCTATACTCACGCAGTAAAGAAAAAGCAATAGTTATAAATTCTTTTTTATCTGAAATCGAAATATCTGATTCAGGAATAAATTCTGTACACAAACGTGCTTTATCATCGTTTTTTAAAATACTGTACCATTTGATTGCTAAGCCAAAAGTAAGGTTTGTCATTAGTATCCAAGCAGGGATATGGTTTTTATCATTCGCATAATGAGCAACGCTCGGATTTATCCGGTTTGAAGTCAGGGTTTCTTTTATTCTAAGAAGAATATTATTTCGTCCATATGCACTTCGGCTATAATTACCCCGAAAAAGATAATCTTTTGGATTACAATTGGATAAGTCCTCAATATTGGTATAAACACCGTAATTTTCTGAGATAATATAGGATAATTTTGTTTTTAAATACCTTTCAACAAATAGAATATATTTTAAAATTATAGTATTTAAGTTGGTATCAATCATATGGAGGGTATATAAGTCATCAAATTTAGTTCCTTCAATAAAGTTATCAGTTCCAATCTGAGATAGAAAAGTATTTTTGTAACCGTTAATTATTGTATAATAAGACAATCCGCTTAACGCACGGCGTGTAAAATCTCTATTCTGGATTATGATATTTCTTGATTCCATAAGATCCATCTGCTCTTCATAGGTCAAAAAAGGTTTATCATAATCTGTTATATTCTCCACAATAGTCAAAGCCCCCTTACCAAATAATGGGAAGAGGGCTTCTCCAGTCACCTTGTGCGGCGACCATCTCTGTTCGAATCCATCTTACCATTAGAAAATTTATTTGTCAAGTAGACACCACATAACAAGTATTGTATAATGATGAAATTTACGCCAATTTTATGGGATCTCCTATTTGTATTTTACGGTTGAAATCTTTAATAGGAGAAATATCGTTATCATTGATATTTAAAGGAATCGGTTCTTTATTTTCATCAAACAACGGGGACAAGGATAAAATAGTTGCAACGGAGGTCATACTTGATTCAACAGTTTTTTTCTTCATCTTTCGACACACAGAATACTTCTTATTTACATCAGTAACTGTCAAAGTATCTTTTGTATATTCATACATGCATAAAAGAGAACCATCTACATCGTACAAGGGTTCTACCTGGGTATAAACCTTGATTTCATCTCCTTTTTTCAACTTTGCTTCACCAGCATTTACCACTAAAGTTTGAGTATCTAATATTCGTATTACATTACCTATATAATCAGGCCCATAATCATTTGTTTTAGTATCTTGTTCATTCATAGATTGCCTCCATATTATTCATATAAACTCCTTTCAATTTACGTTTACATTTCAATACTTTCCTACCACTTTACCCGTACAGACAATGTTATCATATTCAGAACTTGTTTTTGTGGTAATGACATAATCGTCCTCCTTTAGGCATACATTAACCGTCCTTTAGGCTCTGGAACTTCAAGCCCGCGTTCAATAGTAACTTCAATCCATTCTTTTATAATAACTTCTGCATTGGCGATCGCTTCCTCAACGGTCTTGCCATCAGCCATGCATCCTGGAAGTTCTGGAACTTCTACAATAAAGGCATTATCATCGTTTGACCAGTAAATAATACGTTCATACTTATACATGTGCGTACCTCCTATAATCTGATTTGATATTTCTGCAAAAAGTTCCGGATCTGCCTGACCTGATAAGGTTTCGCCATGTTGCTGTCAGGCTGGATGTTTATATTTTCTCTAAGGTTACCATAAGAATATATGAAATGATCCCCTTTTATGCGGCATTCAAAACCTAAAATATCAAGAAGTTTTTGCAAATCCCTAAATTTAGTGTTTTTGTCTTGTGTACCGCTTACTATTGATAGATATAGCTTTTCTATGGTTGACATAATGTATTATACTCCTTTTTATATAATCGCTGGTGCGGTTATAACTCAACTTTCCCGATCACTTTTCCGATCAGCCGAACCTTTTCATCTCCCGGAATATCATCATAATTCTTATTTCTGGATATCAGGCCATCTTCGCCAAGTTCTTTCAGGAAGCATTCATTCCCTATGGTGAAGATGCCTACATCGCCGTTCCTAAGGTATTCCACTTTCCGGACGTAGAGCTTTTCGCCGTCATGGTAATCTGGCTCCATGGATTCGCCGCTTACCCCAATGATAAAATCAGCGCCTTCCGCTTTCCCCATGCAGCCGATGTTATCATATTCAGAAATTGTGATATTATCAGAGTTTGGATTACGTGAAACTAGTCTGGCTTTTTCAGATTACTACACTAGTTTTCCCAATCAATTTCATTTTCAGGGGTAAATTCATGGCATTCAGGGTCGGATTCAATAGCTTTTAACATTTGTAAGTCATACTCATCTGGTTCTACATCTTCAATGTTAGAATCAATGAATGAGCCTATAGTCTGTGTTAATCGACTGACTAACTTCTGATGTATCCGATTCGGTGGCGCCATGGCATACAGCTTCCCATCGATCAGCTCCGCACGCTGGCCGTCCGGAAGGTTCCAATAGTCTTCTGATGTGTAAACTTGTTTTTGTGGTAATGGCATGTGGCCACGTCCTTTCTTTTTTAATTGATTATTATTAATAATCGTGCTAATATTAATGATAACGGAGGGACTCTAATGAGGCATATTATAAAAAGTGGTACAATTAGTACAAGCAAATTGTCAGTTGTTTATAAAGCAAATCCAGAAGTTAAAGAAAAAAATCTTTCTGAAAACGAGTATTATTTACATAGTCACTTAACTGCGAAACCCTCAAAATTGTATGATCAATGCCTTTCTGGATGTCTGGCTGAAATTCCAGAAGGGTATTTATAAATATCGAGTCAACATCTATTCCAGGTGGAGCTATGGAGATGTAATCTTGTGAATTAGAAGTAGGAACTTTATTTATGGGTATATAATTTGTGCGCGTTCCAATACCACTCAATTGTATTTTTCCATGCATATTTTTTCCGATTAGCAAAAATGTGGCAGATTTATTATCAACAATTTGAGGAAGTCGGCACGATATAGTTTCAAGAATTTGTTCTAAACACATATCTGTAAGTGGATATAAATTTTGCAGTTCGATAATCATCTGTATACAAGGTTTAGAATAACCGGCGAAACCAGCTATCACATTATCATTGAATTTGATTGTTTTATCAAAATTTTCATCTATAATTTTTCCATTACTGCAGATAAATCGTCCATCACTTGCTACTATTCCAAATTTTGAAGTAGCAAACCCTAAGACAACACTCATATTTTCTCCTATCATTGGTTTCCAGTACCATATACGCCACATTTATATAATCGCTGGTGCGGTTATAACTCAACTTTCCCGATCACTTTTCCTACCAGTCTGATCTTTTCATCTCCCGGCATATCATCATAATCTTTATTTCTGTAAAATAAATTTTACAGGGTAAGATTTAATTCTTTAAGCAAATCTTCTTGAGATACAAATTCATGGCAATCAGGGTTTCTATTTATTTCATCAAGCATTTTTAAGTCCCATTCATCCGGAGGAACTTCTTCAATATCGTCCCATGATTTTGGAGAGAGATTTTCGATTACAAAATTCCACACTTTTTCTGCGTCAGAATCATTCATCATAGTCACTGCGCCTAGAATTCTTTCTTTTATTGCACTCATAATAGATCCTCCTATTTATAGATTTGTCCACGGTTATCAATTTCTTCGATGTATAAAATATTTTCAGAAAAACTAAATATAATACGAAAATTTCCGACACGAAGTCGATACCCAGTCCTTCCTTGCAACTTTTTTACATCACCGTTTGGCAGTTTATTGATTGCGTCTATAATTCTCCTTTGTGCTATTTTATCCTGTTTGCTAAGATACTTTACGGCTTGTTTAGAATAATTAATATCCATATATTATCCCCTTTTGTATTTCCTGTACTGAAAACGCCACTTTTATATAATCGCTGGTGCAGTCATACCTCATACTTCCCCACAACTTTCCCCATACAGACAATGTTGTCATATTCAGAAATTATGATATTATCAGCGTCCGGGTTCCGGGAGATCAGCTCCGTTTCCCCATATTCCTTGATGTATGCGTCATTGTTTACGATGAAGATACCAACGTCCCCGTGGTTCAGCTCCACCTTCTGGGACACGAGGACGATATCGCCGTCAAAGTAATCCGGCTCCATGGAACTGCCGGATACCTTGATAGCATAGTCCACTTTGCGGTTCTCCGGCGTATTCGGTATGGGGATCTGTTCAACGCCCTCACTTCCAAGGATGAAAACCCCAGTTCCGGCGGATGCGCTGCGGTGGTACTCTATAAGCCGGGTGCTGTCCTCCAGATGGGGCTGGATGTCTATGACGGTAGGGCGGGAGGCTTCCAGTTCTGCCATGCGCTCGACTTCTTTTTGAAGTACTGTATCTACCATGTCTCTTCCGTGAGTGTCGAGTGAGCGGTATTTTTTTATATGTTCATATTCTGAAAGGTTAATGTCATTTTCTGATTTTGGAAGTTTTACGGCATCTTGAAACAAATAATTCGCATCAACTTTAAGTTTTTCCATTAATTTGTAGATTATTTGTTCTTTCGGATGGCTCGTTTCTTTTTCATAGTTTGTTATCGCAGAACCAGTGACACCTACCATTTCACCCAATTCTGTCTGAGTTAATCCTAGGCGTTCTCTTGCTTCTTTTATTCTATATCCAATTCCCAAACATATCACCTCTTTCTGTATCAATAATATAACTCAAAAATATTCAAATGTAAATACTAAAACTCAAGAAATTTTAGAAAATTGTATTGACAACTAAAGAAATATGAGTTATTCTGTAATAGAACTAAAGAAATTTGAGGAAAGGAGCTGAGGAATTGAATACAGTTGTTATTCCCAATATAAGGAAAATCATTGAAGAGCGAGGATTGAAACAGTGTGCGGTTGCTAAAAGAGCAGGATATACCAAACAACAGTTCAACTCGTTGCTGACTGGAAGAAGAATCATGACGGACACTGATATTTGTAAGATAACAACGGCTTTAGATGTTGACGCAAATACTTTATTCGGAATGGGGGGAGGTGAGAAAGGATGGTAGTAATACAGCTTCCGTTGGAAAGAATGCTTGAAGAGGTAGTGAAAATGCAAAAACTTTCCGCTGAGATGATGGAATCAGCTATGAAAATGGGCGGTTTATCACAAATGAAGGTGAAAGAAGTGGATGACGCTGATATTAAAACCAGCGTCATAAAAGAGGATTAGATATCAATACCCTGCTCACGCAGAAGTTTTTGAAGTTCCGAATGGTATTTTTCAAGTAATTTTTCGGAATACGTCCTGAGCATTAAATGCGGGTTTATACAGTCACTATCAGTATCAGACCCGCGAAACATGAACTTAGAGTTTTCGCCGAGTTCATCTTCTATTTCTGTGAGAGCAGCATTGATAATTGATTCAAGTTTTATACTGTTCATAATTCGTCTCCTTTCTTTTGTACTCGGGCATGGCAGTGCCCTGTACTTAGATTATAGGAGAACAGGAAGGAATTTACAAGCAGAAGAGAAGGAGGTGGTTTAAATCGAATGGATAAACATTACAAGAGGGATTGCAATAGTCCTATTGATAATGCTGTGGGGGCATTACTTCATAGACTGTAAAAAAAATCCACAAGACATTATCAATAATAAGCTATTGAGAATAGAAATGTGGATAATAACGGTTTTAGTTTGTTTAACAATAAATAAAATATCTATAGCGATTGTGCTGTAGCGGATTCGACTGGCTCAGTATTAGAATGTACTGGTTTTGTAGGACGAAATATGTTTAAGGATGTACTTGGCAGTTTGCGATAGCGGATATAGCTACAGGAACCATGGCGGATATTGCTTCACGTGTGACTTGAGAAATTAAATCTATAGAAAAAGATCCAATGTATCCGCCGACTGAAAGCGCCTTTTTCCATGCGGTTTTTGGACGTATAGATTCAATAGAGAGGAAGGTAGTATGAGATGCTGAAAAAGATTTATCAGGAGCTTGTAGTAATAAGAAAAGAACTCCAAGCCATTCAGGGTGACTTGGAGCACATCAGAAAACATCCGTTTAATGTTGTGACGGGTTTTCCTCTTCCCCGTTCGCCCAAACATGATACTGACGAAGAAGGTCAAGGGCGGCCTGAATTGTGATAAGAGATTCAGGATTCACAGGAGCTTCGGGTTCTTTTGGTTTGATGCGTTCAATAAAATCATCAAAATCTTTCATGTAGTTTTTCTCCTTCCTTTAGTACTCGGCATTGGCAGATGCCTGTACATAAATTATAGGAGAAATGGAAGAAATTTGCAAGCAGATAGGAAGGAGGTGGTGTAGAGGTGGAAAAGATCAGAGGAGAAGAAAACGAACTGAAAAAGTTGGTTGAAAAAAAGGTGATTAATGTAGAAATTACAGGATATAGGGAATGCATGAAAAAAATTGGAGAAATGAAAAGAGGACTTCAAGAGCTCAGAGATTTAATGGAGGAAGTCACTGAGCTCAAAAAGAAATTATGATTCTGATTGGATAAGTATTTCTAATCCACAATGAGGGCAAGTCACAGATTCGCCTATGTCATTGATGGAGATTTCAAAAGAGTTTTCACATTCTGGACAATCAACCTCAAAATGTTCGAGCTCGTTGGAAATATCGTCAAAAACAGAATCATCAAATTCAAAACCAGCCATTTTATTCTCCTTTCTTTTGTACTCGGGCATGGCAGTGCCCTGTACTTAAATTATAGGAGAACTGGAAGGGATTTACAAGCAGAAGAGAAGGAGGTGGTGTGAGGTGGGCGAAAAGATAAAGTGTTACTGTTGCGGAAACATGACGGATAAAGAAAAACAGTATTGCCAAATATGCGGAGCAGAGCTTCAGTATAACTGGATCGAAAAGCAGAACAAAAAAATAATCCACTGGTTATGGATTATTTTTGTAAGCATGATGACCTCTTTAATTACAGTGTACTTAGCCACAGGGTCAATAGGGTTGTAGCGATTGAAACAACTATAGGCGTAAAGATGGAGGTAAACAGGAAAGATATTATCTGTGTCCAGGAAAACTCATAAGGATGCAAAGCCTTTTCTGTTAAGATAACGCCGAAATGAGAACCGTTCAGCTTTGCGATTTCCAGATAGCCTTCACTGGAAAGATATCTAACAGTAGCATATATGGATTCAATCGGCTCTGGATGATTACGTTCCAGATAGCTATAAGTATAAACTCTGTTTTCAAAATCAGGGGATGTTGAACGAAGATAGCGGATAAATTTTTTGCTATGGCGATTTAACATAAGATTCTCCTTTCTTTGGTACTCGGCTCTGGAAGGAGCCTGTATCTAAAGTATAGGAGAACAGGAAGAAATTTGCAAGCAGATAGGAGGTGGTATAGAGGTGAATGCTGCTGGAAGGAAGGCACTTGGTTTTACATCAAACCTGGAAGACGAAGAAACGATAAGAAAAATTATAAAAATATTGTGTGAGGATGAATTAACAGTTGATCGCGCATCCCGCATACTGGCAGATGCGCTAAAGTTGTTACCTTTTTTAGGTAAATTAGTTATTGATTAGAAAGTCGTTTACAGACTCGTTTATGCGTAGTATGGGATCCGTATCAATCAATTAAGAGAAGTGGGTAGGGAGTGTAGATGTTGGAAGAGAAGAAAAAAGATGAACAAAAAATAGCAAGGGAAAAATTTTATTTCAAAGTTGCAAAAGAATGCTTGAAAGAAAAGACAAAAGAAATTAAGGAGTACCAGGGGAAAATAATGAGAATAACCGTATTTATGGTCATTCTCACTATAGGAATTACAGAGTTATTTGAAGTAATCAAGAGCCTTCTGATTTACACCAACATCATCAATAATGTTGTCCGCATAAAGAATGGAGATGAATCTCATTGATTTTAAGGATTTTAAATCTTCCGCAAGCTCGGGAGAATTTGGGAATTTTTTGTATAAATCCGGCAAGATTATGGTATCAACTTCATGATTAGAAAGCTCAACTAAATACTTTAACAGTGCAGTATTCATGATTTTCCTCCTTTCTTTCGTACTCGGGCATGGCAGTGCCCTGTACTTAAATTATAGGAGAACAGGAAGAAATTCGCAAGCAGATAGGAAGGAGGTGTGAGAAAGTGGTTTCATCAATATTATTGTGGTGGATAGGAATGAAATTGAATGCAGAAGCCTGGTATTACATTGCTGTGGTAGCTAGAATTTTATGCGTAGTATGGAAGGCATATCTATCAGGAAAGCGTGACAGTTTTCGGCTTTGATCAAAAAGTATCCTTACAGATACGCCGTAAGGATACTAGAAAAAACTACTTTGAAATAAGAAAAAGATTAAGCAACAAGTACAACCAGTGATTCATAAAAAGGTGAAAGTAGAAATGCGGAAGAATTTAAAAGAAGCCCGCCAGAGGGCGGGCATGACGCAGCAGCAGATGGCGGATAAGTTAGAAATCAGCCTTGTTTATTATCAAAAAATTGAACAAGGGAGTAGAACAGGAGACTTTGTATTATGGGATATGCTTGAAGATATCACTGGGGTACATCAACGGATACTCCGAGAGATTTCAAATAATCATCTCGACAAAGAATCCAATCCGTTGGCACATTAAAAAGGTCAGCTAATTTTATCAATGTGTCAAGGGATGGAGAGCGCATGGACTGCTCATATTTTTGGTAGGCATTTACAGTCATTCCGAGAATGTCAGCTACCTGTTGTTGTGTGAGATTACAGTTTAAGCGGGCAGAGCGAAGCCTTTTTCCATACATTGTAAACCTCCTAAAATAAGTGTTGACTTTACATACAAATTGTACTACTATATAAAAAAAGAAAAAACATACAATATGTACTAGTACAAATAGTATGTAAAGGAGGAGATACACATGGGAACTAAAACATTAACGCCACCATATGGAATTGCAATCGTAGGGAAGCACTGTATCAACTGTGCAAAATATTTCCAGTACTACTGGCGCAGACATGAAGGGAAGCTGGATATACATACAGCGGTTGATTGTGGATATTGTGAGCAGCATTCCAGAAATACAAGACCTGGAAACAAGTGCAGGGAATATGAAGATAGGGAAAATGATTAGTAGTTATAAGCAACAAGTACAACCAGTGATTCATATGGATTAATTAAGAAGATGGAGGTGGTGTAGATTGATTGTTGAAACTATGAAGCTGGGGGAGTGCACCTGCAAGATTGACGATTCAGCATATGCTGAAAAATCGGAAGAAGAAATTGAGCGGATAATCAACAATTTTTCGCAGTTTATTTTAGAGTGTATGCAAAAGAAGGAAACCGCCTGAGGGCGGTAGAGAGGACAAGCCTATGGATAAATACGACCGTGCATTTGCCAGGCACCGGCAGAAGAAACGGAAGCAGCGTACAGCGCTGATCCTGTGTGCCTGCAGCCTGGCGCTGGGGTACGTGCTGGGGAACCTGTCCTGCCTGGCTCTGTTGATCTATTTTGCAAGATAACAAGGAAGGAGAACAAATGGCAGCAGGAACGTATGGAACATACAGGGGGATGGCATGGGTGCCGTGGATTCGGTGGGAGGACAATACGATCCAGTGCGCCCCTGCCGGTCTGGACACCATGGAGCAGGTTAAAGAGTACGCAGAGAGGAAATCCATTGAAAACGGGATGAAATATGTGATTCTCTGACGGATCGGAGAAGGCAGGATGGAAGCTGGAAGATCCGGAGAAATTTTCTTCCGGAATAGGATTCAATCCTGCATGGAGGCAGCTTGAAAATAAAAAATAACACATCCATTCGCACTGGATGTGTTAAAAAATGGCTTTTGGCCACATGGATATATAGACAATATCAGTATACATCCGTGGGGCCGGAAAGTCAAGAAAAATGGGGGATTTTTGCCCATTTTATCACTTGATAAAGATATTAAAAATAGGACGTGGATGTATGGGTACGGTAAGAAAAATCTACAGGTTTGAAAAGTTTATTGAGATAGAGGAATACCATGACGGAAGGTATGGAGCTCCAGGGAAGAAACGGGAGAAAAAGAAAAAGCCCACACCGGAGCAGATGGAAAAAGTCAATCAGATGAACCGGGAGAAGAAGACCAGGTGGCGGATGCGGGAGTATTTCAAAGAGAATGATTATTTTACGACGCTGACCTACCGGAAGGAGGAACGCCCTACGGATATGGAGCGGGCGAAGGAGGATTTCAAAAAGTTTATCCGGAAGATGAGAGACTGGTATTTCAAGAAAGGGCACGAGACATTCTGGATTCGGAATATTGAGCACGGCACGAAGGGGGCATGGCATATACATCTGGTAATCAACCGGATTGAGGACACGGACATCCTGCTGTCAAAAGCCTGGCCCCATGGTAAGGTGATCAGCCAGCTGATGTATGAGAAGGGCGGCTTCGCTGATCTGGCAGCTTACATGACGAAGACGGAGAAGGCAGGGGAGACTGAGGAGCCGGAGAAAAAAGGAAAAAAGATCAGAGAAGCCAGCTACTCCGCTTCCAAGAACATGCCCCTGCCGAAACCGACGAAGAAGAAGCTGATCCGCTGGCCGAAGGAGCCCTATGTGAAGAAGGGATGGATCCTGGAAAAGGGGACATACCATGAGGGGATCAACCCGGTAACCGGATATAAGTACAGGCGCTATACTCTGGTGAAGCCGACGAATCCGTACAGGAGGATCTGATATGAAGACAGTGAAGGTATTTGTAAAGACCAGCCTGCAGGGGCCGTGTATCCGAGATGGAAGATACGCGGCGGTTGTGGAGTACATAAGCAGCAGAGGGGCGGTCACACGGGAGATATCCGGGGAAGAGAAGGGGACTACCTATCATCGGAGTGTGCTGCTGGCGATCATTGAAGCGCTGGATCTGTTAAAGGTGGAGTGCAGCGTGACGGTCTATACGGATTGTATCTTTGTAAAAAATACAGCGGAGCGGGGCAGTCCGGAAAACTGGCGCAGGAGCGAATGGAAAAAGGTTGACGGCAGGGAAGTAAAAAACCGGGATCTGTGGCAGCAGTTCACGGAGCTGGCGGACCGGCATGAAATCGTATTCAGATTCAGTAAACACAACGATTACAGCCATCGGCTGACGGAATTACTGGAAGCAGGACAGTGAACGCGGGAAAATGCCGCCGCATTCAGTAAATGCAAGGAAAACAGGGAAAAATGAGGATTTTTGCAAGAATGGAGGATGAACACGTGTTTGATAAATTTGGAGAGTTTGATTCCTATGAAGAGATCAATGAGCTGGCGGAAAATCTCTTCAACGAAGGGGACATGGGAAGCCTGAAAACAATGGCGGAGGAGAACGGGATTCAGGAGGAAGTTGTGGAAATGTATATGCAGGGAGACCTGCCGATGCTCTGCGATCCGCTGACAGCAGCAATCGGCAAGATCGAGGTGGAAGCCGGGGAGCTGAAACCGAAGGAGATCATGGAGGACTGGGTGGAATATCTGAAAGGCCAGTGCATGGAGAATGAGGAGATTGCCCTGGCGGTCCGCGGGAAGGGGAGATCCTTAAAGGGATGCATCGAAGAGCTGCTCAAATGGTCCTTCAAGAACAAGATCGGGATTGATAAAGATATATTGAAGGCAGCAGGCGTAACCGCTTCCAGGGTGGCACTCGGAATCCCGGGGATGGGACGGGCAAAAAAGATCATCAGGGACTACTACATGGGAAAGTAGGCGGAACGGATGAAAAAGAAAGCGATTGAGAAAATACCGTATTTGGGGTTAAAGAAAACCAGCAGAAAGAAAGAGGTGAAATATATCGGAGTCACAGCGGTCAAGATCGTGGGACATGAAAAGCATCTTTTTCTTGAGGTGTATCGGAACCATAAAGGATCAAAAGACACGCCGGCGGTGCGGATCGTGCTCACAAAGAAAGATTTCGGGACATATTGGCCGGAACGGGAGGAAT
>QXWX01000059.1 GCA_009911175.1 Lachnospiraceae bacterium | reverse complement strand
TTGATTATCAAGGTGCTCTAACTGTACGATATCACAGGCAGCGCTCCTTTTATAGACGCCGATTATTTGCCGCTTACAATGAAACCATTGAACGTGATTGTCAAAATAAAGAGACAAAATAAAACAGTCGGCAGGTCTGGAACTACATCCTCTCCTGCCGGCTTTCTTATTCTTATTGATGCTAATTTAGAGCAATCCTTGGCCTCTGCTATATTCTTTTCTATCTGTTCTTTTGATTTTACCGCATGCCACCGAGTGCCAATTTTCTATGATATATGAATTTATAACAATTTATATATGAGTCTGATTTCGTGGGAACCCTTGATTTATAATGCTTTAACAACATTTATAGAGATATAACAACTTATGAAAAATAGGCTCGCAAATTACGATTCCTAATTTCATTTTATTTATATACCTCCTTGGTCATCGGTCGTTCATACAAATTCATGGTAATTCCTATTCTTAGAAAGTTCGAGAATCATCTGCAAAATTTTTATCTTTTAGCGAGTATAATGCAGCACATGCATGGAAAATCTCTCGATCCCGCATCTTTCAACCTTGTGTCTGTTAAGCCTAGTACAGCATTGCGTAATTAACGGTGAATACTGCACCTGCTATTTCTGCCAGCACTGCGTTGTCGTCAATCAACGATGCCACCGCATCGCCTCTTTCCTCCGCCTTGTCCTGACAAAAATATCAGACACATTATTCACCATTATATACGCAATGCTATACTAGTTAATATCTTCATGTTTTACGGTTTCACCGTTCTCAATCTCCTTTACTGCCCGCTCTATTTCCCCGTTTTGAAGGCAATTATATACAATCCTGTATATTTCCTACCCTCAACCTCTGCGCCTGTCTGAAAATCCCTGCAACGGCTTTATATCACCTTTCGGCGGCTATTCCGTCAATCCCTCAATTGCTTTCTTTATTCGTTGTTTTGTCGGTCTGTCCAGACTGCTAATATATTTTGCGGCTTTTTTGCTGTACTCTATCCGCATCTGTTCTCCTCTCTTTCTATTTTCTCCGCTGCCGCTTTTTTAGCGCGGCTCTTTGCCTATATGAATAAACTCCTCATTCCATCCGCCGTCTTCGGCGTATCCCGTGTCTCCATCAGGATCACCTCTCCCAGCGGGAAGGAAATCTCCACCTCGTCCTCCGCAAATTCATTGCTGACGCACAGGCTGTCATGAGGGGTGAGCAGATGGTGATAAAGGGGATATTTTGCCCCAAGGATATTAAAGTCCGCCACCATTCCCGCTAGCGGAAATACCGAAAAATAGGGTCCGAACGCCTCTTCCCGGCGAAGAGTGATCCCTCGGTCCAGCAGACGGATCTGATTATAGCTGTCCAGGATCCGGGCATCCACTCCTGCGTCCAACGCAAGATTCAACACCTGTACATTGGCCCAGAGATGGTCCGCGCGGTTCCCGGTCGCGCCCAGTATCACCACATGCTTCCTGCCAAGCTCCAGACAGAGCAGCAGCGCGATCTCCGTGTCCGAAGCATCCTTTACCGGATTAAACTTCCGGATCGGAACCCTGGTTTCATTGCGGTAATAGGACACGATTTCCTCCGGCGTGCTGTCAAAATCCCCCACGATATAGTCCGGAAGGATCTGGTGCTCATACAAAAAGATCAGTCCGCGGTCCGCCGCAACGATAAATTCTGTCTCTTCACTTTTCAAAATCTCCAAAACAAATGCTTCCTCCAGCAGTCCCCCGCTGACGATCACCGTGCGTTTACTCATATTCTTTAAAAATCTCCATAAAGCCTGAAACATTTTCTTCAATACTGCCCCGGAATACAGAGGAACCCGACACGATCACATTTGCCCCCGCGTCCAGAACCTCCCGCACATTGCTGTGGTATACCCCGCCGTCCACTTCCAGATCCGCTGTAAGTCCCTGTGCGTCCAAAAGCTCTCTGAGCCTGCGGATCTTATCCAGGGAGGATGGAATAAAGGACTGTCCGCCCAGCCCCGGCTCCACCGACATAATCAAAAACAGCTCCGCCTGATCCAGAAACGGCTCCAGCACATCCACCGGAGTGGCCGGCTTGATCGTGATCCCCGCCTTCCGCCCCCGGCCGTGGATCTTGTCCAGTACTGCCTGCAGATCGCCGCAGGCCTCATAGTGGACGTTCACGATATCCGCTCCCGTGTCACAGAACTTGTCCACATAACGGATAGGATCCTGGATCATGAGATGCACATCCATCACCATTCCTTCAAATCCCTTCACACATTCCAGCACCGGGATCCCGAAGGAGATATTCGGTACAAACATCCCGTCCATCACGTCAAAATGCAGGTATCCGGCCCCGCCGTCCGCACAGAGCTTTATCTGCTCTCCTAATATCTTAAAGTCCGCCGATAAGATCGACGGCGCCAATATTCTTTTCATATCCTGCTCCTTTTTCATCATCAGTCTAATACTTCCTCTTCTCCTGCAGCTCCCGGTACATCTCCACATAATTCTCATACCGTACCCTGTGTATCTCACCGTCCTCCACAGCCTCCTTCACCGCGCAGCCCGGCTCATGGACATGGCTGCATCCGTTGAACCGACAGTGCCCTTCCAGGGGCCGGAATTCACGAAAATAATGTTTCAGCTCTTCTTTCTCAAAATCATGCACATAAAGGGAGCTGAACCCTGGTGTGTCCATAATATAAGAGTCTTCCTCAATGCAAATGAGCTCCGAATGCCGGGTGGTATGCTTTCCTCTGGCAATCTTCCGGCTGATGCTGCCGGTCTCCATTTGGGCCTGAGGCTGCAGCAAATTGATCAGGGAAGATTTTCCCACCCCGGAAGGGCCGGCAACCGCTGTCGTCTTTCCACGCAGGACCTCCCGGATGCATTCTATATTCTCCGTTGTCAGAACGCTTGCCAGGATCAGCGGATAGCCGCAAGGTACGTAGATCTCCCGCAATGTCCTGGCTTCCTCCGGCTTTGCAATGTCCCTTTTGTTGAAACAGAGCGCCACCGGGATTTCTTTTCTTTCCATCATGACCAGAAACCGGTCCAGCAGATTAAAATGCGGCTTTGGATCTGTCACCGCGAAAATGACCAGCGCCTGGTCGATATTTGCCACAGCCGGGCGGATCAGTTCATTCCTCCTGGGCAGGATGCGTTCCAGACTGCCGGTCTTCTCCGTCTCGTCCAGTACCTCAATCTCCACCTCATCACCGACCAGCGGTTTGATCTTTTCTTTTCGGAAAATCCCCTTCGCCTTACACTCATAAAGGCCGGATCCTGCCACGTTAACGTAGTAGAATCCGGCAATCCCTTTCACGATCTTTCCCTTCATAAAACCCTTTCGCATCTGAAAACAGATATTTCGGAAATGTCCCGCGGCAGGATCATCTCCGAAACATCCTTCCTGTTTTAATTCTCGCTGACCACCAGCCCTACCGTTCCGTCATCGTATAACGTCTGAGAGATGACATAACCGGAGATCATTGTACTGCTGGATTCGTATCTTTCGATACTTGCCGGATATCCGTAGCTGTCCAGTATGCTCATTGCATACCCGACCTCCATGCCTTTGACATTCGGCACATCTCCACCGCTGTTGCCCGGATATGACGGACGATCCGGATCTTTGTCGTCGTCCTTGTCTTCCTTCCCTTTGCTCACTACATAAGTGATCGCCGTATTCTTAGGAACCTTCTCTCCGGCAGCGGGACTCTGGCTGATGATCTTGCCCTCTTCCACGTCGTCGCTGAACTCTTCCCCGGATACGCTTCCTGACAGTTCCATAGCCGACAGCGTATTGGCTGCCTCTTCCTTTGTGAGACCCTTCAATGGCGGTACCGTCACTTTATTGGAGCCCTTGCTGACATACAGGATGATCTTGGTCCCTTCCACGACCTCAACGCCGCCTGCCGGCGCAGTCGTAATGACCTTGCCTGCCGGTACGTTATCGTCTTCCTTCTGCTCCACGTCCACCACAAAGCCGCTGTTGGTCATCACGTTCCTGGCGGCGGCCTCATCCTGGCCTGCCACCTCAGGCACCTTCTTCTTCTCAACCGCCTTGCCCAGACTGACCACGACCCTGATCTCCGTATTTACATCCACCTTCTGATCCGCCTCCGGAGTCTGGCTGATGATCTTGCCCCTCTCATACTCATCGGACTGTACTCTGTCTTCCACGCCGTAGCCAAGCCCCTCCCCGGACAGCGAATCCTTTGCTTCTGCCTCAGTCAGGCCGACCACATAAGGCACACTGACCTGCTTCGTCTCTTCCTCTTCCTTGATGGGACTGTCTACGGAGAGCTTATCAAAAAGTCCTTCGGACTTTACGATCATAAAGATCACGACAGCCGCAATGATGATGATCGCCAGTGTCACAACCACCTTCAGGACGCTGCTTACAACCGATCCGCTGTCGCCGTTTCCCCGATTGCGCTCATAATCATCCTCATAGTCGTCGTATTCCTCGTCGCCGTAACCGTCATCTCCGTATCCATCGTTATAATCCTCTTCATCCTCGTAGTAATCCTGCTGGTAATTATTCCTGCTCTGGACTCGTCTCTGGTCTTCATCTGACATCATGATCGTCTCATCACCTCCAGGTATATATTCCGGGTTATTCACAAAGTCCCCTTCCGGGTCTACCAGGGAACGCTTCAGGTCCAGGATCAGCTCCTGGCAGTTCTGATACCGGCGTTCCGCATTCTTTTGTGTACATTTTAAAATAATGCATTCCAGACTGTAGGGGATCTCCGGCACCTCCTTCACAGGCGAAGGAATCTCCTCCTGCAGATGCTTGATCGCCACGGATACCGTGGAGTCCCCGTCAAAGGGCACATGTCCGGTGATCATCTCATACATCGTGATCCCGGCGGAATAGATGTCGCTCTTCTCATCCACATTGCCGCCCTTTGCGTGCTCCGGTGAAGTATAATGCACCGAGCCCATCACATTCGTACTGATCGTCTGGGTCGAGGTGGTTGCCCGGGCAATTCCGAAATCCGTTACCTTCACCTTGCCATCTATAGAAATGATGATATTCTGAGGCTTGATATCCCGATGGATAATGTGCTGGTCGTGGGCCGCCTGGATCCCGGTCGCCATCTGGATGGAGATACTGATGGTCTCATTTGCCGAAAGCTGCCCTTTTTTTTCAATATAATCCTTCAGCGTAATGCCTTCCACCAGCTCCATGACCATATAGTACAGGCCCCGGTCCTGTCCCACGTCATACACATTCACCACATTGGGATGCATCAGTCCGGCCGCCGCCTGGGCTTCACTTAAGAACTTCTGGATAAATATCTCGTCCGAGCGGTAATCGCTCTTGAGCACCTTTACCGCCACAAAGCGATTCAGCTTGTGATCCTTCCCTTTATATACATCCGCCATGCCCCCGGAGCCGACCCGCTCCAGGATCTCATAACGTTTTCCCAAAAAGATTCCTTCCTTTAACATATAGTCACCTCATCCGTAAACGGTTCTGTCAGCACGACTCCGATATTGTCGGTACCACCGTTTTCTTTTGCCGCTGCTACAAGGGATGTGCCTGCTTCCACGATATCCCGTCCCCCCTGCACAATATGGAATAATTCCTCATCCTCTACCATATTGCTGAGTCCGTCCGTACACATCAGTATGATGTCTCCTTTTTTCAGACGATGCTCGTAAAAATCCACATCTACCGTATCCTTTGCCCCGATCGCGCGGGTGATGATATTCTTATCCGGATGGTGCTTCGCCTCCTCCGGCTTGATCCCTCCGAGACGCACCATTTCTTCCACCAGGGAATGATCCTTGGTCAGCTGGGTGATACCCTGATTGATGAGATACAGCCGGCTGTCGCCTACATTTGCAAAATACATCATCTGCCGGACGATCGTCGCTACCACGATCGTCGTTCCCATTCCCTTCAGATGAGAATCCTGGGACGCTTTTTTGATGATCTCCTGGTTTGCCTTTTTGATGGCGGAGACCAGTGCCTTCTCCACGTCCTCTTCCCGGCTCTGTCCTAATTCCCTTTTCAGCACCTCAACCGTATACTTTGAGGCGTAATCTCCGGCCTGATGGCCTCCCATCCCATCCGCCACCACAAACAGATTCGGAAGAGGGCCCAGCGGATTGTCTGTTGTGTAGACATAGTCCTGATTCACCTGTCTTACCATCCCTACGTCCGTGATTGAAAATGTCCTCATAACTCTGCCTCCTCTGTCCGTGTCCGTACATAACTTCTTCTGAGCTGACCGCAGGCACCGTCGATGTCTGCGCCAAGTTCTCTTCTTAGTGTAACATTTATCCCATATTTTTCAAGTTTATTTTTGAAATTCTGTGCATTTTTCCTGTCAGGCTGTTTCAAACCGTACTCTTTTACCGAATTTACGGGGATCAGGTTCAGATGGCAATTTCTGGAGCCCAGGATCCGAATCAGCTCCCGGACATCCTCTTCCGTGTCATTGACTCCGCGGATCAGGCTGTATTCGAATGTGATCCGCCGTCCGGTCTCCCGGAAATACGCGTCGCAGGCCGTCAGCACCTCCTCCAGCTCATAGGCGTTTGCCACGGGCATCAACTGCTTTCTCTTCTCCTGAGTCGCGCCGTGGAGTGACAAGGCCAATGTGATCTGCAGATGCTCCTTCGCCAGCTCGTACATCTTCGGGACGATCCCGCAGGTGGATACCGTGACGTTCCGCTGGCTGATATGCAGTCCCTTTTCCCCGGTCAGGATCCTCAGAAATGTGAGAAGGCTGTCATAATTATCCAGAGGTTCTCCGGTTCCCATCACGACCACGTTGGAGACCCGTTCCCCCATGATCCGCTGGAGACGGTAGACCTGTCCCAGCATCTCCGAAGGAGACAGGCCGCGCGCCAGACCGCCGATGCCGGAAGCACAGAACCTGCAGCCCATGCGGCAGCCTACCTGAGAAGAGATGCAGACGGAATTGCCGTAATGGTAGCGCATCCACACGCTTTCCACCACATTGCCGTCATGAAGGCGGAACAGGAACTTGCAGGTCCCGTCCAGCCGGGATTCCTGCTTTTCCAGCATGACTACGGGAAGGATCTCATACTGCTCACTCAGCCTGTACTTAAGCTCCCTGGAAAGATTCGTCATTTCCGAAAAGTCCTCGGCCAGCCGGACATGCAGCCATTCATAGATCTGCTTCGCCCGGAAGCCGCGCTCCCCCATAGCCTGTATCTCTGCCTGCAATTGTTCATATGTATATGCACAGATATCCTTTTTCATGTTTCCTGTTTCTCTTCCTTATGTTCTGTTCTATTCACAATCCTGTCAGAGGATTCCGATCCGCTTTTCCTGGTTCCCGTCTGCTTCAAAGCCGCAGACTCTATCTGCCGCTCTACGCGGCAATCACCGTTCTTTCCGCATACATGCCAGGAAAAAGCCGTCGCTCTTGTGGATCCCCGGCAATAACTGAAGACATCCCTGTTCCTTTACATCCTCTCTCAGCTCTTCACAGAGATTTTCCCGGATATCCTTCATGGAAAATTCCGGGTTCTGCTCCAGAAACCAGTGTACGTTGTCCATATTTTCCGCCGGGTTGATGGTACAGGTGCTGTACATCAGGATTCCGCCGGGCCTGACATATGTCTTCACCACGGAAAGAATCTCTCTTTGAAGCTCCACAAGGCTGGAAATGCTCTCCTTCGTTGTTTTGTATTTCAGATCCGTTTTCTTCCCCAGGACTCCCAGCCCGGAGCAGGGAAGGTCTGCGATCACGATATCCGCCTTTCCGACGGAAGCGGCATCGACCACTCTTGCGTCCATCTGGGCCGCGCGGATGTTGGTGAGTCCGGATCGGTCAATATTTTCCTGGATCAGCCCCACTTTATAAGCAGTCAGATCCCGTGCTTCTACCGATCCGGTTCCCCGGAGCATTTCCGCCATGTGAACGGCCTTGCCTCCGGGCGCCGCGCAGACGTCAATGACGGTATCCCCTGTTCTTGGCGCCGCCGCCTCGCAGACCAGCATGGAGCTTGCATCCTGAACTGAAAAGCGGCCTTCCTGAAAGCTTTTGAGCCTTCCCAGGTAATCCTGCCCCGATATGTAAAACGCATAGGACAGGTACGGATGGGGAGTGACATGGATTCCCTCGGATTCCAGTTCCCTGCAAAGGCTTTCCGCTTCTGCCGGAACACATCCCGATCCAGCTTTCTCCCGGATTCCGGTTTTCTGCAGATCCGGTTCCTGTCCGATCCGGCCGCGGATCATCAGAGGCTTCTCCTTCTGAAACTCCCGCAGCATCGTTTCCACCGTCTGCCTGTCATAACTTTTCAGCCACAGCTCCAGGATCCACCGGGGCATGGAATACTGCACGGAAAGCAGCTCCGTGGGGTCTTTTGGATACGCTACCCCATTCAGCCCGGCAGCCGTGCTCCGGAGAACCCCGTTTACAAATCCCCGCAAGCCCGCAAAGCCTTTTTTGACTGCCAGCTTGACAGCCTCATTGCAGACCGCGGAATCCGGCACTGTGTCCATGTATTTGAGCTGATAGACCGCGCTCCGCAGGATATTGCGGATCACGGGCTTCATCTTTTTAACATTGACCTTAGAGAACCGGTCCAAAATATAGTCCAGCTCTATCATATGTTCCAGCGTACCTTCCGTGACACGGGTGATGAAGGCACGCTCCTTTTTATCCAGATACTGGTATTTTCCCAGAACCTCCCGGAGGACGATGTGGCTGTACTGCCCCTTTTCCGTCACCTCCATAAGGATCCCAAGCACCAGTTCCCGTTCATTTATCGGCTTCACCATATTCTGCATATCTCCTATATGTTCAGGATCATTACCGCTGAACTCTGCGCCCTGCCGCATGGCCTCCGTCCGCGCAATGGGCCCCGTTTCTTTCCTCAGTCATTCCGCCGTCTTCCAGTGATCAGAAGCAGACGGAGCAGCTGCAGGATCGCGGATGCCGCGCTTGCCACATAGGTCAGCGCCGCCGCGCCCAACACGGCCTTGGTCTGCCGGATCTCCTCCGGATACAGCATGCCGGTTGTCTCCAGCACCTTCACCGCGCGGCTGGAAGCGTTGAACTCGACCGGCAGAGTTACCAGCTGGAACAGCACTGCCGCGGAAAACAGCAAGATTCCCATATTGATAAAAATCACTGCGGTATCGCTTCTGAGAAACAATCCGATCAGGATCAGGGGCCATGCCAGAGTGGAACCAAAATTGGCTACCGGAACCAGAGCCCCTCGGAATTTCAGGGGCGCATAGCCAGTGGCGTGCTGCGCCGCATGGCCGCATTCATGGGCTGCCACGCCGATAGCCGCCACGGAAGCGGAACCATAGGTCGAATCGGAAAGCCCAAGTGTCTTATTCCGGGGATCATAATGGTCTGTCAGATTGCCCGGAATGTGCCGCACGGTCACATCGTAGATCCCGTTGGCCCGCAGAATCCTCTCCGCCGCCTCCCGTCCGGTCAGCCCGGAACGGCTCCGAACCGTGGAATACCTGCGGAACACGCTGTTCACGCGTGAGGATGCAAAAAGGCAGATTGCCACTCCGATCAAAACCAATATATAGGTCGAATCATATCCCAAATAAAACATTCCCATTTTTTATTCCTTTCCCTGTCTATAGACTCACGGCCAACGAGATCTGCCGCGCAATATGAGCAGTCCGCTCTGCTTCCTGTTGCAGGATCATTTCCCGCGCGCAGGAACCATTCACACACAGAAAGTCCTTCTACGGCTCCGCCGCGGTGAGCAATGTCCCCGGCACGACCGCGTTTCCTCTTAAAAATGCCTGTACATCCATATGCTTCTTGCCCGGAAGCTGGACTTCCTCCACCAGCAGCACGCCGTCCCCGGTCTGCACGGAAAAAGAATCCTTTTCCACCGCGAGGATGGTTCCCGGCGCCGCCTTTTCGGTAGTATGCCCGGTTTCTTTGCTTCTCACACCGGCTTTCCAGATTTTCATCACTTTTCCGTTCCACCGGGTATAAGCGCTGGGCCAGGAATTGAGCCCCCGGACCAGCCGCTCGATCTCGGCGGCGGAACGGGTCCAGTCAATATTTCCCATTTTTTTATCCAGCATCTTCGCATAGGGGGTGGGACTGTCCCCCTGCTTCTGAGGCTGCAGGGTTCCCGCCGCAAGCTCTTCCAGGGTCCGCGCCGCAAGCCGGGCTCCGGCCTCGGAGAGCTTATCGTGAAGGCTCTCCCCGGTCTCCTCCGGGGTGATGGGCACCTCGGTCTTTAAAAGCATATCACCGGTATCCAACCCTTCATCCATTTGCATGGTAGTCACGCCTGTCACCTGCTCTCCCCGTAGGATGGCCCACTGGATGGGCGCCGCCCCACGATATTTGGGAAGAAGCGAGGCATGGACATTGACGCATCCGAAGGGTGTCATATCCAGGATCTCTTTGGGAAGGATCTGGCCGAATGCCACGACCACACAGACATCCGCCTGAAAACGCTTCAAATATTCCACACATTCCGGATCCCGTACCTTTTTCGGCTGAAACACGGGAATCCCACGGCTCACGGCCGCTTCCTTCACCGGCGGGAACTGCATCTCCTTGCCTCTTCCCTTCGGCTTATCCGGCTGGGTCACGGCCAAGCAGATCTCATGCCCCGCTTCCGCCAGCGCTTCCAGCGTCCCCACGGAAAAATCCGGAGTTCCCATAAATATCACTTTCATCTATTCGTCCTCCTCAGGGGCGGCATCGTGAAGACCGTCCTCTGTCTTGTATACATATAACTTTCCTGATAAATGATCGATCTCATGGCACAATGCCCTGGCTAAGAGTTCTTCGCCTTCAATCTCGACTTCTTCCATATCCTCGTTACAGGCCCGCACCCTCACATAATTGGGCCTGGTCACAATCCCGTATTTTCCCGGAACACTGATGCACGCTTCCTCTCCGGTCTGGCTGCCCGATGCCTCGATCACCTCCGGATTGATCAGTACCAGAGGGCCTTCCCCGTCCCCGATATCGATCACTACGATCTGCTTCAAGATCCCCACCTGGGGGGCTGCCAGTCCTACGCCGGCTTTTTCGTACATGGTATCCAGCATATCATGGATCAAAATCCTCGTACGGAGCGTCATCTTCGGAACCGGCTTACACGGTTTTGTCAGAATATCGTCTCCCATCTCCCGAACCTCTCTTATTGCCATAACTCTTTCTATCCTCCTGATTTATCATTCATAGTCAGTCTGTCAAAAGACCTGCATGGGATTGAAATCAAACTGAATCCGCATGGTGTTAAATCCTGCATTCACTTCAATATATTGTTCCAATCGATTTTTCATCGTTACTAGTGTATCATATCTTTTTGTTTTTAGGTAGAGTACTTTTCGATATATATCATTAATTTTTCCGATTCCCGGGCTGGCAGGCCCGATCAGCTCCACCTGCTCCCCGCCTTTTACCCGGAGGGCATATTCTCTCAGATACCTGCAGCCCGTTTCCAGGAGCGCTTCGTCCCTGCAGCTTACCAGCACTGCCAGCAGATTTTCCACAGGGGGATATCCCATCAGCTCCCGGTAGCGGATCTCATCCTCATAAAATGCTCCGTAATCCTGGGCCGCAGCCGTCACGATCGCATAATGCTCCGGACTGTATGTCTGGATCACTGCTTCCCCCTTCTTCTGTCCTCTGCCCGCACGCCCCGCGGCCTGGGCCAGAAGCTGGAAGGTCCGCTCTCCTGCCCGGTAATCATCCGCGTACAGGGACATATCCGCAGCCAGGATGCCCACCAGGGTCACGTTGGGAAAATCATGTCCCTTCACGATCATCTGGGTGCCTACCAGCACATCCGCTTCCTCATTGGCAAACGCGGCCAGGATCTTCTCGTGTCCGTCCTTTTCCCGGGTGGTGTCCATATCCATCCGCAGCACCCGCGCCTCAGGGAACCGCGCCTTTACAATGTCCTCGATCTGCTGGGTCCCTGCCCGAAATTCCCCGATGTGCCTGGAACCGCATTCCGGACAGACATCGTTTTTTTCTTCCTCATATCCGCAGTAGTGGCAGACCAGCTTTTTGTTCCGATGGGAGGATAAGGATACGTCGCAGTGGGGGCATTTTGCCACATAACCGCATTCCCGGCAGGAAACGAAGCCGGCATAGCCCCGGCGGTTTAAAAACAGCATGATCTGTTCCTTTTTTTCCAGGCGGTCCTCCATCAATTCCTGGAGACGGATGCTGAGGATGGACCGGTTTCCGTCCTTTAATTCCTTCCGCAGGTCTACGGTATGTACCCGGGCCAGCTCCTGCTGCCCGGAACGGTTCTTCAATTCCAGCAGCCGGTAGCTTCCGGCCCTTGCCCGGTACATGGCCTCCAGGGAAGGGGTAGCGGAGCCCAGCACCACGCTGGCCTGCTCCATCTCTGCCCGGGCGATGGCCGTCTCCCGGGCATGGAAGCGCGGCACCTGCTCGCTTTTGTAGGTATTTTCATGCTCCTCGTCAATGACCACCAGCCCCAGATTGGGAAACGGCGTGAACAATGCGGAACGGGGCCCGATCATCACGTCGATATTTCCCTCTTTGGCCCGCGTCATCTGGTCATACCGCTCCCCCGCGGACAGTCGGGAATGCATGATGGACACCCGATCGCCGAAGCAGCGGTAAAACCGCATGACAGTCTGGAAGGTCAGCGCGATCTCCGGGATCAGCATGATCGCCTGCCGCCCGCGAAGCACCACCCGGCGGATCATCTCGATATAGACCTCCGTCTTGCCGCTGCCGGTAACGCCGTGGATCAGGTACGTCCCATACCGCCCTTTTTCGTAGTCTTCCCAGAACCGGTCGACGGCATACTGCTGTTCCTCCGTAAATGTGATCGGCTTCGGGGCTTCTTTCCTGTGTTTCACCGGATTCCGGTACACCCGCTCTGATTCCAGCGCGGCCACGCCCTGCTCCTCCAGGGCCCGCGCCACGGAAAGAGGGATGTTCAGCTTTTTATTGACCAGCTCATAATCCAGCACCGGATCGTCTAAAAGCGCTGCCAGAAGCCTGGCTCTGGCTCTCTGGTTTTTGTGCAGGTAATATTCCAGCTTCTCCCTTCCTTCCGTCTCATCCAGCAGGAGGCGGAGCTTTTTCTTCACCTTTTCCTTCTCCTGCTGCCGGATCGGCAGAACCATCTTCAAGGCCTGGATCATGGTGCCGCCGTAGTGTTCCTTCATCCAGGCCGCAAGGGCCACCAGTTTCCCCTCGATGGCAATGCCCTTTTGGGAAATGTCCCGGATCTCCTTGATCTTTGCGGGATCGTAGTCGCACTGTTCTGCAAAGCCGATGACATACCCCTTGGTCAGCCGGTTTCCTTTTCCAAAAGGGACCTCCACCTCACAGCCTGCGTCAAGGGCGCCTTCCAGGCGGGAAGGCACGGCGTACTGAAAGATCTTATCCAGTTTTTCATGAGTGATGTCTATGATAATATTTGCGTACATGAAGATCCTTACAGCCCCTCTCTTCTATAAAGAAATGTCATAAGTCCTTTTCTTATGACGTTTCCCGCGCCATCTATCTATATATTTGCCGTCTGCGCCAGTTCCTCCAGCACCTCCGCAATGAGCACCCGTTCATCCATGGGGTATTTTTTCCCTTTGATCTCCTGATAATCCTCATGTCCTTTTCCGGCCAGCACGATCACATCTCCCGGCTGTCCGTTGGCAATGGCATAACGGATGGCCTCCTTGCGGTCGCAGATCTCCACGTATTTTCCGGAGGTTTTTCCGATCCCCACCTTGATATCATCAATGATGGCCTGGGGCTCCTCAAACCGGGGATTATCGGATGTGATGATGGACAGATCCGCCAGCCGCCCGGACACCTCGCCCATCTCGTACCTGCGGTCTTTGGAGCGGTTCCCTCCGCATCCGAAGAGACACACCAGGCGGGCAGGATGGTATTCCTTCAAGGTGGTCAAAAGGCTTTCCAGACTCATGGCGTTGTGGGCGTAGTCGATCATCAGGGTAAATTCATCCGACACCTTCACCATCTCGATCCTTCCCTTGACCTTCGCCGCCTTCAATGCCTTCTGGATCACCTCCGGCTGTACGCCGAAATGGCCGCACACCGCAATGGCTGTCAGAGAATTATAGACGCTGAATGTCCCCGGGATGTCGATTTCCACATCAAAGTCCATGGTTCCGCTGACATGATACGCAACTCCCATATAGCCCGGTCTGGATACCAGATGGGTATCCTCCGCCCGAAGGTCCGCTTTTTCCGAAAGCCCGAAGGTCTCCACCCGGCAGTCCGCGCCCCGGAACACGTCCTCATACCAGGGATCGTCTATATTGGCGATTCCCAGCCTGCACTGCTTGAAAAGCAGTCCTTTGCACCGCTTGTAGTCCTCAAAGTCCTTATGCTCGTTGGGGCCGATATGGTCATGGCCCAGGTTGGTGAAGATCCCGATCTCAAAGGGGATCCCCGCGGTCCGGTGCAGCATCAGCCCCTGGGAGGAAACCTCCATGACCACGCTGTCACAGCCCGCCTCCACCATTTCCGCAAAATACTGGTGGATGGTGTAAGATTCCGGAGTGGTGTTGGCCGCCGGGATCTTCTTCTCGCCGATGACCGCCTCGATGGTTCCGATCAGCCCCACCTTGTGTCCCACATCCTCCAGGATGGACTTGATCATATAGGTGGTGGTGGTCTTTCCCTTGGTTCCGGTAATACCGATGATCTTTAATTTTTCCGCCGGATAGCCGAAATAGGCGGCGGACATCAATGCCAGAGCGTAACGGGTGTCCTGCATTCGGATCACGGTCACATCCCCCGGTACATCCACTTCCTTTTCCACGATCAGGGCCGAAGCGCCTTTTTCCGCAACCTCCCGGGCAAACCGGTGTCCGTCCGAGACCGCGCCGCTGATGCAGACAAACGCGGCGCCCTCCTCTGCCTTTCTTGAATCGTTGATCAGGGTCGAGATCTCGATCTGGTCGCTGCCCTGTATGACCTCGTATTGTAAACGTTCTAATAACTGGCTCAGCTTCATGTAGGTTCCTCCTTGAAAGAGCATGTTTCCATCACGGCCCGAATGGATACAGGATGCTTCCGGCCGCTGTGAACAGCAGCGGTTTCAAGCCTGCTGCCTCGAACCGCTCTATTTTTCCTTGTATAGAATACCACAAAGAAGCCCGGGTTGCAAATGGAAGGTTTCGCACAGGGGGCTCTATCAGGCTGAAATACGATCCGGTACTGAGGTACTGATTCCAAACTTGATATAGACTATGGTTTATGGTAAGATGACAGCAAAGAACAGCAGCTTATGGCCTATGATCACAAACTGGCTGCATCCGATAGATCGGGAAGGGACGTGTGAAGCTATGGGGACGAAATTAAAACTGCCGATAGGGATTGAATTTTTTAAAGATATACGGACCAGAGGCTATTATTATGTGGATAAGACCGGTTTTATCCAGGATTTGCTGGATTCCTGCGGCAGTGTAAACTTGTTTACAAGGCCGCGCCGGTTTGGGAAAAGCCTGAATATGGACATGCTGAAAACATTTTTTGAAATCGGGACAGAGCCATCACTATTTGACGGCCTGGGGATTGCAGAGGAAACTGAAATCTGTGAGCTGCATATGGGAAAGTATCCTGTCATCTCAATCAGCCTTAAAGATGTAGAAGGGATGGATTTCCAAACGGCATACGGAATGCTGGGAGTCATTGTCAGCGAAGAAGCCGGCCGTCTGGACTTTCTTTTGGAGAGTAACAAGCTGACCCCCGCAGATAAGAAAAAGCTAAATCGATTGATAGAAGGTGATTTTGAAAAAGCGTTTTATCTATACAGCAGTCTAAAGCTTTTAACCCAATTACTTTTTAAGCATTATGGGATTCCAGCCATCGTCCTGATTGACGAATATGACGTACCTTTGGATAAAGCATATCAGAACGGCTATTATACGGAGATGGTCAGCCTGATCCGTTCGCTGTTCAGTCAGGTGCTTAAAACAAATAAGAACTTATATTTTGCGGTCATTACAGGATGCCTCCGGATTGCCAGAGAGAGCATTTTTACGGGGCTTAACAATTTCAAAGTGAGAACGATATCTGACATCCGTTATGCGGAATATTTTGGGTTTACAGCAAATGAGGTCAGGGATCTGCTCTGTTATTATAATCTGGAAGAAAAGTTTGACGTGTTTCAGGAATGGTATGACGGATACCGGTTCGGACATACAGATGTATACTGCCCCTGGGACGTGATCAACCAGTGTGATAAATTTCTGGAATCAACAGATGCCGCCATGGAAAGCCATTGGGAAAACAGCAGCAGCAATGCCATTATCCAAGATATCCTCACGGATGCGGCAGAGACTACGAAGGCAGAAATTGAAGCTCTGATTTCCGGCGAATCCGTAGAAAAAACTTTGATCCCGGAATTAACCTACACAGATCTTGACAGCCAGGATCCTGAAACCCGTCAGACATATCTGTGGAGCGTTCTTTTTGCCACCGGATACCTGACGAAAGCCGGTGAAACCGGGAGCGGTCAGTACCGTCTTGTTATTCCAAATAAGGAAGTCCTTGGAATCTACGAAAAAAAGATCCGTTCCTGGTTTCGGGTAAAGATCACCGGCAACACAGCAGATTGGAAAGCGTTCTGCCGGGCAATTAGGGATGGGGATGGGAAGGCTGTAGAAGAGATTTTTAACCAATTCCTGGCGGAGTCCATCAGCATCAGGGATACTTTTGTAAAAAAAGAAATGAAAGAAAATTTTTATCATGGAATGCTGCTGGGTCTGTTGAAAGCAGAACGGAGTTGGATTGTAAAATCCAATGCGGAATCAGGAATTGGGTATACGGATATTAAAATTATAATTCCGGCATCCAGGACCGGATGCGTTATCGAAGTGAAATATGCGGAGAAAGGATCCTTTGACACAGCGTGTCAAAATGCAATGGAGCAGGTTGAACACGATGGATATGTGACTGTTCTTAAACAGGAAGGGATGGAACAAATTCATAAATATGGAATTGCCTGCTATAAAAAAAGTTGCAAGGTGATGTATTGTTCAGAATAGTGGTCAAATCTATTAAGCAGATGGATGAAAGGAAAATGCCCCGGCAACGAGTTTATCCTCGTTCCGGGGTCATTACGTAAACAGTTCCTAAATGGTATTCCTATCCTTGATCCTTAACAATAACGGAACCGTCGAATAGGCAAGTATTCCTTCTACAGAATACTTGAACAGCGTCCAAAGTGACCATTTTGTAGTTCCTGTGCTCCGTTCTATATTCTCATATTCCAGCCAGAGTGTGTTGAATCCCACCCATGAATACAGTCCTTTTGAAAAACGATTATACTCACGATCATTTATAACGGCATCTACCATTTTCCGGGACATAAATCTATAATCTCTAGTCCCATCAATAATTGGCGTTGAAGAAAAATACCCAATCAATTTATAAAAGCATCTGGAAAAGAAGGAGCGAATCATTGACTCGCCCTTCCTGTCTTTCCTTCTTGTTGCCACACAGTCGTACTCACTTTCGCTATCAATTAGTGCCCTGTACATTTCCGGAAGCAATGACGGTGGGTCCTGCAAGTCAACATCCATAGTGACCACATAATCTCCCTTTGAATATTCAAGGCCAGCGAGCATTGCCGCCTCCTTACCAAAGTTTCTTGAAAATGATATAAAATGCACTCGACTATCTTTTTCCTGTAATTTTTTGATAACTTTAATTGTCATCTACAAATATAATCTCAATTTCATCAAGTCTCTCTTGTACTTTCATTAACTCTTCGTAAAAAGACGGAATTGCGCTCTCTTCATTGAGGCAAGGCACAATCAAAGATATCATGATATTACATCTCTCCACTAATATACTATTCCACAAAGCAAAAAAACAGTTACCATATAATTCATATGCCATTCATTTTTATTCTTTCCATAATATCCTTAAAGTCAAATATTAGACACTAAATAGCCTCTCCGCAAAATCCAGGAAACAATAAGATCCTTGAAAATACGCTGTTTTTCTCTTACTCATGCAAAAATGATTAACAACTTACATTCAATATCTGTGCTTTTCCATGCAGTTTTAGCGAAACACTTTCAGCCGGAACAAATACGCAATCTCCTTTAAAGAAGTTCAGCATCCCCCTATTCAGTAAAATAGAGCCACACCCCTCCACGCAAAGCAATGCATGAAAGGAATTACTTCCTGTCCTGAACTCTACTAAATCCCTGCATATCTCTGTGTTCAACAAAAGTCTCTCTATCTGGAAGTACTTACAACGTGTCAACAATTCGCTTGCATATCCAGGTTTATATTTCAACACCCTCATTGGCTGACGAGGTGTTGCAGATGAATTGAGGTTTGCCACGTCCAAAGCACGGTTTATGTGAAGTTCTCTTTTTGTCCCATTTTTATCAATTCTGTCATAGTCAAATAAGCGATATGTAATATTAGAAGATTCCTGTATCTCAGCGATAAGGCATCCCGCCCCAATAGCGTGAACAGTCCCCGGTTCTACCAAAAACACATCATTTTTCTTTACCTTTACAGTATTCAAATAGCGGCCTATCCGTCCTGTATTTATCGCATCGCGGACGGTTGCCGCATTAACGTCTCTACTAAAGCCATAAATAAGTGATGAATCTGGCTTTGCATCAAGCACATACCACATTTCAGTCTTACCCAAGCTGTGCTCATGAATTGAAGCATATTTATCATCAGGATGCACCTGAATCGATAAATCTTTTTTCGCATCAATCAGCTTTATCAATATTGGCAGGTCAACCCTTCCATTTACAAGACTTAAGGCGTGTGTTCCAAGATAATCTGGATGATTCTCTAACACAGACCTTAAGCTTTCGCCTGTTGATATCTTTGACTCTCCATCAGGATGCGTGCTGCATACCCATGCCTCGGCAAGAGAATCTGCATCTAATCCCAAATTAAAATCATCATTCAGCCTACTCCCGCCCCACAAGTACTTCTTTGCAGACGGCCTTAAGAGAAACGGAAGATTCACTCCACTCATATTCCTATAGCCGATACCGGCATCTCATATTTTTTCTTATCTGAAACGGTAATGCATTCGCCCAGCTGAACTTCAATAAGCTGTAATCCATCTTCTCCAGCTATTACTGTGTGCTTACATCCAGCCTGCATTGTCACCACGTCTCCTGGGTTTATTATTTGTTCCATGCCATCAACTACTGTTTTTCCGCTTCCTCTCACAACAGTCCAAACTTCATCTCGATACTCATGACTGTGATAGTTCATTTTATGAGAGGGATTTAGCGTAACTAATACTGTCATGGAAGTTTCCTGCACATCGAGAACACAATATGAGCCCCAGCTTTTTTCAGCGAATTTAACCGGCTGCTTTATTTCATCTACATAGGGCTTTATATAAGAAGATTCATGCTTATCTGAAACTAATATCCCTTCTGCAGAGGCTGAGATGATTAAATTATGCACTCCCATTGCCAAGACCGGAATACTTAATTCATTAAGAATATATACATCATTACAGCTATCAGAAATTCTGGCATCGCCAATTACAGGTTCCTCCATCGCCTCTGTGAGCGTATTCCACGTACCCAAGTCTTTCCATGTACCGGAATATTTTACGACACTTATACTCTCTTCCTGTTCTACGACTGCATAATCGAAAGAGATCTTCTTTAAGGAACTGTAACTATTGTAAAGAGTATCATAATCGCTGCATCCCAAAAGCTCCCTACTCTTATCCAGCACATAAGAAAGCTTATATGCAAACACACCGCCATTCCAGAGTGCATGCCGAGCAATATATTCTTTTGCCGTCTTTTCATCTGGCTTCTCAGTAAAGGAATACTGTATCTTCCCATCAAAAGATAAGGCCGGTATTATATACCCGTACTTTTCCGAAGGGTATGTAGGCTCTATCCCCATGAGTACCAGGTCAGAAACATCACTTTTTGCTACATCATACAGCCTGCGAACACAACGAAAATACTCATCATCTACATAAGGGTCTACCGGGCAAACTACCACTGCTTCATCCTTATTCACACCTTTGACATCGTGTAAATAACTGGTAGCCAACGCTATTGCTGCGAAAGTATCTCTTCTGCAAGGTTCCACTGAAATCCCTACATTCTCACCCAGTTGATTATGGATTGCTGAAACTTGTGATTTGGATGTTGCTATTGTAACGGTTGAACTTGGAGCTACCGTCTTAATCTGTCTGTATATCCGTTGTACCATGGACTCGAAACCGTCACCATCATCTCTTTTAAATATCTTTATAAATTGTTTAGAACGTATGTCATTTGACAGTGGCCAGAGACGTTTTCCACTCCCTCCAGACAAAAGGATGATATTCATGACAGTCCACCTCCTACCTTTCCGCCCTCATCGAATTGTTTTGGAAATCAGCATATGACCGCCTTATCCCCTCTTCCAGTTCTGTCTTATAAGTCCATCCAAGTTCTGTCGCCTTACTCACATCTAAAAGCTTCCTTGGCGTGCCGTTAGGCTTACTTGTATCCCACAGTATCTCACCCTCATAACCGACAACCTTTGCCACAAGTTCTGTGAGAGATTTAATTGTCAGTTCTTTCCCTGTTCCCGCATTAATCGTTTCATCACCGCTGTAGTTGTTCATCACAAATACGCAGAAATTTGCAAGATCATCAACATAAAGGAACTCACGCAAGGGACTACCGTCTCCCCAGCAGGTGACAGAAGTCGCCCCGCTTTCCTTCGCTTCATGGAAACGACGAATTAGCGCTGGCAACACATGGCTATGCTCTGGATGATAATTATCGTTAGGACCATAGAGGTTCGTAGGCATTACAGAAATGAAGTCTGTACCATATTGACGATTCAGATATGAGCAATATTTTAAACCGCTGATTTTTGCCAAAGCATACGCCTCATTCGTCGGCTCTAAAGCTGATGTTAATAAACAACTCTCCGTCATCGGCTGTGGCGCAAGTTTCGGGTATATGCAGCTGGATCCTAGAAACTCTAATTTCCTAACGCCAGCTTTGAATGCACTGTGGATGACATTCATTTCCATCATCATATTTTCATACATGAAGTCTGCCGGCAGCTTGTTATTAGCCACGATTCCCCCCACTTTTCCTGCAGAATGGAACACGTATTCCGGCTTTTCTGTTTTAAAAAAATCTTCTACTGCTTCCTGACGGGTAAGGTCTAATTCTGTATGGATGCGAGTAACGAGGTTATTGTATCCTTGCCTCTGTAACTCACGGATGATAGCACTCCCAACCATACCTTTATGTCCGGCAACATATATTCTTGCATTTTTATCCATCATATTACTTCACCACACCTTTCTCCAAGTATTCCGCAAGATTGATGTGTTCAACTGCCCGCTCTTCTGCTACTTTCTTCATGTCATGTTCTACCATGATCCTGACCAGTTCTTCGAAAGACGTTTTAGTCGGGTTCCAGCCAAGTTCCCTCCTTGCTTTTCCGGGATTGCCCCAAAGGTTGACTACATCAGTCGGACGATAGAAATCCTCAGACACACATACCACTTCTCTGCCTGTCGCAGTATTGATGCCGACTTCGTTAAGGCCTTCTCCTCTCCATTCCAACTCTATCCCTGCATAATGGAAGGCTAATGTAGCAAACTCACGAACTGAATGCTGTACGCCTGTAGCAATTACAAAGTCCTCCGGTGTGTGATGCTGCAATATCAGCCACATACACTCCACATAATCCTTAGCATAGCCCCAGTCGCGAAGAGATGATAAATTTCCTAAGTACAACTTGTCCTGCTTGCCTTGTGCGATGCGAGATGCAGCAAGAGTAATCTTCCTAGTAACGAAAGTTTCACCACGTCGTTCCGATTCGTGGTTGAACAGAATCCCAGAACAGCAAAACATATTGTATGCCTCGCGATATTCTTTTGTGATCCAGAACCCATACTGTTTTGCCACAGCGTAAGGGGAATACGGATGGAAAGGTGTGGTTTCAGACTGAGGTACTTCCTCTACATTACCGTATAGTTCAGAGGTCGATGCCTGATAGATCCTGCAAGTATCAGCCAATCCTGTGATTCTTACAGCTTCAAGAACCCTCAATACACCCGTTGCGTCTACATCCGCCGTAAACTCAGGAACATCAAAAGATACCTGAACATGGCTCTGTGCTGCAAGGTTGTAAATCTCATCTGGGCCCACAGAACCAATCATCTTCACAAGGCTCATCGAATCGGAAAGATCTCCATAATGAAGATGAAAGTTCTTATGACCTTCCAGATGAGCGATACGCTCACGAAAGTCCACACTTGACCTTCTTATCATTCCATGGACATCATATCCTTTTTCCAATAACAACTCGGACAGATAACTTCCGTCCTGACCTGTTACACCTGTAATCAATGCTTTTTTCATCTATCTCCTCCTTAAAGTTCTCCCCTAAAAATGCTTGTCAATAAATTTGCCTGTGCCTTTTTCAAGCTTGTTCCATATACAATACATCTTGTCATATACTATTTTTGTAATCGGAGTTTCAATGTAGTAGAATAATAAACCTGCAGAAATGCAAACAATAAGATTTATTATAAGCTGAAGCCACCTGTTAGATACAAACATATAGATAACACCAGCACCGCTGTAATAATAGATCATCTGACACAAGAAAATGTCATAAGACGCACGACCTAAAGTTTCAATGAAACGATTACTCATCTTATTCAATATTATTGGCTCAGAAACAGGGATTATAAAGAGTGATACCACTGTTTCAAAAGCGGTCAAAGTGGTTCCAGATTCCCTTGAAACTCAGCCGCTGTTCCTGTCCATTGATGACACCAGGGTAGAGAAGTTCGCCACAAAGTTTGAACTCTGTTCAAAGCTCTTTGATCATGCAGCACATAATGGCTCCAATTACCTGAACGACCATTGTATGGTAAGCATCCTGCTATCCTTCCCGTTTTTAAAGAACGGGCAGATCCAGTACCTGTCGGTTCCCCTAGGATACCGGCTCTGGGATAAGGAAAAAAGTAAACTGGAAATCGCCACTGAAATGATCCGACAGACAATGGGGGTGATTGGCTCCTCAAGGCAATTATTCCTGCTGTGTGACAGCTGGTACCCGAAAGCCGATGTGGCAGAGCTCATCAATGAGTTTGGAAACCTTGACATCCTCTGCAATGCCCGCGTCGACACTGCCATGTACGAACTACCCCCCTGCCCCTACCGGGAAGCGCGGACGCCCCAGGAAATATGGGGAAGAGAATATCAACTTTCTTCCTCTGTCCTGTTACCTATTGCGCTGGAACCTCGAAGTCTCTTATTATGAAGGAAAGACTTTCTGGTCACTGGAAGAATACCGCATAAGGAGCCGTGAAGGGATAGTGCGTCTTATCAACCTTCTGGCTGTTTCTTATAGTGCTATGACACTGCTTTCCTTATAGTGATGAGATGTTTTCGTCTTATCAGTCTTTCAGCGCTCAGGAGACTCGATTTGAGATCTGACAGCAGATTCAGGCCAGCATATATATTAACAGTTTCGTGGAATCGCCTGAAACTGTCAAAAAAGCTCGTGCGTTGGTAAAGTTGTTAGAACACCATATTCAGTCTTGGATTAGAAAGGTTCAAAAACTGCTGATTTATATCATATCCCAGTTTAAAATAGTATCTTCATTCAGATCCCTAACAACTTTTCTCCCTACAACTATATCCGTATAAATTGGCGAAATTCCAGTTCCTGGTCGTTTCGGCATGATGTCTGCATTAGATATACGTTCTCCAGCTTTCATATTACGAGTAAGTACAAGGGATCTTCTCGCCTCTTTTCTCGATAATAGTTCACAGTCCAAAACTGTCTTTTCACTATTTCCAAGAACAGTATCAATCCATTTGAAATTTCTAATTGCTTTCATGAAATCTTCTGGCTCTCCAGAATGGTAGTGGTCATTTCCATGTAAAGTTTTATCCAATGTAAAATGCTTTTCGATGATTTCCGCACCAAGCATATAAGCTATAGCCAAAGTCATCATTGTCTCATCTGGAGCAACATGGTCACTAAATCCAACTCTTATATCTGGAAAATCTCTTTTTAATGTTTCAATTATCTTTAAATTTGCATTACAAGGTTCCGTTGGATAAGATAAAACACAGTGAAGAATAGATATGTCCTCACAGCCTGCTTCTTTCAAAGTTCTCACCGCTTCGTCAACCTCTGAAAGGTACGCAGCACCGACAGAAAGTACAACAGGCTTTCCTTTGGCACCTATATGACGAATAAATGGCAAATTGGAAAGATCAGATGAACTGATTTTATAAAAGTCTACCATATCTTCTAAGTAGTCTGCTGACGCATAATCAAAAGGAGTTGATGTATAATCCATTCCTTTTGCATGAGTATAATCACAAAGTTCCTTATATTCATCTTTACCAAAACTGTCATACTTCAAAAACAATTCATATTGGGTTTCGGTCGGCTCCTTCGTCGTATCCCAGTAAGCCGGAGAATTTTTAGAAACAATAGTACCAGCCTTATAAGATTGGAACTTTGCACAGTCGATCCCAGCTTCTGCTGCTGCATCAATGTACATTTTGGCGGCTTGAATAGGTGAGATATTCAAAGCCTCCGCAGTTTCATAAAAATTAACGCCCATTTCAGCAATCATATACGGTTTTGTAGTCTTCATTATTCTTTCTTCCTTTCTCTTACCAAGCAGTTTGCCCGCCATCAACCATAATGTTTACACCAGTTATATACTTTGAGGCAGCGGATGCCAGAAACACCATCACCCCCACAAGATCATCCGGATATCCTACACGGCCCAGCATGGTCTTTTCTTCCAGCCTCCTCTTAAATAGTTCGTTTTTCTGAACATTCTCATGGGGATAAGAGCCTGGGCTAACGCTATTTGCTCGAATACCATACTTCGCAAGATATGCCGCGCAGAACTTGGTAAGCTCTACGGTAGCTGCCTTTCCCGCACCATAGTTAGGTGTGCTGCTAAAGGGAGTATCAAAATACGTCCGCGGATCAGGTGCACCGACTGCATAAAGAGATCCAATGTTGATAATGCTACCCGCATCGCTGTTCTTCATATAGGTAATGGCCTCACGAATAGTACGGAATGTATATCCGACCGTACCATCTATGCCCTTTGCCCAATACACATCATCCATATTCTCCACATCATTCAGCACACCTGTGCCCAAATTTGCCGCCATGGTAATCAAAATGTCGATCACTCCGTTCTCACCAGCCGCTTCTTTGAGTACCACTTTAATGTTCTCGGTATTTCCCAAATCACACTGATGATAAGAAACATGTTTGGAAAGTCCCTCAATCTCCATAATCTTCCAATCAGCAACTGCAACATCTGCTCCAAAGTCAACCAATCCCTTGACAATCTCGCTGCCCAGATAACCACAACCGCCAGTAACAACTGCCTTTTTGCCTTCCAGAGAAAAAAGATTCGAATAACTCATTTTTAGTCCTCCACTTATTTATTATAGCCTTTGGCTAATTTTAAACTGGTCAATGCATTTTCCAATGAATTAATATTTTTCATTCTTCCATCAGACTGCACAAGCGAGATAAAATACTTCATTTCCTTTTGATAAAATTGATCATCGACACCATAATCGTAAATATTGCCGGAAAGCTGATGTTCAACAATGTGTTTATTGTAATCTACCACGATAACATCATCTTTCGCAAACAACTCTACTCTACGATTATTAGTTCTTCCAAAATAATCGAGATGCATTTCAATTACTTTATGATCATATTCAAAGATAAATACTGCCAAATCAGGAGCATCCATTTCTAAGTTTGAATACTTACCGGCCACTCTCGATATAGATTCAGGCACTCCAAACAATGATGTCATATAATCAATCTCATGAAGTGAATCAATGTCTACACCGCCGCCTTTTGATGTAAAACAACGGAAACTCTTTCTGTAGTCACGGCCCTTTTGCCAGTTCGGCATATAGCTGGAAAATATAATCCTTGCAGAATATACATCATTATTAGTTATCACCTTTTTCAGTTCTTCGTAATAGCGAGAAAATCTGATCGGGCAGGCTACATAGTAAACAGCCCCCGGTGGCGGCATAATTTGAGAAATATCATAACTGGCATCATCCAGTACAGGTTTTTCGATAAACATATGCGTACATCTATCTTTTAAGTAAACAATACTATCAAAATGAGCTTTTGTTTCGTCTGTAATAAATGCAATATCATATTTATCATCTAAATCTATTTCATTTCGAATTTCATTCCTCACCAACTCCTTGATATCATTCGGAAGAATCCTGTCAGATTTCCTGATAACATCAATATCAAGAGGAATACCAAGTTTTTTGCTAACACCAGTAAGATTTCTGATATGCCTGCTTCCTATCGAACCGGCGGCTGTAAACAATGCTCTCATTCTGACTCTTCTCCTTTTTTGAACAATAATTCGTATTTTAGCTTGGCGATCTCAAGATCCGTAAAATTATCAATATCCTGGGACTCCATTTCATCAAGAAATAGTGGAAGAGTATTCTTAGTATATAATTTTTTATCTCTCAAAAGAGCCTCCGTTTTGAACATAAAAAACTGTCCGCAATCATGGTATTGTTTTTCCAAATCCTGTGACCTTGCAAAATAATTCTCAGGATACAACATTTGGAGTTTTCCACCTCTTACAACAAGACTTCTCTGTGGCGGATAAGAAAATGGTTCCACCGGACATACAGAATCAATTTCTTCAGTATTTACCAACATATCAAATGCTTTTACTAGATTATCCTTTTGTATCAATGGTGCTGATGCAAGAATGCAAATAATAAACTCAAATTCCATCCCTGTTTTTCTATACTGCTCAACAACATCTATAAGTACCTCAGCAATCCCGGTTTTGTCATCGGCGAGTTCCTCATTCCTAAAAAACGGGACGTCCGCTCCAAATCTTTTTGCTACATCTGCAATCTCTGGATCATCCGTAGATACCATAATCGTATCTGCTATATTTGCCTCCTTAATAGCAGCAATAGAATACGAGATCAGAGGTTTTCCTATGAAATCTATAATATTCTTTCTTTGTATTCTTTTACTTCCACCTCTGGCAGGAATAATACATAATGCTCTCTTTTTTTTCATAAACTACGTTTCCTCTTTACAAACTATTTATCAATCCCATAACTCTTTTACGTCCGCCTCTCAAGTCATGCCCCAGAAGCTTGTCCTGGAATTTTTGTCTTGCCTTTCGAGATAATCCCATGTACATCTTCAAGGTGCTTTCGATAACCTCATCATCCGGATTTAATCCAATATATGTAAACCCATTTTCGTTGCATACAAATCCATGTTTTTCCTCACGTTTATTTTGTGCCATAGCAATAGAGGGAATACCCAGCATCGCTAATTCATATCCTGTTCGTCCCCTTGAGGTAATCCCTATATCACAGCTAGTCATTAATTCGGGCATATTAGATATATCGTAAAGTACATCAATGTTTCCATATTCCCTATATTTAAGCAATTTATCCACGTTTTTCTTTGCTCGTCCCAAAACCACAATAAACCGGCATTCTTTATACTCAAGTTTACTTATCATACCTAACAATCTATCAGAGTAATTCTGCGGATCAGCCCCGCCAAAAGAAATAAACACTCTCTCAACTTTATCCTTTATAGCAATCGGTTCATAGAACATAAACGTTTTTCCGGAAATATAATATTGTTCTCCAGCCTTAACTTGAGGAAGGTCACCTTCACTATAAAGAGCATTGAATACTAAATCTGCTTTAATCGTTCCTTCTCCGTCATCTTCAAAATTAATAAGCTTGGCTTTTGGCAGAACAGAACGAAGACCAATCATATAGTCTATTGAAGTTGTAAGTATATCATTAATAAATACTTTGTATTGCTCTTGTTTACATTTCTCAAACAATTCAGCAATTCCATTAACAGCTATTAAAGTATGACTCGTTTTTCCAAAGACAGCTGGATCAGTTTGATTGCTGTCATAGTAAATATCGGGTTTTGTATAAAACTCATCTGCGATTTCCAACGCTCGATAGATATGACCTATACCCCTTTTGTTATTTCCATTGACATAGATCGCAACCTTATTACTGCTCATTACGCTTTCGACAGTTCTAAGGTCATAAAATGTATCAACATTGATAGATTCCGTCTGAGAAGTTTCGAATACTTCTATCTTTTCGCCAATCCTTGTCTGTGATGAAATTACAGACCCTTTTGAAATCAAAAAAGCACCTGTTTCAACATAACACGGCGGCATATACTGACGATTTAGCCGTTCTTTATAATTCGGTACTTTTTTACCATCCTTAATCCCCCAGGAAAGCTGGGGAGCATTAATGGCAGATATCACTGTATCCAGATTATTACTAATCGTATATTGAATTGCAGCATCTAACGTTTCTACATGAAGTGTGGGAGATGTCGGCTGCATGGTAACAATGTAGTCCCACTTTTCTTCATTTGGAATCCCATCATATATCACTGCATCAAGTGTAACTGCATCACTGCATAAAGCTTCATCTCTCCAGTGAACCTTTACTCCCATTTGTTGAGCAATTATCTTAACCTCTGGTGAGTCAGTCGAAACTACCACATCCGTGATATATTTTGAATTTAGCGCATTTCTTATAGAATAGTAAACTAAAGGATGGTCTCCGATAATTCTTATATTCTTATTTGGAATTCCATGCGATTCGGCACATGCCGGAATAATTGAAAGAATTTTCATGAAAATTCACCTCACTTATTTGTTTTCTCGCCAGCTTTTGTTTTCGATATAATCCACATTGTTAAAGGCTTCTCCACAGCATAAAATAACAAACCTATAGCAATACATAGCACTATTCCTGCAATTATTTCTACATTTCGATTATGAAACTGTTTCAATATCATTTCTCTATAGCTCAGATAGTAAACCATTTGAATAAAAAAATGTTATAGCTTGCTTTTCCAAGTAATTCTAACGGAGGACATTGCATATTTATATTTCTCAACAGATAAACTAAAAAAGGTACAACCCAAAGAACAGCAATGAAACATGTTCCAACCCAATATGTTATTATTCGTGAGCTATATATATCATAGGCTGTTAATCAAATACCCCCTCAGACCGTCTAAAAACCCTAATTCCTAATGGTTTATAGCATATTTTTTGCATTAAAAATGCCAGATATATTTCTCCGAAATAAATATCTGACCTTGGCAACTGAATAAAGTGTATATTTTGTTATTAGCAGATTCCTACTGCCATAAGTTCCATCATTTTTTTATATCCCGGCAAATTTTTCGCCCATTTTATATTATAGCCCAGCCACATAAGCGCAAACTCCCCCGCCACTTTTTTTACCTCTCAGTAGAAAGTAACTAAATCCCATCGCTCTTTTGATTGTTCCGAAGGGATGCTCCGATAAGCACATCCTCTCTGCCGTTTTGTTCCTATCTGGCTTCAAGAATAATCTCACCACTTTCTTTGTTTCAAAGTGATAAAGATACATTAACCATAAAATCTTCTTTTACGAATATGTTTTGCAATAGCTAAATACTCTTTTTCGTATAGCAACTTTATTAGATTTTCGAATCCATCTAAAATATAGTCTTTCTCTTATATATTTCCCTCAGAAGATAAATTCCCGATAAAATTGCAATCATCCATCTTATAAACCAATAATCTGCCAAAATATAGTAAAGAAAACTGAATATCACTACAATTGCAAATCCAATAACCTGCGATATAGATGGCAACGGATATTTGTGTTTTAATAACCTATACACAATAAAAGCATGAAAGAACACCAATGCGCCATAACCTGCCAATGTTGCCATAGCAGCTCCGTACATTCCATACTTGGGAATAAGGAAATAATTTAGCAGGATATTCGTACATGCCGCAAATGCTGTTCCAATAGTTATAATTTTGGGTTTTTCTTCATATGACTCAAAATTTACATAGAATTGGTAGATAAATACACAATATATTGCCAAGATAATCAGCGGCAAGATTGGAAGCCCACTCCAATACTCCTCATTCGCAAATATAAAAGTCATCTCTCTCGCAAGCATCAAGAATCCTACAGTAATTACAGTAAAGACCTGAACATAGTTTTTTACCATTTTCTTCAAATTTGAATAATTCTTGCTGTCAAGATTATCCATATAGAAAGGAACCCAGCTATTACCAAATGTACTCAAAACGGAATTCAAGATGGATGCAAATGTATAAAAAAAACTATATATTCCAATTAGCGCTCCATCTACATTAAACTGCTGCATCATCAACCGATCTGACGCCGTTAGTATATTGTGTGACAATGTATGAAATACCATTGGTATGCCAAAATTCAATCCATATTTCAAATATTCTTTGTTGAATCCATATGGATGTCGGAAAAAAACTATAAACCATAAAAAAAGGGCGATCAGAACCTGTGGCACAAAGATTCCTATGACCCTGCCATAGTAAAGCTTTGACATTTCCTGAGCCGGCCAAAAAAGTATTAGTACCATCGAAAAGACGGTGGTCGTCAATACAGTCACCACAGTCAATATCATATTATTTACCGCTTTTTTTTCGTATATCCATGTAACTCCTACAAAGCTTATGACAAACTCTGCAAATGCTTCTATAATTACAATGCAATATATCGTAAAATTAAACTTGATCAAACTGACAGTAATCGGATATCCTATTAAAAGTATTGCAATTATTCCTGCACTTATAGCAGTTCCTGCCAATAATAAACTCGATTTATAGTCCTTGTATGTATCATGATATTTATACTTACCTCTCGCCAATCCACTGCCTATATTAAAACCCATAATACAGGAAAATATCGATATCCAAGAAAATGCAAGCGAATACAGACCATACTGCTTTGCACCTAGTAATCTTGTAAAAATAGGCATTGTAAAAAATGAAACACCGGTTCTTACAATCGTACTTACAAAATTATAAAAAATCTGTGCATTTGCACCTTTTGAATTTATTCTTTTCATCATTTTCTTTTATAAAATCTTAAAACAATTAGTTAATTGCTCCTCATTTCTAATAATGATTATCTTTTCCTTATCAGTATAAAATTTTTTAAAATTTTCAATTCTTTTGGTCATAGTCTTTTCTGTATCTGTACCAGAAAAAACATATTCTCCAATCATAATAATATATGGCTCGATTCCATAAAGTATTTTTGGTGTCATAGCCCCAGTGGAACAAATCGATATAATTATACATTCTTTTGTAATAAAATCTGGCGTAAGAAGCTCCCACATCACTCCAGTATTATCGATTATTTTTTCTCCAAAATCATATTCTTTTTGTCTGGGATGGATTCTATATATCACATTTTTATGTTCCTGCATCAACAATTCTACAACCTCATTATATCGCTGCAGACATTCATCACCATGTTCAGTCCCACCCAGAAGCGAAATCTCATCCTCTCGGCTCATTAAAAATATAGTCTTTATCCCATTGTATAAAGAAGGTTTTTTGTAGTCAAATATTCGATTTGCAATTCGATCAAACTGGTTATTCTTTTTATAAAATAACGGTAATTCCTTAACTTCAAGCCCGCTTCTTAGTTCGCACATTTCTGGTTTGAAAACATATAATTTTTTTGGCTTGAACTTTTCTATATTTATTCCTACAACTGCAAGTTTTCTATCTGGTTCATGTTGATTAGCATAATCAAACATGCTCTCTGAATACGATCCACTCCCATCCTCAAAACAGGAAATTTCAGCATTCGAAGATAGTAATGCCATATTTCTCACAAAAGGATTATAATAGCTCGCAAATATCTTTTCGTATGGACTGTCCAGATCATACCCCTTTCCAAAAGCCATCTGCTCGACACTCATAAATCTTTTTATGACTAAAAACTTTGCCATCGTTTTTCTGCTGTACGCTTTAGCTATATTATCCAGAAGCTTTCGTTCATTGCGTGACACCAAAACCAATTTGAAAAAATACCTAAGAAAGTCCCCCGCTTTTACCTTGCCAAGATTACAACTAAATCTATATACATTATCAAATATTTTTTCGTTTCTAACATTTTCTAATATCTTATCTGACTGATTAAAATTTGTACCTATATACAAATCATAGATATCATTGTCTCGACTTTTGCTATTTTTTAAATCATACACAATATTTAACACACAAAACAGCTGATATGGTGTATCAATTATAAAGCAATATCGCATATTTAATTTTTGCCTCCAATTCGCTTTTTATCATGGGAGTTCTTTGATTTAGCGAGTCTGAACCGCTTTCGAAACAGCAGCATGGTCTTAAATACCCTGAGTAAGTAAAATGCCGAATTCTTCCTTGAATGTGAAAAAATGGAAAATTCCGTTCCCGGCACTTCCTCCAGCGAAAAATACATTTCCTTATATTTTTTCATGTCAGATTCACTTCTATAGTATCTATTCAATGTTTCGTCAAATAACTCATAAAGATACCTGTTAGACGGGTTTCTAAATGCAGTAACCCCATTTTTTTTGCATACAAGGCTGAAATTTGATTGATCGTGCCGGTGGTTTTCCATAGGTTTCAAATCATGATCCAAAAGATTTTCTGCTATAGAACATGAATCGAGCCACTCCTTGATTATTTTTAGTGTCCTGTTGTTCTTTCGAACGCAGATATATCCTCCCTCTATTTGAAATATATTCTCTTTTAAATTAAATGTACTGACATATTTGTCATACAGTATTTTTTTATCCCATTCAATCTCTGGAAACGGCGTATAAAAACATAACAAATCAATACTTTTAGATTTCATGAAATCAATAAAGATATGCAAGGGCTTTAGTAATATGCATCCCGAATCCAAATAAAATATATACTCCCCTTCCTCGGCCTTTATAAGAGCATTATAGATAACATAAGGTTTCCAAATCCAGTATCCTCCGCCCCTTCTAAATTTCAATATATCACTATGTTCTTCGCGAAACACATCATCAATGTCATCCGGGCCAAATGCTATAGTTTTGTCTGCCTTACCAATATGCTTTGCCGTCCAAATATTTAGCTTTTGAGCATCGCTAAAATTTTCATCCGAATAACAGATTGCCGTTACTGTATAATCTTTCTTCATTTCCTTAACCTTTTTCAGGTATTGCATCTCTGTTCTGCTGTAATCTTACCTGTTGATACCATTCGATAGAATATTCTGATAACTATACCTTTTGTCAAAACTCTTTTTTACAATCCTGGCAAGAATGGAGACATGAGATAATCCTGCCACCAGCCCACCACATAATGAGAGAGTGTAAACATCCCGCATTACTTCCAGCCCCTTCATGTATTTTGAATATTCCCTGTTTTCATCTATACTTAAAATATTTTTCTTCCCTGCCGACCTGAACACGTCAGTATAATGCAGTATCTTTCCCGGAAACTTCTTATGTAAATAATCCAGCTTAGATGTATCGTCAGTAGCTAAAAATATTTTTGTGAAGCAACCTTTCTCCAATCCTTCTTCAATTGCCCTCTCAAATTGCTTCATCGTAATGATTTTAGGATGATTCACAAACCCAACTACAAAGTCTGTCCCCCTCACATGTACCCCTATCACTTTATCACCATCTTGATTGCCGAACAGCAAATTTATACCGTCTTTTATGTATGTCTCTGCCGATTTATTCAAATGCAAATATTTCTTATAAATTTCCCCCATAATCTCCAGATATTCTTCTGATACATTATAAGAAGCAAGCAGACTATTTTCCTCGTAGAAGCCAAGATCTTTATTTGCTCGGGTCAAAAGGCTCGTAATATTACAAGAAAAGACATGATGACTTCTATATACTTGTTCTAAAGAAACAGTATCCGGCTGACTATAATAATATTCAAAAATATTATTTGTACCGTTAACCTCACATGTTTCCTGTAACCATCCAACTGTGTCGGAAAATTTAATCACCGGAGTGAAATTTAACTTTTCTACTTCATAAAGAGCAAGAATCACATACCGTATATAGCATGGAAGTCCAATCCTGTTTCCCTTGATATCTAACAAAAAAATTTCTTTCTCTTTATTCTCATCTCCATAGCTGTCAATTGTCAGTAGCCCAGGATATCCCTCATCAAACAACAGACGATAAAACCGTTTGTTACCAAATCTTTTTACTACATGTATAATATAATGCAGATTTGGATGTGATTTAATCCAATAAAATATCTTTTCTTTTTTATCAAAATAATTGCTCATTGCATATCTCCAAAACACCCTAAGTTATTTCTGCCCTCTTTGTTCTTTGCTTAAGAAATATAAGAAATTCACCATATAATTTAAACCTATTGCCTTTATCCCAAAATAAGCCATTCTATGTATTTTCTTTGTAGATTTCTTCAATAATTGTATTTTCTCTTTAACAACTGAAGACAACTCATGGTATCCTTCAATCTGTTTATATTCTCCCATCTGGCATATCGTTCCAAACACGAGAGAACAGCATCGATATGTTATACTTTTTCTCGTCTCCTCATCCGAATCGAAAAAAATATACTGTAAATGTTCTGCTATAAATAACTTGTCATACAGTCTCTTTATGTTTAATGTCTTTGTAATAGATCCCGCTCTATCTCTTCTATAACCGTAAAAAACAATATCTGAAAAACTCAGTCTGCCACCCGACAGTAATATTCGTGGTACCCATTCTTCATCCTCATGACAGATACCTTCATAAAAAAATAAGTCTTTTTCAATGATGTATTCCCTTTTGACTGTAAAATTCCACGCCCCCATATTTCCTATTGGCATATTTTGGAACTTCATAAAGGCCTCTGCATTAGAATTATAACTATCAATATAATCCCCATATAAATATGGATAGTCTTCTGTATTTCCGTCATCGTCAAAAGCCATCCTCCGATGTGCCGCTACGTCAGGATAATTGTTCATTATAAGATGATCATATAAACTATTAAGCGCATTTATACACAGTTTATCATCTCCATCCAGCAATACAATATAGATTCCACTTGCGGCTTTTATGCCTGTGTTTCTTGCCGCAGACAACCCTGCATTTTCCTGGTGAATTGTTCTGACATATCCATTCTCAGCGGCAAATACATCACATAGTTCTGCAGAACCATCTGTAGAACCGTCATCTACTAATATGATTTCACAGCTATCTGCATTTTGTTTTATAATGCTCTCGATTGATTCTTTCAGGTACTCTTTAACTTGATATATTGGTACAATAACAGAAAAAAATATATCTTCATAACTATAAGATTCTTTTTGCTCTTCCAATTTCCTTCAAACTCCTCTTCTGTTACCAATTAATGCCATATCCTTCACTTTATCTGACTTATCAATAGCGAGGGATGAAAATAACAGGCATACAGTCACTGCCAATCCAGGATTGTAAAAATTAGAAAGCCCTTTGATTTCAAACAATGTAAGACACACCCATAGAGCAAAATACAGGCTTTTAAACCCTTTTCCTACCTTACTTCCAGCTTTTCGTAATATAAAAAACCAAAAAACATATAAATATACTGTTCCTAACAATCCCATGAGCCATATATTGTTTGTGATTCCGGGGTCTGCATGATGATAGCCGACAGCATCTCCCATCACATTATGTCCTGTCCCAAACAAAAACTCCAGGGGACTATCCGGAAACTGCCAGTTGCTGTTATTCATCAAATGTCCAAATGATGTATATGATGCGGAACCCTTACCTAATTTACCTATAGCCAATAGATTTTGTTTGACCCAATTATAGACAAAGGGATTTGTTGTCTTCACAATACAAACGACTGCGACGGAAAATATTAATAAGCCAATAATATATTTTATACTTTGAAAATTTCTTTTTAAAAAATACGGCAATAAAATAATTGCACTAACCACAAACACAAATATAACTCCTGTAACAGAGTTAAAAAGAGGAACTAAAAACAAAATCGGCATTACCCAGAAATACTTCTTTTTATATTTTAATGCCATAAATAATGCCAATGCCGTAATTATACCGGTTCCCCACCCCAATGCGTCTTGAAGATTATTAGAAAACGCATTATATCTTCTTGCATACTCCCATGCGGACATATTCAAGAAACTTCCACCATCACCATTTGTCTTTGACATGAATTCAACTATTCTGGCCTTTATATCTGGAGAACTTACCATCAGTATTGTAAACACAGACTGAATGAGACCTGCCGCAATTATTGATTTTATCAATTCCAAATAATTATATCTGTATTTTTTGCAATATAGTGCTATATAAATTGCGCAAACAGGCAATTCTACCACAACCATAAAAGTACGATACAACTGTGTTACTTCATTTATTAAATTGATTTTTCCAGAAAGTATACACAAAAACATCAAAAACATAACATAGACCAACAGAATGCCATATCCTGCATAAAATGTCTTTGTAATTTCATCCTGAAAAGCTTTATTTACTGATACTCTGTATCTTAGCGCCAAAACCATCAAAGTGTACATAAATAAAATATGAAAAAAATTAAGCCTTACAATAAGCGGCGGCGCAAAAATAAAAGCAAATAAATATAAAGTTAAATATACTTTCCCCAAATCATATTTATGATTACTTACCATTAACGTCATTTTTCTACCTTTTCCATCATCGAATGGATGTTACGCTTCTAATTTTTCTACCCATTACTAATTAGACGATGCTTTATATATAACAACATATGATATGCTTCATCACATTCTTTCATTTTTAAGCAGTACCCTGAAACAAAGAAAAAAATCATAAGATGATAGGTGTACACTACTATTGTAACGCTTACATTGAATACAGGAATCATCAAATCGAAACAATGTCCTATCACAACAGAAATGATTCCAAAGGCCTTCATAATATCAATAAAATCATTTCTAGCCTTTGTATTCATATTATCGTATATTATAGTTCTCATTCACTTGCTCACTTGGAATTAATACTATATTCATGCGTTGCTTTGTCATGCCATGATTAAATAATGTATTAGCTATTCTGTCTCCTCCATATAATGCTATTGGAAAGTTATCCGATGATTCGTATTAAGGTACCAATACTTCCACTCTTGATTGACCTTTCCTGTCTGCTTCAATAACCTGTTCAAGGATATAAGTGCTGACCTCTTTATTCGTTCTTGAATCATACTGGCCTATATCAAGATAACGACTCTGTATTGATGTTCTGGCAATAAGAACATATAATATTGCAGGAAATGTCATTTTTAACATCGGATACTTATTTGCAGCATATCCAATGCAGTAGACAGATGCGAGCATCAAACCCTGTAGCCATCCTAATGTGATACTCGCACGCCCCATGTAATTTGGATTTACCCTTGTACTTAACGCTATCAGGTAAATAATTGACAATATTGTCATTGTGATACATTTATTCAGTTTCTGGTATAGTATTCTCGACTGCTCTTCGCTTTTCCGTTTAAGAAATGCAGATATATACACAATTGTACCTAACAGGAATATAATATAAATTCCATACCTGAAAGATCCTAATGTTCTAACAAACACACCAACTGTCGCATAAAGGTTCTTTATGATATTCACAGATGTACTCGCCTTGGCACGACTTCCATTAAATTCGATCAGTGCGGTGATGCTCCATATCATACAAATGGTAAGCTCCATCATCCTGCTCTGACAAATAGACTTTATACTTCTCTTCTTTTGAAGCAACACCCCCTTCATATCGGCTAAAAGCTCCTTACCGATATATGCCATAAGAACAACATTACTGTACATATTTGAATTAATGCATAGCAAAACCCAGAGAAAAATTACTCCCTTTTTCAACATTGATAAATCGGAAAGTCTATCTCCATAAAGCATGAAAAAAATAACAAGTATTGCATTTAACAACGTTGGAATAGTATAATTAAAGACATTGTTGACCGTATATTCCCAAAACAGATATGAGCCATTTCTAAAAATATAAAAATGCAAAAGCAATATCAAAAATGGCATGAATATAATTGTCATCTTCGACATGTACATCTTTTTAAGCAATAATGACAAGAATACAATATAAATTGCAATAATCATGCTGTAGCATATTGCGAAGGCAATCGAAAGGGTCTCAAAGTAATCTCCGACAAAAGGCTTTATAAATATTATGCCCATTTTGGCTACCATAGGCAATAAAGTTTCCGGTAATATCTTTGTGGGATTCCATTCATTTATTGTAGGATATATGGGTCTTACATAACCTATGTATGTCCAATCATCTGTATCATACACGTAGAGAGGGTGAGAAAACTTAAAAAATATAAACATTGTAATAAATGCAACAATTCCAACAATGACAATTTCCCAGTTCTCCTTAAATATCCCGTATTGCTTTTTTAGACCATTTGTTGATTCGCATATTAGCTGACTTGATTCTTTTCTTTCCATCAATAATTCCGTTCATTCCAAAATTAATATTTTTTCAACATTTCCTCATTAATAATTTCTACTATGTGATTAGTATTGTACCTGTTATAAAATTCTTCCGCAGCCAATTCCTTTACTTTTTTATCTACAGACTGCCATCCATTCAAAATATTAATATAGTCTTCTATTTTGGTTGCATGCTTGAAAAGAGTTATATTGGAATTGTCCCCAATACCTTCAAATGCAACATCTGTCCCGATTACGGGAGTTCCTGTCGTCAAAGTGTCAACTACTTTTACCTTCACGCCCGCTCCCTTTTTTAACGGTGCAATCAATGCTTGGCACTTTGCAATTTCATTTAATGGATTGTCTACGTAACCTATCACCTTAAATCTTTTGTCACTTTCAATCTTTAGCTTGTTTTTTTCATCCATTCCTCCGCCTATCACAATATATTTGATTTTTGGAACAATGCACTTTGAAACTTTATTAATAAACCATATCAGACTTTCTATATTTTCCTTTCGATTCCAAGCCCCATAAAAGCAGAACAGATTAGCCTTTGTTTCAACCTCATCGTACTTGAAGCTTTTATCTGTCTTGAGATAGAAATTAACTGGTTGCGAATTGACATTATAATTCTTTTCAAGCAATTTGCAGTCTTTTTTGCTGAACGTAAAAATCCTGTCGCCGTGATTCAGTATTCTTGACTCTGTCTTTTTTATCAGATAAACATTAAACGGTATTTTTCTCCTGGAATACCGTTGATATATAATATCATGACACATAAACAACTTAAGTGGATGCTTCAAGAAAATGGAATAAATCATAACTTGAGAAAAATCAAAATATACTAAATCATACATATTGGAAATCTTTTGAATATATCTGATCAATTTTGAGTCATATCGTTTTGTAAAAAAAGGATGGTACGTAATATGCTTTATGCAATTAAGCATATTAGGTCTACACACTTTCAGTATATGAACGGTATCAGGAACCTCCATAGCATGTCCTGGATATTCAAATGAAATCAACGACACGTGATAATCTGATCTCACAAGTTCTTCAATTACTCTTTTTGTATAATTTTGTCCTGCGGTCCTGCTACACGGAGGAAAAGCTGTAATCATTAATATGCTCTTCTTATTTTCCACATTCTTTTCCAATTTCACACCATCTTTCCTACTTCTTTCGGATTTTTTAAGAAAACTCGTATTTTGAACGTCTTGTTTATATCAAACACATCATTTTCTTTCTAAAAACATCTTCTGTAAGATGAGACTCAAAGAATCCTCTGCTATTCTTCCGTCTATCCACATACCATTTTGCATTTGAAAAATCTTTCTCATTTCCAATATTTATTTCTTTGTCAATATTCATCCCACATCCATACGTCTCAATAACATCCCACGTATCGCCTTTAATGTTATTTATTATAGGTAATCCTGACTCGAAGTAGTCAATGCTTTTCATGGTAAGCCCAATGCAGACACTATCTTTCATTATGTTCAATCCATAATGGCAAGAGTCAAATATCCTCTGCTTTTCTTTTTTGTCATACACTGTACCTCTGAAATCAACTTTTGCTCCCGCTTCCTTGGCGATACTGCAGAGTTCATATTTCTTCTCTCCATTCCCAACAATAATCAGTTTTACAGGCCTAATCTTTCTGCACTTTTCTATTATTCTCCCTATTATATTGATGTCTATAATATTGTTAATAGAACCAAGGTAGCAAAGATTAATTTGATCATCTGGCAAATTTAAATGTGGTAGATATCCTATATTTTCACGCGCCAAATAAAGCGTTTCAACTTTTTTTCCATCAAGCACATGACCTAATACCCTTCTATATAAATTACACTCAGTTACTATCACATCAGCATATTTCAGATTCTCATCTCTAATCATCCGCCATACATAAAATGGAGGGGTGTGCTTTAATCCTCCCATCGGCATCGTTTCCGGCCACAAATCAATCAAATCTATGACAAGTTTTATATGGTCATATTTCTTTTTAATCTCTGCCGCATTTTTAACGAAACTATTCGGCGGAGCAAAAACCCACAAAATATCAATCTTTCGCTCATGCTCTTCCACCCATGAAAACATGTCTAGACTAAGCTGAGTATGACTATGCAGCCGTCTGATGCTAATATTTTTTTTATATGGTTCAGCGGTAAAAAATTTGAAGTTATCTTTCGTATCAAATCTTCGGCATTTTTCTATATGCCTGAAATCAGACATCAAGACCTCTACACTATGTCCTTGTTCCACCAACATTTTTAATAACAAATCGGTGCGATGTTCCCATGTGTCAAAACAGTCTATAATTGCAATGTTCATTAGTTGTCTCCCTAACCTGCCACAGAAATCTGGTCTGATTCTGTTTCAATAATTGATGATCGTAAGTCTACCTTCTGATAATCCATCCCTTCATACACTGACAACTTCTGAATATAGTATGCGTTGCCAAAGGCCTTCCTGAATATGCCCTGAACTTTTCCAAGCGGAACATGTTTGGCCACAAAAACAAAAAAATTCAGCAACTTAATTGTATAAGTCGGTTTATCTACTGTTATCGAAATCTCGTGGACTAATCGTGATGTAGAAGCATATCCTTTATTCTGCGGAAAAAACACTCCCCCACTATTACTAAGCACCAACAGGCTTACAAATTCACATAGATTTTCTATATAAAGCATGGATCTTCTATTATCCACTTTCGGAAACACAGCTAGCTTTCTGGCTATCTTGCTTAATATCGGATAGTTACCTTTAGAGCCTCTGCCATAAATCATTGGAGGCCTCAGCACCGCAACATGGAAATCTTTGTCATCCAATTCCCGCACACCCTTATCCGCAAGCCATTTACTGTTTCCATAAAAATTCTGCGGTTCTGGTACTGTGTGTTCATCAATCCTTTCCGCTCCCCCATAAATAATCATAGAGGACATAAGGATAAACTGCTTAACCCCTGATGCCTTAGCTTTTTTGCAGCATTCAACTGCAAGATCTGTGTTCACTTCATAATACTTTTTCTGCTCTTCTACTGCAGCCTTTCCCACATCTGCATGAGCTATTCCCGCAACATGAAAAATGGTGTCATACCTACTGAAATCATATTCACGCCAGTTCCCATCCACCATATCGATGGTTGTGCATTCTATGTTCGGATAGTAACTCTCACAGTAAGTCTTGAAAGACTCGCCAATATAAGAGCCTGCCCCTGCGATTAGAACGCTTTTATGAGCATGTTTATCTATATGGAACTTCTTCTTATATCCATAATCTTCAAAACCAACATCTGCTGGATTAACAGATTTGATTGGACGACAACTGCTCCTACTCCCTGTACCACCTTCAACTATACCATCATGCTTCAGTACACTTTCTATCGTCCCAAAAAAGCACTTACAGTCAGTCACGAAGGACAGAGAGCTTACATACTCCCCATCAATCCTTGCCTTCTCAACTATCTCCAGTTCATCCCTACCGCTTATTTGCGCAAGCCCTGTGAGTCCTGGCAAAACATTATTTGCACCGTACTTATCACGTTCAGCCACCAAATCATCCTGATTCCAAAGTGCCGGCCTTGGACCTATTACTGACATCCGGTTTCTAAATATATCCCAGATTTGAGGGAGTTCGTCTAAAGAACTCGCCCTCAGCACTTTCCCAACTCTTGTGATGTACTGCTCTGGATTTTCCAACTGATGCGTCGGTACATTGTGAGGCGTATTCATTTTCATGCTTCTGAACTTATGAATCAGTATATAGTGTTTATCCTTCCCTATCCTCTTCTGTGTGAAGAATACTGGCCCCGGATCATCAATATACACCGCTAAACTAATCACTCCAAACACCGGAATTAAGACCACTAACCCGATGAATGAGAGTATCTGATCTAATAAAGGTTTAGCCACACTTTCATAAGTTGTCCGGGTTGCTTTGTTCTCATGTACGGAACTTACCGCTTTCTCATCTCCAGGATGCGCACAATCGTAAGTTTCTATATATGGATTATCATCATCAATATCCGTCGGCTCAGTTCTTTTCTTCGCAACAGCTTTCATAATACCGTATGTTGCAGCCAGACCTGTTCCGGCAATAAGGAAATTTTTAATTACTTTTCCCATAACGGTTGATAGCCCCTTCTAATCCCCATCAAAAATATTTATAGAGTGGTAAATATTTTTGATGGGGATAATTATTCCAGTTTCCCATCTCAATCAAAACAAGACCTCACGATCTCAATTATCCTCTCCTGCTCCCCCTCCGTCATCTTAATATCCGACGGCAGACAAAGCCCTCTCTCAAAACAGTCCTTCGCCACATCGCACCGCACCCAGAACTCCTCCTGATCAAACTCCGCATCCCCCCTCTTAGACCCATCCAGCGTGATCTGATCAAATTCCCGGAATACCGGCTGCATGCTCATCGGCTTATACACCGGAGAGCTCTCCACATTAAACGCTTCCAGCGCATCATAGATCTCCATCGGCGATGCCGTCCCGTGCTGGTTCGTGTAGGTATACTCCCGCTCCGACCTGGTTTCCTTGAACTGAATATTGCTCTCGCACGTCATACAGGACATCCAATAATTGGGCTCCGTCCCCTCGCCCACCGGGTTCATATACATGATATCGCCGTCCAGCTCCTCCAGATATCTCTCATAAATCGCCCGTTTCTTTGCGATATGCTCCTCCAGATGCCGGAACTGTCCAAGAACCAGCCCCGCAACGAGATCGCTCATCCGGCAGTCCTCCCCCAGCTCCTCGTGCTGACTCCATGGCGCCGCGGCTCTGGAATGGGATGCCCGGCTTCTCGCCTTTTTGGCGCTGTAATCATCATCTGTAAGGAGCATCCCGCCAACAGACCCCGTAATGATCTTATCGCTGCCGAAGCTCAGGATTCCATAGTCGCCAAATGCCCCTGTCTGCTTTCCGCAAACCTTTGCTCCCAGAGATTCTGACGCGTCCTCAATGAGCAATGCGCCGTGGGCCTCGCAGATTTCCTTAATCCTCAGGATCTGTCCGGGAAATCCATACGCATGGTTCATCATGACGAGCTTCACGTCGGGATATCGCTGAAACGCGATCTCCAGCACTTCCGGATCCATGGACCAGTCCTCGTCTGAGGCGTCCACAAAGACTGGCTCTCCGCCCTCAAAGAGAATGGCATCTGCCATGGTAGAGGATGCAAAATCGGAACAGAACACACGCTTTCCGCGCAATGCCCCCGCCTTTCCGAGACCGCCGGCAGCGGAGATTGTCGATACGCTGCCATAGATCCGTTCCGCGGCGAGCTTTACCGCCATGTGCATTGCCGCAGTGCCGGAACTGAGTGCCACCGCATGCTTCACACCAATGTATTCTGCCGCTTCTTTTTCCAGCCTGGCGATGTTTCTGCCTGCGAAACCCTCGTCAAATGCTTTGTCTATAAACGTTTTTTCCTCATTGTGCATGGTAGGCGACGCAAGCATGACCCGCCTCTCGAATTTTCCTTTATTCTTAAAAATGCCTTTGAATCTGGGCTGTTCCCTGATACACCTTGCCGCAATGTCTGTCATTTTTGCTCCTTTTCATTTCATATATGCACATAATAATGAAGGGGTTGCCGGAAATTCCCGCAGCCCCTTTACAAATTAATCTTATTCTATTCATCTGATGATCTTTCCTTTTCCCCTTTTGGACATAGCTTCGCCATCCGTGCCATAAGCTTCCTTTTCCTCATTCATACAAAACCTTCTGCTTTTTGGGCAGGCTTCGCCACCCGCAGGTTTGATGAATCCTTTCCGGAATCTCATCCCACGCTCCGATTGCGCGCTATGACCAGAATCAGGGGTGGGGTAACGTATACAGCGACTACCCGTCCGTCATCATCTTTTCAAATCAAAGCATTCTAAACTAACGCATGATTTTTCTCCTTTATTCTACTGACTCATGATGAATCCATGGATGTCTGATCACATGATCTCCGCTCCGAAGGAACCTGTATGAAACAGCGCCCGAAAGGATCCTCTTATCTTTGCTTCTTCGCCCCCATCATCATATTCCGGAGGTTTTCCAGATTCACTTCTGTCCCGTCATGCAGGACCATGGGCGCATCGCTGTCATCGGGAAACCAGTACCGTTTCGGCTTGAGTTCAAATCCCGCCCTGACGGCACGTCCGTTGATCTTGATGTCCAGATACGCTTTCCGGTCATGGGCGTTTACCCTGGCGATGCGGTTCTGGTATTCCTTCAGCGGCCCTTTCATGACAACGTACTTCCCGCCTTCCCGGTATCCGTAGGACATCCGCAGAACGCCTTCCGTGGGAATCCGGAGCGCTGCCGCTGATTCTTCCCCATTGCTGTTCTTGCATATCCCGGTCCTTCGCGTATCCTCTCTGCATGTACCGTCTTTTCCTTTCGCATCCCCGCCTGCTTCCTGATCCGTATCCTCATTTCCGCAG
>QXWX01000058.1 GCA_009911175.1 Lachnospiraceae bacterium | reverse complement strand
GTCTATATGGAAATATGGAATCGAAGCTTTCGTCATCATTTGTGCCGCCGCAGGCGGTATGGTAACAAATTTGAAAAATACGCATGTTTATTTCCTCCTCTTCTTGTATGTAATATTTACTCACGGCGGATCAAATCCGCATAAAAAAATATAGAGAAAGGCAAACTCATCTCGTTGAGTTACCTTTCTCTATATTTTCTCTAGGTGTTATCAATATAGCAGTTTTTCCAGAGTATGTCAATAACAAATTTTTAGAGTTTTGGATATTCTGCATAATGAAAAAGAAATTTTATTATTTTTTTTATCCATATTGACATTGTGTGTGATACGTTGTATATTAAGTAACGAGACAAGAGTGCTAAGAGTGGTCCGAATCCCATGACAAGGGACTTTTGGATTGCTTTTTTTTATCCAGACAGTATCCGGAAACAGAGCGAATGGGATCAGACCTGTTCGCTCTGTTTGTTTTAGAAAAGCTATGCGTAAAGGAGTTAAAAAGTATGATGAACAAAAAACAACTGCTCGAAAGGACCCGGCTGTTTGTGCTGGATATGGACGGAACATTTTATCTTGGCAGCCAGCTTCTGAAAGGGTCCCTGGAATTTTTATCCGAGGTGTCCAGATTAGGAAAGAAGTTCATTTTTTTTACAAATAATTCATCGGATTCCGCGGATAATTATATACGGAAGCTTGCGAAAATGGGATGTTCCATAACGAAAGAGGAGATCATGACCTCGGGGGATGTCACTGCGATCTACCTGATGAAAAATTTCCCGGAAAAAAAGGTGTATCTGCTCGGCACGCGCGCCCTGGAGCAGCATTTTCAGGAATACGGGATCCGCCTGGTCAAGGAGGACGCGGACATTGTTGTCGTTGGATTTGACAAAACACTTGATTATGATAAACTGACTAAGGCATGTACCCTGATCCGCAACGGAGCAGAGTTTATTTCCACCCATCTGGATATCAACTGCCCTACAGAAACAGGTTTCATTCCGGACTGCGGATCCATCTGCGCGGCCATTGAACTGTCCACCGGAAAGCACCCTCATTATCTGGGAAAGCCGTTCAGGGAAACCGTCGATATGATCCTGGAAAAGACAAAGATCCCCCGGGAGTACATCAGCTTTGTGGGAGACCGGATCTACACCGATGTAAAAACCGGCGTCAATAACGGAGCCAACGGGATCCTGGTCCTGTCCGGGGAGACACGCCTGGAAGACATAGAAAAATCTGATGTAAAGCCGGATGCGGTATTCGAAGGGCTGTATGAGATGGCAGAGGTCCTGAAGGAATTATAGCAACAGAGCACTACTTTATGAAGGAGGGAGACTAGTATGAAGCTATCTGAGATACTCGCGGATTTCCCGATGATAGCCGCGGTCAGAAATGAGGACGACCTGCGGGAATGCTTTAAAACACAATGCAAGATTATATTTATTTTATATGGTTCTATCTGCAATATCACGGAGATCGTCAAGCAGGTAAAAGCTCATGGAAAAATCGCGATCGTACACATGGACTTTGTGACCGGCATGGCGATCCGGGACGTATCCGTGGAGTTTATCCTGAGAAACGCCGGCGCGGACGGGATCGTCAGCACAAAGCCAAATCTTGTGAAGGAGGCGCAGAAACAGGGATTTATCGCGATACAGCGGACCTTCCTGGTGGATTCGATCGCGCTGAATTCGCTGGAAAAGCAGGTGGAGCTGTCTATGCCCAGCGCCATAGAGATCATGCCCGGGATCATGCCGGATATCATCAGGCAGGTCAAAAGTGCCGTGAAGATCCCGGTGATATCCGGCGGTCTCCTGTCCGAAAAGAAGCATGTCATCACGGCGCTGTCCGCCGGCGCGGATGCGGTGTCCACTACAAATCATGCGTTGTGGTATGCGTGAGTTATTCTTAAGAACTTCTAATTGTTCATACGGTGCCGCGCACTCGCCGCGCGGCATCCTGCCAATATAGTGGAACATGACTGCTCATATCGGCCGTTTTCGGCATACTTGACTTCGATGATGCAGCCTGTTTTTGTGGAGGGAATTTCCAGGCGGATATCGGTGTATCCTATTCCAGATTCTGCGTTAGATTTCACACTCCAGCTTCCTTCTGCCTGTAGAAGCCCTAAGATCATTCCGTGATAAAAGTTTTCTTTCATCTCCTTTCGTGTAAAGGTATCGCGGATACTGATGGAGACAGCCATAAAATTGTTCAGGAGGTTCTGTACCTCCGCGGCCTCGCCTGCGTTCATTGCTTCGCAGAACTTTCTCCACCTGCCGGTATCGCTTATGATCCGTAGCTTGAACCAGGAGCGGATTCGATTTTCATAAATTCCCAACACTTCTCGATTGGGAATCATTAACCAATAAACCCTGTTTTCAAGCCTTCCGGCATTAGTCAGATACCCTGCCGCATAGAGTACACTCCACAGATAGGCCTGGCGTTCTTCCTCATCGTTACTTTCAAGATCTGTATAAGTCAATTCCGGAATCAATACCTTTTCCACAGCTTCGCCGGAAATCAGAGCTTCAATCTGGCTTTTCGTGGTTTCTGTGGCTGTCTCAAGAAGGGCTTTTACAATTGCATTGCCGCTGCTGTTCTCCCAATGAGCTTCCATTGGAGCCTCGTTTGTCTCCAGGAATTTGTCGCATTGATTGAGCACATCCCATGGACAATAAACGTCTGTATTTCCAAAGCGGTAACCGTCATACCATTCCTTTAATAAATCAAATTTATCTTCCAGGTTATAATATTCAAGCAAAGCCTTCACTTCATCTGCCGTAAACCCAAAATATTCCGCAAAACGGATATCCGAGATCGTTCTTACCTTAAAATTATTCAGCCCTGTGAAAATGCTTTCTTTTGTAATCCGAAGGCATCCGGTAATCACGGCAAAATATAAATTGTCATTTGTTTTCAGTACCTGGCTGAACAAAGAGCGGATCAGGCTTACCATCTCTGGATAATAATGATTCTGATATGCTTTATCCAGAGGAACGTCATATTCATCAATTAAGACAATTACAGGAATTCCATAATGTTCAAAAAGTAATTCTGTTAAAAGACGCAGGCTGTTATGAAGATGAGCTGCTTTCTTAAACTCACCTTTCATCAGACGGATAAGCTGATCCTTTTCGTATTGCATCAGTTTGCTGCTTTCTAAAAGAAACTTGAAATGTCTGGCCTCTCTGCTGACTGTAATTCCCAGCATGTCATATGCTGTCTGGAACTCCATTCCATCCACATCTTTCAGAGTGATGGAAATCACAGGATATTTGCCCATGTACTGCTCACAGATCTCGGTCTCTTCTGCAATTTCCAGTCCGTCAAATAAAGTCGGATCCGTACCGATTTCAAAAAATGCTTTCAGCATATCTAAATTCAGGCTCTTCCCAAATCGGCGCGGTCTTGTGATCAGATTCACGCTCCCCCTTGATTCAATTAGATCGCGGATAAATCCTGTTTTATCGACATAATAAAAATGATCTCTTTTAAATGTTTTAAAAAATTCAATTCCGATTGGAAGCTTTTTCTTTTTTGACATTTGATTTACTCTCCAATTTTATTGTATTTGTGATAAGAATGAAATCCATAAAAAGTCTGTCACGGATAATATAACAATTTTAAAGAATTGATTCAATGAAAATCCAATTTGTTCTGCAAAGATAGATAAAATAGTATTGAAATGAAAGGCGGCTAAAAATTCACTTCCCGGCTATCTTTTTTGCCCTATTTCACGTTATATATAGATAGGAAGAGCTGCTGAGGGGAGGGAAACCATGGATACCGATATTTTGCTGATACAAAAAATGCGGAAGGGGGACGAACGTGCCGTAGAAGCATTTGTGGAAAAATATTTTTCCAGGATACTCGGGTACTGCCGTTCGCATATTGGAGATCCAGGCTATGCCGAGGATATGGCGCAGGAAACCTTTGTCCGTTTTTTCCACACCTTGCCTCAGTACCGCCACTACGGAAAGGCCGCCAATTATCTTTATGCGATTGCTTCAAATGTATGCAGCGACTATTACAGAAAAAATTATGTCAGGAATCAGAAGGAGGTTCTACTGGAGGAAGCAATGGAATATCCGGATTTCCAGGCGGAAGATCTGGAGCAGGCGATGGATGTCCGTATGGCTCTCGAGGCCCTGCCGGAGGAACTGCGGGAGGTTGCGGTTCTGTATTTCCAGCAGGAGCAAAAGCAGAAGGATATTGCGCGGATCCTTGGGATAGGCCTGCCGCTTGTAAAGTACCGGATCCGAAAAATACGGAAATGGATGACCGAATATCTGGAAATATAGTTACTGTAGAAAGGTACAGAATATTAAGAAGCTGCTGCTGAAAATCCGGCTGCGGTAAAGAAAGGAGACATTATGAAAAAATCAGATGACCGGATTAGAAAATATCTTTTCGCAGGCAAATCTATTTCCTGCAATGGATCAGGAATCTTCCGAAGTCCGGATGATATTTCCGGCGAATTACCGCCGGAACCTATCAGTTCTGTAGAGTCTGTCAGCTGCACAGAATCCAGCCAGAGCTGCTTGCGGGAAACCATCCGCCTCTCCAAAGCGGCATTTTATGAAATGGAGTCCCGGGAGCAGCTTTCCAGTGCGGAATTTGTTTACCAGCAGAGCCAATATATACGCAAGCGCTGGTGGATCCTGCAGGGAGGGCTTTTGGTGCTACTCTGGATTCTGCTGGTTGTCTCGGAAAGCGGCATTGCGGTCCGAAAATCCATGGGAGCCGCGGCGCCTCTGTTTGCCGTCTTGCTGCTCCCGGAGCTGTGGAAAAACCGGAACGCGCGGGCGACAGAGATTGAGGGAACGGCTTTTTATTCTCTGCGGCAGATTTACGCGGCGCGGATCTTCCTGTTTGCGATGGCGGACTTTTTGATGCTTGACGCATTTTTTGCGGCAACTGTCCTGACCGGAAAAATGTTGCCGGAAGAAGTGCTGCTCCAGTTCCTCCTGCCCTACTCCATCACCTGCTGTATCTGCTTCGGCACACTGTACAGCCGGAGAATAGTTTCCGAGACATTTGCGTTGCTGGTCTGTTCCGTCTGGTGTATCCTCTGGATCCGGACAGCGGCAGATGAGAAAATGTATGGGATGATTTCCGTTCCGGCTGCTCTTGCAGTGACCGCTGCCGCGGTGTTTTATTCCGGCTATTGCATTTTCCGCGGACAGAAAGGGTGGAGGAACCTCTATATGGTGCGGGAGACAACCTGATTGATTCCAGATAGGGAGGAAAAACGAATATGGAACTGAAAATCACGAACCTGACGAAACAATTTCAGGATCTCACAGCAGTGAATCACATTTCCTGCATCCTGACCAATGGGGTGTACGGTCTCCTGGGGGTCAACGGGGCCGGAAAGACGACGCTCATGCGGATGCTGTGTACGCTGCTCAAACCAACGGAGGGACAAATCACATGGAATGGGGCGGATATTTTCGAGATGGACAGGGAATACCGCAGGGTTTTGGGATATTTGCCCCAGGACTTCGGATATTATCCGGAGTTTTCCGTGGAGGATTATCTGTTGTATATTGCGTCGATCAAAGGGCTGCGTCCAGCGACGGCCAAACAGCGGACCAGAGTTTTACTGGAGAGGGTGGGACTGATGAAAGTGAAAAGCAGGAAAATGAAAAAGCTGTCCGGTGGGATGATTCGGCGGGCAGGGATCGCCCAGGCCATGCTCAATAATCCACGGATTCTGGTCATGGATGAACCCTCGGCCGGATTGGATCCCAACGAACGGATCCGTTTCCGGAACCTGATCAGCGAACTGGCGGAGGAACGGCTGGTCCTGCTGTCGACCCACATAGTTTCCGATGTCGAATATATTGCAAATGAGATCCTTCTGATGAAGCGCGGGCAGATCTGCCTGTCCGGGACTACGGAGGAGCTGATCAGGTCCATGGATGAAAAGGTGTGGACGATCCGGGTAAAAAGCAAAGAGGCCGAATCCTGGATGAAGGCTTACAAGGTGGCAAATGTAAAGACTCTGCACGGAACGGCGGAGCACCGGCAGGGCATCTCGGAGCTAAGGCTCCTGTCAGAGCAGAAGCCGTTCCCCGGCGCGGCAGAGGAAGAAGCCACGCTGGAAGACGTATTTCTGCATTACTTTGGAGAGAAAGCAGGTGAGGAAGATGATGAAGTTTGAGATCAAAAAAGTATTCTGCAGGACAAGTGCCCGGATTGCGCTCCTGCTGCTCTTTGCAGTGCTGGGAGTGACGTGCTTCCTTGCAATGGACGTGCCCTACATCAACGAAAACGGCGATCGGGAAGGCGGCCCCTCAGCGATCGCAAAATTAAAAGCGGCGCAGCAGGAGTGGTCCGGGGAGCTGGACGAGAAAAAAATCCGCCGCGTGATCTGGGAAAACCGTCGTATCCGGGAATCGCGGGAAGCACAGGCAGACAATGCGCGGATGAATGACATTGCCTACAGCCGCGGACAGGGAATCCGGGAGATCCGCTATCTGCTGAACTGTTCTTATGCGGACGGATTTCAGGAATATAATTATTACCGGGCGGATTCCCTGACGGAAGAGAATGCGGCTTCCTTTTATACAAACCGGGTAAAGCTCCTGGCGGACTGGCTGGACGTGGACGCGAAAGACCAGTTTTCCACTGCGGAAAAGGAATTCCTGCTGAGAAAATATGAGGGGCTTGATACGCCGTTTTCTATTGATTATATGAAAGGCTGGGCACAGCTCTTTGAGTTTGCGCCAACCATCGTGATGGCGACTTGCCTCATCCTGGGCTATCTCGTGGGCGGCATTTTTTCCAATGAATTTATGTGGCGGTCGGATGCCATTTTCTTTTCCGCAAGGAATGGACGGAACCAGGCGACCGCAGCCAAGATCAAAGCCGGCATCTGCATGGTCACCGTGATCTACTGGGCGGTTCTGCTGCTCTATACGGCAGCCATCCTGCTTTACCTTGGCGGGGAGGGCTGGGCCTGCCCAGTGCAGGCGGACCGGAGCGGCTGGAAATGCATTTACTACATCACGGTCTTGGAAAAATATCTTCTGATCGCGGCCGGCGGGTACATCGGATGCATGTTCATTTCCGCCTTAAGCATGCTGGTATCGGTAAAAACCAGATCCACCGTGGTTGCGGTGCTCGTTCCGTTCATTCTGCTCTTTATCCCGTCATTTCTGGCCAATTTCAACAGTCCGGCGGTTGCCCGTCTGCTGGGACTCCTGCCGGACCAGCTGCTCCAAATCGGGACGGTGCTTAATATGTTTAACCTGTGCTCCGTGGGGGAGAAGGTCACAGGTGTAGTGCCGGTGCTGATGGGACTGTATACGGTGCTGGCGGTTGTGATCCTGCCGGTGATCTATCGGGAGTATGCGGGGAAGGAGGCTGGGTGAGAAGGGATGCAGTCTCTCGCTGTCAGGCGCAAGCGAAACTTGCGCCTGACGGATAAAATCGAAGATCATATGATGGTTATCCTGTGGATATGAATTGATCAATCATACCAGATGACAAAATCTTCCAAAAAACATCCTCAAAAGTATTATCAGATTTCAACAAAATTCCCTCCCTGTTTTTGTGAGAATATGCCAAAAATAAGTGAATGCAAATTAAATTGTTGACAAATTCAGCAATTCTATGTATTATGAATTTACAACATAGCTAGTTATCTAGATAAGTAGATACAAAGATATACAGTTAGCTAGACACCAATATTTCAACTTGGTATAATGGACAGGTACAGGATACATAGTGTAAAGGACTATACAGCATAATAATGAAGAGAGGAAAGAAGAGCATGAAGATCAATTCAGAAAGCACAGTACCGGTCTATTTACAAGTAGCGAATGAGATTAAGAGCAATATCAGAGATAAAACACTCAAGCCAGGGGACATGCTGCCTTCTGACAGGGTATACTGCGAGCAGCTTAGCGTCAGCCATATGACGGTAAAGAAAGCCATCGACCTGCTTGTCAATGAAGGTCTTGTGGTCCGCAAAAAAGGGGTCGGGACCTTCATTTCAGAGCCGAAGATCACGCAGTCATTGTTTACTTTGACAGGCTTTACCGGGGACAATAAGGCGCCGGGGAAGCATACACACAGCAGGATCCTGCGGTTTCGGGAAGAGAAGCCGTCCCAGGCAGTTGCGGAAAAGCTGGGAATCAGCACAGAAGACAGCGTGATCAATTTAAAGCGTCTGAGGATGATCAATGATGAGATCGTCGCGTTGGAGGACGCATATATCAACAATAAAGAAAAGAGGTACCAGGAGATCATGCGCCACGATTTCGAAACAGAATCCCTATACCAGGTATTGGGTGAAAAATGCGGCGTGAAGCTTGGCAGGGCAAAGGAGACGATTGAGGTTTCCAGCGCCACAGAGGAGATCAACATACAGATGGGAGTGCCGCTGGGCAGGCCGATGTTTTACTTAAGCCGTATTTCCTACGGCGAAGGGGAGGTGCCAGTCGAGTATGTAGAATCCGTTTACAGGGCAGACAAATATATCTTTTCCGCTGTCCTGACAACACCGTAATTATATATCAGACAGCAGGGTGATTCATGATAAGGTCTGCTATCTGCATATGTGATTAAATTTCAGAACGGCAGATGTCTCTGCGGCCTGCCGTTCGAAACCGATACGAATACTTTTACTCAGGCAATCCGCAATGCGGACCGCTTACAAATCACAGGAGGAAAAAAGAGTATGAAAAGAAGGATAATCAGTGCAGTATTAGCAGCAGCTATGATCGTGGGAACGCTTGCCGGATGCGGCGGCGGCGGAGAAAATGCGGCTCCCGGGGAGGATAAGAGCGGGGAGAGCGGAGAAAAAGTGAAGCTGACCCTATGGCATATGGAAGAGACAGATTCTCGTGTACAGGCATTTCAGGAAGTCATCAAGAAATACAATGAAAGCCAGTCCGAGGTGGAGGTCGCTGCCGCGGTACAGTCCTGGGACGATGCCTATACCAAGGTTCCCTCAGCCATCCAGGCGGGAAACGGGCCGGACATCCTGCAGTCCATTCCGGATTTCTGCTCCGTGATCTATGATATGAAGGTCGTACAGGATGTCAGCGATATAGTAGATGAACTGAATGAAAAGTACAGCTTCCTGGATAGCGCGCTGACACCGTATGTCTATGAAGACGGTACTTACGCGATTCCCGCTTTCGGCATGACGCAGGTGCTGTGGTACAGGAAAGACCTGTTTGACGCGGCCGGTCTGAAGGCTCCGTCTACCTTTGAAGAACTGGTGGAATGCGCAAAGGTGCTGACGGACAAGGACAACGGGAAATACGGCATCGCGCTTCCGGCATCCCTGTCCATGGCGACAGACCAGGTACTCTATTCTCTGATCGCGTCCGCAGGCGGGAAAGACGTTGTAAATGCGGACAATGAAGTGACCTTCAACAACGAAGGCACGGTTGCCGCGCTGGAATTATATCAGGAGCTGCTGCAGTACGCTCCCAGTGACTGCGACACCTACGCATGGGGCGAACCCCAGGCTCTGCTGAACCAGGGAACTGTGGCAATGGCGATCGAAAAGGGGCAGTATTTATCCACATTTGAATCCGAATCAGGCGTATCTGCCGAGAATCTGGGCTGTGCTCCGATTCCGGTGCTGGATGACTCCTGTACCTCTACAAGCATTTATTACTCCAATGGTTTCATGCTCCTGTCGGATGATGAGGCAAAAAAAGAAGCGGCCAAGTCCTTCTTCGACTTTATGCTGAGTGAGGAGGCCTATGGAGATTTCCTGAATGCGGAACCAGGCTTGTTCCTTCCGGTGACAGAGACAGGCGGAAAATATGACAGCTGGTTATCCAATGAAATCCTTCAAAAATATCCGGATCAGGTAGAGGGGCTATTGGATTCCGCTTCAACGGGAGAACTGTTCGGATTTACAGATGGAATCTGCAGCAAGATCGGTTCTATCACCGGACCGAATCTGATCGCGCAGACCCTGCAGCAGATCACGGTCAATGGGAAGACGCCGGAAGAAGCTGCCGAGTGGGGGCAGAACGCAATGGAAGATGCGGTTGCCAAATAAAAAATGCAGGCAGCTGTTTGGAACGGGATAGCGCGGGAAATGCGCTATCCGCTCAGACAGGAGGACTCGATGAAAACAAAAGTGAAGAAAAAGCAGCTATGGCTTCCGTATGTTCTGATCGCGCCGTTGATGATCTGGCTTCTCGTGACCGTTTTTATTCCTGTGGTCAATGTATTTATTGAAAGTCTGAGAAACACGACCTATGTAGGGATCAAGGGGGATTTTGTCGGACTGGATAACTATCTCAGCGTCCTCCGGGATGAAAATTACTGGACGGCATGGCTGAAAAGCATCCAATGGCTCATCGGCTGCACAGCGCTTCAGACTGTTTTGGGATTCGGTGCGGCACTGCTGCTGAACGGACACGGAAGGCTCCGGCGGATTGCCAAAACATGGAGCATTATTCCATGGATCATTCCGACGATCGTTGTTTCCATTATGTGGCAGTGGATTTTTAACAGCTCCTATGGGATACTGAATGACCTGCTTCAGAAAATGAATCTCATTCAGGAAGGGATCAACTTTTTCGGAGAGTCCAGGGCCATGTGGACGCTGATCGTAGTCAATGTGTGGCACTGGTTTCCATTTACCACGATCATCCTCATGTCCGGTCTGTCAACGATCCCGGAAACCTTATATGAAAGCGCAGAGGTAGATGGGGCGTCAAGATGGCAGAGGTTCCGTTACATTACAATGCCCGGACTTTCCAAGATCACATTTGCTCTGGTGGTGATCGGTACATTATGGTGCTTTAACATTTTTGACACGATTTTTATTACAACAGAAGGCGGACCGCTGAATCTGACGACCACAGTACCGATCTATATTTATCGGGAAGCATTTAAAAATTACCAGATCGGACGCTCGTCAGCCGTATCCATTGTGACAGCCGTGCTGCTGCTGGTTCTGGCATCCATATTGGCAAAACTGTCAAAACCGTCAGAGGACGAATAGGAGGAGAACATGAAGAAAAAGATTGGAAAGCGGGGCAGGGTTCCGCTGACAGGGAAGATTTTTGCGGTATTCCTCACATTTATTATTGCGTTTCCATTTTACTGGATTGTAATCTCATCCTTTAAAACAAGCGATACGATCGTTCATCCGGATCTGTGGCCGGTGAAGTCTACCCTGGCCCATTATCAGCAGCTTTTGAGCACTCCGACCTTTGTGGCAGGCCTGAAATCCAGCCTGATCGTGGCGGGAGGTACGGTGGTGATCCTGCTTGTGATCGTGATCCTAGCAAGCTACGGACTGTATCGTTTTGAGTTCAGAGGGAAAGCATTTTTTAATAAAATCATCCTGCTGGCTTATATATTCCCGGGGATCCTGCTGGTAGTTCCGGTATATGACATTATGGCAAAGATACATCTGATCGATTCCTACGCGGCACTGATCATCATGAATGTGACCTTCGCGGCACCGTTCTGCGTATGGCTGATGAACGGATTTTTCGCATCCGTGCCCCAATCATTGGATGAATCGGCGTCTATGGACGGGTTAAGCAAAATGGGAATTTTATTTCGGATCCATCTTCCGCTGATCAAACCCGGAATTGCGACAGTGGCTGTATACGGGCTGATCTCTGCATGGACTGAATTTACATTTGCATCCATACTGGTGATTTCTGACGACTATAAGACACTTCCGATTGTCCTGAAAGCAATCACGAGCTCCTATACGGTTCAGTGGGGGCAGATTACGGCATCCGCAACGCTGGCAATGCTTCCGATCATCCTGATCTTTGCGTTTGTAGGAAAATACTTTATCGGCGGACTGACGGCCGGGGCGGTTAAGGAATAGATTTTATCAGGCAAAGGGGTACATTATGAAGAGATATGAACAATATTTTAAAGTGATCAATTCCATCGGCTCCGAGATCCTCAGCAAGGAATCCGGGGTGATCGAGACGGTAGCGAATGCAATGGCAGTGGCGCTGAAAAATCAGAAACAGCTGTTTTTGTTCGGGTGCGGGCATTCCCATATCCTGGTAGAAGAGGCATTTTACCGGGCAGGAGGACTGGTTCCGGTGACACCGATCTTTGACACGGCGCTGATGCTCCACGACGGCGCTGTCAAGAGCTCACATCTGGAAAAAATGGAAGAATACGGAGAATGGGTGATCGGAAGGATCAATATCAAAAAAGACGACATGATATTTATTTTTTCCAATTCCGGCATCAACGGATGCCCCATTGAGATCGCGTCCCAGGCGAGAGAGAGGGGAGCGAAGGTGGTTGCCATTTCCTCCAGGGAATATGTCAATCAGGAAAAAAGCCGGCATTCTTCCGGGAAATATCTGATCGACTATGCGGATTATGTGATCGATACCCATGTCCCGCACGGGGACGCACTGGTGAAGATCAACAATCACAGGATTGCGCCGGGGTCTACGATCTCAGGAGCCCTGATCTGGAACATGCTGATCTCTCAGCTGTCAGAGGAAGAAGAAAAGCTGGGGATCGAGGCAGAATATTTTGTGAGCGGGAACATCGAAGGTGGTGCCGAGTTGAATCAGAGATATCTGCAGAAATACCGGACGAAGATCAGCAGCTTTTGAAAGGGCGGAGGATCATTCAGCCAGGCTGTGAACAGCAGCAGTTCAGGAGGAAACCATATGGCTCAGATTTATCTAGGAATCGACTGCGGGACAACCGGCATGAAATGTATGGCCGTAGATGAAAACGGAAGGCGTATCTATGTGGCGTCCCGAATGCACAAGACCCGGTCGCCCCATGAGGGTTGGCTGGAACAGGATCCGGAGGGCTGGCTGGAGCCTGCATTCGCAGTGATCCGCGAATGTGCGGAGGCAGTGGGCAGGGACAGGATCAAGGCAATCTCATTTTCCGGACATATGAGCTCTCCCGTATTTTTAGACCATGAGAATCGCCCGGTGTACCCCTGCATGACCGTGGGGGATGCCCGGTGCAAAGAACAGGCGGACCGCCTGCTGGCAGAGAAGGAAGAGGCATTCCGTCGGGCCGTGGGGAATAAGCCGCTGGCCTGCTTCGCGGCACCCAAGCTGCTCTGGTTTATGGAACGGGAACCAGAAAAGTATCAAAGAACTAAGACATTTGTGATGGCAAAGGATTATCTGCGCTATGCAATGACCGGAGTGCTGAATACGGATCCTACGGACGCGGGCAATACGCTTTTGTATGAAGAAAAACAGAATCGTTGGAACCGGGAGCTGATCAGGCAGATTGGATTACGGGAGGATCTGTTTCCCGAGGTCAGGCAGGCGGCGGATCATGTGGGAGCAGTCCGGGAAGAGATCGCTGCACGATGCGGATTAAACCCGGGAACAGTCGTATACTGCGGCGGGGCGGATATGGCATGCAGCCAGATCGGGACCGGGAGCCTTCGGGAGGGTGTGCTTGCAGTGACACTCAGTACCTCGGGGCAGGTATGTATGCACATTTCGGGAAGAAAAGAACAGGGCTACGGGAAACTGACCTTTCATCCGGGAATTTTAAAAGACAGAGGTTATGCGATGGGGTCTGTATTTTCCGGAGGGCTGGCGCTGAACTGGGGATATCAGATGCTGTCCGGGTGCCGGCATATGACGAAAGAGGATCTGAACAAAATGAATGCGCTTGCAAGCGGAGCTGAGAAATTTCCGCCCGGAAGCGATGGCGTGATGTTCCTCCCGTTTCTGACCGGGAGCGGTTCACCCTATTTTTACCCCTCAGACCGCGCGGCATTTCTCGGGTTGTCTACGACTGCGGACCAGAGAGTGATGTTTCAGGCGGTCATGGAAGGCGTATCCTTCCACATCAGAGAGAGCGTGGATGTGTTCCGGGATATGGGAGAACGGATCAGAGCAGTGCATCTCAGCGGAGGCGGGACTCGTATCAGGGCCTGGATCCGGATTTTGACGGATATTCTCGGGATGGAGGTTCATATAATGGAAGAATCGGATGCATCCACACATGGAGCAGCGCTGATCGCGGCAGCGGGAGGTCGGGGGGAACAAGGACTGTATGAGCTGGCAAATGGAGCAGTGCGGATCGCGGAAACCGTGAAACCGGATCCCGGGCGTGTGAAGCAGTATGAACGGCTGTATTCTATTTATAAAGGATACTGCAGGGCGATCCATGAGATGTACGGCCTTACGGAACGGGCCGGGTAACCGAAAGCAGTGTTTCGCATAGGAAAATCACGGCCGGTTTCACAGATAAAAGAAGGTGAACAATTTGAACAAGGACTTGATCGAGCTTGCAAAACGTCTCATTGCGGTTCCGGGATACGCGGAGCTGGAGGAAAAGGAGACAAAAACCGCACAGGCCCTACATCAGGAATTGTGCGGGATGGGGCTGCCGGCAGAGCTGACCGACCATGACGGAAGATACAATGTTTCCTGTGAATACCGGGGAAAGCTGCCGGGGCCGGCAGTGGTCCTCTGTACCCATCTGGATACGGTGCCCCCTTATGAGATGCCGGAGGCCTTTCGGGGGAGCATAGAGGACGGGAAGCTATACGGACGGGGAGCCGTAGACGTGCGGGGGATTCTGGCAGCCATGTCTATGGTGATGAAACAATTATTTGCGGAGCAGCCCAAGATCTGCGGAAGTGTGCGTTTCCTTGCGGTTTCAGATGAGGAAAGCGGTTCCTATGGTATGAGGCAGGAGCTGAAACGGGGCTACGCCGCAGATCTGACGATTGTAGGAGAACCCACGGATCTTCAAATCGGCGCGGCGCACAAAGGGGTTGCGTGGCTGCAGGTTGATTTTAGAGGAAAGGCGGCCCACGGGAGCGTACCCGAAGAAGGGCATAATGCGGTCTACGACGGAACTCGATTTGTCCATACCCTGATCCATGAGGTGATACCGGAGCTGAAGCAGAATCGGGTACATCCGCTGCTGGGAGCGGCGTCTGTTAATGTAGGAAGGATGGACGGCGGGACAAGACCTACGATCGTCCCGGAATTGTGCAGGATACAGCTTGACAGGAGGCTGGTTCCCGGGGAGGACGCGGCCCGGGCCATGGAAGAGATCAGAGCAGCGGCTCATAAAGCAAATCGCGGCGCTGCGGATTTCGAGACAGAGATTCTTCTTGGAGATGAGAGCCGTCCATTTCCGCCGCTGGATTCCACGCCCCATGCGGAAGTGCTGCAGTGCCTGGAGGAGGCGCTGGCGGAAGTGACGGGCAGCAGGAAGCCGTGTATCGGACTGCCCTTTTGGACCGATGCGGCCCTTCCGGCTTATTTTACAGGAAAACCGGCAGTGGTGATCGGTCCGGGAAATATTGCCCAGGCACACTCTAATCATGAGTATGTGGAGATCAGGCAGTTGGAAGATTCGGTAAAAGTATATTATGCTATGGTGACTTCGAAAGCAGTCAGAGACGCTTTGAACCAGGAAGTGAGAAAGGAAGGCCGGCATGAGATTAAATGAAACGGTGTCCCTTGCGGCCAGCGGAGCAATGTCGCTGAGCATGACGCATCCCAGCGACTGCAATGTGTATCTGGTTGACTGCGGCAAAGAGTCGGTTTTGATCGATGCGGGAACAGGACTTGCGGAGAAGGATGTGATCCGGGAGATTGAAAAGGATCTGAAAAATACACTGTCCCATATTCTCGTGACCCATCATCACGCGGACCATACCGGCGGATTATCCGTAATAAAGGAATATTTTCATGCCAGGGTTGTGGCGCCGGAAAAGGAACGAAGATCCATTGAGGAAGCAGATGAAAGTGCGAATGGTCTCGACATCGCAAGAAACGCAGGATACTATCCGGCGGATTATAAGTGGAAGGGCTGTCGGACAGACCTGTCAGTGGTTCCTGGAGAGCGGTTCCGGATCTCAGAGGAAGAGATCCTTGTCTGTGACGGAGCCGGGCACAGCCCGGGCGGGGTCTGCTATTATTTTCCGGGAAAAAAGATGATCTTTGTGGGAGACCTGCTGATGCATGGAGGAAAGGTCAACCTGCAGAATATTCCGGGGGCGGACATCCGTCGTTATGCGGAAAGCGTAATTGCGCTGGAGAACCTGGAAGTGGAGCAGTTTTATTCCGGCCACGGGTGCTTCAGCCTGCATTGCGGAAAAGAGCATATTGAAAAAGCGGCGCAGGCGTTCAAGAGCCTGGGTGTGCCGCCGAACTTTCTATAGGTATATTAGAGGGATCCCATTATGGCCATGCGGCCGTTTTACAAGGTATACCCAAGGGAGAAAAAGGGAAAATAAAGATGCATGCAAAAGGATTAAAATGTTGGAGCTGTGATTGGGAAGGCCCTCTGGAAATGCGTTATGAATGTCCCGTATGCGGAAATTCTCTGGAAGTCGTCTGCGATTACGGCAAGGTGGATCGAAGCAGGCTGGACGCTGCGCTGAACTGCTTTTCGGGGATGTGGGATTTCCAGGAGCTGCTGCCTGTCAGAGAGGGACGCAATATCATTTCCATGAAGGAAGGGGCTACCCCCTTATATCCGGCAAAGGAAAAAACAGGCTGCAGGGCGTACTGGAAGGATGAAACCCGAAATCCGACTCTGTCGTTCAAGGACCGTCCGAATACGGTAGGGATTTCTGCGGCAAAGGAGCTGGGGTATCAGGAGGTCAGTACCGCATCTACCGGAAACGGAGGCGCTTCTCTGGCGGCCTATGCGGCAAAAGGCGGAATGAGGTGCCATATCAGTATACCGGATTCTACGCCTATGGGGAAGACGGTCCAGGCCCAATTCCACGGTGCGGAATTGACGCTGTGTAAAGGGGATTACAGTGACAGCTACCGTGTCAACCGGGAACTGAGTGAGAAAAACGGGTGGGCGAATATCACATCCACGTATCTGAATCCATATACGATGGAAGGGGACAAGACCATTGCGTATGAGATTTTTGCGCAGCTGGGAAGAAGGGTGCCGGACTGGATTGCGGTTCCGCTGGGGGCGGGCGCAATGCTGACAGGAATCTATAAAGGCTTCCGGGAGCTGCAGCTCCTCGGCTTCTGCAGCCGTCTGCCCCGGATGATCGGTGTACAGGCTGAGGGCTGCGCCCCGATTATTGATGCCTGGCTGGAAAAACGGGATGAGGTTCAGGCATGGCAGCAGTGCAGTACCATTGCCGGAGCCATCGCAGATCCGCTGAAGGGATATGAGAAGGACGGAACCAGGACTCTGCATACGATCTACCGTTCCAATGGGGCAGGGGTGAAGCTCTCGGATAAGGCCATCATGGCTGCGGTCAAACGGCTGGCACGTCGGGAAGGATTATTTGCGGAACCGGCATCTGCGGCGTCTGTTGCTGCGATCGAAAAGCTGGCTGCAGATCAGATTATCTGTGAAAGTGATACGGCAGTCGGGATCATTACGGCTCATGGGCTGAAAAGTGGCCTGCAGACTACAAAAAAGGAGATAAATGATGAGGCTGGAAAATAAAGTTGCAGTGATTACCGGAGGCGGCAGCGGGATCGGCCGCGCAAGCGCTGTCCGGTTTGCGCGGGAGGGCGCGAAGATCGCGATTGCCGGAAGGCATCCGGACAAATTGGAAGAAACCGCGAAAATCATTCGGGAAGAGGGCGGGGATTGTCTTTGCTGTACCGCAGATGTGCGCAACGAGACACAGATCCGCCGTCTGGCAGAGAGAACCCTGGAGAAGTATGGAAAAATAGATATCCTGTTCAACAACGCAGGAGTAGGTTATTCTGCGCCATATGTGATGGATTCTACAGTAAAGACACCATCCGAGGACTGGGACGCGATCCTTTCGATCAATCTGCGGAGTGTGTTTTACGCCTGCAAGGCAGTACTCCCTTACATGATCCAAAAGCAGTCCGGGGTGATCCTAAACTGCTCGTCCATCAACGGCGTGATCGGATGCGGCGCGGATGCATATTCTGCGTCAAAGGGGGGAATCAATGCATTAAGCAGGGCTTTGGCAGTTGACAATGCAAAATATGGAATCCGTGTCAATGTGGTGTCGCCGGCCGCTACGGATACCCCGATGATCCAGTCGGCTTATGAGGAAGTGGAAGGATTTTATGATTACTGGTCAAATGCGGCGCCGATCAAGCGGATGGCGACTCCGGAGGATGTGGCAAACGCGGCATTATTTCTGGTAAGCGATGAGGCCGGATTTATTACCGGGCAGAACCTGATGGTAGATGGAGGACTCTCCATTTGCTGATAAAAAACAAGGAGGAAAATGAAGATGACAAACTTAAAGCTTTCAATGGAAGTGTGGCCGAATATGCCTTGGGGGCGGCTGGAGATCTGCGGATGCGCGGTAAACAGCTGGGGGAAGATCCCGCTGAATGAACTGGTATATAAAGTAAAAGAGCATGGATATGAAGGAATGGATATCGTATATTCTAAGATTGCGGAGATCCCGCCGGAGGAAAAGCCGGAGATCATGAGAAAAACAAAAGAAGCATTGGAGGAGACCGGGGTGCACCTGCAGTCTCTTGGAGCACACTGTACCTTTGTGACTCCCCGCTGGTTTGACGCTGCGGCAGGCGTACAGATGATGAAGGACGCCATTGACGATGCGGTCTATCTGGGCGCGGATACGGTATGCTCGCTGATCGCGCAGGGCTTTTATGATCCGGCATTGTACAATATTATGACCCGGAAGGAAGCATGGGACATGATCGTAAAGAATGTAGGAGAATGCGCGCGGTATGCAAAAGAAAGAAATATGACGATCAGCGTGGAGATCCTCCAGGGAACCCTGATCAATTCTGTGGATCAGTGGTTCAAGCTCTACCATGAGATCGGATTGGACAACGTATATGTTACGGTTGATACAGGAACATTCTATACTACGATCAAGCCGAAGATGCCGGTTTACGACGCAATCCTGAAGCTGGGAAAACACATCAACTGCGTACATGTAAAGGACGAGGTCGGCTTTACAAATATCATCCAGTGCCAGCATGTGTGGCTTGGTGCAGGATTTGTGGACTTTCAGGAAGTGGCGCGCGCATTGAAAGAGATTGATTACCAGGGATACTGTGCCGTAGAGTGGGAAGGCTGGCAGAATGGCGGACTGGCAGGAGTGGGAGACCCGGGAGGAATCGGTCTGAGCGACTTTGACATGGTAGCATCCGAATCGAAGCTGTTCCTGGAGGAGGAAGGCTTCTGCTAAGGAAAAATAAAGGTGACAGCAATGATAGAAGAGCGAATGAAAGAGCTGGGAATGATACTTCCTACAGCTCCGGCCTGCGGCGGCAATTATACCCCGATCCGTTTCTTTTCGGATGACAGGCTGGTTTACTGCTCCGGATTCGGAAGTACGACAGACACATTTCAGCGGTATGGAAAATTAGGAAAAGAAGTTACAAAAGAGGAAGGATACGAGGCGGCGCAAAATTGCATGCTGAACCTGCTGGCTGCGTTCCGGCGGGATATCGGCCCTCTTGACAGGATCGGATCCTTCGTAAAAATGCTGGCGCTGGTGGCATCTGAAGATGATTTTTACGACCAGCCCGATGTTGCCAACGGAGCCACAGATCTGCTTGCGGAAATATTCGGGGAGGAGGCCGGCTTACCGGCCAGATCTGCCATAGGCGTGAATGTACTTCCGGGAAATATCCCGGTAGAGATTGAAGTATTGATTGAATTAAAAGCTATCCTCTATTGACGTAGGGGATAGCTTTTTTTCGATCAACCTGCCTCTGCCGTCCCTTCCACAAAAACAGGAATCATATTGACACGAAAATATGTATAGAGGTATAATATTATTGTAATAAAAAGTTGCATTATCCCGTGTGGAAAAGGGTTATCCAGTGAAAAGAGAAATGAATAACAACGAAGAAAAAAGAACAGAAAAGAAGCAGGACCGAAGAAAAAAAGACAAAGGTTTCCCTCTGCTTCTTTCTATTATACTGATTTTCAGCATTTTCGGAGCTGTCATATTCTCCGTGGCGCACAAGATTTCCAAGGAGATGTCGGATTCTGCCATCCAGAACTTGAGCGAGAGTCTGGATCTGATGAAGGGGACGATCGAAGCCATCCTGCTGAAGGAGGCAGAGTTCCAGAAGCTGATTGCGCAGGAGATCGCAGATCTTGAAGATCCCGAGAGGTTTGTCTGCGCCTACGACATGAATCAGACCATGGTAAAGATGTCTCTGATCTTCTCCGGGGAGGAAGAAGGCGTTTCCAATACAGGAGATCTGTTTACCGCAGAAGAACTTGATTTCTCATCAGGGGGGAGCGTTGACGGGCTTCCGATTTCCCAGTCTTATATAAATTATATGGGAACCTGGGCGTATACGATCAAGTGTCCGGTGGAAAAGGACGGTCAGGAGATTGCCTCGCTGTATATCGAGTACGTGTATGACGCGCTTGACCGGTCGCTTCCGGATGGTTTTTATAACGGGCAGGCCATGCTCTATATCATGGATACCCAGAGCGAGAGACTTGTGCTCAAACCCAAGGGAATGGGGGAGAGGGATGCAGGACATCTGAACCTGGAAGACTTTTACCGCGCCAACAACATACAGGAAGAAAGCCTTCGGGCAGAAGTTGAGGAATGCGTGAAAAACGGGGATAATATTTTATTCTATCACAATATACAGGGAAAAAGCGCCCTGAACTATATGTGGGCGGTAAATGAGGGAACGATCTATCTGATCGGTTACGTGCCCATCGGGGCGATCCAGCAGGAGGGCCGCACTGTAAACCAGAACATTTTCATCGTCATCATGGTAATGCTGGTTGCCTTTTTCCTCTGCTGCACGCTGTATTACCTGAACCAGAGACAGCAGGAACGGCTCCGGAGAGAGCGCGAGGCCGAACGCGAGATACACAACCAGCGGCTGGCGGAAGCCCTGCAGGCCGCACAGATCGCAAGCAACTCCAAGACCACGTTCCTTTCCAACATGTCGCACGACATTCGGACCCCGATGAATGCGGTCCTGGGATTTACGACGCTACTTGCCAAGGATGCGGAAGACCCGGTGAAGGTGCGGGAATACACGAAGAAGATCACTGCCTCCGGACAGCATCTGCTCAGTCTGATCAATGACGTCCTGGACGTTTCCAAGATTGAAAGCGGAAAGGTGGTGCTTACGGTTGAGGAATTCACCCTGAACGACCTGGTGTCCTCCGTAGATGCGATCATCCGACCCATGGCGCAGGCAAGAGCACAGAGCTTTCACCTGGAAGTCACAGGCATCAAGCACGAATATTTGCTGGGGGACGAGACGAGGATCAACCAGATCCTGATCAACCTCCTTTCCAATTCCGTAAAATATACGCCCGAGGGAGGCAATATCTGGTTCCGGATCATCGGTCTGAAACAGCGCTCCAGTCAGTATGAGCATATCCGGATTGAAGTGGAAGACGATGGTTACGGGATGACGCCGGAGTACCTGGAAACCATTTTTGATGCATTTACCAGGGCGGAGAACAGTACCACCAATAAGGTTCAGGGAACGGGCCTTGGCATGGCGATCACAAAAAATATCGTAGAGCTCATGGGCGGTACGATCGACGTGACCAGTGAAGTGGATCATGGAACCCTTTTCAGGGTAGAACTGGAATTTCGTATACCGGAAGGCCGGGCCGACAGGCAGTTCTGGGAGAAAAACAGAATTTCCAGTATCCTACTTGTGGACGGCGATGCAGAGAGTGCGGAAAATATCCAGGTGCTGATGAAAGACACCGGGATCCATGTGGATACAGCCTTCGGTGAAGAGGAAGCCCTGCGGCATATTCGGGAGTATCACAGGAAAGACAGCAGCGGGGAGGAGAGTCAGCCGCGGTCCCCGGAAGGCAGCGGCGGGAATGACAGCCAGTTGCAGTCCCTGAAAGGCTATTGTGGTTATGACCTGATCCTGCTGGACTGGAACGGGGCGGATCTCGGCAGCGCCCATACTGCGGAAAAGTTGCGGGAGACCATTCCACATACGGTGCCGATCCTGTTTCTGGCGTCGTATGATGATACCGGGATAGAAGAGGCGCTCCGCATTGAGAACACGGAGATGCTTGCGAAACCATTTTTCGTATCTGCATTTAAAGAAAAGATTATGGAAATGCAGAATGATAAACAGGAAGAAACAGCACCCGAGGGCGCGGAGGACGTGACTTTGGAGGGACTGCATTTTCTTGCGGCGGAAGACAACGAGATCAATGCGGAGATTCTTCAAGAGATCCTCTCGATTGAGGGGGCGGGATGTGAGGTCGTTGAAAATGGCCAGATGGCTATAGAGCGTTTTTCGAATGCGGCGGAAGGTGAGTTCGATGCAATCCTGATGGATGTCCAGATGCCGGTGATGAATGGATATGACGCCACCAGGGCGATTCGTGTGTTGGAGCGGAAAGACGCGCGGACCATTCCGATCATTGCCATGACGGCAAATGCATTTGCGGAAGATGAAAAGGAAGCACTGGATGCAGGAATGAATGTACATCTGGCAAAACCGATTGATATCGATCTGCTGAAAAAAGTTATAAAGCAATGTATTAAGAAAACGCCGTAGCGCAAAGAAAGGAATAAGCAATGAAAAGAAAGACCTGGGGGAGAATGAAACGATCAGCGGCGGCCGGCCTGGCCGTTATGCTGATGTTTTCAGCAGCAGCCTGCGGAGGCAAAGAAGAATCCGTCAACAATCTGATCAAAAATGAGAAAAAGGATAAAAAGGTAGTCAATTTGTTTGGCCCTATGGAAAAATCAAATCCCAATGCGAAAAATATAGCAAGAAGCGCATTTGACCTGACGATCGCCATGGCGGAGGAGGAACTTGGGCTGACCGTAGAATACAGGACCTATACGGCGGATGACCACCAGGACATGACGTATGATGAAGTCGGTGTTAACCGCGTCCGCAATAATATGGATGACCTGTATCTGCTGAATCCGGACACGATCCAGGTGCTGGGGTCGGAAGGAAATCTTCTGGATCTGTCCGGCCTGGACTGTGTTGAGAATTTAAGAGAGGTCGTAAAGACGGCAAATATGGTGGACGGCAAGCTTGTTGCAATTCCGCAGGAGGTTGTGGCTCACGGCCTGTTTGTCAATAAGACGATGTTTGATGAATACAAGCTGGAACTGCCGGAAACCCCGGAGGATCTGCTGGAATGCTGCAGGGTTTTCCAGGAAAATGGGATTGAGACGCCTATTGGCGCAAACCGCTGGTGGCTGGAGAATTTTGTATTTGCTCAGGCTTACGCAGACCTGTACAACGGGGGGGATACGGAGGCAGAGATTGAAGCGCTGAATAAAGGGGAACGTAAGTACAGCGATTATATGCGTCCTGCATTCGAATTTCTTCAGAAGCTGATCGACCTTGGATATGTCGATGCGGAAAAGGCCTATGTCTCCGAGGCGATCGACGGGGAAGGGCCGGATTTTCTGTCGCAGAAGACTCCGATCGTGATGGCATATTGGGGGGCGGCGAACTCGGAGACTGCATATGGAGCTCCGGATTTTGAGCTTCAGGTAATCGGATTTCCAAGCCATCTCGGCCCAATGCCGGTCGTGTCGATGACAGGATATGGAATCGGCACCAATGCGGAGAACATGGAGGATGCAAAGAAGGTCCTGAATGTTATCCTTTCCGATGAAGCGCTTCAGATCTATTCGGAACATAATAAGGTGATCTCTCCGTCGAAAAACGTAGAGGTAGACTGTATCGACGCGTTAAAGCCGCTGAATCAGAAGATCCAGGAGAATAAGTATGTCCTTGGCTCCAACGCCGGAATGAAGATGGAGCAGTGGGGAAACACCTGCCTGATCGTACGGAATCTCTTGGGAGGAGCCACTGTCGATGAATGTATGGCAGAATTCGACCGGCTGCAGGAGGAATCGCTGAAGTAAACGAAAGATCGGGTGATATGCCGCCCGCATCCTCTCAGCCGATCAGCATGTTGGCTGGCTGGGAAATAAACTGTAACAAGAAAGGATCATATCATGTCCAACATTTATAAAGGAACCATGGAGTTAATAGGGAATACCCCTCTTGTAGAGGCTGTCAATATAGAGAAAAACCTGGATCTGGCTGCCAAAGTGCTGGTAAAGCTGGAATATCTCAATCCAGCAGGAAGCGTAAAGGACCGGGTTGCCAAAGCCATGATCGAAGATGCAGAGGAAAAGGGGATGTTAAAGCCCGGTTCCGTGATCATCGAACCTACATCAGGAAATACAGGGATCGGCCTTGCCTCTATTGCGGCAGCAAAAGGCTACCGTATCATCCTGACCATGCCGGAGACCATGAGCATAGAGAGAAGGAATATCTTAAAGGCTTACGGCGCAGAGCTGGTATTGACGGACGGCTCGCTGGGGATGCAGGGTGCCATCGACAGAGCGGAAGAACTGGCAAAGGAAATCCCGGACAGCTTTATCCCAGGCCAGTTTGTGAATCCGGCCAACTCTGCCGCGCATAGAACCACCACCGGTCCCGAGATCTGGAAGGACACGGACGGAAAGGTAGAATACTTTGTGGCAGGCGTAGGAACCGGCGGTACACTGACCGGAACCGGCGAATATCTCAAATCAAAAAATGGCGATATCAAGATCATTGCTGTTGAACCCGCGGACTCTCCGGTGCTTTCCGAAGGAAAGGGCGGCCCTCATAAGATTCAGGGAATCGGAGCAGGCTTCATTCCGGAAGTTCTCAACACAGAGATTTATGATGAGATCATCTCAATCGAAATTGATGACGCATACGAAGCGGCAAAGCTGCTTGCCAAACAAGAAGGAGTTTTGGTAGGAATTTCCTCAGGCGCGGCACTGCATGCGGCGCTCATACTGGCAAAGCGTCCGGAAAATAAAGGAAAAACGATCGTTGCGCTGCTTCCGGACACAGCAGACCGTTATTATTCCACACCATTATTTGGATAAAATAAAAGGGCTTTCGGAAATGATGATCATTGCGTGATATAACATGGTTTACCGCAAATATCATTTCCGCAGAGCCCTTTTTATTTCCTCTAGTGTACTGACTTTGAATGAAAGTTAATGTGTCACTATACTAGTACAGCGTTGCACTAATAATTGAGTAATAATCACTCGCTGTCCATGCCATTACTGCGTTGGAGTCAGTCAACGATGCTACCGGCATCGTCTCCTTCCTCCGCCTTGTCCTGACATGGACATCAAGCGCTTATTACTTCAAAATTAATGCAACGCTGTACTAGTTTTGTTTTAAAATTTTGTCAAGCACTTCTTTCGAGACGGTTTGGGAGGCGGCCTGATTCTCGGCAGCCGCTTCCACCAGCTCTGTCCGGAGGATCGGTATTTCCTTGGGGGCATCAATCGCAAGCTTTACCCAGTCTGTTCCTGTATCAACGATCGTCAATTTAATATTTTTATTAATAGAAAGGGATTGCCCCTTCCGGCGTTGTAAGATGAGCATGCTATGATTCCTCCTTTATCATGTCTCCGATCACATGCCGGAATGTATATTCCGACTGATCCAGAATAACCTGTCTTGCCTGACGGCTCCGGACATTGACAACAAGCGGCGCTTTCAGGTTTACCGTCGATTCTGCAACGGAATCACGCATGACACAGATTACATAGTAGGAAAGATCTTCAGCGGTTTCAGCATCCAGCTCTTTCATATCCTGTCCAGACAAAGAAGGTGTGTAGTCATTCAGCAGCCCAAAAGGATTCATCAATATAAAAGAAAGCGTCTCATCCTCCAGGCACTGCAGGGAGATCAGGGAGTCATTATCTTCATGAAACGGAATCGGAAGATATTCCGTATATGCTTCAAATCCGATCAATCCGTTGACAATATGGATTAATTCGCTCTTGTCATATGAAACTTGTCCAAAATATTTTGCATTAATTTCCAATTATATTATACCTCCTGGTGAATGCTGTAATTAAAAATATAAGGGCTTTTTTCAAGCCCTTATATCTACTGGTTCATAGTCCGGATTTGCGCTCGGTGGCACATAGAGCGGTCCGCCTACATATTCGATCAATACCTCAGGACGCTGCGTGATCGACATCTCAATATTACCCGGGATAAATTCAAAATTACCGTTGGCCACCTTCAAATCAAAGTTCAGCTTATCCATCTCGTAATTGATTGTCAGATCAGGAGCTTCATAACTGATATCCACCGGAGCAGACGGGGTAAATCCCAACTCAAATTCTCCTGTGGGCTGAGCTGTCCTCTGCTGCATGATCTGCCCGATCACATCCTGGCCGATATCTGCTTTTAATAAGAGCTGACCTTCCTGCGCTAACTGTGCGGTAGCGCTGTAAGCTGCCTGCTGTCCCTTCTGTGCCGCCTGCTTTACGCTCGTTACAGTTGTTGGTACCACAGAATTTCTAGCCTGAAATGAATCAAGCTTCAATTTTACAGGACGGCTCTTGATAGACAGTCCACCATCATTTTTATGAATTTCCAATTCAGCACGGGAACGTGAATATTCCAGCCGCGCATTATTGATCTTCAACTCATATTGAATGGGGACAGTCGTAATCTGAATGAGTTGATCCATAAAGTTTTCCTCCCTTCTCTCTTATTTTCTATTAATTCATAAAGTCAATAAATGAAGGTGTCAAAATATTGTTTCCAACCTTTAATGATGCATTATAAACATACTGTGCCCATGAGAAATCCATGATCGCTTCCGCCATATCCACATTGACCACATTGTCATAATCTTCCGCAATCTGAATCTTATTGTTCTCCAGACGTTCCTTGGTGGTGGTCAGGAACTCCGTCTGTGTACCAAGGATGGTAACCTGGGAGAGGAGATCGTTGCGGCCGTCCTCGAACTTGCCTACTAACTCTTTGTATCTATCATAATCAAATGGCTCTTTTTCCAACTCATCTGCAACCATACCCGCAAGAAGAACCATATTCTTCGGATCCTTACCATCTGTTCCATATCCGACCAGGTTAATACCAGGAAGGGAAGTATTGAAAGCGGTAGCGGGATCTATACTGTATTGTCCACTGTTATCCGGAGGGGTGACATTAGTAACATCAAGTCCGAATCCTAAATCAATAAAGTGAGAATCTTTAGATAATGCTTCTAAAACCTTCGGATCACCGTTGGTAACGTTTTCACCGCGATACTTTAAAATCTGAATTTTATTCCCATTTCCATCTACACCATCCTCCAAAGTAAATGGAACATTTTTAGCATCACTTCCGCCGAACACATATTCATCACCATAAGTAGCATTCAAGGAAAGCAGCATGCTCTGCTGTGCGCCGCGCCATGCATCCGCATAGGTCTGCCTTGTCTCCTTGGAATGATTGGTTCCGTTCATTCCTTCGATACCATACTGCTTTGCCAAAACTAACGCTATATTACTGATCTGCATTGCAGAATCTTCCTGCGCGTTCTGGTGGGACTGAATATCATCTACCGTATCCAGATAATCATTATTCTTTGCATATTTCCGCTCCAATGCAGTAGCCCGCAATGCGCTGGAAGGATCCTCAGCAGTAGACATATATTTTCTCTGAGTCATAACCCTGTTTCTCATCGTATCCAGATTCTTCATAGAAGTGGAAAGATTTTTATTATAATTTCTTAAAATCGCATTTGTTGTAATTCTCATTTTAAACCTCCTCTTATCTTCCGACTACGCCGGTGCCGTTGATCAATTTGTCAAGCATCTCGTCAAGAGTGGTCATAAGCCTTGCCGCAGCACTGTAAGACTGATTATAATGCAGCAGGTTCATACCTTCTTCATCTAATTGTACACCTGAAATGGCATCTCTGGAATTTGCAGTCTGGTTCAGGACTGTAATCTGATTGTTCAACATCGTAGATGCTGATGAAATATCTATACCAAGAGTTACTTCCATATTTGCAAAGCAGTTATAGAAGCTTCCGGTGTAGAATCTTACATCTGCACCATTATTTCCGGCTGCTGTGCCCTTAGCAGTAAAAGCATATTCCTTTGAAAGCATATTGATCATATTTACAATATTTTCATTGGCAGTGGAACCAACCACTCCATTTACCTGATTGTTAGAATTTGTAATTCCATAACTTCCGTCCATCCAGCCAGTAGCAATTTTGATGTTGAGTGCTGAGAAATTGCCGCTGCCATCAATAGTCTCGAATAATGGACGATCTGTTTTGGCTCCATTTTTATCATAAACAGGGCTTAACTTTTTTATATCATCTGTATATTCGTTATTAAGATCAGGTTTTCCAGCATTATCTTTATAATACTTACCATCTTCACCTTTATATACCTTTACTGGCGGTGTATCGCTTGTTTCATAGAGCAGATAATTTTTTCCGTCAGCTCCTTGTACAGTTTGATGAGTACTCTGATTTGCCTCATTAAACGCCTTAGCAAACGTCTTAACAAGCGAATCCAGTACCTTCTCATAATACCCGATTCCCTTAAAGTCCGTATCATCAAAGTCCCCTGACTTATTCATAAAGTCAAGGCTTCCTTTCAATGTACCTTCCGTGAGCTTATCGGTCATTTCATTCGTATATCCATCCGCATCGGTCAGTGTCAGTGTAACCGGCTGTCCGGAAACATCTGTACTGAACTGCCCGTACCGTCCGTCAGAAATCAGCCGATGGCTTACACCGTCCGAATCTGTAAAGGATACATCCAGAACCTGTACGGAATATCCTTCGCCGATCTTCTTCTGCTTATATTCCACATTGATCGGAAGATAGCTTCCCAGTTCATCCAGCAGCTTGTTCCGCTCATCCATCAGCTCCAATGCGGGATTTCCAAGTACCTGGCTGTTCTTGATGCTGGTATTCAATTCCGCAATGTTCTTCAAAGTCGCATTCAGGTCTTTGATATCCGTATCACGGAAGTTTTCCTGTGTATCATGCCGGATATCCTGAAGGGAAACTGCTTTCTCACGGAGCAGGTTTACAATAATCTGCATCCTGGAACGAACTACGGTATCATTTTCTTTTGTATATCCATCGTCTTTGGAAAGGGTCTGGAGCGCATTGCTCAGATTAATGAATGCGTCCCGGATCCCGGATGTTGTACTCTCGTCAAATGCGACCTGCAACTTTTCCAATCCTGCAGCCTGCGCATCCGTTGTTCCGAGCTTGGCAATCTGAGAACGGTACTGGGCGTCAAGGAATGGGTCGCGAAGCTGGGAGATCCCGGTCATATCGACACCATAACCTACCCTGGTACTGTTAGAAGAATTGTAGAAACTACCGTTTCTCAAATTTAAACTGGCAATATCAAGACGCTGCCTTGTATAGCCTTCGGTGTTAATATTTGCAATATTCTGTCCGGTCACATCAATGGAACGCTGGCTGGCAGCCATAGCGAGCTGAGCGGTGGTGAAACCGGCAAATGTTGAACGCATCATAAAGTGGATCCTCCTCCTGAATGTATTAAATGAAACGGTTCCCCGGGAACTCAATAGAGTTCCCTATACGGAACGGCTTGAAAAATGCTTCGTGTCTTCCGTTTCAGTCTTTTGCCCGCTTGCGGAATAGGTGGCCTTTCCCACCGGATTCCCGGCCAGATTCAACTCAATGACCCGAAGATTGACTTCGATCGCATCCCGGATACTTCCGCTTAAGGACTGCATGGTATGAACCTGACTGTCAACCCTGTCGAACAGGGGCTTTAGCATGGCTGCATCCGTATCCGGAATCTTTTCCAAGATCTGCCGAAAGGTGCAGCCCTCCAGTCCGAGACGCTTCTGTTCCGCTTCACGCTTCTGTTCCAACCCTCTCAGGCGCATGACTGCGGCCTGTTCCTTGTGCATAAAATCTTCTAAAATGCCAACCCGGTTCTTCACAGTAGCATCAAGCTTATCTTGTTCAATCGGAATCAATGTATCAAAAAATTCTATGAATTCCTTCATAAGATCAGCAAAAGCTGAAAAATCACTCATACACGCAAATCCTCCTGGAATAGTAATCTGATTCCCCCTCATCTCTGGTTCCGCGGTATCTCTTCAAAAGACATGAAAAAAAGATCTGAACCTGTCTTTCTCTTATACCAATAAAATCCTGGATGCAATGGCATAGGCATCAATCTGATACGTATGCTCCGCAACCTTGTTCTTTAGATCCTGGACCTTCTCTGCAGATGCGGTATCAGACATCCCGGAGGATAACTGCCGGGAAACCGACTCTGCAAAGGTGTGCTCTTCAATCTGTCGTGGATTAGACTGTATGATCAAAGCGTCAAAGCTATGTCCGTCACTTGAAGCTGCAGAAGGAGCAGGATTTTCCTTTGTATGAATCCGAAGATCCGGATAGCTTTTCATTACATTGTTAGTCGTTATTTTCATACTGGACTCCTTTTCTAAACATTGCAGTCTTTTTTACTGTATTAGAACAAATTGTTTTATAGTTTATATCTTGAATATCGGCATAACTTCGAAAATCATAATAAAAAAAAGTACATTTAATTACAGCGAATCCCGCAAAAAGTGGGATGACTTTTACCCTGTAGGGCATATACAGAAAGCAGCAGACGACGGGCTTTCCGTATACGGACGTAAAAAACAGATGCGCTGGAAGCGCATCTGTTTTTATGATCATAATTTTCCAACTGTACGGTTGCAATCCGAAATCTCAGTTTTATGCAATTTATTGCAATAAAACTGAGATTTTGGATTAGCAACCTACTCATAAATGAGCAAAAAAGCGGCTGCGTTAGCAGACGTTAGAGTGCGTAAGCACGGTTTTTGCGAATGGATGAGTAGGTTGGAGGCTCTTTAGAGCATCCAACCGTACAGTTGGATAATTTTCATATTTGAAGAATACCCAAATACCATCGTATGCGGAAAGGCTGCCGTCGGCAGTTTTCTGTATATGACTTACAGCCGTACAGATGGAAATGATTCCGTCAGCCTTTCAGATGATTCAAAAGAACGGAAGGGATATTGTCGCAGGAAGCCTGCGTACATACCGCACCGATATTGTAAGCCACCATCGGCATTCCGTATACCACACAGGATTCCTTGTCCTGTCCGATCGTAAACGCGCCCTTCTGGCGCATCTGCAGCAGTCCCTCCGCTCCGTCGCTGCCCATACCGGTCATGATGATGCCGACTTTTTTTATGGCGACATTCTTGGCAATGGAGTTAAAGAGGACATTTACAGACGGACAATGTCCGCTGACCTTGGGTCCGGGGTGGCACTGTACAATGTAGTTATTTCCCGCTCTGACAACTTCCATCTGCTTTGCTCCGGGAGCGATGAGAGCCAGTCCGGGACGGATGACATCGCCGTTCTTCGCTTCACGGACCTCCATACTGCAGATCCGGTTCAAACGCTGCGCGTACATGTCCGTAAATCCCTCCGGCATATGCTGCGTGATCACGATGCCGGGAATATTTGCCGGAAGCTTCTGCAGCACGGCAAGCGTGGCTTCCGTTCCCCCGGTGGAAGCACCCAGGCCGATGATGGTGGAGTCCAGGACATTCCGCGGGATAGGTGGAAAGGGCATGGGCTTCGCCGCGACATTTTGCGCGGTCACGGCACTGCCGGTATTCTGCCGGGCAGCCACGCGTACCTTTGCCTTGGACGCCGCGCGTACCTTCAGCGTCAGGCCGGTAAAAAATGTATCCTTTGAATTTTTTGCGCTCATATCCGGCTTGCGGACAAAATCCACGGCGCCTGCGGACAGCGCGTCAAATACACTCAAATTTAAAGAAGATACGAGAATGACCGGGATCGGATTTTTCGGAAGGAGCTGCTTGAGAAATTCAATTCCATTGAGTCCGGGCATCTCCACATCCAGAGTCAGCACATCCGGTTTCAGCCGGGGGATCTTCTGGCCTGCGTCAAATGCGTTAATCGCATAGCCTACGACTTCTATGCCGGGCTGGGTGGAAAGATGCTGTATGATCATCTGCCGGAACAGAGACGAATCGTCCACAACCAGCACTTTGATCGAATTATTCATAAAATATCATCCCTTTCTTGCGGCCAAAATACTTCCTGGCCAAACATCATAAATTTATTTTATCACATAATATTGTAAAGTGTTAGAGTTTTTTAAAAAAGCTGCTTCTGAATTCTCAAAAGCAGCTCGTCATACTTTTTATTTTACCTTCCGATAAGTCGCAGGCTTGAGATACTTATAAGGCGTTGTGGCCTTGTTCAGCCCTTCCGAATGCCCGATCAGAAGATAACCGCCGTCATTGGTTGCGTCGAAAAATCTTTTGACAAGCGCTTCCTTCGTCTCCTGGTCAAAATAGATCATCACATTTCGGCAGAAGATAACGTCGAATTTCAAGCGGAATTTGATCGGATCCATCAGGTTAAACGTCCGGAAGATGACATTGTTTCGCAGATCCTGCGTAACATGGTACGTGCCGGGAGCGTCTCCGGGACGGAAATACTTCTTCTTCCAGGCCGGGGATAACTCCTTGAGCGAATCCTCGTCATAGACCGCGTTTACCGCGCTGCGCAGTACATTCTGAGAAATATCCGTGGCGAGTACCCTTGTATCCCATCCGGGCTTATTTGCAAAATACTCCTTCAGGATGATGGAGATCGTATAAGGCTCCTCGCCTGAGGAACAGCCGGCGCTCCATATGCTGAGTACTTTATCCTTCTTTGTCTGCTCCAGATAAGGAAGGATGGTCTCTGAGAACAGTTTAAAATGCGCCTCTTCACGCATAAAATAAGTATAGTTGGTCGTGAGCTTATTCAGCATCAGCTCCCGGTCTTCCGGCTTGCCATTATTGATCAGGTACTCTACGTAATCTTCGAACGAGTTGAATCCCATACCGACGATCGTGTTGGAAAGGCGTCCGGTGATGAGCTGCCGTTTCTTCGACAGATCAATCCCATAATTTTGATGTACAAACTTTACAAGACGCTGGAATTCCTTGTCATTTATCGTTAACATGTTTCTTGCTCCTTTTTTTTAATATGCCTGGATCAGTTTTTCGCAATCCAGGAAAAGGATCACGGAATTATTTCCTGAGGAAACCATGCCCCGGATCAGCTCCTGCTGGTTTTCCACCGGGACAGGAGAGATCAAGCTTTGGTCTACATCCATCACCTGCTGAACGGCATCTACCAGGATGCCGATCTTCACATCATTGATATCCAGGATGATGATACAGGTTGTGCTGGTATATTCAATAGGAAGCTTTCCCATACGGAGACGGATATCAATGATCGGGATGATCTCACCTCTCATGCTGATGATGCCCTTCAGATAATCCGGGACAAGAGGAAGCATGGTGATGGAATGATCCGTGATGATCTCGATCACGTAATTTGTACTGACACCGATATTCAATCCGTCACAAGTAAATGTTAAAAATCTTTCTGTGGAAACAGGAGCCTCATTCTCAGAAATGCCGACCTCCGTGTTCTTATGTGTATCTGCTGACATAAAATTATTCCTCCGGTTCCTATAGTTTAATATTGAGTATGATATGCTGCGTATAAGTTACCAATATCCAGGATCAGACTGATATTGCCGTCGCCGAGAAGCGTACAGCCGCCGATTCCTGAGTTCTTGATATTGAAACTGTTCAAATAGGAAGGAAGCGGCTTTACAACGACCTGCTGCTCGCCGAGCAGTTCATCCACAAACAGGCAGAAGGACTTATCAGCGGACTCTACCCAGATCAGGATACCGTCTTCAATATTGGTCTTTTCCGTTTCAATATTATATAACTCATGTACACGGATGATCGGATAAAATTCACCCAGACATTTTACAATCTCATTGCCGCCCGCGTCAAGTATGACTTCATCTCTCTGGATCTTGAGGGACTGGCGGATATTTGCGATCGGAATCGTAAACAGAGACTTCCCGACGGAGATCTCCATACCGTCCGTAATCGCCATAGTAAGAGGAATCTTCAATGTAGTGACGCTTCCCTGTCCAAATTCACTGGAAATGGAAATGGTGCCTCCTACGGATTCTACATTTTTCTTTACAACGTCCATGCCGACGCCTCGCCCGGAGAACTCGGTCACTTCCTCGTTGGTGGAAAAACCGGGGAGCATCAGAAGGGAAAGGATCTCCTTCTTGGAGTACTCGCTGGCAGGCTTGGTCAGAATGCCGTTGCGCTCCGCCTTTGCCAGGATCTTCTCTGTATCCATGCCCCGCCCATCATCGGTAATGGTAATGATGACCTCGCTTCCGGTATGGCTGGCAGCCAGGATGACCTCGCCCTGGGGATCCTTGCCTGCCGCGATACGCTCTTCCCGCGTCTCCTCAATACCATGGTCCACGGAGTTGCGGACAATATGCATGATCGGGTCACTGATGCTGTCCACGATGGTCTTGTCAACTTCGGTGTTCTCGCCTACCAGAGTAAGCCTTACGTCCCTGTTCAGCTTCTTCTTCATATCCCGGACAACACGGTTCATCTTCTGGAAGGTACCGGATACCGGAACCATTCGAAGAGACATCGCGATATCCTGCAGGTCGTCGGTTAGCTTCCGCAGCTGGCGCGCGGACTTCATAAAGTTATCCAACTTCAGGTTCTGCAGATCCGGAGAAGAAGTGACCATGGATTCCGTGATCACGATCTCACCCACAACAGCTACCAGACTGTCAAGCTTGGAAAGATTGACGCTGATGAGACTCTGCTTCACCGGAGCGCTGTGCGTAGAAGCGGTGACCGGAGCCGGAGCGCTCTTCTGCGCACTCTCTGCGGCTGCCGGAGCCGGAGCGGCTTCAGCGCTCTTCTGAACTGCCGGCGCCGGCGCTTCCTGCTTGGGCGCTTCCGCCTTCGCATGCACATTTTCAATGACCTCATAGGCCTGGATGCTGTTCTGCTCCTTCAGGATCCCGACCGCGCTGTCCACATCCTCCTGAGAGGAAAGCGCTACAAAGAAGCCGTTGTCTATGATGGACTCCGCCGTGTCGCTGTTGGTCTCCACATCGGAAGGATAATATTCGAACTGCATGTCGATCTCCTTCAGGGCGGTGATGATCATAAAGGCACGAAGATTCTCCATACCGGAGCCCTCTTCGAAGTGGATCTTTATAAAATAAGGAAGCTTGCTGTCTGGGCATCCTGCCAGTTCCTGGTTGATCGCGGCAATAGCCTCTTTATCTGCGGGCGGCGCAGTGGGAGCGGACGCTGTTTCCGCAGGCGTGTCCTCAGAAGACTTCTCACCGGAAGAACTGATTTTTTCCAAAAAACTATTAATACTTTTAATGATTGAGTCGATATTAGTGCTAAGGGGCTCATCGTTTTCGATTTTTTCAACTTCGCCGCGAAGAGCATCCGTTGACTGGAACATCAGATTGAACAAGTCATTCTTGTGTGATTCATCCAGGGAATCCATTCCGTTTTCTCGAATATAGAAGAAAAGATCTTCTATATGGTGGGCGATCTCCATCAACGTGGAGAATTCCATCATGGCAGATGAGCCTTTAATTGTGTGCATGATACGGAAAATCTCATTGACGTCATTCGTCGTGAAATCCGAATTCTTCTCTGCTTCTATCAAGAGTTCGTCCAGTTGTTCCATAAGAGTGTTTGTCTCATAGAGATACATTTCAAGCATGTTATCCATAATCTTAGTACCGCCTTATCTAATATAATGTGATGTTTTAAACTACAAAAATTACATTTATTAATATATATCGTCAGACTTGCGGGAAACGATAAGAGTAAATTGCAAAGCAGGTGAAAAAATGTCAAATATTTTAAAAGTAACGACTCCTGTTGTGGGATATGACAATAATGCGGTCAATAATAAGCAGACTCCGACCCAGCAGACACAGGACTTAAGCATCAAAAATCAGGTGGACCCGGGACGGGTGGTCAGGGCCGACGGCCGGACCGACGCGGACGGCCAGCAGGGGAAGGGAATTTCCTACGAATCCAATTTTGGGAATTTTGTCCAGTCTTTAAGGGAACTGCCCAACCTCCAGGAGGTTATGACCCGGATGCTGTTCGGCGGGATGGCGAATATGGTGGAATCCGGGATCGGCAAGGGGACGGCAGCGGATATTCAGGCACTGTTCCAGATGCTGCAGATGAACCCGGATGAGCTGAACGGATTTTTAAAGGACGCCATGGCAGGGGCGAACCGGCTGCAGGGTCCTTTATTTGATGTACTGCGCCAGATCATGAATGATACCAATTCCGTGGAGCTGAAAGCAGGGATTCTGGATATGCTCCGGAGATACAACGATATGTCCTCCGGTAAGCACTTGCAGCAGACGATCCAGGATCTTCTGGAGCAGATTGAGGGCCGGATGTTCCGGAACAACCGCCAGGAGCTTCACCAGCTTGCGTCCAGGCTGCGACCCTACAGTATGGAGGGGAGCCAGGCCAATGTGCAGCTTCTGAAGGGGCAGATCATTCCTTACCTTGGCAGCTATATTTCTCAGACAAAGGATCTGGGGAAGATCCGGGATCTGATCAGCCTGCTTGCCCTCAATACCTCCCGGCTGGAAAACGGAAACGTGGACAAGGTGGCGCAGGCATTCCAGAGGCTGATGGATTTTCCGTCCTTCCAGAAGCATTTTCAGGGGATGACGGGCGCTCAGTTTAAGGATATGCTGCTGAATGTGGATTATGACAAGGCCGCGGGCAAGATGGACTGGACCGATAAGCTTCTCAATATCATGCAGGCCGGTGTGAGAGGAGAGGCGGGACTGGAGAATAAAGAGGACTTCGTGAATATGATGCGGAGCATGCTGATCAATGAGAGCGTGTATATGCCGGTCATGCATGTGATGCTCCCGGTGATCCTGAACGGGGTGCCGATGTATTCGGAGATCTGGGTGGATCCGGACGAGGAGTCGGGCAATCCGGGCTCCAAGGAGCGCGGAATTAAATTATTGATCAAATTTGACTTAAAAGATGTTGGCTTTTTTGACATGATGATGTATTATGAGAATGGGAAGATGGATATGCTGATTCATTATCCGGAAGAGCTGGCAGGACATGAGGGCGACATCCGTGACAATATCCGTAAGATCATGAGCAAGAATCACCTGGAGGTCGAGTATCTTGGCGTGGAGCAGGGCCAGGTTCCGATCAAGGTATCTGCTGCGTTCCCGAAGATATTTGAAAGGAGAAATGCGGTCAATGTCACAATATGACGATATCAGGAATAAAAAAGCAGTCGCGCTGCGGTATGACGAGAACAGGGACATTGCGCCCGTTATCGTGGCGTCCGGGCTGGGCTATATGGCGGAGAAGATCGTGGAGGTGGCCAATGAGAACGGCGTGCCTGTTTACGAGGACAATTCGCTGGCAACAGTGCTGACGCAGCTGGATCTGGGGACGGCAATCCCGGAGGAGCTGTACCAGGCGATTGTTGATATCTATACTTACTTTTTAAAATATACTCCGAAGCATTCCGCTGCGGGAGAGGCCACCGTGGAAGTGAACGAGGTGAAGAAGGAAGACGGGGAAGAAAGCGGAGAAAAGGGCGCGAAAAAGGATGCGAAAAAAGAAGAGGGGGGCTCCTGACGGGAGATCTCCTCTTCTTTTTTGTATATGGGCTGGCTGCGGCTGTCTCCAAAGGAGAGCCGAACCGGCTCTGAATACCATCATATACGGAAAGGCTGCCGGCGGCAGGTTTTCTGTATCAGGACTCCTTTGCCTTCACCTGCAGAACCTCCGTGTGGAAAACGTAATTGCGGATCCGCGCCTCAGCCTGCGGATTCAGGTCAATATATTCGCATCCGTACCCGCGCCGGCCTTCTTTTCGGACAGGACGGAGCTTCCGGATCCGGGCCTTCACCAGCAGCGGATTCCTGGAATCAAAAAGGACTACGGACAGGGTATCCCCCGGTTGATATTTTTTGTCGGAGACGAACAGAAAGCCTCCGCAGCCGATATCCTTGATGGTGACCATGGCCTCCTTCGGATCGTTGTCAAAATAAACGGACGTACGGAAAGAGACATACACACGGAAGTTCTTCCGAACCTCCTGGATGTCGTCGGTCACGCCCCGGACGATATAATAATCATGTTCGGCGTCTGCCTGGATCATTGTCTGGATACCGGATCCGGCTTCATTCGCTCCTGTTTCAGGGGGGATTGCCTGATCCGGCATACCGTCCCGCAGACGGCAGGTCTCCGCGCCTTCCGAGAGCGTATAGATAAACGCCCTGTAATCATACTGCCTGCCGTCCGGCATTAAAAAGACCCGATCCGGCAGGTTCTCCGGCTTTTCGGAAAAAATAAGGCAGACAGTGTCCGGACTTTCACACACGTACCGGACAGGGGATAAAAAACTACAGTCCATATGAAACAGCGTGCCATTTTCTGCATCCTGTAGTGAAGTGATTGATATCATGGGTAATTCCTCCTAATTGGCTGGCCGGCCTACCAGATCCTCTTTAACTGCTGCTTGAATACAAACTGGCGGATATCTCTCTCCGCGCTTTTCGTCAGATCAATAAACTGGCAGCCATAGACATGCCGCTTTTTGATCATTTCCTGTTCCCGCAGGATGACTGCCTTGACCTCGTATTCCCTTTTCAGGAAACAGTAGCGGAACTCGATCTCCTCGTCCACAGTCAGCGGCATCTCTGTATAGAGCATAATGCCTCCCACGCTGATATTATGTATGGTCCCCATAAAATGTCCGTGTACGGTAGACGTAAATTCCAGCTCCTTCTCCAGCTTCACCCGCAGATCCTTCTGCCGCTGGATCGTCTCGCGGACCTCCAGGATCTCGCACTGTGCCATCCACGGCTCCAGCACCCATGGATCCGTATTTTTATGGACGACCAGGCTGCTATATGTCTTGATGCAGCCCATCTGGCTGTCAAAAAAGTCAATCTCCAATTTGTCCGTATCGGGACCGAGCTTGCTGTCATCCTCAAAATGGAGCGTGATCCGCTCTTCCACGCTCATGACTCTGGCCTTCACCAGAAGCTCGCCGGACGTATCGTAAACCATACATGTACTGCAGTCCTTTAAAATCATGGTCTGAAAGACCTCCCTTCCTAAAAAATATACGAGTCATAATGATACTAACTGTCCGGCCTTAAATGCTAATAGCATAAGTTCCATTGACTGCGCATCACATTTTCTAAACTTTAGATAATAGAATAACGTATCTAAAAAGTTTTCCATCTGTAAGAAATTGTTGTTAAGTGCTTAAGAAGCCAAAAGGTCTCATATGCCTTTCTCTTAATTTCATTCACGTGTTCGACTTGGTGATAATCTTCTAAACGCTGAATATCGGAAAAAAATAGTAACTCATGTTTACAAGCCTGCAAGAGTCTAATTATCAGTTTACCTGTAAATACATTGAATTACAAGTGTTTTTTAAAATATTCTCCGATTTCTGCGATAAACCGCAGCGCCTGCGGTTTCATTTCTTCGGGAAACGCGCTTAGTACTGGAGCGGTCTCAAAGTTCAGTACCTGGTCAAAATGTATGCGTCTCAATCCATTCAGAAATCCGTTCCAATCCGTGGCGGCTGTATTTTCCCTTGTTTTTGTAAATGTAAATGGAATCTGATGCAGATCCCCCGCGCCATCGTTATCATGAATGTGGAGTACCTTCAAGCGGTGTCCCAGAGCGCACAGGAAGCTTTCAAAATCAATGCCTGTGAGATTGGCGTGCCCTGTGTCAAAACAGAATCCAAGCAGCTCTCCGTGGTGCCTGTCATTAAAGCGGTCGATGCGCTCTGCCGCTTTTTTTGCGTCGCAGCAGGGGCCCTCGACGAGGTGACCGCCGACAGAATTGTAAAGATTTTCTACGCAGATTGTAATCCGCAGTTCCTTTGCCAGCGGGGCCAGTGTGTCGAGAAACCTCTCGGTCTGTTCCCATTCCGCTTCCTCCGAGCCGAGATTGCGTGCCAGCTTAAACCCATGCACTACGATATAAGGGCACTGAAAAAAAGCGCAGATGTGCATGCTCTTTCGTGCCACAGTGTCCTGCAGATAGCCATTCAAGCCGCTGCCGCCGTTCGGGACATAGAGCGGGTAGGGCATGTGCATCTGATTCAGGGTAATGCCGGCTGCGGCCGCGCCCTTTTTATGGGGGGAGAAAAAATGCTCCAGCTCCGCGCAGGATTGATCAAAAAATTCATTCAAATCCAATTGATACAGCGATGTATTTAAAAGGTAAGAATTCAGGCTGAAATCTGCGCAGGAAAATCCTGTATCTTTCAGCATTTGAAAACCGGCTGCCGGATCCGAGTCATAAACTACATTTTTTGTCTGTACACCGATAGAAACCATGGTTCTGATACCTCCAAAATTCAACTGTCTGCCGCAGCCATGTCCGGACGGGAAAACAGAGTATATTTTTTGCGGGCCGCGGCATTTTTCTGAAATCAATACATTTCCAGCCTGTCAAAATGAAAGGACGGCATGTACTCGTCATTGAAAAATTCTATATTTTTGATGCCCATTTTCCGAAGCTGTGTTTCGATCTCACGGTAATAAATGTTGCAGATGAAAATGCCGTAGCTGTCGGGAAGCTCCTTTAAGGCTTCCGGCGGCTTGATCTCCAGTCCGCAGATCGTGGTCCCCCAGACGGCCGGATTGTTGTCGCAGGTGAAGAGGGGAGGGTACTGGCTGCCGTAGCATTTCATGTAATTGCGGCACATGTTCCCGGCTCCGAAGAGGACGATGGACTCGTACTTTTTTAAAAGGCTTTCCAGCTCGATCTGCCATTTAAAATACTCTGCCGCGGACTTCGCCAGCGGCAGAAGCTGGGGACGGAGCAGCGGGGAAAACGCGGCTGCGGTATCTGCAAAATCAAGCACAAGGCTGCCGCCAAAATCCATGCTCCTCAAGCCGCGGATCAGGCTGAGCCAGTCTGTCCCGGGCTGACCCTGGAAGGCGGAGGTGAAGGGCAGAAGAGAAGATTCCTGCTGTCTGCCGCAGTCCCGGAGGATGACCGCCTGGAGACGGCGGCCGAGAGCAGCGGCGAATGCCTGCATGTCCTGGCCGCAGAGCGTGCAGATTCCGGTGTCCAGGCAGAAGGCGAAGACAGGGCTGTCTGAGCGGGGCTGCGCTGGAGGTTCTGCGTGGGAGGAGTGACCCAGTGCCGGAGCTTCTGCGTGAGAGGAGTGACCCAGTGCCGGAGCTTCTGCGTAGGAGGAGTGATCCTGTGCCGGAGCTTCTGCGTGGGAGGAGTGACCCTGTGCCGGAGCTTCTGCGTGGGAGGAGTGATCCTGTGCCGGAGCTTCTGCGTGTAACAGGTTGTCCTGCCTTGCCACCTCCGCATTCAGCATGTCGATCCATGCAGCGGCTTCGGCTCCGTCAGAACAGATTCCGCGGAGCAGGTGTCCGTTGTGGCTGCGGCACTGGTTTTCCAGCAGGAGGGTGACGCGGTATCTGCGGGCAGCTTTGGCAAGACGGAGATAATACGCTCGGTTGATCTGCCACTCCGTGCCCTTTTCTATGCTGGCGAACAGAGGAGAAACGGCCAGATATCGGCAGCCGATTTTTCCGCAGAGCCGGACTGCGGAGTGGGCGATTTGTTCAAGCAGGGGATTCAGATCCCTGCGCTTGCTGTCCCACGGAAGGCGCGGGACGCGCAGGAACTGTACAGAGAGACCCAGGCTGCGGCACTGTTCCAGGAAAGGCCGCAGATTTTTCAGCATAGCTTCCGGGGTGCAGATGGAGGAAACTCTGTCGGAAGCGTCGGAGTATGGATTCGGATTTGCAGTTTTTTTAGCGGCAGTATCGTTACCCGGTGTCCCCTTGTCGGCTTTTGGGCGGCAATCTCCGCATTGGGGGTTATTTCCGCGCGATACGGGACGGCAGGGCTGCATTGGTTTCCCATAGTTTTCGAGATCGTGCCCGGAACAATACATGGCGAGATCCAGGGCAATATGCTTTAATCCGGCATGGGACATGTCCGTCAGCCCCTGCGCAGGATGCCGGGAATCCACGATGCCGGTGGGGGAGTAGAAGATGTTCATTGCGGTGCTCCTTCACTTTTTAATATAGGATTGGTTCGGAGAGCCGCGGCCTGCGGAAATCTCCGGTTTATAACAGTTTCTTGTCAATCAGATCTTTTATTTTGGAAGAGCTTGTACTTTGCGTGTACGGGAAAAATTCCATCTCCGCGCCGTGCCTTTCCAAAAATTCTTTTTCCGCCAGCCAGTCCGGATTATCTACATAATCACTGCCGGAGAACTGGCAGTCAAAATGATGCAGACGCCAGGCGTCACGTGTGCCGCCGAAATTCAGCGGAATATCCACAACTTCGTCCACATACCGGCAGGAACGGACCATTTCCGCGCGCTCTTCGTAGGGGACAAATGGCTCTACTTCTTTGAATTTGCGCACCCCTTCGTCCGTCACAACACCGACGATCAGATAATCACACTGTTCCTTCGCTCGCTTGAACATATTCAGATGTCCCACATGGAACAGGTCGAAAACGCCCGCGATATAGCCGGTGTGGTATTTCTTTTTTACTGCGGAATGATCCGCGGAGCCAGATACTGCATCGGCATTTTGCGGCACAAGAGGTTTCCGTTTCCGGGGATAATCCTTGCCGGGATCATAAATGCTGTATTCTGTCACCCCCATACCGTCCAACTGCTTCATGACAGACAGATAATTTTTGATGCAGATCAGGATCTTATATTCTCCGCTTTGCAGCGAACGCAGGATTTCCGGGGACTGGATGGAAATGCCTTCGACTTCCTGCCCCCATTTTTCCCGGCTGTTATCCACGATTGCGTAAACCGGATAATCCTGTCCATACAAGCTGAGGAAACGTTTCGTAAAATTGCCCGAGCCGAAGAGGATCAGCTTGCGGGTATCTGCGTTCCGGAAAATGTCGATGAATAGCTTCTGGTATTTTTCCGCGGAATAGTTCAAACGCTGCCGGTTGGAATTGACCGCATCGTAATTCCGGCGGCATGCTTCGTGATATTTCCGCAGCGTCTTTTCCTGGCGGAGATCCGCAAGAAAATCCCATTCCATCTTCTGCCATTTCGGCAGCTTCCGTTTCAGATCGTAGCGATTCAGAAGGGTTTCCATCGGCATAAGCTTCTGTACTTCCAGATCTCCGGCGTAAAATGTGGCGATCATCCGCCAGATCAGCGCATTTGCCGGATAATGTTCCTCACAAAATTCCTGGTCGTAGAATACGAAGGTATCGTTGATATAAAAGCTGTTCAGCGGCACCATGTCAATGTAACCTTTCCGCAAAACGGCGCCGTTTCCGTCGCCCAGGTCTGGTTCGATGATTTCCGAGGATTGAAGGATCAGGTCCCGAAATTCATCCAATTTCCGCAGGAACATGTCCTGGTCCTCATGCAGAAGCCGCTTTAAGTAGAGCTGGCCGACTTCGGCGGTGAGGTAGGGCATCAGGTAGGAGACCGGGCGGGGCAGTTCCTGCCCGTGGTTCGTTGCTGTGTCCGGAATATTGTATGCGGACAGGGGGTGTCCCAACTTTGCTTCTACGACGGATATGCCATGTGCGGACAGATCACGTCCGTGCTCGATCAAATTTTCCAAACGGAGAATGCCTTCAGTGTGGGCTGCCCGCTTTTCTACGATCCCGGACCGATGTATGATCGTCAGAAGCGCACGCTCCGGCCCACGTTCCATGGAACTTGTGACATGACTGACATCGGAAATACGGCCGCTTAACGGGCATTCGATCAGATAAGCGTTTGCCATTTCATGGAACATCCCATTTTCGGCGAGACTGTTGTACAGGCTTTCTTCGTCCAAAAATACGGTATCCGGATAATGATAGGTCGGAAAAATCCGGTTGGACAGATCTTCGTTCGGCAGATAGTCCTCCGCATATAAAAAGGACGGATTTTTCAGATCCGAAAGGACGGAGTAAAACTGAAAAGTCTCGAATCCGGAACTTTGCAGCATGGAACGGAGTTCTGCCTGGCTATAGCAACGCCCCTGAAAAGTATCTTCCTTTTTGGCGTAAGCACGCCTATAGCCCTCGATTCCGTCAAAATTCCGCTCCGTATACGGATCCCGGTCTCCGCAGAAATATCGGAGGCCGAAGCGGTTGTTCATCCCCAGAAGGAGCGTGCCGTCGGGCTTGAGCAGGGACTTTAGATAGGAAAGGTACCCGGCGGGGGATTCCAGCGTTTCTAAGGTCTCAATGGCAATGATGTAGTCGAAGCCGGCGGTGTGGGCTTGCTGCCATTGCGGGGTGAGGGTCTGGAGTGGGGATGCGCAGGTGAGGCGGGAGGATGTATCCGCAGGCTGCGCGGTTGCCTGTACGGCAGTCTGTACGTTTGTCTGTGCGGCAGTCTGTGCGTTTGTCTGTGCAACAGTCTGTGCGTTTGTCTGCGCGGCAGTCTGTGTGGCCGTCTGTGCACTTGCCTGTGCGGCAGACATACATGCAGTCTGGCCGGCCAATTCACTCAGCAGGGCAGCGCAGGGCTCGTCCTTTTCTCCGAGATAAAGGAAGGTGCTGTTCGGTTTAAAATCGTACCATTTTAGGAGTCCCTGTTGTATTTCTTTTATAAGGTATTCTGATTGCATTGATGTAAACCTCCAAGTTTTTCCAACTGTGCGGTTGCAGTCCGACTGATCATTTGCATGCAGTTTACTGCAATACGAATGCTCTGTCGGATCAGCAACCCATTGATTAATGAGCAAAATGTGGCCGCGTTACGTAGACACAAGAGTGCGTCAGCATGGATTTTGCAAATGGATGAATGGGTTGGATACCCTTTAGAATATCCAACCGCACAGCTGGAAGTTTTTGCGTTAAAAGAAATTTCAATATAAGTTATAAATTTGTCATGAGGTATGGACTGCAAACTTCTCAGGATGGTTTCGATAATATTCCATCATTCTCTTTTTCTGATGCCCGAATGCCAAGTGTCCCGCAAGCACATTTTTTAGTTCATAGATTGCCAGATCCTTATTCACATTATCCTGACAGATATAGGCCTCGTCTCTGCCCATTCCGGATTCGTCTGGGATTTCCGGCCATTTTCCCATCATGATCCAGCGCTCACGGGAAAACATGATACATCCGATATTGTAATAGCAATCCAGTATGTTATAACCGTCATTTTCCAGAAATTGTGCAGCCATACGGTCAAACGTGTCCATGGTATCCCACAGAAATTCCGCAGTCTCTACAACGTTAAAAACTGCACTGAACCTGCTTTTGTAGGCCCGGCCAAACCGCTGCTCATAGTCCTCTTTTTTTCCAATCAGCTTTATGTAGGAGGCATAGCCGCAGCAATTCAGAGGCACGACCGGAACAGCGAAACCGATTCTGTATTCGCCTTCCCGTTCGATCCGCTGGTAGCCCTGTATCATCTGCCGGAAAAAATCTTTTCCAATAAAAATGTCCTCATCCATTTTCAGTATATATTTCGCATCAGGGTGTAGCTCAATCACCAGGTTCTGGATGTAACACACCTGATTCATGTCTGTATAAAGGTAGGACCATACGTTCCGTTCAGCTATTTTCTCCAGTGTCTCATCCGTCTTTCCGGACAGAACAAGACAATAGTCCACGTCCTCATGCTGAAAGGCTTCCAACCGTCCAATCGTGTCTTTCCACAATTCAGGCTCATAGCCGGCCAATACATAACACAAATATTCTTTCCCTTTGCTTCGGTCTGTAAAATGCGAGGGAATCTCATAGCGGTACGGTAAGATTCGTTCCTGCAGATTTCGGAGATTATAGATCTGTGTGACTTTGCAGGCACCCAACTGCTTCCAGACATCCTCTGCATAATTGATCGAAAGAATGACTGTAAACGAATCCTTCTCCAGCCGTGTCAATGCCGCCGGCGTTTCCACAGGAATCCCCTCATACTCCCGGCAAAAGGTCCGTTTAAAATTGTCCACGATGAAGAGTAATCTGCCGCCGTACCCATGCTGTTTCAGCCATGCGATGACCTCGCGGGTCTGGTTTCCGATCCCCCATAGTACGATAGATTGATTTAACTTCTGCTGTTTTTCCAGTTCTTTCAGACTATCCAAAATCAATTTTTTATTCCTCCACAATCCAGTCTTCCATACATGCGTTTTGCTTTGTCCTCTGCCAGGGGATAAATGCTGCTTTATCCGGACAGTAACGGCACATATCAGCATAACGCTCTAACTTTTCCCTCAGTTCAGCGCCAGACTGTTCCTCATAAATATCGTAAATGTCTTTCGCCGGAATATTGCAGCCATAAGCATTGTTGAAATCGCAGATCAGCAACGGGAGAGGACATTTCGCGATTTTACCGTTTCTCAGAAAATGACAATGGCTGCTCTGACATAAGAGGACAGCTTTTTCTGGGTCATGGCTGGGTGTGAGTGTCAGGCTTTTGCGAAAATCCCGAAGTTCCTCCGCAATCGTTCCATATGGAATATGTTCCTCATCCAGCTTTATAGTCAATTCTCTGATGATTTCCATGGTAGGAGGGTAGGGGCTGATGTCCATAGATGCGTGATATTCCCGCATGACCTCCCAAAATTCGTCTGGCTGCTGCGGGATTAATAGTCCGTTTGTGACAATACGAAGCTCAGCCGCCGGAAAATAGTGCCGTACAATTTTTATACAGCTTCCCAGCTCACGGTTCAGCAACGGCTCTCCCCCCATCAGGCGAACAATAAAAATATTTGAAAATAATTCTGACAGCCTCCGGAAATCCTGATCAAATTCCCGCAGATCCGGATAGTTGGGATGAACAGCGATATTTGAAAAATGCATACATCCACGGCATTTCAGATTGCAGGTATCGGCTACATGCGTTTCCAGATACAGCAGATCAGAGCCATTTTCGGAAACTTTGGCACAATACTCAAATGGAGTGTCTCCGTGCTTTATAATCGGAAGGTTGTATTGCATGGCAAAAACAGGGATCCGGTAAATCCGTTTTGCGCCTGCCGCTTTTAATTGTCTGATCCAACGTTCGGTTTCATACCAGCTTACGGCCAGGAGGATGTCTGTGTTCGACAGTTGGCTGTGAGAGGAGATATTGGAAATATCCTCAATTACGGAATGAATTGGGCGGGGAGAGTTATGTGCCGTCTGCTCTTTTGCATATCGCAGGAGACCGCCGTTTCCGCATATTATCAACTTGTTCATATGTAAATACCTGCTTTCTGTATCTATTAAGAAATATAAATACGTGATTCATGCTGTTTCATCCGGACAGTAACGGCATATATTAGCATAACGCTTTGTTTATGCGTTTGTTGTTGTATGCCCAAGGGCGTCCCGTTATGGCCATTCAACCGTTTTATAAAGGTATACCTGAATCCGTGAACCCAAAAGGTGAAAATGTGCTAAAAATCGAATAACTGCAAGGGTTTTAGGATTATATGA
>QXWX01000057.1 GCA_009911175.1 Lachnospiraceae bacterium | reverse complement strand
TAATCAATTTATGCACCTTTTTTCCATTTTTTCGTTCTGATCACTGGGTTTCGGGCTGAGGCTGCGCTGCGGTGTCCGGCACAAAGCGGATGGAGCTCCCGGAAATATCATAATTTTCCAGATGAAGGACTCCTGTCTGATCCGCATACAGCTCGGCCAGCTTTTCCAAGATCGGCGGCACCTGGGCCAGCCTGTCCGCAAACTGGCCGCTTCCGATCTGCACCCGGACACCCCCGAAATGCAGGGTCAGATCCGCCCCCGCACAGCTAATCCTGTCCGGAGACAATTCCTGCTTTTCCAGCAGCGGCATCAAAGTCTTCAATTCCTCAAAGATCTGTCCGTCCGTAACCGGAAGCACACTCCCAAGAAGGACTTCCTCCGGATTGATCTCCATTCCTTCTATATAAGGTACCCCTTCGATCTCGGTTCCGGTGATCAGGGAAGCGATCCCTTCCTGGTCAAAATACAAAAACGCCTCATTATAGTCAATCCGTCCGCTGAAGCTTTTTTCCTTCACCTGCACCTGAACCTCCACCAGGTTTTTGAGTCCTACCTTCGTCTCTTCTACAGCGGGAAGCTGCTGCACATCATTCTGGTTATATTTCCACAATAAATACAGAGAATTGCCGGAATACTCATCCGCCAGAAGCCAGTCGATGACCTCCTGCTCTGAAACATACTGATTGCCGGTAACTGTGATCTTCTTTGTCTCAAACAGCTGGATCGCAAGGAAACCCACACCCGCTATGAACGCAGTCCCCAGCAGGATTATCAGCAGAAGCTTCCACTGGGATTTCGGCCTTTCGGCCTGTTTTCCCTGTCTTCCGGATTCAGGCATCTGACGGCCTTCCCGGTTCTCCCTTGCATGGCCTGCCTTTGCTTTGCTGCCCGGAGCTCTTCCCGAGCTTTTCTCCCGGGCCTGTCTGCTCTGACTTGGTCCGCTTCCGCTTCTCTTGGCCGCGCCGGACCTGCCTTCTCTTTGTTTTTCGGAACGTCTCTCAGGCGGCGCTCCTCTTACAGGAGCCGCCCGGCTTCCGGACATACGACCATCCCCTCTTGCAGGAGCGGACCGGCTTCCGGACATACGACCATCCCCTCTTGCAGGAGCGGACCGGCTTCCGGACATACGGCCATCCCCTCTTGCAGGAGCGGACCGGCTTCCGGACATACGGCCATCCCCTCTTGCAGGAGCAGACCGGCTTCCAGTCGGGCGGCTCTGCTCCCCGCCTCCTGAGCTTTCGGAATTTCTGCGGTCCGCAGGTCTCTGCGCGGTTCCGGATCGGCGCACGCTCCGGCGGTCGTCATATGCTTCTTCTCTGTCCATTCCCCGGCCGGGAGGACCGCCGGATGGAATCCGTCGAGTGCTACCCTCCGGACTTCTCTTCGCTGTCATGAAATTCCTCCTTATGGTTTGTCGCTGACAAGACCGTCTTTTGCAGGAGAGCCCGCAAGGTCAGGTCCGTCTGTTTCTTCTTTATGGTTTGCCGCCTGCCGAACCGCAGGCCACAGATACGCTGAGCACAAGCCCCATTTCCAGTAGCAGGAACAAAACAGAGGTTCCCCCATAGCTGATAAAGGGCAGCGTGATACCGGTATTGGGAATGGAATTCGTCACAACAGCAATGTTCAGGATCACCTGGATCATCATATGAGCCATGGCCCCTGACGCGATCAAAGCGCCCAGCAGATCCTTGGCCCGGGTGGCGATCACGAAAAAGCGCCAGATCAGGATCAGAAACAAGAGCACGATGAAGCTTGCCCCCACCAGGCCCAGCTCCTCACAGATGATCGAAAAGATCATGTCATTCTGCGCCTCCGGCAGGAAACCCAGCTTTTGTACGCTCTCTCCCAGCCCTCTGCCAAAAAGTCCTCCCGAACCGATGGCATACAGCCCCTGCAGAGTCTGATATCCCTTCTCATACTGCTCCGGGTTTCTCCAGATTGCCAGACGCTCCAGGCGGTAACTTTCCAGCGCCAGAAAGATTCCCATAAATCCGATGCCTGCTGCTCCCATCGCGATAAACTGCACATACTTTGGGCTTGCCACGAAGATCAGGACTGCCGCAATTCCCAGGATGATGATAGCGGTGCTCAGATTACTGGCCCCCACCAGGGCCACGACGGGAAGCACGGGAAGCATCACCCGAATCAGCGTGGTGAATTTTCCCATGGTCTTTACATGCTTCGTCACCAGGCAGGCCAGGAAAAAGATGATCGCCACCTTGGCAAATTCCGAAGGCTGAAATGAAACAGGGCCCAAAGACAGCCATCTTTTGGACCCATTGTATTCGTCTCCCACAAACATGACCGCAACGGACAAAAGCACTGCCGTCAGATAACCCAGATTGGCCAGAGGCACCCATTTATGGTAGTCGATCCCGGCGACAAAAAACATCCCTGCCAGTCCAAGTACCGTCGCAAATCCCTGTTTTTTCAGATAGTAGAACGGATCGTGGAACTTGACCTGCCCGTTGTAGGTACTGGTGCTGTAGAGAAGCACCAGACCAATCACGACCAGAACAAGCACCACCGTCAGCATCGTGTAGTCATAGCGCCGCCGGCCCTGCTTTTTGGGCATATAAATCCACTCCTTAACGATAGATGTTCCGCAGCTCAGAGCGTACTCAGCTGCTGCACAAGCTCTTTGAATTTATCTCCCCGTTCTTCATAATTTTTAAACATTCCCCAGCTTGCGCAGGCAGGGGAAAGCAGTACCGCATCACCCGGCATGGCAAATCTCACGCAGGTCTTTACCGCCTCCTCAAAGGTCTCTACCAGGATCGTATCCTCAAATCCCAGCCTGTGCGCCGCAGCCGCGATCTTTTCTGCGGTCTGCCCCAGCAGCACCAGCTTTTTGACCTTCCCGTGAAAGGCACGGATCCAGTCCTCATAATCGGAATTTTTGTCATAGCCACCGCCGATCAGGAGCGTGGGCCGGTTCATGGCCTGGATGCCCCGGATGGCCGCGTCCGGATTGGTGGCCTTGGAATCATTGTAATACGCCACACCGGCTGTCTCTGCCACAAATTCAATCCGGTGTTCTACTCCTTTGAATTTTTTTACAGTCTTCCGGATGATCTCCATGGGAACCCCGTATGCGATCGCCATGGCCGTAGCAGCCATCACATTTTCATAGTTATGGACCCCCAGGAGCTGGAGCTCATCTGTACGGCAGATCTGTACCTGTTCTTTATCCCGGTAAATGATCCTGCCGCTGTCCAGACAGATCCCTCTTTCCAGTTTACGCCGGCTGCTGAAATATAGAACCCGCGCGTTCGTATTTTCTCCGAACCTTCTGGTCACTTCGTCTTCATAGTTCAGTACGCAGGTATGTTCCGCCGTCTGGTTGCGGAAGATATTTTTCTTTGCTTCAATATATGCTTCCATCGTATGATGGCGGTTCAGATGATCCGGAGTGATATTCAGCACCGCACTGACCACCGGACAGAAGGTATGTATCGTTTCCAGCTGGAAGCTGCTCATCTCCGCCACAATGACGGATTCCGGCCTCGTTTCCGAAGCCACGCAGGCGTATGGATTGCCGATATTACCCACCACGTAGACGCTTTCTTTATAGTTCTTCATGATCTCGCCCAGCAGCGCTGTAGTCGTCGTCTTCCCGTTGGTCCCGGTAATGGCCAGCACATCACCCTGCCCGTACACATAGGACAGTTCAATCTCGCCCCATACCGGGAGCTGCATCTCATGCATCCGTTTTACCACCGGCAGGTCCAGCGGCACACCGGGGCTGATCACCACCAGCGCCAGGGTATCCAGCTCCTCCTCCGGAAAATCTCCCAGGATCACCCGCGCCCGTCCGGAAAGCTTCTCTTTCTCCTCCGGCGAAGAAAGCAGTCCTTCCGCGCCTTCTAAAAGCTCCGCTCGAAGCATTGCCCTGTCCAGGGAAACATTGCCGTCATACAGGATCACCTCCGCGCCTTCGCTGAGCAAAAGCTGCCCTGCCGCCACACCGCTGATCCCCGAACCAAATACCAGTACTTTTTTTCCTTTGATCTCCATGCTCATATCATCATACCCCCATCAATGCGATCAGGCACAGGATCGCAGTCGTAATGGAAAATACGGCGACCACCCGTGTCTCTGACCATCCACACAATTCAAAATGATGATGGATCGGTGCCATCTTAAAGAATCTTTTTCCGCCTGTTTTCTTAAAATATGTTACCTGGATCATGACAGATACCACTTCTACCACATAGATCAGGCCCACGATGATAATGAACAAAGGCATCTGCATCATATAAGCCGTCCCTGCCACAAAACCGCCCAGTGCCAGAGAACCGGTGTCCCCCATAAATACGCTGGCCGGGTGTACATTAAATAGAAGGAATCCCATCAAAGCCCCCACCACCGCACAGGTAATCGGTTCGATCCCGCTTTTGGATCCGATCGCCACCACGGTAAAAAAGGTCGCCACCAGTACCGTCACGCTGGACGCAAGCCCATCCAGTCCGTCCGTAAAATTGGTTCCGTTGACCGTTCCGATAACTGCCACAAACAAGAGCGGCACAGCTACCCACCCGATATCCAGATAGCTCCCGCCGGAGAATGGGATCAAAAGCACCAGCGGAACCTCCGCGATCTTCACAAGATAGAACGCAAATACCGCCGTCACCGCCACCTGCAACACCATCTTTTGTCCCGGATACAATCCGTCGGAACGCTTCATCACCACCTTCAGATAATCATCCAGAAATCCGATCAGACCGAATCCGACTGTCAGAAACAGCACCGGAATGATCTTCGGATAATCCTTCACATAGAACAGTGACGTGATGATCACGCTGACCAGGATCATCACACCGCCCATAGTCGGAGTCCCCGCCTTCTTTAAATGCGACTTCACTCCCTCCGCACGCTCTGTCTGCCCGACTTTCAGCTTTCTAAGAAATGGGATCACCACCGGTCCCATGATCACACTCAGCGCAAATGAAATCAATACTGGTATCACGATATGTTCTGCCATACATCCACCTCACATCTCTTTTGTCTAACCGTTTACAGTATACCGCATTCTGTCCCCTTTTTCAATCATGAGTTGTCCGCGTTTCATTCCGCATTTTCACGATTTTCCTCTTTTTCTACGATTTCTTTTTGGATGCCCAGGTAAGGGAGTACATTGTCATAGATACTCTGCAGCACCGGAGCCGCAATGGTACCACCGTAGTAGACACCCTGGGGATTGTGGATCACCACCATGCCGATGACCCGGGGATCGTCTGCCGGCGCAAAGCCAATGAAGGAAGCGATATACTTATGGGCGCTTCTGGGCAGCGTCTGGGAGGTCGCGGTCTTGCCGCCGATCCGATACCCTTCAATATAGGCCTTTTTTCCGCCGCCTTCGGCCACAACACTTTCCAGAAGCGTCCGCATGGTGGCCGACGTTTCCTCCGATACCACTCCTTTTTTCTCTTTATAGGAAAACTCCCTGACCCGCATGCCGTCGCAGTCCAGGACTGCCATCCCGAAGTGGGGCGTCACTCGTCTTCCGCCGTTGATCAGCGAGCTGACGGTTGTCAGCATCTGGATCGGGGTGATCTGGAAGGACTGCCCGAAGGTCATGGTCGCAAGCTCTACGATCCCGATATCCTCTTTCTTATGCATGATTGTTCCGGCCTCTCCCGGAAGATCTACATTGGTCAGGCTCATCAGTCCGAATTGCTTAAAATAGTCATAAAATCGGTCCGCTCCCAGTCTCAGGCCGATGTCGATGAATACCGGATTGCAGGAATTCTGCAGTCCCTGGACAAAGGTCTCCGCGCCGTGTCCCCCCACCTTATGGCACCGGATCTTCCGATCCTCCACCATCCGGTATCCGGGGCAGGAAAAGCTGTCCGAAAGGCTGACCACCCCCTCCTCCAGGCAGGCCGAGGATGTGATGATCTTAAATGTGGATCCCGGCTCGTAGGTATCGTTGATACAGCCGTTTCTCCACATCTGGTTCAACAGGTTTTGTTTCTCTTCATCGGTAACTCCGGAAGCATCCGCGTTCAGAGTAAAGGGATCATTCAGATTAAATTCCGGTGCATTGACCATAGCAAGGATCTCCCCGTTCTGAGGGTTCATCAGGATCACCGACACACTATCCGCCTGCTTTTCCTCCATCACCTTGTAAGCCGCCTGGGTACAGAAGAACTGGATATTATAATCCAGGCTGATCTGCAGCGTATTGCCCGCCACCGGCTCTATCCGGTCCTCCGCCACGCCCTCCAGCTCAATTCCCCGGGCATCCGTCACTGTCAGTATGGTTCCGTTTTTTCCTTTCAGGTCATCCTCATATTTGACCTCCAGCCCGATGATGCCCTGGTTGTCGCCGCCTGTAAATCCAAGCACTTTGGAGGCAAGCTCATCATAGACATAGTACCGCTTAAAATCTTCATCTACCTTGACTCCTGCCAGATTATATCCCCGAATCAGGTCGCCGGTCTCTTTGTCCACATTGGTCTTTACCTTTTCCATAGAGGAGACCTTTTCCACGCGCCTGCGCACGCTGGCTTCCTCCATCTCCAGTTCCCGGGCCAGGGTTTGGATCACGGCCTGGGGATCTTCGATCTGGCTGTGGATAACCGAAATCGTACAGACCGTCTTGTTGGTTGCCAGGACGTTGCCATTCCTGTCCACGATCTCGCCACGGGCCGCCTTGATCTCACGCTCCCTCTCGTGAAGAGCCTCCGCTTTTTTCTGGTAATACCCGGCGTCAAAGATCATCAGGTAGACCAGCCGGGCAATGAGACCGAAAATAATGATACAGGCCGTGCAGAAGACGACAAGCATCTTCTTCTTATTATATGTCCTGTTTTTCATAGAAAAACCTTACAAAAGATATTTTTATAACATATTATCTCTTTTGTAAGGTTATGCATGCGTTTCTTATTCCCTATATCCAATAGACATCCCATTATGGCCGTTCGGCCGTCTCACGGGGTATCTTCTTCCGGATAAGGCACCTGGTATTCCACCGGCATCTCTTCGGCCCATCCGTCCAGATCCGGGTTGTAGTCCTCGTCGATATAAGCGCCGTCCGGGTTAGAATAGGTATCCTCGTAGTTCTCGTTATAGGATGTATACTCTTCCTGTCCGGCATTGTCTTCCGGCTGTTGCTCTTCCTTAGCCTCCTCCGGAACATCATCCTCTTTCATGGTAATATCCAGGTATGGAAATGCCTGGGCCATAATCTTCTGAGACAGCTCCAGTACGTACTGGCTGGTCTCCTGCCTTGCCACATTAGGCTCATCGATCACTACGTAGACCACCACCTCCGGATTCTCCAGCGGCGCGCAGCCGATAAAGGAAAGCACATAATTCTCCGCTTCCCTGGGAAGCTTTTCCGCGGTCCCGGTCTTACCGCCGATGTCATAGCCCGGAACCTGGGCATTGATCCCGGTCCCATATTCCATCACCGCGCGCAGATAAGGCTTTAACTGCTCTGCGGTCTCGGCGGACACTGTTTTTCTCAGCAGTACCGGATCCTTGATCTCCACGACCTTGCCGTCCCCGTCCTGAATCTGCTTCACCACATGAGGCTGATAATAGTATCCCCCATTTACCAGGGAGCAAAAAGCCGACGCCACCTGGGTCATGGTAGCATTAAACCCCTGTCCGAAGGAGCAGGTGGCAAGGTTCACATCCAGCATATTTTCTTTATTAAAAAGAAGTCCCTCCGTATAGGCCTCTCCCGGAAGGTCGATCCCTGTATATTCTCCGAAGCCGAAGATGTGCTGATACCGCAGGAAATGATCCACCCCGATCTTTTCCGCCATATGCATCATCGCCACATTGCAGGAATAGGCCACCGCATCCTGTACGGTCTCGTTCCCGTGCCCGGTCTTCTGGTGGCAGGAAATGTCATAGTCTCCCACATGAAGACTCCCATAGCATGCATAGGTTTCATCTCCCTGCAGGATCCCAGATTCCAGTCCTGCCGCCACGGTCATCGGCTTGACCGTGGACCCGGGTTCAAAGGTATCGCTGACACAAAAATTTCTCCACAGATCATTCATGGCTGTCAGCTGTTCCTCCTCCGACATGGCGCTCCACTGTTCCCCGGAATACAGGATGGACAGATCTCTCGGATTGTTCAGATCAAAATCCGGGTAGGATGCCTCCGCCAGGATCGCCCCTGTATTCGGATTCATGATCATGACCGCCGTATTCTTGCTGCCAAGCTGTCCCGGGCGGGCTTCTCCGGCATGCGCCTCATTGAATTCCCGGATGCATTGTTCCACCATGCTCTGTAGCGTGACATCAATGGTCGACACCACCGTATTGCCGTTTTTAGATGCCTTCACAGTCCGTTCAATCGTCGCGTCGTCGTTAAAATATCCGTATTCCCGTCCATTTGTCCCATTCAGAATGTTATTATAGGCACTTTCGATGCCGATCGCGCCCTCATTTGTACCTACCACAAAACCGACCACATCACTTGCCAGACGGCCGTAAGGGTAGCTTCTCTGGTAATCCTCCTCCAGCCAGATACCCCGCACGTCCGGATAGTTCTCTTCATCCCCATCAATCTCGTCAAATTCCTGGGCCTTTTCATATGAGATCTTTTTGGCAAGGATCTCATACCGGCTGTCGGGCCGTTCCTCAATGATCTCCTGCACCGTTCCCTCGGGAATGCCGAATACGGTTTTCAGCACCTCCATGGTCGGCTTTTTATATTTTTCCTCCGACAGCATCACATATACATCCAGGATCACATTGTAGACCCGTTCGCTGGTTGCCATCCTGGTTCCATTGCAGTCTACGATATCCCCCCTCTTGTAAGGGATAACCCTACTGTCGTACTGCTGCTGTTCCAGCACGATCTTCGTGTAGCCGCTTCCTTTCGACGCATTGATATATGTAATTTTTCCGATTAAAGCAACAAAAGCCAGTACGACTCCCATAAAGACCATTACCAGCTTTTCCTGCATCCTCTTTGGAAATTTTTTTGTCAGAAAATCAAATCTGTTTCTACGTTTTGGTACCGCCATCTGCCGCTGTATGTATACTCCTTCCTGCTTGTTCCCGTCTGCCGCCGTCCGCAGAGCTCTCTGCCGGCAGCCCGTCATCCTACTCTGCCAGCTTTCCCGACTTTGCCAGGACGCCGTTGTCCGGAATGTCATTATACTGCTTCACACAGTCTGTTGTCGGATTTTGATAGGATACGACTCTTCCCTGAGACGCATACACCATCCCAAGCTGATTCAACGCCCTGTCCCTTACGGTGTTCAGGTTGATGGAATCTGCCGCCGCCTGATACGCGGCATCGTTCTTCTCCGTCAGCTCCGCAAGCTCCCTCTGCAGCGCCGTAATGTTCTCCGATCTGGCAACCGTCTCCGACTGCAGTCTAAGATACAGTGAACAGATCACTACGGCAAAGATCGCCGCAGACGCAAGAAATACCGCATAAGCCGTATTCATGCTCAGCGCCCGCCTCCGGTTCTTAAGGACCTGACGGCTTGTCTTTTGTCTGTACTCCGGTTCCCCAACCGGCATGTGTACGGGCGGAACTTCTGGCTGACGGGCAATGTTGTCGTACACATATACCTGTCCGCCCTGACTTCCACGCCGCAACTCATCCGCAACCGACCCGATGCGGGTGGTTCCCCGGGATACGCTGCTTCTGATCTGAGACAGATCCAGATTCACGGTATCTCCATGAAAAGAATTCTCATAAGCTTGTCTTCCGTAAATCGAATATGTGGTCGTCTTTGTCGATGCCATCGTTCTTACGCCCCTTTCCTTTTTTACCAGGATTCTCCCCTTCCTGATAAAATCTATTTTATATACTCCTTCCAATTATCTCAAGTCATCAGGACCGTTCAAAAACGCGCAGCTTCGCGCTCTTCGAACGGCTGTTATATTCCAGTTCCTCCTTTCCAGGAAGGATCGGCTTGTTCGTGACCACCTTCCCCTTTGAAACGTTCCCGCAGACACAGACCGGAAAATGGCTGGGACAGGTACAGGGATTCTCCTGCCTGCGGAATGTCCGCTTCACAATCCTGTCCTCCAGCGAATGGAAGGTGATGATACAGATCCTTCCCCCCGGATTCAGCATGTCGATCATCTCATCCAGCGTTCCCTCCAATACGTCCAGTTCCCGGTTCAGTTCGATACGAAGCGCCTGGAACGTCCGTTTAGACGGATGGCCGGAAGCCTTTCTGATCTTCATGGGTATGGCATGCCGAATCACTTCATTGAGCTGTTCCGTTGTCTCGATCGGCGCCTTCTCCCGCTCCATTGCAATATGCTTTGCAATATTTTTCGCAAACCTGTCTTCCCCGTAATCACGAATGATACGGTACAGGTCCTGCTCACTGTAAGAATTAATGATATCCTTTGCCGTCTGGACCTGCCTCTGGTCCATCCGCATGTCCAGAGGCGCGTCCAATCGGTAAGAAAATCCCCGTTCAGCCTTATCCAGCTGATACGAGGATACTCCCAGATCAAGAACAATCCCATCGACTTTTTTAATTCCGACAGCCCGAAGCTGAGGGCCGATGTCACAATAATTGCTCCGAATGACCGTGACCATCTTCCCAAAGCCCTCTAGGCGGACACTGGCTGCTTCGATCGCAGCAGCGTCCTGATCTATCCCTATGAATCTCCCCTTGTCGCTTAGACGTCTGCACACCTCAAAGGCATGTCCGCCTCCGCCCAGTGTGGCGTCTACATAGATCCCGTCCGGCTTCACCGCCAGAGAGTCTACTGTCTCTTTCAGTAAGACTGAAGTGTGTTGAAATGCCATTCTATCCTCCTAGTGTGCTGACCACATTATATCCGGATCCCGATTGCTTCCATGCGTTCCGCAATCGCATCCAGGTCTTCTTCACTGACCATGCTCTTCTCTTCCCAAAGCTCCTTATCCCAGATCTCCACACGATCCTGAACTCCCACAAGGACAACGTCCTTTTCAAGATGTGCCGCTTTTCTGAGAGAAGGCGGGACAAGCACTCTCCCCTGCTTGTCAAAACTGCCCTCCGAAGCACTTCCGAAGAAATAGCGCTTAAATATTCTGGCATCCTTGTTCATACGTGGCAGGGTTTCCAGTTCCTGAACGAATTTGTTCCACTCTTCCTGGGAATACACAAACAGACAGCCCTCCAGACCATTGCAGATCACAAAGCTGTCGCCCAGATCCTCCCGCAGCTTTGCGGGGATGATCAAACGGCCCTTTTCATCGATGCTGTGATTAAACTCCCCTAGTAACATTGAGAACTCCTTCTGTCAACGGGTTCCACTTTCACCCCATTTCACTCCACTGTTCACCACTTTCTACCACTTGAATCCATTGTACCCCACATCACTCCCTTTTTCAACCCTTTTTTTCATTTTTTGAGATGCGCTGCTGTGAACATACTCCGGGAGAGTCTTTGTTCTATTAGAAAATTCGGAGAAATGATCATAAAAAAAGCTGCTGTCCAAGGCTTTTGCACCTCAGACAGCAGCTTCTTTTTTTACGATTATTCCTCCGTAAGATCGATCAAATAAGAATTCACCGCTTCATAATTCACCGTCGTCGTCTCCCGGGTTTTATTTGAAGAAAATCTGTCATACGCAGAGTATCCCAGCCAGCCAACCAGGGCCAGCCCAGCCAGAGTCAGCACACCCTTGCGCGCCCAACTCATCATGCGCTGCTTCTTCATATTCTTCTTCCGGTTTGCTTTTTCCTGTTTATAACGGTCTATCTTTTCCTGACTCATCTTTCTGATCTCCTTTTTATGCTCAGGCACTCTTGTACAGAGCGGCAGACAGCAGACTCATCTGCTGCGCTGTCTATCATTTATACAGCCGGAAAACTTCCGGCCGTCCTCACCGAACGTTCTCCGAATGCCCGTTCCCTAAGTATATCACATTTTTTTTCAAACTACAACAATTATTCCGCCGTCATTGGCATACATGCTGCTGATCCCCGCCGTGTCAATGATAAAGCTGGCCTTCACCTTCATCTTTGCCAGCAGCATCCTCTCGACCTCCCGGGCACGCTCCCTGCAGTTGCAGTTGGAAATTGCCAGGATCTTCTCCTCTGCTTCCTGGGTTTCCTCCGCAATCTGGTCTGCCATCTTCGCCAGTGCCTTTTTGATGCCTCTGGCCTGACCGATCTGACAGATCGTCCCCTCCGGCGTGGCCGCCATCACAGGCTTGATATTCAGCGCCCCGGCCACCAGAGACTTGATCCCGGTGAGCCGTCCGTTTTTGCGGAGCGTATCCAGATTCTCCAGCACGAAATACGTATGCTGTCCGTCAATATAGCGCTCCACCGTATCGACTACCTGCTCGAATGTCATTCCCGTCTCTTCGCATTCCTGCACCTTCATAGCAATCAGCGTCTCCCCGATGGATGCGGAACGTGAATTAAAGACATGAATGTTCTTTTCTCCATATTCTTCTATATATAAGTTCTTTGCCAGCACCGCGCTGTTATAGGAACCGCTCAGCTCTGCCGTCAGTGTCACCGCATAGACCCGCTCCGCCTCACAGCGGTACTTCTCCATATAATCCTCCGGTGACGGACAGGACGACTTCGGACTCTCCGGGCATTCTGCAACCCTTCTGAGAAAATCCGCCTGATCAAAGGACGCGTCGTCCATGATGCGGACACCCCCGACTTCCATGGTCAAAGATGCTGTTTCAAAATTCCCGCTCGCTTTCATCTCCTCGGTCAGTTCCCCGCAGCTGTCAACAATCACTCTATAACTCATAATTCTGTCCCAAGCCTTTCAAATATGATTCTATTTCATATAGTATTCATTACTACATGTGATTATATCATATTTTCCCTATTCTGAAAAGAACTATTTTTCCAGATTCTGTTTGAAATCACATGAAATGTTACTTGATTGGCCGGACGCCGTGCAGCAGGCGCGCGACACCGTGTGAACAGCAACCATGAAATTACATTTCCTTTATCTTAATCTTCCTAGCGATCCCAAGCGCGATCCCCATCTCAACCATCAGGAACAGGACCGAAGTCCCGCCATAGCTGATAAACGGCAGCGTGATCCCTGTTGTCGGAATCGTATTCGTCACGACCATGACATTCAGGATCACCTGCAGCGCAATATGCGCAAAAATTCCCGTCGCAACCAGGGATCCATATAAGTCCGGCGCATTTCTTGCGATGAACATCAGACGGTAAAGCAGCAGACCGAACAGCAATAAAATGATGATAGATCCAAACACTCCCAGTTCTTCACAGACAATGGCTAGGATCATATCATTCTGCGCCTCCGGGATGACTCCAAGCTTCTGGGTGCTGTTTCCCAGCCCTTTCCCGAAAAAACCTCCGGAGCCGATGGCATACAATCCCTGCATGACCTGGAATCCTCCGGTATCTGTATGGTTTTCCGGATCCAGCCAGGTAATGATCCGGGATAGCCGGAAATTGTCGCTCTCGGAGATGGACGCGGAGAGGAAGCTGATCAATACGAAAAGCATAACAAATCCTCCTGCCAGCATGGCCAGGAAAGGCTTTAGCTTCGGATGTACGACAAAATACAGGATACAAGTGATCGCAAGTACGATGATGGCCGTACTCAGATTATCCGTCAGATACCTCACCCCAAGAGTCGCCGCGATGCCGAACGCAAAGACACGGACCGCCCCCTCCCTCGTATTTGCTTTATTTCCCAGTCGGCAGAGCTCATAGGAAATAAACAGAATAATTGCAATCTTCATGACCTCGGCCGGCTGGAAGGTCAGCGACTCCGTAATCTTGATCCACCGCCTGGCGCCGTTGGCACTGTGTCCGAGAGGTGTCTGCACCAACGCCATCAGAAGCATCGCCAGCAGATAGCATTCAAACGAAAATGCACCGTAAATGTGGTAATCAATCTTGGATACCAAGAGCATCACGGCAAAGCTGGCAGCCCCGAACAATGCCTGCCTGCTGAAATAGTAGGTCCCATTTTCATAGGAGCTGGTACTGTACAGCATAATCAGCCCAAGGCACATCAGAAAAATGATCACCAGCAGCAGGTCATAATCAAAATACTGCGCATCCGTAACAAGGATTCTGGAAAGGATCCCGCGCTTTTTCCGTCCGTCCTTTTCTTCCTCCGGATATCGCTCTCCTTCCCGGGGTACAGCATAGACGGAGTGCTGCATGCCATAGGAATGGTCCGCATGCGGGACAGTCTGTCTGCTCCGCCGGGCCTGACGTACCTGCGCATGACTTCCCAAATACCCGTCACCATTTTGCTTTTGACCTGCCCCGTGATCCCGCCGCCTGAGCGGCCGTACAGTTCTGCTTCTCATATTCTCTCCCCTTTATAAACGGCTGCTGATTCTTTTTCCATTTTTATGCGGCTGCTGATTCTTTTCTGTCTGTGCGGCTGCAATCCGGCAGATCACCTGCATGTCAGTCTTTGCGGCTACAATCCGGCGGCTTACCTGCATGCAGCTTATTGAATTGGAACCCGTCCGGTATGCGGCACTGCTCAGACCGCCGACAGCCTGGCCGGATGCACCGGCTTTTCGTGCCCAAAGAACCTGTCATACCATACCAAAAAGATATATACCGACCAGATTTTCCTGCTGTCATCCGTCTTTTCATTTACTTTCTTGCCATTCTTATGTCCATCCAGCATCTTCAGCAGGATTTCCGTATTGAAAAACTTCCTTGCCGCTTCCGAAGTGAACATCTCCCGCACTCTTTGGTAATATTTCTCTTCCCTGAGCCACACCCGGATTGGAATCGGGAAGCCCAGCTTCTTCTTTTCCGCGGTCTTGCTCCGGATGACCTTCTCCGCGGCCCCCCGCAGCGCAACCTTCGTCTTCGGCGCCCGGACCTTGTAGTCCAGCGGCAGTGTCTGTGCCAGCTCCAGCACCTTCTTATCCAAAAACGGCACCCGCACCTCCAGAGAATTTGCCATGCCCATCTTATCCCCCTTCATCAGGATATCATGGACCAGCCAGAGGTGAAGGTCTACATACTGCATCTTCGTGACAGGGTCCTTGCCCTTCACACGGTCATACAAGGGCTTTGTCACCCGCTGGATCCCCGGCGCGCATCCTTTTTTCAGAAGCTTGTCTGCCTCCCGCTCCGTAAAGATGTTGGTGGCATTCGCAAAATAACGTTCCTCCAGCGTCTTGCCGTGGCGCATCAGAAAGCCTCTGCCCTTCATCCGTCGGGGCAGGCAGTACTCCGCAAATTTTCCAAGGACACGCCGGATCGACATGGGGATCTTGTTGAAGGCCGTATGCTCCAACGGTTCACAGTAAATGTTATATCCGCCGAACAACTCGTCCGATCCCTCTCCGGAAAGCACCACCTTAACTTTTTTGGCCGCCTCCTCGCTCAGAAAAAAGAGCGCGATCGCTGCCGGGTCCGCCACCGGCTCATCCATATAATACTGAATATCCGACAGTCGGTCCCAATATTCTTCCGGGGTGATGACCCTGGCGTCATTCTGCATATGGATGCTTGCCGCAAATTCCTTCGCGTCCTGAATCTCACTGTACTTCCCCTCGTCAAATCCCACCGTAAACGTGCGGTCCACCTGTCCCAGATAGGTGAGATAGCTGGAATCCACGCCGCTGGACAGATACGAAGCCACCTCCACATCACTGATCTTATGCATTTGCACAGACTCCTTCATGACCGCCTCGACCTCTTCCACCACTTCCTCGAAGGACTTTTGGCAGTCCCCGGTAAAGTGAGGTTCAAAGTACCGCCTGATCTCCAGCTTTCCATTCTCATACAGGAAATAATGTCCGGGCTGCAGGCAGAACACGCCTTTAAAAAAGGTCTCATTGGTGGGCACAAACTGAAAGGAGAGATAATTTCCAAGGGCATCCTCATTAAAAATCTTGTCAAACCGCGGATGTTCCAGAAAGGACTTGATCTCCGAACCGAACAGCAGCGTCCCGTTCATCTGTGCATAGTAAAGGGGCTTGATCCCGAAAATATCTCTGGCCGCAAACAGACGCTTCTTTTTTCTGTCCCAGATCGCAAAGGCATACATGCCACGCAGACGGTCCAAAAGCTTTTCCCCCCACTCCTCGTATCCGTGGAGCAGAGTCTCCGAATCCGTATTGGATACGAACACATGCCCCGCTTCCGCCAGTTCTTTGCGCAGCTCCTGATAATTATAGATCTCCCCGTTGAACACCAGCACCTTGCTTTTATCTTCATTATATAAAGGCTGATCCCCGACTTCCGAAAGGTCGATGATGCTCAGACGCCGAAACCCCAGCGCCGCGTCTCCGTCCACGAACTTTCCTTCACTGTCCGGTCCCCGATGGATGATGGTATTCATCATATCCACGAGTACCTTCTCCCGGTTCTCAACCTCCCCGACAAATCCTGCAAACCCACACATAAATCCTTATCTCCTTTATCCCGTAATCTGGCCTGAATCTTTCATTCGTAAAATTTCAATGATACTCACGGCCGATGAAATCTGCCGTAAATATTGCGCCGGCCGCAGCCGCAAAGCGGCATATTTTCTCATACGGCTGTGATTCGTAACTATTATTCCCATAAATTCTGTTTTCCACGACAAACAATACAAGACTGTCATTAGATTTTTACTGGAAACAGAAATTAATCCTTCATTATTATAGCTTTTTTTATTTATAAAAACAACGTAATTTTTTGAAAGGAACCTTTTTTGTCTTTTTTCCATAGTATATTATTGTAAACCGAATCTTGGAAGGAGTAATCGCAAATGGCGAATTATCAAAACAATATGCGTTATGGACGCCAGGGCAATATGCGTCCGATGCGCCACAGCCCCGGCATGCATACGGGATGCCAGTCCTCCGCTCCGCAGATGGATACACGCTGCTGTGAACCGGCACCCAGAATGGAGCCCATGCAGAGGGAGGACTGCGGATGCTGCGCGCCTGTACCGGAGGCAAAAGAGGCGGCCGAATGCCGGGAACGCAAGGTTCCGAAAAGCTGTGCCCGCATGATGGATGACCCGCTTTACGGCATGCCCATTGCCATGGCATATGTCCCCTGGCAGACCTGGTGCGGAATTTCCGATATCTGCGAAGGTTTCTGCGCAGGCACCATCTTTGAAGAACTGAACAAACCGTTTCTTGGGAGAGGGGGCTGGAAACGATGAAAAATTTCACCTGCAGGGCAGATCTGCTGAACCACATCAATGAAGTCAGCTTTGCGGTCGATGACGTGAAGCTTTATCTGGACACCCATCCGTGCGATGAAGAGGCAATGGAATTTTTCCGAAAATACAGCTGCATGCGCAACGAAGCGCTGAAGGAATACGCAGAGAACTTCGGACCTCTGACGATCGACACCGCGGTCTGTTCCGACTGCGAAAAATGGAACTGGATCAATGAGCCATGGCCATGGCAGGAAGGGGGATGCTGATTTATGTGGAATTATGAAAAAAGACTGCAGTATCCGGTGAAGATCACCCAGACAAATCCGGAGATGGCACAGGTGATTATATCGCAGTTTGGTGGGCCGAATTACTAAAACAGATAGAAATTTTCAATTGCATGAAAATAGGGACTTCTGATTTTAATAAGGATAATGTCTTATTATAGCTCGTGGCATCCTGATTAAATTTTTTTCACCGCCAGCGTAATCAGATCCCCTATCTTTTTTGCCGCCAAATGATATCACCTATCCTTTTTCTGCACAGAAAAAGAGCCTGTTTCCAAGCTCTCTTTCCCATTTTCATATTTTACACAACAACACTTTTATTCGGATAATGCTTTGCAAATGTGTATACCGCCCGCAAATACTCTATATCCATACTTGCTTCCACTCTCATTCCTATTTCTTTTTTATACTCGCTTTGAACTGTATTCTGTGTTATTGTCTGCAAATACCCCCGTACCTTCGTCTGGCTTTTAATGTCTGCCAGAACAGCCTACTGCCGCTCCAACTTGTCCTTCAAATAAAGCAACAGCTCCTGATTCGCTCCGGTTGAGAGTTCTGTTTCCATCTCGTGGAAACGGTTTATGTATCTGGCGGTGAAAACAGTTCCTTTTGTCCCTGTCAGCTTGTGGGCGATAAATTCACAGCCTTTTTTCGTTATACGATAACAGGGAAGCTCTTTGTTTTGCTCTGTCCTATAAGTAGATTCTCTAAAAAAATCGGTGGGCGCAAAATTGCGCTCTCCTCCACATTCTTCAATAGCATTCCACATTTGCTTAGTGTATCTCTTAATGTCGCGCATCAAATCTTTATGTTGTTTTCCCACCATTTCTGCTACTTCAACAGAACTCAAAGTTTGTTCTATTTCTCTCATAGAAATAAAACCTCCTTTCAAAAATTAATTCTTGAAAGGAATACCCTGCTATGATACAATATTTCGTAGAGGATATTCCTCATGCAGAACAGCCGTTTGTACTTTGGTCGGTGCTACGGTTGTTCTATTTTTTTTTCAGTTTTCTGACAGCCCTCCTAGTGCCCTCTGCCCTGCTTATCTTTTCTTTATCACAATATTCATCTAAAATCTGTAATGTCTCACTATCAAATCTTACAGCTATCTGAATTTGTTTCGGGCTATCTGTAGGACGTCCCATTTTTTTCACTTTATCACCTCACTTTTGCATACCATAAATATATACTTTTGGTATGCAAAAGTCAAGTACAATTTCAAATATTTCCCTCTAAATTTCAATATAGATCTCATTCCTTATCCAGCGTAAGCTGCAGCCGATCCACACCGTTGACATCATCACCGGCGCCTCCGTCTTCATCGTCATATTCCCATTTCAGATAATCCATTCCAGACGATGCGACCCGGTATTTTGCCCTGTAATATCCCGTAGCGTCCGGATCAGGTGTATCGTAATACGCAGTCAAGCCAATGACGTAATCCGACAGATCCGGATTCTGTTGGTTCCTTTCCAGCTCTCCCTGATGTTTCATGTTCAGCCGATACCATCCCCCAGGGCCAAGATTCTCAATCTGTACGTTCCGGATCAGGTGTCCAGGGATTCCTGCAAAGTCATCACCACAACCGTCTGAGCAGGACAGGCCGTGCATCCATTCCAGCCAGCCGTCCTCCGCAGTATAAACACGGTATTCCGGTACAGGAATATCTGCTTTCATTATCTCTACAGCAGAATCACCGCCGGCCCCGGCCTCTTCTGTATTGATACATTCCAGAATGCCATCCCACGGATAATCATAATATGCATGGATATTGCTTTCATCCCCCGTCTGGTCCCCTTCGGCTCCGTCAATTCCGCCGTTTTCACTTATGGAAAATTCCATCAGGATATCTGGCTCTGCAGAGAGACACATCGCGGTATGATTAACTTCATTCAGATAAACATCACCGGCCTGTGCGATATACCCAGAAGATATTGGATGCCATCTGAAATTCCCGGTACCACACATCAACTGCCGCATGTTACCGGTGTATGTAGCGCTGCCGCAAGATATTCCAGCGGCTTCATAGGCGGAAATAATGGCGGAGCTGCAGTCCCTGTCCCCCTGTTCGACCTGATAAGTACCAGCACCCGTTTGTACGTCACACTTTCCCTCACCATCTCCCCAGCGGGAGATCTGGCTGTATCCATGCCAATCATGTGTTACCAAATGCTTCATTATTTCAACCGCTACTTGTTTCTTTAACATTTTTTCTCCTTTCATTGCGCCGGCGCAATAATATGTGTCACTTACTATGTACTTGATACGAAGCCATTATTTTTTGTTCTCACTCTCTGCTTTCTTGGTCAGAATATCAATTGCTTTTATAATCGCCTCCGGAAGCGGCAGTCCCATCAAGCCGGCATTCTCTACGATGCTGATTAATTCATTAGCCATGAATCCAATAATTACCGCATCCCGAATATATTCCACGCCTAAAGCAAGGTCGAGGCGGTATGCGATTAATACAAACAGCAGAACCATGCCTTTCCTGCAAAGACCTTTCCACCCAACAACGCTTTCCAGTGTTCCCGTACTTGTTTTGTTGCTGTTATGAAAAACCCCTGCAACCAAGAAACCTGATACATAATCAATTCCCATAAACAAAATCAATGTCTTCAATCCGGCATCCCATCCACCTAATAAAGAAGCAACAAAACTCCCGATCAATCCAATAACTGTACAAATTTTTTCCTTCATTTTTACCATCCTTTCACAATCAACTTCCCTAATACATATCGCTTTCTGCATCATCCAACGTCTTTGTTCCTGGTTTTATATACATCGGATCATTCACTTCAAGTTTCCTCAAGAATCCTCGGAACAGCATTGCTGGATAGGATTTTTTTAAATCATCTACATTCCCCGTCTTATAAATATAGTTCTTAAACCATGTATAAATTGGATTTTCCGTTAATTTTCTCTGATTTGTAAATTTAAACACACCCTGTGTCAAATCAACATCAATTCCAATGTACGAAAAAAATCCAGCGGTAATGATTGTACTTTTTACTGGATAAATAGTTCCAAATATATCATAAAAAGGGATAACGTTAAATGATAAAGGAACGTATTCTATAATATAATTATCTCCACCAGAATTTTTCGCTATATACTCTCCTGTAAGAACATTATACATCCTGGGATAAATAGTAGTTTTGCTATCTGCATCATCATAAGCCAAGTTCCATTCGCTTAACAAAGTTTCTGTTTTCAAAAGTTTTTCTATGTATACATATTCTGATGCTGAATTATTACCCCCCCCCTGAATCAGCATACGGAACGAATTGTTTTTCTCCATCGACGATTTCTATTCTGCCTATGCTCATACATACCTCCCTAAATATATTCATCTGCGTTTTCTAGTTTCTTTGTTCCACCCTTGATATACATTAAATTGTCAGTTTTTAGTTCTAACAAAAGCCCACGAAATAACATTGCCGGATAATTCTCTTTTAGCCCGCTTACAGTTAAATTCGTACTTCCTGAATATGTTTTATACCAAGTAAAAAACGGATTTTCTGAAAGTTTCTTTTGATTTTTAAATCTAAACTCACCGCTGCTCATTTCAACTCCGATTCCTATATACGAAAAGAAGTCAATGCCGACAATATGCTTTGTATCTGGATATAACGTACCGAGTATATCTGAAAATGGAATCATGCAGAACGACAATGGTGTACATCTTAATTTGTCTGAATCCGCGCTGGTATTGCCGAGATATTCTCCTGTATCGAAATCATATTTCTTTGCATATACATTAACATACTCTTTATCTAGCAGTGGATAATTATTAAGTAAAACTTCCGTTTTTACAAATTTCTCTATGTACATATACTGTGAATTAGAGTTCTTTTTACCCCCCCCCGCCAGAATCATATTGCTTAAATTGTTTCTGTCCATCTATAAGTTCTATCCTTCCAATACTCATTTTAACCCTCCTCGTATCAGTATAGCGTGCTTTCTGCGTCTGCCAATTTCTTCGTTGATGTATCCAAGAACATCGGATCGCTATTTTCGATTTTCTTCAAAAGTGCTCTAAATAGAAAAGCTGGATATGAACCTTTAAAGCCCTCTTGTGTATCGGTAGATGAATGATATGATTTATACCATGTGTATAAAGGACATTCCGACAGTTTCTTCACGTTTCGAAATATAAATACACCATGTAGCAAATTAACATAGACCCCAACATTCGCAAAAAAATCTATTCCAAAACTTGCTGATATAACCGGCCAGGGATCGCCTATACTAATATAGCTATACGGAACGGTGATAAATGATAGCGGCGTATATCTCATTTCATACTGTTTATTGTTCGATGGCCGCTGCATCTTTCCTAAATATTCCCCAGTAACAGCATTGTACATATTCGCTCTGATTTCCGTATACCCAGGTAAATCTCTTCCTCCTGCATCTGTCAAATTCCATTTTTCAAGCAGCGTCTCCGTCCTGATGAACCGCTCTATATAAACATATTCCGGTTCCGCGCCTCCCTCAGCACCTAAATTTGCGTATGGAATATATTGCTTCCTTCCATCATCCATCTCAACTCTTCCAACACTCATATCCTTTCCCCCCCATTCAGCTATTCTCTTCATCGTCAGGCAAAAATACGATCGTCCCTACCGGCAAATCCTCTATGACCGCATCCATCTCCGCCCTTGTTCCAAAAAAATGCATAGGTATATGGGAAGCCAGCTCAGACACAGTTCTCCGCAGCTCTTCCAGATCCTCTGCCAGGGCCACCGCACCGATGCCAGTCTGGATCGTTACATCCGCAGTATTGTTCACTGTCACAATATAGTCCTGTATGATCTGCGCCGGATTATACCCATTGTACGGCGGCATGAAGTCTCCATTGTCCCCGGCAATCGTTGTAATACTGTACAGCACTTCCGTATTGCTGTCCCCATCCTTTTCCTTGGCGTAAAGTCCCATCTCATTGATGTGATACCCACTGCTCACCAGAGCTCCTCCTGTAACCGGATCCTGGTTCGTGATATAGGCCGTTATCTTCACACTGTTTTCAGTAAAAACAACTATCTTTGAAATTGGATAACTGTTTTTCTGTGATTTCAATTCAGTCTGTTCCTGAAGAACAGATATATCCTTTTCTTCCGGGCTGTATATTCCATCTCCGGTTACCACCCGGGTAAACTGAATTGCAAGCTCTCCTGCCTGTGCCCTTGTGAGAAGATTTGACCCTGCAGTCGTCATAACTGCCCTGTTAAATGGCTGTAGCATTCTGATTCCTCCTCTAAAAAATGTCCTGCCTTCTTCCATCCCATTTTCTGAAACAGCAGGTTATGAAAGCGATTTGGATAAATGTCCTCCCACGCTCTTTCTTTCGATCCCCAGTTCTATGATCGGTTCCGGATAGCAGATCTGGCCGGTCAGCATCCCGGCATGGATCGTCTGCCCTACTTCCCTGTCCACGCAATACCCGTCAATAATCGCTGCCGGCTTATATTGCGGAAGACACTGACAGACACCCGCATACAGCTCTTGCTCCACTGTTCGGTGAATCTCGATCACTTCAATATGGCTGCGGATATTCTTCACAATCTGGATCATTTCCGAAAAGTACGCATTCATGTCTTCTGTCAGAAGCGCATTTGTAATAATCTTAAAACGGTATGGCTCTCCGCCGTATTCAAACCATTCTTTCACTTCTCCTTCCCCGAATACGGCAGCAACCAGCTCTTCCACCGCTCCTGGAGTACCTGCTGTCAGATGCCACATCAGCGTTCTCTTTATGATACGCCGTTTGATCTCTATTTCCATTTCTTCCCTGTAATAGGGAGTACGCATCTCCACCGCAAGCATATCCAGGATCTGCTCTGGCAGGCTGTCTATCACAGCTACCGTTCTGGTCATGTTCGCCCGCTCAATGATCAGCCGTATTCCTTTTTTCAGCGCATAGCTGATACACCTTTGCTGAGTTTGTGTTGCCATCTGGCTGGGAAGCATATCGACTAATTCACCGTCATACAGGTTAATCATCTTCCACACCTCCATACGTTACCGTCACGTTTCCAAGTCTTGCCACTGTGGTAGGCGGTACTATGGTAAATTCAGGCAGCGCAACCACCGCCCTTTTTGCTCCGGCATCTACCACACGCCTGATCAGTTCCGATGGATTGATGTCCCTGCCTATGGTATAGGTCTGCCATTCATTGTACAAGCTGACCGCAGCAGATACCGCACTCTGTATGGATACTGCCTTTGCGGCATCCGATCTTGCTATATAGTAGGTCAGATCCAGATCATACGTCATGGTTTCCGGCGCCAGAACCTGCACATGATCCGTGAGCGGCCGGACCGTATCATCATTCAGATGTTCCAGGATCCCGTCAAGCAGGGCAGCAGAAGGAAGGGATCCATCCTTTAAAAGTACCCTTACCTCCACTTTGCCCTCTTCCGGACTCGTAACATTTACCGAGCCGATCGACGCGCCGTATGATTTTGTGTGATGGATGTATGCGTCTCTGGGTCCGGCCGTAGAATACGAAGACGGAGCCAGGAACACGCGCTCCGCGAGGCTCTCATCATCCTCTATGTCTGAGCCGCCCCTGCTTTCCTCTATGTTTTCTACCTTTGCGACATATGGGATCAGATCTACCAGAATATTGATCCTCCCTGCTGCCATCCCGCTGCCTGCTGCCCCTGCCGTCTGACAGATACAGGGCACGTCCGCATACTCTTCGCCTGCTTCCACTTCCGCGTATTCCGTGGTTTCAAAATAGATCTCTCCATCTGTTACCTTCGTTCCCAGCGGAATACTGACTGCAGACCTTTGAACTGCAGACAAGATAAAGCGTACCGTAACTTCCGCAGCCTGCGCAGGAAGTCTTGTCACTCCTTTATGAGCGGCTATATTGTCCAAATACTCCCCATAACTGTATTTCAATAAATCCTGCTTTCCCGCCCTGTCTACAAATAACAGAGTCTGATACAGAAGGACGGAACAGGCATAAAGTGTAAATGCAGCAGGATCCGCCCTTTTTAAACTGATTCTTTTACCGGTGATCTGCTCATGCCTTTCCTCATAGCTTTTGATCAAAAGTGACTGAACATCATCCAGAGTCACATGATCTATAAAACTGACTTCCGGCAGGTTCTCAATTTCCGCGATCATAAGCCTTCCCTCCGTTCCACATTGATCTGTATCCTAGCCGTACTGCCAACGTTCTGCTCTGCGCGCACTTCGGCGATACTAATCTCCGGAATAAATTCCTCTGTTTTTTCCTCCAATTCAATCGCAAATTCATTCACAGCTTCCGGAGACAGCATATCCATGAATTTCCCCTTTAATCCAAAGCTCCTGCTTCCAGGGATTGTCCGCTCCCTGGAAAGTATCAGAGAACGGAGCTGCGAATGGATACGTTCTACCACTTTTTCATCATCAATCCCAATGATCTCGATCTTGTTTGATTCCCGCATAGGCCATCTCCTTACGTGTATTCTGAAAAGGTCAGACTCAGCGTTGCCCGCACGAGCTCCCCCTGGTTCCATATTTCATCCCATGTCTCACTGATGGATTCCAAATACATTTTATGGGCCCCCACCTTCTTTCCTCCCACATAAAGATAATCAACCGTTCCCTTTTCACAGGCTCTTTCCAGCGTCTGGATGATAGTTCTTGGTTTCACGCCATGCATGGCAGACACAACGACCTCCATGACAACGCCGGAGGATTCCGGTCCCTGAAATTCCATCCTTGGCTTTTGATTCAGGATCGAATGCTTTGCCCATCTCCCGGCCACCGTCCTCTTGAATCCTCTGAACGTGATCTGTTTTTGTGAGTTCACCGAAAACTGAATGCTCTTTCCCCAATTTCCCACTCTTGCCATACCCTGTCTCCTAACACTTGCAGTCCAGTAATTCTCTCAATGTCACCGGTCCAATATTTTTATCCTTAAAGACAATGTTTTCTCCGTCATATTCCATGTAAGCCTCTCCATATATGCTGCCAAATTCTTTTCTGAATACACTCTCCCTGGACTTTGGTGGCTGGTTCTCCCCGTTCCAGATCCGTCCCATCACGATCCCGGCTGACTGCCCATTTGACAGATGCAGCACAAGCACTTCCTGACCGATTCCCGGCATCTTATATTCATCCGTAAACGAAAATACCGGAAATTCACCTGTCGTCGAATCGTCCAGATTCGTATAGGTAACACTCACCATTCCCCTGCTGTGATCTACGGATGACACCCTGCCTACCCGAATCAGCCGTTCCGCCATATCCATTCCTCCTTGTATGACCTGTATGCATAGCTCTAACTGAATGATCCTTCATCTACCCAGCCATATACATTTGACGTATTATCCGTATGTACCAGATGCCATGGATGTGCTTTTCCATTCCCCGCGCTGTCCGGACCTAATGTGATCTTTGCAGGTCCGGCCTTCGCGCTTTGTCCTTTTGCCCCTGGATGGGATGACACATAATGCATACCGCCGCTAAAATTCACAATATCTCCTGTCTTGTAATTTCTGCTTGTCTGCGAAGCAGGAATCGGAGCTGCCTTCGGAGCATAGGAAAGCCGTCTCTGGCATCTGTGCATCTCCACATTCTGCTTTGTTCCGGATCCGCTGACTTCTATCGTTGACTTCTCCACAAAATATTTTCCATTGGCCTTCCCCATCCCTTTCACCCTTACCGTTGCGCCGGCGCAAATTTTCGGATTCGGCCAGATCTCCCCGGAAAGTTTTGTTGCGGATTCATTGGATCGGTTGACCTTCGCAGCTGCTTTGTGGTATGCATCCGATACGCTGTCCGCAGTCTCATCAATTTTCAGGACACGGCTTCCCGCGGCATTCTCCGCTTTCATGCCAACGTACACACTGATCTCCTCACTGTCATTTCCGGATTTATAGGATATCCTTGCTCCGGTATATATCCCGACAAGTGCGTCCTCATATTCCCAGTTGTCATCCACAAAGGATTCCCTGGTCAATTCGGCTGATGAGCTTTTCTTTTCCTGAGAAGTCTGGTCATAGATCACAATCGCATTGTTATATACCTTCATGGACATTCCATAGGTATTACAGATCTCATATAAAAATGCGCTGTCTGTTTTCTGGGACTGCTCAATGGAATTGATCTTTACATCCGGCCCAGAGCAATTCAGCTGCAGCCCGTATTTCCCGGCGATCTCCTTTGCGATTCCATGGACCGTGACCTCTTTCCATGTTTTGGTACGCTCTCTTGTCTGAAAAGACCCATTGGCCGGGATCGCAAGGCATCCGAACTGTGCAGCAAGCGGCCCTCCGGAATACTTGATATTGTCCAGCACAAATATTCCGCAGGAAAGTCTTTTGTCCCTTCCCTCTTTTTCCCAATTCCGAAAAGTGATCGTGCCATCCACCCGGTCTCCCTTGACCGGATATTTTCTGTTCAGCCAGTCCATTTCTATGTTCTGGATCGTAATATCCAGCTGGTCGCTGCTTCCGGATGCCACATCGGTATATGTAACAGACGTAAGATAATCCTTCAGCTCCTCCTTCATGTTCTTTCCATTAAACCGAAAGCCTGCTGATACCCTTCTTGGATCACCCATCTTCATCACCGTCCTCTACGGAGGAATACTCACCGTCCTGGTCTGCATTTACACGCCAGAACGGCAAGTCTTCATCCGTCTCTTCCGGCAGGTCCGGTACATAGATCTTCACTCCGGATGAAAAGACCATAATATCCAGGAGAGGAAGGTTGGCTTCCATAAGATAACGCATATATTTTTCATCGCCGTAGAGATCATAGGCCATCAGATCCCATGTATCCCCCTGTTTTGTTTCATAGGTTGACGCCATTTGTTCCGCTCCCTTCTACGCAAATACAGTCCGTTTATTCTTCCTTTCCCACTGCCGCATCATCTTTTCAAATTCAGCCATGCTCATTCTGTTTGCTTCGACCACTTCCTCTTTGCTGGTCTCTCCGCCTTCAAAATGATAGGTTGGACTGAATACAAAGGTCTGTGCAGTATCGGAACCGGTTTCTGTTCCCTTTCTGCCTTTTCCGGAAAGGCTGTCTATCGTCTCACCGATCACAGCGCTCCTTGCAGGGATCTCCGGCGTTGAAATTCCGCGGATATTTTCACCCGCATTCTGTACTGGCTGAGCCAATGCCGCATTCGCCGCACTTTGTACCCTGCCGGACATATTTTCCATTCCCACTGCCACGCCTTCACCGGCATACTGCCCTGATCGGGTCAGCACTTTGGATGGAGAATGGATCTGGAGCGCACTGTTGACCGCACTTGCCGCTGCCTGCGCAATACTCTGCGCCGCGGCCGCCACTGCACCCCGCATACTGTTCATTCCATTGACAAGGCCCTGCATCATATTCATACCGGCTCCGGACAGATCTACCCCTGCAAATGCCGCCTGAATCCCGGCCGCCGTCGCTTGGGCGATTCCAACGGCCTGCACGCCGCCGTTTCGGAATACCGTCACCATGGCTGTAACCCCATTCGTCGTGACTGCAACGATCAGAGCCATACTTTGTGTGGTAATGGCTGTTACCTGTGTCATTCCGGTTTGAACGCTTGTACTGACTTGCACCATTCCAACTGTCGTTGCCTGGGCCATCTGCTGCATACTGCTGCTCACAAGCACAGTCATCTGCATCATGCTGTTCCCTGCAGCCAGAGAACCTGTCATAGCAGCTGATAAAGCCCCAAATACAGAAGCGGAAGCTGTTACAGCCGCCGCCATGGCCGCAAGCGACGCATTGGACGATGCCAGCGCCGCGGCAAATAGCATGGATGCCGCAGCTGCCGCAACCGCCGGTACCACAAAGGATGACAATGCCGCGGCTGCCGGAGGTACCGCCCCTCCCATGGAAGCGAATGCTGCCACGATCCGCTGCGCGGCCGCTCCAACCGTCACCGTTGAAGACTGGAAGGACTGGATCGCTGCCGTTGCCGCCGTGAATGCTGTCACGATCAGGAGAACCGCCGTCCCGGCTGCCGCCGCGGATACTGCCATCCCCGCAAGTCCTGTTGCCAGGGCAGCTGCTGCTATCCCGGCCGCTGCTGCTGCCGCGGCAAAGGGAGCCAATGAAGCCGTAAGCGGAAGGAATGCCGCTGCCAGTTTCCCCATACTTGTTACCATTCCGGAAGAAGATGCTTTCAACATCCCCATCCCGGCCGCTGCCGTGGAAGAGCTTGCTGATATAACAGCAATTGCCCCGGATACGGCCAGCATTTCCACCGCCAGAGGGATAAACGCCACATCCAGCGCTAGGGCTGCTAAAGCCAGGGCTGCAAACCCGACACCGGCTGCCGCAGCTCCTGCCCCTGCCAGGGCTGCCCCTCCTGAAAATGCTGTCAAAGACGCTCCAAGGGATACCAGCGCCTCAGCCCCTCCTGTACTGTTCTCTACGATCTGTTCCAGTGCCCCTGACATCACCAGCAACACTGCCGCTCCGATCAGAGCCGCCGCATTCACAACCAACATTCCGGCACCGACAACGATCAACGCCGCGCCAAATGCCGCCAGTGCCACAGCACCTGCAAGCAGCATCGGGGCAAGGGCTCCCGCAGCCGCCCCGAACGCAAGGATACCTGCAGCCAGGAGCGCCATGGCAATCTGCGCCGGAGCCCCTGCCTCCGCAAGCTGTATAGCTGCCTGAGCCATGATGAGCATCCCGGCACCTGCCAGAAGCACTGCCACCCCAAACGCAACCAGACCAACAGCCGCCGCTGACAGCATCGGCCCCAGCAACGCCGCCACTGCCATAAACGCAGTCATACCGACCAGCATCCCGGCCAGGACCGCAACTGCCATCCCGCCTTCCTGTGCCAGCTGCACTGCCGCGAACGACATGACTGCCATCCCGGCTGCCGCTATCAGAATCGCCGCCCCGAATGCGATTAATCCCGGGGCTGCCGAAGCTAAGGTTGTCCCCATGGTTCCCGCGATAGCCATGAGGGCGATGATCCCGCCCTCCATGAGAGCCAAACCCGCAAATGCCATCGGTCCTGCCTGTGCCAGTTGTACCGCCGCAAATGCCATAACCGCCACTCCTGCCGCAGCCATCAGGATCGCCGCCCCGAATGTGATCAGCCCCTGCTGGTTCGCCTGAAGCTCCGGCCCCATTTTAGCAGCCAACACCATAAAGCCTGCGATGCCTGCTGCCATCATAGCCAGTCCAAGTGCCGCACCCGGTCCCGCCTGGGCTATCTGCGTTGCCGCATTGGCAAGGAGCCACACGCCTGCCGCAGCCAGGGCGAATCCTGCTCCGGCACCCAGAATATTCTGTGCCGCCGTTGACATGGAACTGGATGCGGTCCCCAAACCTTTCTTTGCGCCTGATGCCGCCTTGCCAATCCCTTTTAAGGAATTTACAAACCCGTTCACCTTACCTATGATCCCGCTGACAGACTTAAATGCCATAAACCCTGCCGCTACTGCCGGAATCAATGCCACGATCTTTTCAAATGGTTTTGCGCTGTCATCACCCAGGAAGTCCATATATTCACCGAGCGCTTTCTTTGCTTCCTCCATCAGATATGCAATTGCTTCTTTGGCCGCCGCTCCAATTTCCGGAAGATTGTCCAAAACTCCCCTTGCAATCGAAACCACCATCTTTGCACCCAGCACGATCAGGCGTGGCATCAGATGTATAAACGCATTCGACGCAGAGACGGCAAGCCGTCCCAGGGAATCTCCGATTGCGTCCTGGTTATTCTCAATCCCACTGATCAGAGAATCCACAAGCGTTGCTGCCATGTCTACAAATTCCGGTGCATGATCGGCCATTTTTACAAGACCGTCCGCTACCACGTCTCCCAATGCGGATGCCAGTCCGGAGAATCCTCCGTTTTCCAATGCCTCCGACAGTTTGTAGATTGACTGTGTTCCATATTGAGCAAGTCCGCGGAGCGGTGTATTCAGATTTTTGTAGATTTTGATTCCTGCATCCTGAGCCGCTGACTGTAAAATTGCAAGATCACCTTCCAGGTTATCCAGCTTGGTTTTTGCCATCTCTTCCAATGCGCCATTGCAGTTTTCCAGTTCATTTCTCAGAGCCGCCCATTCTGAAATTCCCTCTTCATTGGTTGTGTTCAGGCCTGCCATAAGGTTATTCAGGGCGTCAACGTGCTGCTTTCCTCCGATTGCGGCAAGCGCCGCATTCCGCTCTTCCTCCGTACACCCCTGCAGAGCTGTGTTCACCTGCTTGAGTGTTTCTTCCAGCCCGATGAATTTACCATTTGAGTCAAACGCGGAGATTCCGAGTTGACTCATCATTTTTCCTGCCTGGCCGGTACCGGTAGTCAGGTTCACCATCATCGCATTCAGGGCCGTTCCTGCTTCCGATCCTTTGATTCCACGGTTTGCCAGAACACCCAGCGCAGTGGCGGATTCCGTGATCGGAATATTCAGGTTTTTCATCGTGCCGCCGACACCAAGATATGCTTCCATGAGCTCCTCGGCTGTCTGGTTCGATTTGTTCTGCGCCTTTGTCGCTGCATCCAGGTAATTCGGCAATTCATCAACTGTCACTCCAAGCGCTGCCATTGAGTCCGTTACCAGGTCAGATGTACGCGCCAGATCCATTCCGGAAGCCTCTGACATCCGGAGCACGGAAGGAAGGGCCGATATGGATGTATCCACATCCCATCCGGCCAGCGCCATATATTCCAATGCCTGCGCAGATTCCGTCGCCGTTTTCGATGTAGTCCTTCCCATCTCCATTGCGGCCGCTTCCATCTTCGCGTATTCTTCCTCCGTTGCCGCTGCTGTCGCAGACGCGGAAGACATGGCTGATTCAAATTCACTTCCAACCTTGACACTGTATGCCCCTATACCGGCAATCGCCGTCCCGGCCGCAGTGATAGCCGCAGCCGTCCCCTTGACTGCTGCAGCCCCCACTTTTCCCGCAAGCCCGAAGCCGGATAAGCCGCTCTGAGCGCCTTTGAGTGCGGCGTTAAAGCTACTTTCCAATTGTCCCGCAATCTTGACCGCAATCTTATACTCGCTCATTTTGACTTAGCCGCCTCCTTTGCCTCCTCCTGGATCTCCTTCAAATCTTCGCACACATCCAACAGTTCAAAGACCGACATATGTACGAACTCCCCATAACTGCCCATATTCATTGCCAGAGCCATACAGAGTTTCCGCAGCATCCAGGTATCTTCCAGCCTTATTCCTCTCCGTAGAAAAAATTTGATACCCGGTTCTTAACCTTGACTGCATCCTTTGGTCTGAGCTTTTTGAAGAACTCGATCGGAATCCCCGTTGCGTCCGCCGCAATGATCAGTGTATAGTACAGATCATTTTCCGGCATGATCGCTACTGCCCCCGATGTAACCATGACCTTATTTGCCTTGATCATGTTGTCTGCCGTAATCTCTTCCATCCCAGATAAATCAAGCTGTGAAATCTTCTCCCCCTCAAATTCATAGATCTTTGATAACTGCAGGAGCATTTCTTCATTTTCAACTGTCGTTACAATGGCCTTTCCGTCTTTCATTTCTACGATTTCTTTTGCTGCCATGATTCATTCCTCCTATACCTGACTGCGGATTTTCGCAAGCATATCCACACCATTTAATACAAATTTAAAGTTCAATTTATCCAGTTCCAGTCTCGTCTTATTTGCAATGAGAATCTTGATATAAAGTATCTCCATCTCAATTTCGGGTTCGCCTTTCTTTCCCTTTGCAACCTTTCCCAGCGTAGTGGTAGACGCCTTTCCACGCAGCACAATTTTTACAGGATAGTAGTCTGTCTCTCCTGTCTCCGGATTCATACACTGCATGGAGCCTCTCAGTGTCAGCTGGGGTGGTTTTGTCGTATTCATAAGGCTGAACAGATCTTCATACAATACGGAAAACGGAATTTTGATCTTCATGGATGAAAACTGCCCCGTGACAGGATCCTCAATCTCACCAAGCACCCCAGCGCCCTCGATTGTATCCGTGATCGCCTCCAGCTCCGGCAGTTCGACCTCGCCTGACACGCCGATGAGCCGTTTTGCCTCATTGTAAATGTTATAATGGTTGATTACCTCCGGAAGTATATTCATACTTATTCCCCTCCTCCTGTAAGCGCAGATGTCAGCATTTCCGTATCATAGTTTAATATATTGGTAATTTCCTGGGCTGGGGTATATGGGGCAATGTGCTGCCGGAATGTCATCTTTCCAGCCAGGATATCTGTATCCGGGTTATCCTCTGTCAGATACTCTATAGATGCCCCTGCCCATTTATCCGGTGCGAATGCTGCGCATCGGATATTTTCAGAATCCACTACACTTTCCACAAGCCTCGGGTTCATCGGATCGTCTACCTTGGAAAAGTATGCCTGGATGAACGTGTTCCCCTGCCAGTTGAACATCCGGCGCACCGGAAACCAGATATCTTTTGCGTCACCGCTTGCCGGAAAAGCACCGGTATAATTCCCCCAGAGCCTCCATCCGTTTGAATTGAATGCAGTAGTCACACCGTATGTATTCAAAGTGCTTCCCTGATCCTGGTCAAGTACCACCTCCGTGCCATCTGCAAGGCAGGTTCCGGTAATCCCTATAATCTTATTCGAAGATGACACATAAGGCACATCATCATTCGATGCATCCGTATAGGATATCAGAGCTCCCACGACCGCAGACGCAGCGAAGATCAGATTTCCAACCCTGAAGCACGGCCATAGCGGATAGCAGAATTCCGATGTGAAGCCGCTGTTCTCCTTGACCTCTTTACAGTCCGTATACTTCCTGGCTTTTTCCGTATCCAGGTCTAACAATGTCATCCCTTTGAATACTCCGTTGATATTTGCCATCTTTGCAGAAAGTGCGATCCCGACTTCCGGAATCTGGGAATACCCCGGTGCAAGCCCAAGGCTTGGAACAACCCCAAACTTCGGATATACCTGCCGGATTACTTCCATCCCTGTTTCCTTTCCGGTGGTTGGATTGTATGCACCGATAATATCATCCTTTGTGACCGCATCCGGATCCAATACCTGGCCGCTGACACTGATCTCAGCAGCATTTTCTCCGGCGCCTCCTGCGATCAAGTTTACAACCAGAGCTCCATCTGCCTCATATTCAACAGTATAATCCGTGTCCGGTGCCAGCTCTTCTTCCTCCGCCTTAACAACAAGCCCTTCGCGGAGGATTCCCGGAATCTCAATGACCGCCCTGAGTGTGCTGACAGCTGCTTTTGTTTCTTCCAGGTCTTTTTTATGCTTTTCCGGATCCAGGACATTGATATAAACGACCGGCGATACCTGATAAATATTGTTGGTCGCATACATTGTCTGGCAGAGCGTAAACCTAAAATCCTTACAGTAACCAAGCGCGGCCATTGCATCCGATGGTTTTTCCGCAAAGACAGGAATGTTTACCACCTCCGATGGATTGTCTGCCATATTGACCGGAGCTGTGCCGATCACTACCTGTACAGCACTGACTCCACTGATCGGCACCGTCAAGGCCGTTGCCTCTTCCATGATAAATACTCCATGCTTACTCATGATACTTTCCCTCCATTCTTAAAAGCGCCAGCCTTGCAGAATGCGCTGTAGATATAACCTTTCTTCTCACGGAGCATCTGATTTGCGATCGGATATTCCTTTATCGGGATAAACAGGTGTCTGATCTCCGGCGTTTGTTTGGCCTTCTCCTCCGCATCCGCCGGCATTTCCGTATACACCCTGTTCTGTATTCCGATCCCGGATATGGTTGGCCCGACATACATCCTGGGGTCCGTGGCCGCTACTTTTCCTTTTTTCACTTTTTGCGCCTTGTTTTTCACGAACTCATTGTTTACTGATACATCAGCCTGTACTGCCTCCGCAGCTTCATTTTTCTTTCCTTCTTCTTTAGCCATAAACTGGTTCCCTCCTTCCTATCTTTGGAACATTGAATTTTATACGTACTCCTCCGAAAAAATATGGGTATGTATCGGCATCCTGCACAGCCCATTCCATGTCCTGCTCTGCCCGGTATTTTTTAGCCAGCAGAGGTTCCGCTGCATATCGGTCGATCAGTCTCTGGCACATCACCAGGATGTGCTGATGTCCCTGATTGGATGGATCTGCGTCATGTACACCAAAATGTATATCTGCTGTCACAATCCAGGGTGTATCATCATCTTCTGTTTTTCCGTCATACAGTCTGACCAATGCGTATGGAAGGAACTTGGAATCATCCTCTTCATCTGATGTGATGACTGGAAGTTGCTGTCTGTATACATTAACACCGCTTACCATTTCCCCTGCAGCATTGATCGTAACAATGTCTTTCAGGATGTGTTCCACATCCCTTGCCAGTTCTTCCTGAAAATATAATGCTGTCATTCATACACCTTCCCTCTAAATCAATTTTGCGACTTCCGCAGCGATTTCATCGTGCAATGTTCTTTTAATCACAGGTGCCAACGCACCTTCCATTCCTCGTTCCCCTTCATATACCTTCTCAAGCATCTTCGGGACAGAAACGGACCGAAGGGCTTTCAGTGGATACCGCGCTTTTGTTTTTCGTTGCATAATCAGCCCTTTCCGCTTGAATGCCCTGATATTTTTCGATCCAACCAGCTGCTTCAATCCGTCTTTTACAATATCTGCCCTTCCACCGCTTTTTGGGACAGTCGTATGGAATCGGGTAATCGTCAATGTTCTGTCCTGAGAACGGATAACTGCGGAAAGATTCCCAACAGTTGCATTCTGTATCTTCATCCTAGAATTGAAACCTCCGGATTTAACCGTATAAGATTCTTGCGCCCCTGCTGCCATCTTTTTTCTTGCAGCCTTTGCAGTATGGTTCACCGCATTCTTAAAGGCTCGCGGCGCCTTCGTTTCAATTCCCTTTAACTTTTTAAGGACATACCTTATATCTGCTTTGTCTACTTCATAAGTAATCATGCTCTATTCGCCTCAATCGTAATTGAATATACGCCATCCTCAGAAACAGCATCTGCTACACGGTATGTTCGTTTATCAAGCGTAAGGATCGACCCCTGTTTCGGAAGCGGACCGAAGTCAGATGCTGCTACATAAATCAGCTTCTGATTCAGATAAATTCCATCCATATGCTGATTGAACCGTTTTTCACGTTCAATCTGCTCATTAGAGTCGATCTGTACCGCCATCTCCACACCATTTACGGTATACATTTCTGAAAATTCCTGGGGATTCATAAATACTCCATGCACATCATCCTCTATAATATCCTTGAAAGACATCATTTCGTCTTCTTCTTTCTTGCCGCAGGCTTTTTCCGTTCCGGTGTCTCCGGGATTCGCCCGGTCAGGCCGCCTTCCGTTCCTCTGTCAGATATTCCCGGCTGTCCTGCCAGCGCTGAAGCAGGTATGGCTTTCGGAGCGGACGATTCCATTTGGATTTCCTCCGTTCTCCATTCTGCGCTCCCTGCTTCCAGCCACGCATCTACCATGTCCGGATTGTTTACCGGCAGTTCATCGCCCCTGTCATACTGATGTGCAAGGTATAACACAGGGCGCAGCGCCTTCAATTTCATGCGTTGATCTTTACCAGCACCTTATTGTCATCGGCTGCCGCCCCGGAAACGGCAAATCCTGCCTTGGCACCGCCTTCTGCCTGGGATGTGATCCTCCCGTCAGACTCAGAAAAATACACTTCTGCTCCTGCCGTAATCTCCCCATCCCCTTTTGGGAATGCAAATACCCCCGTCACATGAACGCTCCCCGTTTCACCCGGCAGAATGTCTGTCCCCGCCACACAGATGCGGCTTCCTAAGGTCATGACCGTATTTGCCTCAATCATGTCCGTTGTGGCATTGGTAAAATCAATAGATTCTCCCCGCTGCCAGAATGCTGCTTTACTCATAATGCAGACCCCCTTCCTTTATGCTAATTCCAATTTTGTTTTTACTTCCACGCCCGGGTTTTTGACGCCGCCGCGGAAATCCATCACACTGATTCCCCAGTCCAGAAAAATATCCCATACAAACCCAAGCTGCCCCGGCACTTCCATTCTTCGGATATTCGGGATTTCCTGGCCGTTCAGGTAATCCACCTCAATGAAATCTGTGTCTCCTTCCGCTCCGAGCAGCCACCACGGCATTACATTTCCCATACCGCCGCACAGTGCGTTGATGGTCGGATCTTCCACCACTTCCAACTGCTCACGGTACTGATACAGCGGATTCACTGCCTGGGTATTGTCTGTGGTATGGATAGTCGGACTGTAAAACAGCGTATACATATCAAACTGCATTCCACTCGGAACGACAATGCTGGCCGGATTGATGATGATCGCCTCATCAAACTGATCCCGCTGGTTTGCCAATGCCATGATCATGGTCTGCATTGCTTCCTGGGTCACGCCGGTACCAATCTTTAAAAGGTTCTTATGCTGGGATGAAAACAGGGCTACACCATCATAAACGGCCGGATTCTGAACCAGGATCTGATATACCTGCTTATTGATCGTCTTGCGCGCGGATGCCGCATATCTGGCCGGAAGGGACGTCACCAGGCTGATATCGTCATCAATGAAGGCTTTCCTGGATAACGTGAACTGACGTCCATAAGTTTTCAGCTTTCTGGTCGGCAGCTTATCATCCCGGAATACATCATGCTTCAGTTCGCCATTCTCCGGCACTTCCAGGAATTCCCCAACCGGTCCGGCAATATAATAGTTGTCGTGTGTCTTAAAGTCAGACAGCGTCCCCTTCTTGGTGATCCTGTCAAAGGTTACGGATACTTTCTTGTGTCCTTCCCTGTACGCCTTTTCGATCGTATTGTCCAGGATGGCCGGGAAAGCCGCCTCCGGATTATAGAATCCCCTTTGCAGCAGGGAATACAGCTCGTCCGTATTCTTCCGGTTCAGGTTCCGCTCGTCTGTGCCGTCCATCTGCAGACATTCGATGGCAAGGTCGCGCAGGTGCATCCCCATGAGATTCCTGGCGCCTTCCGCAGGCTGCTCCAATTCCATACCGGAACGCATAATCAAAGCATCTGCTGCCGCCCTCCGGAATTTGTCCTGTTCAGAATCCATAACCTGGATGCCGGAACGGATAGGAGCACTTTGCTGCATCATATGTGCGATGACTGCCTCCCGGACACTTTCCAGGGAGCTTCCATTGTCTACATATGTACGCGCATCCATTCCGAAGCTGCTGCACATATCCTCAATCTGGCGAATCCGCAAACGTTCCGCTTCGACAGCCTTTTCGGAACTGTCATCGTCTCCCTCTTCATCCTCCTCTTCTCCGTCTTCATCATCGCCCTCAGTCGCTTTTGCCCTCTGGCCAAAATGTCCGCTTCCGGCATTCCCGCCTGCTGCTGCATTCAGCGCGTCAATCGCCCTCTGCAGCGCGTCAAATTCTGCCCTTTCGTCAGCATTCATCGCTCTTCCTGCAGTGCGTGCCTGATTGAGCAGTTCATTCTGACGCGCAAGCATCTGTTCTCTTGTCATTCTAAATTACCCTCCTGTTTTAAAAGATTTTTGTTATATTGAAGCTGCCGCACATAAGTCTCATATACATCATCCGCGGCTTTTCCATACATGGACCGTCCAACTCCCACCGTAGGGTCTGCCGGAACCGACACAATGCTGATCTCATATGGTGTCCATCTCCTTGCAATAGAACACGGTCCCGTAAATCGACCGTCCGCGGACTGTTTATTCGGCATTACTTCCTCCCATGAATCCACCAGATAGCCGACGGAAACGCCTTTCAATGTCCCCCCTTTGACCTTCTGGTATATCTTCTCAGACAGATCATCCGAATCAAATGTGATCTCCGCGTATCCCCTGTTCCCCTCCACCCATACCCTGTCTATCCTTCCGATCACATCATCCCTTTTGTGGTTATACAGGACAACACCGATCGTACTCAGCCTCTCCATATTGATACATCCTTCCGAATGATCCAGGATTTCCGCCCCGAACCATCTGTCATAAGGCTCCTCTGATGAAAATGAAAGCCGAAACGTGCGTTCTTTGCCTTCACCCTCCATTGTGCGGATCGTGCCGGTCAGCTCCCGGATGCCTTTATCCTTCTCTTTGGCCGCTTCCCTGTCTTCCATCTGTTCCGTCTGCGCCCGCAGCATCCGGATCACCTGCATTGGAGTTTCCGCCTGCTGCCGTATCGTATTCTTTTTGCTCTTCCCTTTCTTCATTGAGTTTCCCGTCAAACAGTACACCTCCTAAATCAATTCCTTTTTCTGACGCATATTCCAATACCTCTGCCATATCATCAATCTGCGTCCTCCAATCCGTACCATTCTCTGCCGCAATCTGCTTATAGGTTTTTATACCAAAATTCATGGCTGTCTTAGTGGCATTCGCTTCTTTCAGAGGATCGATCCATTTTTTAGGCATCTTGATCCACTCATGGGACAGATAATCCTCTTTGTTTTCCCAAAACTGCGGAATGGATACCAGTCCGGCAAGTACACAGGAAATCACAAAAGTCTCATAAATCTCATCCAGTATGGAAAGGATCTGCTCCTCCTCTTCCATGAAAGTCAGTTCATCCTCAATGGCCCCCTGCCTTGCGGAGGAATAATTTGTCTCTGACATATCACGGCTTGTAGCTTCATAGGAAATCCCTTGTCCGGCGCCTATCATCTTCTGGTGCAGCTTCACAAAGGATGTCGCATCCGCAGACTGCCCGGTCGGATTCACGACATCGATCTCGTCCCCCGCATTCATCTCCTGTATCATACCTGGTGAAAGACGTTTTCCATCGTATTCTACCCTGTTATCATTTACAGGTGTATTCGTCCTCCCAATTCCCGACACAGGAAGCGCTTTCTTGATGAACACGGCAAGGCACGCCTCGATCCGCTGTTTAACTGACACCGCCGTTACAAACTCATTCACATCCCGGATCCTTGTGATCGTATGCGCCATATCTGACATTTCCCGAATCTGGGAAGGCCGCCTTTTAGAGTAATAAAACATAACGTCATCTGACTTCACATACACGGGATCTGCAATGGAAATCCCGTCAATCTGGTATTGCCGGATCCAGTATCCCACCGGACGGTTATATTCGTTATACTCGATTCCGCCGACCACCCTATGCTTCGGATTTCCCGGTATCATATGCATAGTGTCCAGCTCGTCCACCTCTATCATCTGTAAGGAGAACGGTATCATGCCGTCCCTGGTATACCGCTTAACAAAGAGGATACCTCCATCCACATGTTTTCTTACAACCGCCATACGAAGGATCTGGTTCAGGCTCTGTACTCCTGTCACATCACAGTTCCTTGCCTTGCACCACTTTTTCCATAGCTTCTCCAATCCCGTATTCAGGTTTTCATCCGATGTCTTTGCCTGGAGCTGGAACCCGCTGCCGATCACATTCCGCTTCCTTGCCCATAATATAGAATTCATAATATCTGAATTCCGTTCCAGATCCCTGGCTCTTGCCCTGATATATTCCCGGCTTGTCCGGTCTGTCATTTCCGCGGAAACATTCGATACACTCCATCCCGCATTCAGCCTGCTGCCGTTCCCCGCATCATAGTTCCTGATCTCTTTATATGCGGACCGCCATGCCGCTCTTTTTACGCCCCATTCCGGTGATATGAATGCAATTGCATTATCCAGCCAGCTCAACAGCATCACCTCCCGTCAAAAAAGGCAACATAGGTATCGTCGAAAAGTCCGGTATCGCTTCCTGCGGCCACCTCAGCCTGTAATTCTTTCTGCATCTGTCTGAGCAGTGAAAGATCTGCCCTTGTCAGCTTCCTTGATCCTATCTGGTAAGACTGACCGCCGCACAGCACCTTCGTGATAGCTGTCTCAACTTCATTCAGCCTTTCCTCTGCTGTCATCGCCATAAATGCTTCCTCCTATATCCAATCCTCGTTTATCCGGATCCACGCCTCCTCTTCCGGCTGTGTTTCTTCCCGGCTCTTTTTTACTTCCGTTTGCTTCTCCGCGTTATCCAGATGCATAGACCGTACACCCATCATGTCAGCAGCGGCCATTGCATATACCTCACAGTCCAAAAAATGATTATCTGCATGACTGCGTTTCTGCCTCCATCTCTGAACCGTTTTCGTTCCGGCCTTCTCGTTTACTTTGTGTTCCGCGGTCACCTGCTCTGCATATTCCCGGTCGCATGACGCATACACCATCCAGGAACCCCGCCCATTCTCTTTTTTCATCCTGGCTGCGATCATATCCTTGTACTTATCGCCATCCACCAAGACAAGATTCATTCCATATGCCTTACTCCCCTGTCTGTTGATCTTGGACCTCTTGAAGTTGCTCATCATCGGATTAGACGAGCCCTTAACGGGAAGCGCCCAGTCCGAATTATTTGCACAGAAATCATATGTACTGTCCGCATCGTATCCGGAATCGATCAGACAGAGCGCAACCACCAATACGTCCCCGCCCTCCATCTCATATGACAGATTCATAACACGCTCTATATCTGCCCACGAAGCTGCCTGACCATGCGCAATGTTCTGGCTGGTAATATAGTTCCCCCATGCCCGGATCGTCCAGTACATGCAGGTTTCCTGGACATCGACCCCGCCTGTCAGTATCCTGGCCCATTCCGGCACTATGAACTCCGGAACCGCTGTGCGCCGTTCCATCACCGTATCCGCGGAAGTTTTCAGCCTGGTGTCCTCCCATGGCTCTGCCAGCCAGCTATTTGTGAAATTCTGCAGTTTCTCCGGATCCCCCAGGGAATTCATATATTCCAAAGCAATTTCCGAAAATCGTACAAATGGGCTGTACAGCGTTGAGATCCAAAATCCGATTTTCTTTCCGGATGTATTGTTCTTCCGGACAGTGCGCCATTCTCCATATCGCAACATCTTGTCTTTATGGTGATCACTAATTACGCATCCGCATTCCTGACATACATAGACCGCCTGATCCGCACGATCCGAAGCCGTAATTCCTTCGCCGCCCTCCGGCCAACGGATCTGCTTGAATTTCAGTTCGATCATTTCACCGCAATACGGGCACGGCACAAAATAATGTTTTTCTATATCCGCCCCTTCCAGTGCTTTCCATATATGCCCGTTCTTTAATGTGGGTGTACTGGTCAGATAGATCTTCCGGTTTGCAAATGTCTTTGTACGCTCTTTGGCAAGGCTGATTGGATCCGCCTCTTTCCGGCTTGCACCCGGGTATTTGTCCGTTTCATCCAGGAAAAGATATTTGATGGCTTTGGATGCCAGCGAAGATGGAGAATTACTCCCCGCTATCGTCAGGTACATGCCGTCAAATTGCAGTTCCAGCTTCTGTGACCGAAATTCCTGAAACAGTTTTTTCAGCGACGGACTGCTCTTTATCATGGGGATGATACGGTTATCAGAAATACTCTCCCCCAGCTTGTCGGTCGGATAAACCACCATGACCGGGGACGGATCCTGCTGTATGACATAACCGATCATATTGTTCATGGCTTCTGATCCGCCGATTTGCGTGCATTTACAAAATATAATCTCTTCGGTCTCGTAGTTCACAAGTTCATCCATAATTTCTTTCAGATATGGAGTCTTTTCATTCCTCCATGGTCCCGGCATCGCAGAACCCTTGGAGTCAAGGATCCGGTATTTTTCCGCCCATTCCGATACAGACATTTCCTCCGGAGGCTGCAGCTGCCGCAGCGCTTCTTTCAGATATGAGCTAACCTGATACTTCTTGCGCCACTTTCTGCTTTTCTGCATCTAAGATTCCCTTCACTTTCTTCGGTTCAGCGACCCCTGCCACGACAAAAGAGTTCAGAAGAGCCGCGATCTCGCCTGACATCTCCTTCTCGATTCTCCTTTCCTCAATCGGCTCCAATTGTCCGGATATCAGTCCGCAGATTCTGGCCGGAAGGGACATTGCAAATTTCTTGAATACAAGGAAAAATTTTGCATAATCAATCTTGACCTCTTCAATTGAGATATATTCCCCGGCAGCGATCTGAGTCTTAAGTCTGTGCAGCTCACCCTGGCTCTCTTTCAATGCAATCTCCGCTTCCAGCTTTTGCTCCTGCAGCCCCACTGCCTTCTCCGAGCGTCCTGCTTTTCCATACGCTTTATCTGAAAGATACTGAATGTATTTCTGTACGGTCGGCTCAAGATCGTACCGCCTTACTTCCCTCCCTTTTACTTTCACAAGCACTGCATTGATCACGCCGTCTGCCGTAAGCTGCTCAACTCTGCGTGTACCGGAGAAATTAAACAGCTGCGCAATCTCACGCGGCTCATAAAGATTTTTCTTCTTGTCCGCTTCGCCCATATTACTGATCTCCTTTTAAAAATGTGACTCGTGGATCTATCCATTGCCCTTTCCGGAATATCATTTATTCACACTTCAGGGCTTGCGTAACGAAACGCATGAAATTTTTTTGTTAATATCCGGACAAAAACCGGGCCTTCCTCGACCCGCATATCTCGACGTGCCAGGAAGTACCTTAGCCCCCGGCCTGCTGCCATTTGCGTGTATTATGCATGGTACTCTGCACCATGTCCCTCTTGTGATACTGTACTTATGCTGATCACATACATGATCGCACGGCGCTCTCACAGCACTGTCAGTCACGCAGCACGTCCATGCATGGATCATCCGCTTCGGTAAAACAAAAAGGACAGCCGCTTCGCTGTCCCTGTCGTTTTGCATCGCTCCCAGCCAGGCCTGCTGCCCTGACTGTCTCATGCGCATTCATCTACAATAGCATTATATCACATACAAATGTCGCATGGTGTCGCATCTTTTTTATACAGCATATAATCTTATGCTTCCTCCTGTACACCTGCCGGAATGAGCCTGTTTGTCTGCTCTGTACACCTGGCCTGATCCTGAAAATCCTGCCTTCTTATATGCCGGTAAAACGCTCGGTATTTATTCCGGTATAAATTCCGGTAAATATATCCCGGCCTGATTTCCCATTCCAGACCCCCACCTTGTTTTTTGCTTGAAGTGATCTGCCTTATCCTTTCCGGAATAAAAGCAAATCCAATATCAGGTTTTCTTTTTCCTTCTTCTGAAAGAATCGCTGTTCCTGATCTTGGTTTCTATTTTTTATTTTTCTTCTTTTTTTCTGAATTTTTTTCAGATTTATTTTCTGGTTTTTTATTCCTGACAATTTTTTTCGAATTGCTTTTTTGATTTCTGAATTTCCGCTCCATTTTCCATTGCAGATATTCCTTCTCATTTTTGGCGATCAGCTTCTGAATGCCCCGGTTATTTAAAAGCATATCGATCGCCGCATTATAGCGCCTGTTCACCTGGGATCTGGACATCGGGATTTCCGCCGATATGATGTTCCATGGTTTCATGTCAATATGCCGCAGTTCGCATATTTCACGTTCAATTGAATTTAACGGAAGATACTCAATGATGTTCATTACCCGGACAACCGCATTTTCAATTTCCTGCTTCTGCCGGCAGATCCGATCCTCGATTTCAGAAATACGAAAAACCAGGAAAGGTTCTTCCGCTTTTTTCCCTTGATTCTTTGGTGCGGAAGATATCCTTCCGGCTCCAACCGGTGACCGTTTCCTTTCATTCATCTCTTCCAGACGGTCATCCAGCTGTTTCTTCCGTTTTTCCGCCCGGTATCTCTGTCCCAGCAGATACTTTAATATTTCCGCCTGCTCATTTTTTCCTATCATTCCGGCTCCTTCCCTTCTTCATTTTCCTGAACCTCCTGTCAGTTTAGTAACTCCGGGTTATCATAAATATTTCCGATCACCTCAATCTCGTAGGTATAATAACTGCCAAAATCAACTGCGATTCCTTCCCCATCAAGGAAAAATCTTGATTCTTCATTATTCCATTTAACAACAAAATATCCGTCTTCTTCATCGATGGAACTGCTGCATATTATACAGATATCTCCCTCAAAAATCTTTTTACTGTTTTTATCATCCAAGCCTATGTACTGGCATACGGTTTCTGGTTTTACCTCAATAGTAGAGCAATTGCAAAATCCTTTATAAACAACCATATCTCCTATATTTCCATTTATACCATAGGACGGTAATCCTTCAACCCATACCCCATTGTTAAGACGTTTACCACGGAATAAGATTTCTTTTGTGCTCATTCTTCTGAATCCTCCTCTTCCGGTTTATATGGCTCCGCAATTTCCCTCCATGCAATAACCGGCATATCAACCACTCCAAATTCTTCAGCAAATGAAATGCTCTCAAACCAACCCTCAGGAATTACATAACCGTCTTTTTCTTCGTCATATTCCCAGTTATCTGTATCTTCCCAGCTGAAAGAACTATCCTCAGTATTAATTGTTCCATCTTCGTAAAATGCTCTGGCTGTGAAACATAATGGTTCACCAGTTTCCAAGTGTTTGCTAACATATGTAATCTCAACCTCCTTCTCACTTTCAGGCTTCCGCTCATGGCATAGGATCCATCTGCCGATTTTGGGCTGGCCTTTTATCATCCTTATCATGTCATCAACCCGGAGATAACGCTCAGAAACCTTTTTACCTTCTGTCTCAAAACATGAGATATCATGTTTCAAACACTGAATCAATTTCTTTTCATCAATCATTTCTCACTAAATCCTCCTTTCAAACAGGTAGCGTAATCTGCCATGCTTCCACATCGTAGTTCATCCACAATGTCTCCACCCGCCTCCTGTTATCCTGCGCCCTGGCCGCAACCTGCACTTTATTCCAATTTCCCAGGTAAAAGTCGTACAATTCGCAGTCATAGCCGGAGATCATCACCTTTGCCTTACTGCTGGCCACCGCCTCCAGCAGTTCTATATGATCCTGATCAGACATCTCGTGCCTGTACTGCTTCCTCCCACACCTGGTTGACCATACATACGGTGGATCTAGGTACATCAGCACATTCTCATGATCAAATGCCTTGATCAGCTCCAGCGCTGGACAGTTTTCTATCTGTACCTGTTTCAGCCTTATGGCCATCTCCGCGATAGACTCCGGCAACTCGTTCCAGTATCTGACCGCATATGCTTTTTCCCGGCCATGTACATCCTTTTTCCATCCGCCGTCATCGGTCATCCGGAAACCGTGGCTCTGCATGGATTTCACCGCAAAACAGGCAGCGCGCCCCACTGGATCTTCCGGATCCCCCCGGACAGCTTCGTCATATGCCTGTCTGGCATAAGGCGTATAGGTGATCCGTTCCCGCAGCTTTTCCCGGCTTTCAGGATCCCGGATCACCCGGAAGAAGTTCACCACCTCTCCGTCCAGGTCGTTGACCGTCTCGATCGGGGCCGGCTGCTTTGCGAACAGAACGGCTCCACACCCGAAGTATGGTTCCAGGTAACTGTGATGAGGCGGCATGTGTTTGATGATCCAAGAAGCGATCCGCTTCTTGCCTCCCGGGTAATGTAACACTGATCGCATCCGCATTTCCTCCCTACTGAACCAAACATACAGAACAGGAACAGCTACAACAGTCTTTGCTTTTTCCCTTCTCTTCCATCGCTTCGCACTCATCCGCATCCTTTTTCATATCTTTGGTATATTTCAAGACGATATACCCATGTCTCTTCAAATGTGCAGTACAGCGTTTAACACTGCTCTCTTTCACCTCTTCCAGCGGGCACCACTGCGGCCTGCATCTTCTTTCCCTGTATTCGTCCACATCTTTTTCGGTAGCCTGACAGCGGTCAGTTAAATCCCTGATCATGCAGTCCCTACAGTCTTCCGGCGTGTCTATGATCAATACTGACTTACTCATTCTCATCTTCCTTCCTGAACAGTTGCTCCACACAGTCCCTGATATTGTCAAATGTCCTCTTTCCGACTCCTCTTGCAGCCGAAACCGCCGCCATAACCTCTTCCAGATCCACTACCGGCACGCTCTCCCTGCCGTCCTCATACCCGTACTTGTACAGGTCCGTACAGAATCCAGTGAACTGCTGACGGTCATATTTCTTGACATTTTTGTATACTTCCCTGGTAATCTCCGGCATGACGCCCTTTTTATTCCTGTTCATGATCTTTTCTCCGTTTCGTTTGTTCTGGCTCCTTCATGGCTGAGTATATTGCAAAGGAACTCTCCCATCCCGCATCCGTCACACAGCTCCGCCAGGGATTCTTCATCACGCTCCATCTCTGGATACCGGCACAGCTTGTCACAGATATACTCCATCATCTCCGTTGTTAATCGGTCTAAATCATTCAAATACATTGCCCTTGTACTCATGGTTCCTCCTTCACCTTTACCGGCGCGCCTTTTTCGTACTTGTCGCAATCCTCCACATTGCATCCCCGGGAACGCTTCGTCCCGGATTTTAAAGCGTATTCGCATTTAATCCAGGAACTGTTTGGATTGTAAGCAGCTGCCCTGTATTTGCAGGTCTTACACATATGGCGGTCAGCGTTCTTCCCCTTTGTTTCCGCCAGCTGTTCCCGGATCTTTTTTGCCGCGGCCCATACCGTAATGTATTTTATTCCCGTCTTTTCCGCGATCTCAGTATTCGGAATCCCCCGCCTCACATAAGGCTCAATGATGGCTCTGGTATTCTTCGCCCGCGGCTTAGTCTTTTTTCCTTCCCGTGTATTTTCAGCTGGCATGTTTCTTCCCTCTGCATTTCATCCCTTTGCAGAAATACAACTTCGTTCTCCGCCTTGTTTGGACCCAGTCGTATTCTCCGATAATCATTTTCCCGCATATCTCACATATTTTCACATCTTCGGCCCTTGCCGAACCCTCTTTCTTCATATGGTCTCCTTTCTCTTTTCCCCATCCTCCGGCACTATAGGCCGGAAGATGAAGAAAGATGGCTTGTACGCTGTGTGACATACCTGCCTGTGTATCCATACGCCTATTCCAGCGTAGGTACCTTCCTTATGATATCCTCTATATCTACGATCGTGCTTTTCTGCCCGTTCTGCATCACCGGCCTGCTGCCGATGTCGATATATTCATAGTCATACCATCCTGTTATAAATGTCACATATCCGGTTTCTGTCCGGTCCCCGTTCCGGTATTCTACATGATCCCCGATCGCAAGGCTTCCTGGTTCCATCGCCAGTCCTCCCTCATTCCAAATAATTCTTCCTGCTGATCTCCATCCATTCTTCCCTGGTATGGCTCTTCTCATATTCTTCCTGGACGATCCGGCAGAGCAGCTCCCGCATTTCCTGATTGTTATGCACTGCTTCCGGCCCTGCCCTGTGATGATCCAGACACAGATCTACTTTCAGCCCTTCCGCCTCGGAAATATCACGCTGGCCGGATCCGAAGAGGATATGGTGATCTTCTGTATATTTCTGCCTATGATCATTGTGCAGTCTCGCGCAAAGAAAACAGGTGCCCTTTTCTGTATTCAGGATGCTTTGCTTATGCCGCTTCCTTTTTTTCTTCCATTGCGGCTTTGGAATCGTCAGTCCGCTGTTTTCACTCAACAATATCAATCTCCTCTCCATGATCATCCACTTCCGTTTTCAGCCACTTTTCCCA
>QXWX01000056.1 GCA_009911175.1 Lachnospiraceae bacterium | reverse complement strand
GATGACGCTGCTGGATTGGCTATTTCCGAAAAGATGCGTGCTCAGATCACAGGTCTTGATATGGCGAAAAAGAACGCAGAAGACGGTGTTTCTCTTGTACAGACAGCAGAAGGCGCTCTGACAGAAGTTCACTCCATGCTGAATCGTATGGTGGAGCTGGCTACACAGTCTGCGAACGGAACCTACTCTACTACCAACCGTTCCGAGATGCAGAAGGAGATCAACCAGCTGCGTTCCGAGATTGATAGAATCGGAAAAGCCAGCAAGTTTAATGGAATTTCACTGTTTAAGTCTGGTGGATCAATTACACTTCATGTTGGTGAGTCAGGGGCGACCTATAACCAGCTGAAGGTTAGCTTCTCTGCATTAAGTGCTACTGCGCTCGGAATTGCTTCAGGTACAATGAGTATTAGCAACTCAAGCTCAGCTCGTAATGCAATCAGTTTAATCAATACTGCGATTGATAAGATTTCTTCCATGCGTTCCACATTCGGTGCATTGCAGAACCGTCTGGAACACACCATCAACAACCTGGGTGTTCAGCATGAGAACCTGTCCGCAGCTGAGTCTCGTATCCGTGACGTAGATATGGCAAAGGAAATGATGGCATACACGAAGAACAACATCCTGGTTCAGGCTTCCCAGGCAATGCTTGCGCAGGCAAACCAGGTACCGCAGGGAGTTCTCCAGTTATTACAGTAATTACTACAGGTACAATTTCAGAGAGCGCCGGTCCACTGGATGGGCGCTTTCTTTTGTATACAGCATAGCTTCTGTATATAAAAGAAAACGCCTGTTTTTCTGAAATTCCATGCCTTGACACGTAAAGGGGGCAAGACATTATGAATATACAGCTTAGCATCTCCCTGCTCGCATCGAACCGGGCTGCATCCCTGGAAAGATGTCTGGATTCGCTGCGCCCGCTGCTCATGCAGGTTCCCAGCGAACTGATCATCGTGTTTACCGGGACAGATGAAAAAGTAAAAGAAATTGCCAGCCGCTATACAGACAAGGTTCTTCCATTTACATGGTGCGACAATTTTTCCGCAGCAAGAAATGTAGGCCTATGGGCTGCAAAAGGCGAGTGGTTTATGTACATAGACGATGACGAATGGTTTGAGGATGTGACGGAGATCCGGAATTTCTTTTTATCCGGGGAATACCGGGGGTTTGGTTCCGCCTGCTATATACAGAAGAATTATATACAATGGGACGGAATCCAGTATACCGATTACCACGCATTCCGCATGGCCCGTATCGTACCGGGAATGGCGTTCCAGAATGTGGTTCATGAAGAACTGGTTCCGCGCACCATGCCATGCAAATATTTTAATTCCTATGTAAACCATTATGGATATATCAGGGATGCCGGAGATGGAACGCCAGAAAAACCACTCCGAAACATTCCTCTTCTGCTTCGCAATATTGAGGAATGCCCTTCCTATACAAAAAATTATATTCAGATCACACAAGAATATATCATTGTTAAAAATTATGAAAAAGCAGAGGAATATTGCCGGAAGGGACGAGAACTCTGCAAGGAATATGAAGATAAATATTACCAGGGATGGCTTCAGGCAAACCTGCTGTACATTCTATGTGTAAAAAAAGAATATGAAAAAGCGGAGCAGGAAGCGCTTTTCATTTTGGAGCGGGAACATCCCTGGGAGTTGGTTCGTCTAAATATTTATGAGACATTGCTTGCAATCTATACCCGGCGCAAGGCTCACGAGGAAACTTTACGTTACGGGGCAGAATTTGAAGAAACCCTGATATATATGGAAGAGCATCCGGAACTGTGGAGACAGCAGACTTATGGTGATCTGACAGAGGAGTCCATAAAGCTGCCTTCCAAGCTGTATCAGATCTGGATCAACTGCACGGAATCCGCCATAAAGCTGGGGGATATGAAGCAGGCGATTCGCTTCATGGAGCGGCTTCCCTGGAAAGACGAAACTTGGATGCAGCGGTACTACTCTATTTTTGACAGCTGGAAGGATTCCTGTGAATCATTTGGTGAGATCCTGAAACACATTCCAGCAGCTTCCCCCTATCAACAGCTACAGACGGCGGTCCTTAAAGGGAAGGGCCTGGAATTGGAAGCGCGCAGGAAATTATTTGTACAGTGTGTGGAAACAACGGAGTCCGCTTACCTGAAGAATCAGGCAGTAAAGGAGGCAATCCTGCTGGAGATGGATCTCGCTGAGATTGTAGGCGTTATGGATCTGGAAGAATGGAAACAATGCGCAAAGAAGCTTCAGGATTTAGTCTCCCCAGAAGAATCAGAAAAGTTAACGGACGCAGCGGAAAAGCTGGTTCATGATGCCCCGATATATGGTCTTTGGCTGAAAAAGCTTTTATATGAAAAAAAATTGATCCAGGGATTTCTTATAGGCGATGCAATGCTCCTTGCCTTGAAGGAATACAGCGGATATGTCTTACGTTTCTATCAGATCCAATACCATGATGAAATGTTCGGCAGAGAAAGGCGTATCCTTCTCCCAAAAGATTGCCGTTTTGCCCTCTATGTATGGGAGGCATTGGAGAAAATGGAACTTTTAGAATTTACGGAAGCCGTGAGTTTATTCCGCAAGGCGCTCCGATTCTATCCAACAATGACAGGAACTATCCGTGAAATTATCCGCCTGATATCGGCAAAGGCAGAAGCTCCGGCGCAAAATACAGGGGATGAATTTCAAATGCTTGCGCAACAGATGAAGGAAGCACTGCGAACCATGATAAACAGTAATCAATATATACAGGCTATGTCAGTCATCATGCAGCTCTCCCCCCTTCTTCCTGATGATCTGGAGCTGCTGCGGATACGCCAGCATGTCCTGCGTAAGATGGCTGAATAAGGAATCCGTTTATCTTGCTTGTTTTCAGCAATAAACCGGATGAAATAAGGAGATGGGTGATATGAGCCGTGTATTGAGAAAGCAAATGCTCACAATGATAAACTTGTTAGATAAAGCAAACATTGTTTTAAAAGCAAATCTGACCGCAAACCATATGAACGAGGACGGGATCCGTCAGCTTCTTGCTGATTGCCAGGAAACGGCAATCACGATGGGAAATGAGCTGGAAATGATTTATGGAGAAGGAACGGAACTTGTTCATAAGCTGGAAGAATATCATGAAAGTTTGTATCAGATGACCCAGGTGTTAAAGCATCCCGGGAAGCGCTATGAGTTAATAAAAGAACTTACAGGACAGATCAGACAGGCCGGAAAACTGCTAGACGAACAGATTCCTGACCGGTTGGAAGTCGTATTTCTGCCATATAAAGCGTCCATGTGGGATTCCATGGAGCGGTTTTGGTCGGCATCTCAAAGTGATGAGGATTGTGATATCTATGTGGTTCCAATTCCATACTATGACCGTGGCCTGGACGGTGATTTCATCAGATACCACTATGAGGGGGACGAAATGCCGTCCCATGTCCAGGTGACTCATTACGAAAATTACAATCTTCAGAAGCGCTGGCCGGATACGGTTTTTATTCAGAATCCTTATGATGAGACGGATTCTGAAATCAGTATAGATCCAAGATTCTATTCACCGGAACTCAAAAATGTTGCGGAAACACTGGTATATATTCCGCCGTTTCTTTATGAGAGTGTCTTAATGGCGGAACGGGAAGAACTAGACTTTTGTACTGCGCCAGGTGTCCGGAATGCAGATATGGTGATCGTAAGTTCCGAAGATATAAAGCAAAGATACATCAATGCGTTGGTTGAAAACTTTGGAGAATATACACGGAAAACTTGGGAAGATAAAATTTTCAGTATGCGCGCCATGGATATCGGAAAAGAAACAGAACAAGGGGATTCAGCGCCAGAGATAACAGCAAAATGTAACGATTCCATAGAAACAACGGAGATATCGCCATGACAAAAGTAATTACCTATGGGACATTTGATCTGTTCCACCAGGGGCATGTGAACCTGCTGGAACGGGCCAAAAAGCTGGGTGACTATCTGATTGTTGGGGTGACCACAGAGCATTTTGATGAAGCACGGGGAAAAATCAATGTAGTGGATTCCTGTCTGGAGCGTATTGAAAATGTGCGCAAAACGGGATTGGCGGATGAGATCATCATTGAAGATCATGCAGGCCAGAAAATCGAGGATATCCAAAAGTATGATATTGATATCTTTACGGTCGGAAGTGACTGGGTTGGAACCTTTGATTATCTGAATACACTCTGCAAAGTCATCTATCTGGAGAGGACACCGGATATTTCTTCCACACTGCTCCGCACCAGCCACTTTCAGATTGTAAAGGTTGGGATTGTTGGAACCGGAAGAATTGCCGCAAGATTTATGGCTGAGGAAAAATATGTATCCGGACTGAATATCATCCGGGCATTTAATCCAGAATCAGGCAGCGGAAGCTCATTTGGAAAAAAACATGGCCTTCCGGTATGGACAGACGATTATGAAAAATTTCTAAAAGGGATTGATGCCGTATATATTGCGTCCCCAAATGAAACCCATTATGAATATGCCAGAAAAGCAGTAAATGCCGGAAAGCATGTTTTATGCGAAAATCCGATTGCCTTAAACAAGCGGGATGTCTCGGAGCTTTTTCTGCAGGCGGAAAAACATGATGTGGTTATTTTGGAAGGGATTAAGACCGCGTACTGTCCGGGATTTCAGCAATTGATCAATACTGCGCGGAGCGGACAGATCGGAGAGATACGGGATATTGAAGCATGCTTCACCCGGCTGGCCGATCCTCACGCAAGGGAATGTACGGACGCCAGATATGGCGGCGCGTTTCTGGAATATGCAGCCTACACCCTGCTCCCAATCTTCAAGCTTTTTGGGACTGATTATAAAGAAGTAAAGTTTCACAGTATTTACAGAGACGACGGACTGGATCTGTATACAAAGATTGACCTGGTTTACGACCAGGGAATGGCCACGGCGAAATGCGGTGTAGGTGTAAAAACAGAAGGCCAATTGGTGATATCTGGAAGCACGGGCTATATTCTGGCAGAATCGCCATGGTGGCTCACAAAAAAATATAAGCTACGTTATGAAGATCCCAATAAAGTGGAGATATTTGAACCCAAGTTCCAGGGGGATGGACTTCGGTATGAAATGGGCGAATTTGCAGCCCAGATTAATAAAATCGGCAAAAATAAGTATCTGCTTACCCAGAATGAGATCATGGCCATGTCAGAAATAACGGAAATGTTTATCCTTAAAAGACTGAAAAGGGAATCCGTATGAGCGTTCGTTTGGGAATCATCGGGACAGGAAGAATTGCGCGGCGTTTTGCCCGGGATGGATGGCAGGGGCTGGATGTCAGACTGAATGCGGTCTATAATCCCCATCAGAACAGTGCACAGGCCTATGCGTCTGACTATGGACTGCAGACAGGGACAGATGACCGGGACGAATTTATAAAACAGATCGATGCCGCGTACATCGCATCGCCAACTGCTTTTCATGGCGCTTATATCAGATGGCTTTTAAACCACGGAAAGCATGTGCTGTGCGAAAAACCGATGGTTCTGAAAAAACAGGAAGCGGAAGAATTATTTTTACTTGCTGAGGAAAGGCACCTGATTCTCATGGAAGCGGTAAAAACAGCGTATTGCCCGGGATTCCAGGCCCTGTTGAAGCTGATAAAGGAAAAACGGATTGGTGAGATCAGGGATGTAGAAGCATGCTTTACTAAGCTTGCTGATCCGGGGATGCGTGAACTGGCAGACAGAGAATTTGGCGGCAGCATGACAGAGCTTGGAACCTACGGCTGTTTTGCCGTACTGAAAATAGCCGGTTGTGATTATGAAAACATACACTTTGCTGTGCAACGCAATGCATGCGGAATTGATCTTTTTACCAAAACCAGTTTCCAATATAAGGACGGCACCCGGATGGGGCTGGTAAAATCCGGTCTGGGTGTGAAATCAGAAGGAGAACTGATCCTGTCAGGAACACATGGGTACATTCTGGTCAGAGCCCCCTGGTGGCTTACCACACATTTCGAAGTACGGTATGAAGACCCTGATCAATATGAGTCCTACGATTATCCCTTCGTGGGAAACGGACTTCAATATGAGTTGAAGCATTTCCTCAGCAGGATAAAGGGACATCAAGCGAAAGAATGGATTACCACGCAGGAAAGCATTGCGCTGGCAGATATCATGGAGCAATTTTTAAAAGCAGAATCCAGATACCGCATGCGCAATGAAAATCTATAAGAATTGGAATGATACAGAAAAAGCGAGGATGTTTTGGGAAAATTTGTCTATACAAAAGAAATTTTGCGGAGGCTCCAGCTGACAGAACTTGATATGCTGCGGGAGCTGGACCGCATCTGTCGGAAGCATCAGATTGACTACATACTGGACGGCGGCACACTGCTTGGAGCTGTACGGCACGGTGGGTTTATCCCCTGGGATGATGATGTGGATGTACGTATGCTGCGTGAAAATTATGAAAAATTCTGCAGGATCTGCCGGACAGAACTGTCAGAGGACTATTTCCTTCAGACCTGGCGGACTGATCCCGGATATCGTTGGGAATATGCCAGGATACTGAAGAAAGGAACCGTTTATAAAAGAAAAGGCCAGTATAAGATGACTGCGCAAAATGGAATTTTTATAGACATTTTTCCGGATGATGATCTGCCGGAAAATCCTGCATCAAAACGAATCTGTACCTGCGTCTCCTGGCTTTGCCGAAAACTGCTGTACTCGGAAGTCGGCGCCCTGAACCGGAAGTGTTTCAGCAGCTGGCTGGGCTTTAATCTGCTGAATCTGTTCCCCAAGGAATGGGGACATCAGGGGATGAAATATCTGCGTCAGAGATACCGTGATAACGGTACGCCCCGTGTCCGCTGCTTTGGGTGGGGCTCTGCGGAGGAGGCCGGCGGTTTCCTTCGGAAATGGCATATGGAAACGAAAGATATTGAGTTTGAGGGACTGTCGGTCCGCGCGCCGCAGGATATCTCCGGATTCCTGACTTATTATTTTGGGGAGGACTACATGACTCTGCCGTCTGAGGAAAAACAGACCCCGGGGCATACGGTCACTTATATCGGCTTTGGAGGATAGCATGATTCTGGAACAACTCAACGGCAAAAAAATTATCATCTACGGAACCGGGCATGTCGCGCGGAAGTTTTACAGAGCCTTGCTGAATCATGGCTTCCAGAAGCAGATTTCATATTTTGTAAGGAGCAGCGACGTAAGTGATGGTGAATTATTTGAAGGCGTACAGGTACGCTGCTTTGAGGATGTTGATTTTGGAGAAAACACGATCATCTGCCTGGCTGTGCATGAATCTATCCTGGACGAGATAGAGAAAATCGTCCGGAAGAAGACCGGACAGTATATCTGGATTTATCCATTTTTGTACAGGTTGATGTTCGGGGAACCAGAACAGGAAAGTGTGGAAGTTCCGGTGTCGATGCTTTTGAAAGGTTTTGATCAGGATCTGCGTCTTGGGGTGCGTCTGGCGGCGATCGAGGCGCAGGACGGAATTTCCCCTTACGGTTCCGACTATTATGTTCGGGCGCAGCAAATGCACTGCAGCCGGGATACGGCCGTACAGCGGCTGAAACAATTTCAGAAGCTGATTGATGAATGGAAGCAGACCGGCTGCAGAAAAGGCAGCCTGCTGACCTTTAACCGCAATTACGGGGTCATAGACGGCAACCACAGACTGGCTATGGCGATCTATACCGGGCAGGAGACGATCTGCGGGGATGTCTATCCCACGGATCTGTCCGTGCGGGATATCCATGGATGTGAGCCGATGCTGACAAAAGAACTACTGATGCAGTATGGGTTTTCAGAAAGTGAACTACAGAGATTAGAAGATACACAGAGAAGGTATTTGCAGAGATATGAGCATGGGAATCGAGAAAGAAACATCTAAAGCCGTAATCAGTATTATCATACCTGTATATAATGTATCCGAATGGCTCGATCAATGTCTTGAGTCTGTAGTAAATCAGACATTTTCTGATTTTGAAGTTATTTTGATTGATGATGGATCTACGGACGGCTCCGGGCAGAAATGCCGGGAATGGGCAGAAAAAGATTGCCGTATCCGGCTGATCAGCAAATCCAATGAAGGACCTTCCAAAGCAAGGAATCTGGGGCTGCAGAAAGCGGTCGGAACGTATCTTGCATTTTTGGATGCAGATGACTGGATCGACAGCCGTTATCTGGAAATCATGTACCATCGTATTACAGAAAATGATACTGATCTTGTGGAATGTGATGTGTACCGTGTAAATAGTGAAACCGGAGTGAAAACATATCGTGTCTGTTCCGGGCGCATGGGCATGGATTATAACCTGAAAGAACATATGAAATATGGATACACAGCAATCTGGAAATGTCTGTTTAAAAAGGAACTTTTTACGAAGAACAATATCAGCTTCCCGGACTGCCACAGCGAGGCGAGAGCCATTTATCCTCTGCTTCTGGCCGTCAGTAACCGGATTGAAAATGTGCATGAGGCTTTATATTACTACCGGATATTCCGTAAAGGTTCCCTGACCGCACAACCGCGTCCGACAAATGAAGATGAAAACGCAATTGGAATACAGGCTTCCGAGATCATGTTGCAGGGCTTTGAACGATGCGGATTATATTCGGAATATGAAGAAACTCTGGAGAAAATCATAAAACTGAAATTATCCGATCTGCTGGCTGTATTTTTTTATAGAAAAGAGAAAGCGGATTATCAGAAGCTTACAGAAAATTATTATACCTATATTGCGGGCAGATTTCCGGGTACACCTGATTATCGCTATATCACCATGGGCGGCTATAATCTGAACCGTATTCTGGGCCATATGAATCTGCTGCATAATCCATACTGCCGTTTTAATTTTACAAGCCTGATCAGCCTGATGCATCCTGTTGATACGGAAGTCCCTTGCAAACACCGGAACAGATACAGGGAGATTATGCTGAAAAGAGAATTGGAAAATCAGTTTTGGGAAATATTACACGAGACTATGCCGGAATATCTGTTTCTTGATTTTATCGAGGAAAGGTTCGATGTACTCTCCTATGGAAACGGATATCTGACAAAAAGTGATGCCCTTGAAGGCGCGGAATGCCCTCTGGAAAATGCGGTAATTATCAAGCGGGATTCGAAGGAATGCCAGGTGTTGTGGGAGAAAAGCTGCCGGGGATTTCTGGAGCGGATCAGGGAAAACTATCCATCTGTAAAGATCGTTCTGGTACAAAATTATCTGAGCGAGCAGGTTGGAGATGCGCACAGTCAAGAACCGTATGAAAATCTGGATGAAATTCGGAATATGAACCGGATTTTAAAAAGCTATTATGATTTTTTTGAGCTCCATTGCAGCAGATTAAAGGTTGTCAGCGCTTATAAAAGTAGTTATTACTTTACAGATCGGCAGTATGAATACGGGGCTATTCCTTCCCATTTGAATGAATTGGCCAATCAGGAGATTGCCGGGATGATTGAGAGGAGTATGGAAGCTTGATGAGTATCAGACAGGAACTGGAAAAACGATATCACGATTTATTTACGGATTATGCACTTGACCGTCCGCTGGACGCAAAAAATATATGCTCCGTGATCAGGCAGTCACTGCATCGCTTTTTATTAGGTGCGAAGAAGCCGGCCTTATATTGTAACGGCGGACATACACAGATGCTGATGGCGGATTTTATGTATGAACTAAAAAAGGTGAAATATATCGTTGATAATTATGCCCCCTGTGATGAAAACCATGGTTTCATACTGATTAAGGATGAAGACTTAGAAATACGGGGGATTGATGCAGTCATCCTGTCCAGTTATAAATTCCGTAATGATATAAAGCAGAGCATGAAGGAAAAGCATCCTGACCTGCCAGTGCTGGATATATATGATGAATTTGAGCAAAGGGGGATCATGCTTCAGTCGGACTATTATTACTCCAATCATCCGTATCAGCATTATAAAAGAATCAACCAGCTGCAGAGGGAGATCCGAAGCCATACAGATATAGAGACCTTGCATGAGCTGTATCTGCGTCTCGTGACGAAATATATCCATATCAAGGATTTCCGGACTGCGCTTATAAAGCTGGAGGAATGGAAAAAACTGGGAGAAATAGAGCAGGAGGATACGAGCAGGATTGACGGACTGCTGGCAGATGTTGATGCGCTTTATGAGTTACAGAAAAAAGCAGCCGAATCCATATCGGAAAATCATGTGCTCATGCTCTGTATTGACGGATTGCGGTATCAGGATTTGTCTGAAAAGTATATGCCAAAATTAAGCAGGGAATTTGCGGAAAGCGCGTTTATATTTGACAATGCGTATTCGTTTTCTACGTCTACGTATGAAAGTCTGATTCCGGTATACAGCGAAAACGATGACTTGCGGACAGAGTACTATAATAGAAATTCCATATCAGACCAGGAATGCCGCTTTTTCCAGGAAGCCAGGAAACAAAATCGTCAGATTTACTTTTATACGGATACAGACAGCTATATCGACAGCACAGAAATAAAGTATACCGGAGCATTTCAGACGGCAACGGAGAAAATGTGGAATTTTACTCTGGATGCAGCAGATGAAGAAAATGGTCTTTTCTATATACATATCGTATATGAAAGTCATTATTCTTTTTCTAATCCATATACCGAAGACAATCTGATCTCCGAGGGGACGGCAATGCTGTTTGACTTTCTTCCGCAAAAGGGTAGAAAACTCCGTACAGATTATGAGCGGCAGCATCTGGATTCCATTCATTATCTGGATGATGTCCTGGCTCCCTTTATAGGCAGATTGAGATGCAGGATGCTGGTATATGCGGATCACGGAAATCTGATATTGGAGCCGGACTGCAGTATACTGGATATTCCGGAAACTAAGTTTACTTTTGATGAAGAATGGATTCGCATTCCTTATTTGATGCGCTCTCCGGAAATGGGAGCAGGGAAGAGCGATCAGCTGATGTCGCTCATGTCATTGAATGAGATTGTTATCAGTATGCTGAATCAGAAAAAATATCAGATTCCAAAGCAGCCATTTGTAAAAATCGCAAGGTCAGAGCTGTATAATCCTGATTTTCAATATTTGTATCGGGAAATCGGGAAGGAAAAATGCCTGTTGGCGTTTGAGGTTTTTATTTTTGAGGATGGGTATAAATTGGGGGTCTATGGGAATGGTTCAACTATACTTTTTCGGTTAAATTTTGAGGTGGATTTTGAAAATAAAGCAAAAGTACAAAAGTATATTAATAAAATCAAGTCCCATATCACAGTTTATAATACTAGGTAATGGTATGCAAAAGTTAACTAAATAAACTCGTAAGAGACTCCTAAACTGTAAACGATTAGAGGTATAGCAATGTCAGAGCAATTCCAGGAAAATTTAATCAGTATAATAGTTCCTGTTTATAATGCTGAATGTCATCTGGCTCAATGCATAGAAAGTATTATAAATCAAAAGTATTCCAATTTGCAAATCATATTGGTTGATGATGGTTCCACTGATCAATCTGGTAAAATATGTGATGAATATGTACAAAAGGATTCTCGTGTTCAGGTAATACACAGAAAAAATGGCGGTCCAACTGTTGCACGTCAAACAGGCTTGGATTGTGCAATGGGGAAATATATCGGATTTGTAGATGCAGATGACTATATTGACAATAAAATGTTCTATACTTTATATAATATTGCAGAGCAATATCAGGCTAAATTTGTTCATTCAGGATATTTTGAAAATGCTCAAAATAAAATCCAGTGCACATCAGCAAAGCCAATTTATTATAAAAACGGTCCGAATAAAGAGCTTTTTTTGATAGAATTATTTTCGCTCTATCCAGATGCAAAAATCGGGCCTGCTTTATGGTGTAACTTATTTGAAAGAACATTTATTTTAAATAATTATAAAAAAGTGCCTCTTTCGCAATCATATGGAGAAGATTTGATTGCCATGTGCCATTGCATTATTAACTCTAATAATTTTGTTATAATTCCAGATGCTTTTTATCATTATAGTATAAGATCAAACTCTATTTCAAATGATCTATCGGTAGAAAGACTATTTGAACATTACACTTTATATAATTTATTATATAATATTTTAATAGAACATGGATTTAATAAATCTGTTGTTACTGCTTTAAAAAAAAGATTCAGTTATTTATCATTACAGATTCTAGCAACATGGAATAATTATTATATCCCGAAGTATAAGTATCCTAAAATAGGTGATTTAAGAGGCAAAAAAGTTCTATTATATGGATCCGGAAAAGTTGGACAAGACTATTATTTTCAAATCTCTAAATATCAGTTTGCAGAGATTGTAAGTTGGGCCGATCAAGAAAAAAAAGAATTTCCATATGCGACCGTTGAACAAATCAAAACATTCTTCCCAGGAAATATTGATTTAATTTTAATTGCTGTTTTCGATGAAAACCTGGCCCAAACAATAAAATACCGATTACTGGATTGGAGAAATGATATAGAAATAATATGGGACAAGCCTATACTTATTTTTGACTAGGAGTTTAAAATGATTCAAAGAAAGCAACATGATAGCATTATAGAAAGCTATGAAAGATTACTTCAAAAATTAAAAATTGACAAAAAATCCACTACATCAAAAATCAGTCAAATTATTGGACAATCTCTATATACATTCTGCAGTGAGCATAAAAATCCTGCTATATGGTGTTTGGGCAGACATACAGACATGTTGATGACTGACTACATAAGCGAAATGAGAAAGGTGAAAATAATTATAGATTCTTCTCCCAACCATTCGGTTCGTAGTGGATTTAAAATTATTACTCCTGATCAAATAGAAAAAAATATGATTGATGGTATTATAATTTCTTCTTATGTTTACAAAGATGAGATTAAAGAAGAACTATCATTAAGTCACAAAGCTGTTGATTACTTGGATATATATGAAAAGCTCGATGCTAACGGAATTAACTTAAAGGCTAGTTATTTCTCTGAATCACATCCTCACAGTAAGTATGAAACAATTAATGAATTACAAATTCTTTATAAAAATTCGTTAATTAAAAATGATCAAATAGAATGTCTTAAAAAGATTATAAAGCAGTATATTTTAATCAAAGATTTTCAAACTGCCATTAAGTATGCAGAACAACTGACAAGATTAACTGAAAACATATCATCTAGGACTCTATTGGACGAAATAAGGAACTTATATAAATTAGAAAAAGAACAAATTTCAAAAATAAACTCTGAAAATGTGTTAATGCTTTGTGTTGATGGACTGCGTAGGCAGGATCTTATTGGCGGGAAGATGCCTAAATTGTTGAATTGGATTAATAAAAAAGCCTATTTTTTTGATAATGCATATTCTTCATCTACATCAACATATGAGAGCTTGATACCTGTTTATAGTTCAAATCATGATATGAAAACTCAATATTATGATAGAAACCAAATTTCAGAAAAGGAATGTGCCTTTATCAAAGAGGCATGTAAACAAAACAGAAATATTTTTTTCTATACGGACGGTGCTCAATATATTGACTCTAAGAAAATCAAGTTTATCGGTCATTCTCAAACTATAACCGAAAAAATTTGGGATTTTATGAAAGATTCGATTGGCGAAAGTAATGGCCTATTTTATTTACATATACTGTATGAGAGTCATTATTCTTATGCAAATCCGTATACTGAGAACTCGTTAATCGCAGATGGAAGCAACATTATGTTTGATTTTCTCGATTCAAAAGGCGGGAAATTGAGAACAGATTATGTAAAACAGCAAAATGATGCACTGCGCTATATAGATAATATTTTAATTCCATTTTTGGAACAAATTACTTGTAGAATTGTTTTATATGCAGATCATGGAAATATTTTAATGAAAAAAACAGAAACATTAAAACAACTTGATCGTTTGAAATATAGTTGCCATAAAGACCTAATAGAAATTCCACTAGCTATTAAATGCCCAGAATTACAGCCACAAAGAAATCATCATTTAATATCATTGATGGAATTGAATAAAATCATAATTTCTCTTTTAAAAAAGGATGGATATAATTATTGGGGGCAAAAGTATATTAAAGTCCAGCGCTCCAGAATTTATAATCCGGATTTTCAATATTTATATAAATATTACGGCAAAGAGCGAGAACTACAAGCATTTGAATTATTCATCTTTAATAATGGTGTACAACTTATCATCTATGAAGATGGCGAATGGAAAATAATTTCAAATGAATTAAATTTAGAAATTGATGCATTTTCATTATACCAATCTGTTTTGCCAGATATTACTGTATGTAAGAAAAATGATCTTTTACTAAATTAAAAGTTTTGTTTTTATAGGGAGATGAAAAAATGATTAAAATTTTATTCCTCATTTTTAGTTATAGTATGGGAGGAGGTGCAGAGGCATTACTTACCAGTATTGTAAATAACCTAAATCCCCAAAAATATGATATTAGTATTAGAGAGATATATCACTACGATGTAAAAACTGAACCAACAAATTCTAATATCCATGTGTTGGAACCAATGAAGGCCGTTCCAACACCTGAAAACAGGTCTCAAAAATGGCAGATTTATAATTCACCGGATGTTTTAATAGATACATACGTAAAAGGTGACTATGATTTATATATTTCATTTAACTATCAAAAGCCTACATTTTTGCTACCAAAAGGAACTAAAAATATTGCATGGATTCATAGTGATGTTTACGACCTTGCAGATCCGGAAGTCAAAAGAGAAAAGGACAGGCAGGAAGTAGCATTTCAAAATGTTGAGAAAATAGTATCAATATGTGATATAACTACTCAGTCATTAATTGATTTGTTTCCTTCACATGCAGATAAAATTATACAAATTTGGAATGGGGTCGATATTGATCAGATAAAACATAAGGGATCTGACACAACAGAAATTAAACTAGAAAAATATTCGATAATTTTTGTTGGAAGATTAGAAGAACGGAAAGATCCTGTACGCCTAATACATATACTCAATATTATACATCAAACTTTACCTGACGTACATTTGTACTATTTAGGAAAAGGTGAGTTAGATCAAGAAATTTATAGTACTGCAAAACAGCTTGATTTAGAAAATAATGTACATTTATTAGGTTATCATCAGAATCCTTTTCCAATCATAGCGCAGGCAAAAGTAAATGTTTTTTTGTCTAAGACTGAAGGATTTGGACTTGGCATTGCCGAAGGACTTTGCCTTGGAATTCCATTTGTTGGAACAGATGTCGGCGCCCTAAGAGAACTTTCAAATAATGGAAAGTGCGGAAAAATTGTACAAAGCGATCATGAAGCCGCATCAGAAATCACTAGATTGCTTTCAATAGATAAAGAAAATATCTCTATCGAGTGCAAAAAATCAGTAGAACGATTTGGAATGGCCAACTATATAAGTAAAATTGAAGATTTGATAGATTCTGTTATGGAGTCACAAAATCAGGAGGAAAATAATGGACAGCAGTTTAAAACAATATAAAAAGCAACTAAAAAATATATTAAATTCGGGGTATGTGAATGAATATGAGATTGTAGATGATTTTGCGATTGCGCTATCTTTATGTGTAATAAAAAATATGGAAGTTTTTATATATGGGGGGGGCACTGATAGTTATTCATTTGTAAAATTCTTACATACCTATGGAATCAAACCCCAAAAAATACTAGATATCGATATCAATAAAAGTGGAGTATATCTGGATGGAGTAGAAATCATTCATCCTTCATGCCTGGTAAAATATATCAACAATGCTGCTAATTCATTTATTTTTATTCATACTGCTTTTTACCGAGGCATGCGGGAGCAAGACATCCTAAAATTTATAGTCAGATCAGGAATAATGCAATATTATCCCTTGACGAAGGAAGACAGGTATATTGTAACATCAAACACGGCATATTGGGTTGATCAAAACCGAGAATTGTTCTATCAGAATAACGAAAAAAAGTTATGTGATACCCTATCTATTTTAGAGGATGACTATTCATGCAGGGTAATGCTTGAATATATTAGAACATACATCCAAAAAGACGTCTACCGATTGCAGCAACTACCTTGCAGATATAAATATTTTTATGATTACGATAAAGAAAGCAATTCAAAAAAGGAATTATATCTGCATAAAGAAGATGAGGTCTGGTTGAACTGTGGTGCATATAAAGGAGATAATATTTTCTATTATTTTGCTGCTGGCTTAACAGCAAAACAGATATTTGCTGTCGAAGGCGATCAAAAGAATGCCGATGAACTTTATGAAAACATAAATCGACTGCCAGAAAATTGTAGAAATCTAGTGTTCATAAAAAATGTTTTTATTGATAGCAGTACAGATTTTGGTGATTTACTGGGAAATCAAAAAATAACCTTACTTAATGCAGATATAGAAGGCTTCGAGTTGTCATTGCTAAAGTCATGTAAAAATGTTATTCAAACGTATAGACCTGTTATTTCTATATGTATGTATCATAAAAAAGAAGATTTGATTGAGATTCCCCAGTTTATCTTATCTATTGTAAGTAATTATAAGTTTTATTTGAGAAAATATGGCGCTCACTATGGAAATGAAAATAGGAATAAGGAGTTAGTACTATATGCAATTCCAGAAGAAAGAGCTGTTTAAACATGAAATAGGGAGAATATGATGCTCAATGTTGAAATCAAAAACAGATTGATTCAGATACTAAATAGTTTATTGCAGGCACACAAAGAATGCGCATCAAATCCAAATAAAGATACTTTATTTGTCATCATGCAGGATTGTCAAAATGCTGCGGTTAATGTAGGGGAGACACTTGAAGAGTATACAGACAATTCGAATACTATTGTTAATCTATTAGAAGACTACTGTGAAGAAATCTATTCGATTGCGAAAAATATGATTGTTGACAGTGAAAAAATAATTTCTTTAAATAAGTTGATAAATAAAGTTATTGACTTTATTTATACTCAGGAATGTAAATATAAAATAGTTTTCTTTCCGTATAAAGCTTCTATGTGGGATAGTCTGGAAAGTATCTGGATGGCATGCAGTAAAGATGAAAGGTGCGAATGTCAGGTTGTCCCTATTCCATATTATAAGCTTGATATGCAGAACGGTTCTGCGGAATTTTGCTACGAAATAACAGACTTCCCTAAGTATGTACCAGTTAAAAACTATCAGAATTATAATATTGCAAGGGAACAGCCGGATATTGCGTATATACATAATCCTTATGATAACTGCAATTATGTTACAAGTATTCACCCGGATTATTATTCCAAAAGGCTGAAAGAATCTGTCAAAAAATTAGTATATGTTCCTTATTATATAACATCCGGAGCTGTTTCTGAACACCATAAATATTTGCCTGTTTATACACAAATGGATTATATGATTGCGCAATCTGAGGAATTTAAACAGGGATTTAAAGGCTTGCCATATTATAATAAAATTTTAGTTCTTGGCTCGCCCAAATTTGATAAAATAATTCAGAAAAGCTTTGCCCCCGATTACATTCCTGATATGTGGAAGAGCATATTAAAAGGCAAAAAATCAGTAATGCTGAATACAAGCATAAACTGTTTCCTAAGTAATGGCGAATTGATGTTAAAAAAAATAAAACAAGTATTTTATGAATTTGAAAAGCATAAAAACATTGTATTAATCTGGAGGCCTCATCCATTAATAGAAGCCACCATTTCATCCATGCGTCCAGAATTAAAAGATTCATATAATGAATTACTCGAATATTTTAAACAAAAGAAGGTCGGAATATATGACAGCACACCAGATATTACAAATACTGTAGCAGTTTCGGATGCTTATATAGGAGAAAACTCATCCTCTGTGGTTCAGTTATTTGAAGCTGCAGGAAAACCTGTATTCATTTTGGATAATTATATAACAGAACAGTTTTCTGAGGAAGAAAAAAGAAGAATCCTAATAGCGGATATTGTAGAAACAGAAAATTCTGATTGTTTAATTCCTATGCAATACAATGGAATATTTTGCATGAAAAACAATGACTGGAAAAATATAAAGTTTATCGACCGAATTTCCGGACAACCCAACTGGGTTTGTACATATATTATGGGGCTAACCTATGGAGGGAAAATTTATTTATCTCCATATGATGCCACAGACATTATTTCAATAGATATTCCAGATAATAAATTTGAAGTCCTAAATCAAAATAATAACAAATTTATTACATCACGCGCATTGGTGGAATATATGGATTGCCTATTTTTTATCCTAAATTATCAAGATGCAATCGTACAATATAATCTAAGGACAAGGAAATGGATAATACATAATCATATTTTTGGAGATTTATCAGAAGTTTCTAATGAAAAAAAAGTTTCTAATATGTGGTCCTATACTGTATGTGATGAATTATTACTGATTACGGCTATACATAGCAATAAAATTCTTCAATTTAATATGAAAAATGCAAAAAAAAATGTTATTCAGATTAGTGAGGAAATGGTGACTTTTTCTGGTATCACAAACGATGATTCATATATATATATTGCTGAGAGTTTTACCGGAAATATTATTTATATAAATCGCCTAAATGGAGAAAAAGGAATTTATGAGATGCCAGATGGATTTTTTGTACATGAGCGAATGGGAGCGACATCTGTAGCACATCTCAAACTGATTAATACTGAAAAATATATAATTACTATTCCATATAATGGAAATGGTATGGTAAAAATTGACAAAAGAACCGGAAACAGTAAATTTATAATCAAAAACTTTTGGGATTCCAGTGCAAATATGCAAAATGGATATTCACCGTATATATTTGGAAAAGCTTCATTTGCAAAGCAGACAGACTCAAAAGATATATTAGTTCAGCGTTTATATGATGGCGCTCTTGCTATATTAGATGTTGAAACTGAACAATATACTGTAGAATTTCCTGTAATGGACCCAAAATCCTATCAAAGATTTATGAACGGCCAAGATGGATTTGAAAAAAATGTCGAAGGAAGTTGTTTTGCTTGTAGAGAGAATAAGTTTTTTTCATTAGACATATTTCTTGATAAATTGTCAGACCACAATTTTGAAAACATACGAAAGCGCCAAATGGATGCTCTTTCACCGACAGCGGTTAATTTAGATGGTTCGTGTGGAGAAAAAGTACATAAACAAATGTTGGATATTTTAAAACAAGAAATATATAGTTATTAAATTTTAAAATGGGGGCTGAAAACTTATGACTGACAAAATGATTCCAGATATATCAGTTATTGTTACAGTTTATAATATAGAAAAATATATAAGCGAATGTCTGGAAAGTATATTAAGCCAAAAAGGGCCTACTCTGGAATGCATTTGTGTTGATGACGCATCAACAGATGGTTCACTAGAAATATTAAATAAATATGCTTTAAAAGATTATAGGATTAAAATAATCCAAAATCAAAAAAATATGGGACTATCTTCTTCTAGAAATATAGGTTTTAGAAATGCAATGGGTAAATATTTATATAACATTGATGGTGATGACTTTCTTGAAGTCGGAGCATTAGAACGCTTATTTTCGTGTGCCGAAAAAAATAAACTTGACTTACTAGGATTTTCAGCAACTTCTTTTTTTGAAAGTGAAAAAATGAAACAATTTGGAAAAGAAGATGAATATGTTAGGGGAAAAATTTATCCGCAGGTAATGACAGGTGCAGAACTTTTTGCCGAGTTGATAAGAAACAATGACAGAGCCAGTTCAAATATGGTTTTATATTTTTATAGACGTAAATATTTTGAATCCAATAATTTGTATGGTGTTGAAAAATTACGTTATGCAGATGACAGCATGTTTGCAATGTACATGGCTGCACAGAGAGCTATGTGCATACCAGACCGCCTATATATGCGCCGCTATCGTGAAGGTTCAACATGTACCTCGAAAATGAAGAAATATTATATGGAGAGTTTGATTGTACTATTTATAAAGGAATTGCAGGTCTGGGAAAAATATAATTTTGACAATGAATTAAACTCTACGATAGAGAAATATTTTAATACCCGCCTTATATCAATAAAAGCTATGTATAAAAAGTTTCATAAAGATAATACAGACACGCCCCTCTTGAATAAAAATATTATGGCAAAATATTTTTATAAATATTTTATAGCAGGAGAACTTTTATATAGAAACTTTTTAACTACAGAAGAATTTTCGAAACTAAAAAATGTAAATACAATTGTTTTATATGGTGCTGGATGTATCGCAAATGAAGTAGCAAAAGTTCTTGAATATAATGACATATTGCAATATATAGTTGTTGTAACTGATAAGGGAACGGAACATAATAAATTTAGAGGAAAGGAGATTGTGAATATTAATGATTTAAAATGTGATAAAAAAAATGCTGTTGTAATCGTTGCAATGTCAAAGAATAACTATGATGCAGTCACGGCAGTTCTTGATCAGTTAGGATACCATAATGTCATATGGGCTTCATTATAGTATAGCAATAATAATAATCATCAAATATTGATTGTATCCAAGAAAGGAACTCACACAATGAAACTACTTCTTCTCTCCGACATCCACGGCAACACTTCCGCCTTCCAGGCGGTCCTTAACCGCGCCGCCCAATACCCGGATATCGGAGCCTGCATCCTGCTGGGCGACCTGATCGACTACGGCATGCATTCCAACGAAGTGCTGCGGATGGCCCGCGCCCTCCCCTATCCGATTCTGTGTAACATACACGGGAACCATGAAAACGCAATCCTGAATGCGGATTACAGCTGTTTTTCTTCGGAGCGCGGACAGGACAGCGCCAGATATACACGAAGCATCCTGAACGATGAATCGTGGGATTATCTGCGCCATGAGATGACGGCAGACGGAAAAAAAGTATTTGTATATAACGAAAAAAAATGCCTTGCCGTACATGGCAGCCTGGAGGATGTGTATTGGAAAAGCATCCGTCCGGAAGCGGAGCTCATGGAATATAGCGATTATGATTATGTGTTTTCCGGACATTCCCATTTACCGCGCCTGATCGAAAAATTTTATCCTGGACAGGAGACTGACAACACCGGTGAGATCACCCGGCGATGCGACAAGAAGAAAGTGATATTCATCAATCCAGGATCCGTCGGGCAGCCCAGGAATCAGAACCCATTGGCCCAATTTGTATTGCTGGATCCGGAAACGGAGCAGGTTTCTTTTGAAAAGGTACCATATGATATCGAATCCGAGCAGGCATCCTATCACGGGCAGGTGGATGATTTTTATTGTGAAAGATTGACATGGGGGATCTAAATTATGGAATTATATGTAATCAGCGGTGTTACCGGAATGACGGGAAATGAACTGGCAAGGAAGTTCACTGCTTCCGGCGCAAAGGTGATCGGCTTTGATAACTTCTTTGCGTCTTCGATCAGGACAGTCAAGGACATCCTGAATCATGAATTATTTTGTTTTTATGAGTACGATCTGAATAACCCGGAGCAGATGGAACTGCTGCGGCAGAAGGTTTCCGCAGAAAAGGAGCAGTTTGAAAAGCTGGTTTATATCAACTGTGCAGCCGTAGTCCACACGGAACATTTTTATCATGTGAACCGGACCTTCGAGACAAATGTGCTGGGGATGAAGGCATTTCTGGAACAGGCAACCGCACTGGAGGCGGACGTCTTTATCAACTGTTCTACGTCGGAGGTATACTCCATGAATTCCTGGGGAGAAAATGGGGTATCCGAATCGGATTACCTTACGATGGCCAACGCAGAACACAGCCAGAGGACCAGCTACGCAGCAGGCAAGCTGCTGACAGAGTTCTTTATGAAGGAGGCTGTGACGGAACGCAGAATCAAAGGCTGCTCCATCCGTTTTGCCAACGTATACAGCAAAAATGAATTGTACCCGAAGCATATCATCCCGCATATTATACGCCAGCTAAAGGAAAACGGAAGCGTAGAGCTGCTGGAAAACTCGAGAGTGAACCGCCGGACATTTTTACATAATGAAGACAGCTGCGCGGCTGTCATTGCTCTGATCCGGTCAGAGGAAGCGCTGGACGGATCAGTATATAATGTTGCGACGGATGAGGAAATATCGATCATTGACCTGGTGAAGCTATGCGCGGACAAGGCGGGCATTCCTGATCCGAAGATCACCTTCCGCGGTTACCGGGAGTCTGACCCGGAGCGGAGGGTCTTGAACACAGAAAAAATCCGGACAAGGACCGGATGGAAGCCGTTGATCACATTGGAACATGGAATCGAAATGTGTCTGGAGGAGATGTCAGATTGAAGATACTGATTGTCACAGTTGCAGGATTGTCGAGCAGATTCAGCGAATCTTTGGGATATGCCTGTCTCAAATGCCTTTATCATGAGAACGGAATTGAGGAATCTCTCCTGTACAGGATGCTTCATCAGGACGGAGAGTTTGATTATTATATCCTGGTCGGAGGATTTCAATATGAGGAATTGGAAGCTGCCGTTGAGCGGGATTTTCAGGACTTGCATGACAAAATCCTGCTTGTAAGGAATTGGCATTATGCGGACTATGGGTCTGGCTACAGTCTGTATCTTGGACTGAAAAAGCTGATGGAAATGGATTTTGAGGAAGCGGTATTTGCAGAGGGAGATCTTTATGTGGACAGGAAATGTTTCCGCAGGGTATTCGACAGCCCTTCCAATGTAATCACCCGCAGCAGGGAGGAAATCCTGGCAAGCAAAGCGGTTGCGTACTATTATGACCGGAATTATGGGATTCATTATATTTATGATACTGCTCACGGTTCGCTGGAGATTAAAGAACCATTTCTGGGAATCTTTAATTCCGGGCAGATATGGAAGTTCGCGGATGCGGTACACTTGCGGAAGTCCTTCGAATCGATCAGTGAGAAGGAATGGCAGGGAACCAATCTGGCTTTTATACAGAGATATTTCGGAACATTACAAAAAGAAGAATACGATGTTATAACATTTAATAAATGGATAAACTGTAATGTTGTTTCTGAGTATAGAAGGATTTTTTTAGAAAGCTAGTATATCTGATACAAAGCACAGCGGCAGACATAAGGAACAGGAGAAATATAACTCTGCAGATGGATAAATGCAGAATGGCTGATTTGTGATACAGCATCAGACAGAAAGGCGGTGCGGAATGAAGAACATAGATGAAAAGCTGAATATACTGAAAGATACAATGGCTGGCCGAAAAATAAAAATCATGATCCTTGGTCTTGGGAGTGTCGGCGGATATCTGCTGGACTATCTCATGTCGTCAAAGGACGATGGGATGGAAATCTGTGTGGTTGGGCGTAATGTGGAAAAGATGCGTTCCGATGTAAATATTGTAAGGGTGGCATCCATGATCCGGGGGCAGAATCGTACAAACATAACGATTCGAAGCAATGTAGATCTGAACGATATAGAATCCATAGCAGCATGCATCCGTGAATGCCGGCCGGATATCATCATAAATTCCAGCCGTGCCTATTCCGGATTAAAATATGGAACCATTTCCTGGAAGAATGTAAGAGCATATGGTATCTGGGCGCCATTGGCAATCAAGTACGTCCGCAATATCATGGAGGCATATGAGAATACCGGAAGTCATGCGATTGTGATCAATACATCTTATTCGGATGCTGTCATTCCCTGGCTGAAATCAGCGGGAAAAGCATATCCGGATTTTGGGAGCGGAAATATCAATCACCTGATCCCCCGGATCCAATTTGCCGCAGCAGAAAAATATGGGATTGAAGATTACTGGAATATCAAGGTCACATATGCGACCGGACATTTTCACGATGTGGTGATCAGTAAGGAGGGGCAGACAGAACAGGTCAGTCAGTTGATTGACCTCCGGTATGAGGAAAGGAAGCTGGAACCGGATTTGGAACAGATTTTTGCGGCCTGCAAGATTGCCATGCCCACAGACGCAAAGCGAAATATGATGAATGCATCCAGCAACTTTGAGATCATCCAGGGAATCCTGGCGGCAGTCAGAGAAGGCCGGAAAATCAAGCTGCACTGCCCCGGAGTATTTGGGGAGCCGGGTGGTTATCCGGTCATCATTGATGGATCTGGAAGCCGGATCAAGGCGTATATTGATAATACATATTTTGATGTGGAAAGCATGCGCTGTAAGAACCGGGAATCCCTTTATCTTGATGGGATTGAGAGCGTTGAGAATGGAGTCCTTACTTACACGGATGAGCTGATCCAAAAGTGCAGGGATGTATTTCATGTTTCACTGACAAAGCAGGTTGCATTTGAAGATATCGAAAAAACGGCACAGTTTTTGATCACAGAAATTATTGAAAAAAATATTCCGGCATAATAATGCGTCATGAACGGAATCAGATTTGTAAATACGCTGAACAAGCCAAAACAAAAGTACAGAGCAGAGGTGACAGATTTTGAAAAAGGTATATACATGTTTTTGCACAGATATGATCCATGACGGACATCTGAATATTATCCGGGAGGCCCGAAAATACGGCGAGGTGATCATCGGTGTCCTCAGTGACGAGGCGATGGTGCGTTTTAATCGTTTTCCGGGAATCAGCTTCCAGGAACGCTGCCGTATGATTCAGGAGTTGGATGGGATTTCACAGGTTGTCGTGCAGAAGGATATCATGTATGACAATATCATTCATGAGCTTCGGCCGGATTATGTGATCCATGGGGACAACTGGAAAGAGGGTCCCATGAAAGCAATCCGGGATAACGTGGTAAAGCTTCTTGCCTCCTACGGCGGCGAGCTGATTGACATTCCATATACATACAGTGAAAATGTCAGGCGTCTGGATGCAAAGATGAAGGAAAAGCTGAGTATGCCGGAATATAGGAGGAAGCGCTTAAAGCAGCTTATCAAATTGTGTCCTGTTGTGAAAGCTTTGGAGGTCCACAGCGGCCTGACCGGTTTAATTGCGGAAAAAACAGTTGTAGCAAATGACGGCGAACTGGATCAGTTTGACGCCATGTGGATCAGTTCTCTCTGTGATTCTACTGCAAAAGGAAAGCCGGATATTGAATTGGTCGATATTACTTCCCGGTTCCGGACGATTGATGATGTTATGGAGGTCACAACAAAACCAATCATTTTTGACGGAGATACCGGAGGCCTGACAGAGCATTTTGTTTATACTGTGCGTTCGCTGGAACGGATGGGCGTATCGGCTATTATCATTGAAGATAAAACGGGCTTGAAAAAAAATTCGCTGTTTGGTACGGACGTAGTTCAGACCCAGGACACGATTGAACACTTCTGTGAAAAGATTGCCGCAGGAAAGGCCATACAACTGACGGATGAATTTATGATCATTGCCAGAATAGAAAGTCTGATCCTGGAGCAGGGAATGGAGGATGCTCTGCGGCGGGCCAGGGCCTATGTTGCTGCCGGCGCGGATGGGATTATGATCCACAGCCGTAAAACCGATCCTGCCGAAATCCTGCAGTTTTGTGATCTGTTCCGATCCGAAGATCAGGAGACCCCGATTGTCGTTGTTCCCTCTTCTTTCCATTCCGTGACGGAAGAAGAGCTGGCAGAACATGGCGTCAATATCGTGATCTATGCCAATCAACTTACAAGAAGCGCATTTCCGGCCATGGAACAGACCGCAAAGGAAATCTTGAAATATCATCGTGCCCAGGAAGCCGATGAACGGCTGATGCCGATTAAAAATATTATTTCTTTGATTGAGGAGCTATAGGATGAATGTAAAAAATTTGGTTGAAATCATAGACGCAGATTTCTATGCAGGTGTTCCGGACTCACAGCTGAGGGCTTTGTGTGATTACCTGATCGATCTCTACGGAACGGATCCGACGCATCACATCATTGCCGCAAATGAGGGGAACTGTGCTGCTCTGGCCGCCGGATATCATCTGGCCACCGGAAAGGTGCCTGCAGTCTATATGCAGAACAGCGGACAGGGAAATATTATCAATCCGCTGGCGTCTCTTTTGAATAAAAAGGTCTACGGAATTCCCTGCGTTTTTGTGATCGGATGGCGTGGGGAGCCTGGAGTCCATGATGAGCCGCAGCATATTTACCAGGGAGAGGTTACATTAACACTGCTGCAGGATATGGGAATAGAGTCGTTTGTTCTTGAAAAGAATACCAGTGAAGAGGCGCTCTGTAACAAGATGTCTGAATTCAGAGAACTGCTGGCTGAGGGGAAAGACGTGGCAATTGTGGTCCGCAAAGGAGCATTGACTTATAATAAAAAAAACTTCTATAAGAACAACCATGTCATGCTCCGGGAAGAGATCATCCGACAGATTGTCCGTACTGCGGGGAATGATCCCATCATCTCAACAACCGGGAAGGCCAGCCGTGAGCTTTTTGAAATCCGTGAGGCAAACGGCCAGGGGCATCAACAGGATTTTCTGACTGTCGGTTCTATGGGGCATAGTTCCTCCATTGCTTTTGGGATTGCTTTGAATAAACCGGATACAAAGGTGTGGTGCATTGACGGGGATGGAGCTGCCTTGATGCATATGGGGGCAATGGCTGTCATAGGTCAGACAGCACCGGATAATCTGATACATATCGTGATCAATAATGGGGCGCATGAGTCAGTTGGGGGAATGCCCACTGCCGCCGAATGTATTGATCTTGTGAAGATTGCAGAGGGATGCGGCTATAAATGCGTTTATTGCGTGTCGGACTATGAAGAACTGAATACGGCGCTGGAAAAGGTGAAAAATTCGTCAGGCTTAGCATTTTTGGAAGTAAAGGCTGCTGTCGGGGCAAGGAGTGACCTGGGGCGGCCGGCACGTACGCCGGAAGAGAATAAGAAGGCGTTTATGGCGTATCTGAATGAATGTAAGTAGGCTGCTCCAATCACTGCCTTTCCCTGTGGAATATTTGAGCGGACATACTTTGTGAAATGCCGAATGACCATGCATATAAGTTCCTCAGACATCACTTTTTGAGTTGACCACATGCCAGGAAGGTACTATTAAGGGATATGTCCGCTCGAATCAAAAAGCATTTTATTCCTGCGAAGCAACGAGCCAAGCGGGCATGCTTGCATGGACATTTCGCGACTTCCGTGAAGGTCAAATTCCACGCAGCTTGCCGCGCCAGGATTATACTGCTGGGTCTTATATTAAATGTTATTGTATTTCATCGCCTCAATCCTGCACTGATGCCCCTTCGTCTCTTTATCATAATTTATCCCGACTAAAAGGATATCTCCGGTATATCCCTTCACCCAATCCGCATACCCTTTTGCCTTGATCTGCGCAATCGCCCCTTCTGCGGACAGATCCCATTTCAGCTCGACGACCAGAGCCGGTACATTCCTCTCACGCTTCGGCAGATAAACCACGTCTGCAAATCCTTTTCCGGAGGGTAGTTCCATGATCGGATTCATGTAGTGCGCTTTTGCGCTGTAATAGGCCATCAGGATGACGCAGGTAAGGGAGTTCTCGTCATTATATTTCAGCATAGAGGCCGTTTCATGGTGGATGGCGGCAATCCCCTCTGCAACAGCATTTTCATTGCGGTTCCATGTAGCTTGAAGAAGTTCCTCTGAATGACCAATGGACTGTATCAGGCCGTCCCAGCCGCCGACTTTTACTGCCCGCATAAATTCCTGGGTAATCTCCTGATTTGGAATCATCACGGTTTCATTTTTTTTATCATAGGTCAGGTATCCCAGATGAACAAGGAGTGTCAGGACATCATCTTTGATCTGGAACGTTGTCATATCATTCTGAAATGTGGATGGATCAATTTTGCAATGTCCCCCGCCCAACATTTTGATAACTTCTTCCCTGAGGCCGTCAAAGTTCATGCCGATATAAACCTTCAGCGCCTCGTAGGTCTCGGTTCCTGTCCAATAACTTTGAAATTCCTTCCACATCAGCACATCAGCCACGGATTTCGGATTATAGATATGAAGCTCGCCGAGGCGGTACCCGTCATACCATTTTTCTACTTCCGCATAATCCACCCTGTGCCGTGCGCACTGCTCTCTCACTTCATCTTCCGTAAATCCAAAATATTCCCCCAGATTCTTCGGAGAGATCATGGAATATTCGTCAAAAATGTTGATCGCAGAATGCTCTCCGTATTTTTTGATTGGGAGGATCCCTGTCATATAGGCCAGATCCACATATTCCGCGCCTTTGAAAAGTCCCCGGAAAAAATCCAGATATTCCTTCTGTTTTTCTTTCTGGTCTTTGGCCATTCGGAATACACAGTCCCATTCATCAATGACGAAAATAAAGCCTTTTCCGGTTTCCGCAAAGATTTGTTCCAGCAGTGTTTTCAGCCTGCTGTCTGCCGTAAAATTCTTAAAATCCGGAAATTCCCTGGCCAAATCAGAAATGACCTTTTTTTCGATCTCATCAATAAATGTATCGAGATCCCTTTCTTTTTCTAGAAAGCGCTGGACGTCAAGGCGGATGACACTGTGCCTGTTCAGGTGCGATGAAAAGCTCTTCTCCGCTTCTATCTTCGTGCCGGCAAATAATTCTGCGGAATTACAGCCCCGGCTGTAGTAGGCTGCCAGCATGTCGGCAGCCATGGACTTCCCAAAACGGCGCGGACGGCTGACACAGATATTCTTTTGTTTGGTATTTAAAACACTGTTTGTGTATGCGATCAGTTCGGTTTTGTCTATATAGATTTTGGAATTTATAGCTTCTCGAAATGCCGCGTTTCCGGGATTGACGTAAGTGCCCATGGATTCACGCTCCTTTTTTTGTTTCGGTTTTCTTTATTATGCTCTCATTTTATACAGATTGTCTTTTATTAAAGTATAAGATGATTTTAGCATTATTTGGGTGAAAAGACAACGTGGACTTCTTTACTATTGCAATCTAAATCGTTCAATAGTATACTTTAAGTAACAAATGAAAGGTATCGAACTATGGCGAGAAAATCACAAACATTAAAACCGGATACGATATTAAAAAATTACTGGCGCAGCAATGAACGCTTTGCAGACCTTTTTAATGCCGTTTTATTCCAGGGGCAGCAGATCATCAAACCAGAGGAATTGGAAGATATTGACACGGAGGAGTCCTCCATATTAGAGCATAAAGATTATGCGGAGACGATTGAGGCATCCAGGGATAATATTAAAATCAGGAAACGTTCTTCGGAAAATGGTATAGAATTTGTCATGCTGGGAAAGGAAGCTCAGAAACACATTCATTATGCAATGCCTTTGAGGATTATGGGTTATGATTACGGTACCTACAAAAAACAATATGATGATAACGCTTCAAAATATAAGTCATCCCAAGGGATGGATCCGGATGAATATTTGTCAAGAATGAAGCAGACCGATCGATTTACTCCTGTTGTAACAGTCGTGGTCTATTATTCCGAAAAGCCCTGGAACGGTGCTACAACTCTGCACGAAATGCTCCGGATCCCCAAAGAATTTGCCGCATATGTAAATGACTACAAAATGATATTAGTTGAGGCCAGAAAAAACGAGTTCATATTTCACAATGCAGATAATGTGGATTTCTTCAGGCTTATGGAAATCATTTTGAACCCACAGTTTTCCAGGAATGAGGCCAGGAAAAAAGCCATACAATACAGCGAAGAACATCAAACCAGCAAATCCGTAGTAATGGCGATTGCGGGGGCTGCAGAAAGTAAAATTGATTACAATGCATTTGAGAAAGGAGATGGGCGGATGTGTACTTTGTTTGATACAATAGCAAAAGAAAGTGAGTTTAGAGGCAAGTCGGAGGGTAAGGCAGAAGGCAAGGCGGAAGAAATCATCGAAACCGGTTATGAATTTGGTTTGTCTGAAAATGATATTCTGGAACGTCTGCAAAGAAAATTGAACGTATCTCTTCAAAAAGCACAGGAATATTTTAATATGTTCGCAAAACAGACCATATAATCTGAGGCTGTATTAAAACGAAAAAAGGCTGTTGATGCATGGATAAATGCCATGTACCAACAGCCTTTTTTGCGTTATTTATCACTTTTGGCAGGGGAAAAATCCAGTAAGGTGTACCTTCTTAGACAGTTCGCCGGCATGTCAAAAAGGAATGTTTGTTCGACTCCCGAACCCTTCTCCTGACACAAAAAAATATACAGAAAACCACTAATAATTATGCAGGGAAAAGGATTTCCCGAAAACAAATTCAAGGAGGAAAAATCATGAGAATCCAACATAATGTAACAGCATTAAATGCTCACAGAAATTTATTCAACAACAATACATCTGTAGGAAAGAACTTGGAGAAACTGTCATCCGGTTATAGAATCAACCGTGCAGGCGATGACGCGGCAGGATTGGCTATTTCTGAGAAGATGCGTGCTCAGATCACAGGCCTTGAGACGGCTCAGAAGAATGCAAGTGACGGTATTTCCCTTGTGCAGACGGCAGAAGGTGCTTTGACAGAAGTTCATTCTATGCTGAATCGTATGGTTGAGTTGGCTACACAGTCTGCAAATGGAACATATCAGAGCACAAACCGTGATCAAATGCAGACAGAAATAGAGAAATTACAAGAGGAAATAGAAAGAATTGCGGATAGTTCTGATTTTAATGGACTCAAACTCTTTGCTGCGGATACGACAATAAAGCTTCAGGTTAGTGATCAGGCAAATGATACCATTGATGTTGAAATGGAAACATTAACGACTAAGCTTACTGACTCTCTGGCTATTGATATTAGCACTGACACCGGTGCTCAGAGCGCAATCGACCAAGTGAAGGCAGACATTGATAAAGTTTCTACCCTGCGTTCGGACTTTGGTGCAGCGCAGAACCGTTTGGAACATACCCTCAACTATCTGGGCGTTCAGACAGAAAATATTACTGCTGCTGAATCCCGCATCCGTGACGTAGACATGGCAAAGGAAATGATGGCTTATACCAAGAACAACATCCTTGTTCAGGCTTCCCAGGCTATGCTCGCTCAGGCAAATCAGGTTCCGCAGGGAGTTCTTCAGTTGTTACAGTAATTTCAGGTATAATTTCAGAAAGCGCTTATCTGCCGGATGGGCGCTTTCTTTTATGCAAAGCTGTCTTCATGGAACTGGTTTACATAAAGGAAAACGTCCATCTGTAAAGTATACGCAAAAAGGAACAATCTTATTATGAATATACAGCTCAGTATTTCGCTGCTTGCATCAGACCGCCCAGCGGCCTTGGAGCGGTGCCTGGATTCTTTAACGCCGCTACTAATACGAGTTCCGAGCGAATTGATCATTGTGCGTACCGGAACAGATTCCAAAGTATCTGAACTGGCCCATCGCTACACAGACTTGGTTCACCCTTTTACATGGTGCAATGATTTTTCTGCGGCTCGCAATACAGGGATTAAGGCTGCAAAAGGGGACTGGTTTTTATATATTGATGATGACGAATGGTTTGAAGACGTTTCAGAAATATGTGAATTTTTTGAATCCGGAGAATCCCAAAAATATGGCATGGCATGCTACCGGCAGAGAAACTATCCTGACTGGTCTGGTACTTGTTACACGGATAGTCAGGTAATGCGTATGGTGAGAATGGTTCCGGGAATTCATTTTCAAAATCCAATCCATGAAGAACCAACCCCCTTGTCACAGCCCTGCAAATATTTCGATGCATTTGTGCATCACTATGGATATGTTCGTTTCCATGGATACTGTAAAACGTTCCGCAATCTAACGCTTCTCAAAGAAGATGTAAAAAGACGGCCGACTTATATCAAAAATTACGTCCAGCTTGTACAGGAATACACTATAGAAGAGAACTGGAAAGAAGCAGAAAAAAATTGCAGAAAAGGCCTGGAATTATGTAAAGACAGAATAGCAGCTGCCGGCTCATATCGGAATTGGCTTCAGGCTGAACTTGTAGAACTTTTATATATGAGCGGAAATTATCCCGGAGCCGAAAAAGCAGCCCGCACTATTTTGCGGAATGACTCTCCTTGCGAATTAACAGCAGCAGATATTTACGCGACATTAATCCTGACTGTCTCCAAAGTCAGAGATTCTGAGAAAACTTTGCGGTTTGGAGTGAAGTTCGAGGAAATTTTGAGCTATATAGAACAGACACCAAAAATCTGGACAGAACAAAATTATGGAAGTTTATCTGTAGAGAAAATCAATAATCCGAAGCGTCTATGTAAATTACGGATGTTGTGTCTGGAAGCAGCATTAGAGCAGGCAAATCTAGAGCACGCCGCATTTTTCTTTTCACGCCTTCCGTGGGATAACAGAGACATCATAGAGCGTCTTTATTCTGACTTTGAACGATTGGATTCCGTTTTTCACACACAGTTTACCGCACTGTTAAAAAACAGCTCTTTAAGCGCGCCTTATCAGGGCTTTTACGATGCTATACATGGAAAAATGGATTCGAAAAAACGTAAGCAGCGCCTTCTCAGATATATTGCAGAGTCTAAATCCGATGACTTACGTAAGCCAGTGTTAAAAGAAATGATTTTGTCCGGCACAGAACTTAACGAGATCGTAAACATGCTGGATCTGGATACATGGCGGCAGTATCTGGCGGATACTGTTAAAAATCTTTCGGATTCGGAGGCGCAAAAAGCCTGGAGAACCAGTAATGGGCTGAATGAAGAGTATTTATTATATCATCTGGTACTTAAGAAAGAATTGCTTGGAAGATCACTGCGCCGTGGATACTATACAGGTGAAAAACTCATGAAAACCTTGTCAGAATATACTGAAACAATTCTCTTATTTTATAAAATGCAGTACCGGGATGAAATGTTCCGGCAGGAGAACCAAAATTTTTTACCTCGATCCTGTCGTTTTGCGTTTTTGCTTTCTGAAGCAATTCAAAAAATGGAACATATGGAATATGAAAAAGCTGTCCACCTGCTCCATTCAGCCCTTTTTCTTGATCCGGAAATGACAGGGGTAATCAGTGAAGTCGTTCGTGAAATTTCTGGAAGAACAAAGAATCCTATGTTGAATACAGGTACTGAGTTTCAAATGTTGGCAAAACAAATGAAAGCAGCTTTGAAAAAAATGCTCAAAAACAAACAATATCAAGACGCGCAGCCTATCGTAACACAGCTTTTGCAGCTTCTTCCGGAGGATTTGGAACTGCTTCGTATCAGGCAAAAACTTATAAGGAGTATGGAATGAATCCCAATATCAAAGTGACATTTCTCATGATGTCTTACAATGTAGAAGCCTATATAGAAAGAGCGGTGAGAAGCGTTTTGAATCAGACTGTTTCTGATGTTGAACTATATGTTAGAAATAACGGCTCTACAGACCGCACCGGAGAAATACTCCGAAGGCTGGCAGCGGAAGATCAAAGAATCATTGTAATGACAAATAAGACAAACGGCATCACAGATGACGGGATCCATATATATGGAAAAGGCTGGTGGATTCCGGACGAGACATTAGCAGGAGAGTATATTTCTATTTTAGATGGGGACGACTACCTTGAGCCAGACTTTGTAGAAATTTTATACCATGCGGCAAAGGAACATGCAGCAGACATTACCGTAGCCGGCAATTATTTTTTTTCTGACCAGGGACGTGCGGGAGCACGAGTTCCCGAGCCCATAATCACAGACTCTCTGAAAGAGCTTGAGACAATATTCCCAAGCATTTACAACTGTTTCAGAACCTGGTGGGGAAAGTTATATAAGACAGAATTTTTCTTTTCTGAATATGAACATGCCTGGAAATACCGTTCGCCTATGAATTGGGTAATGGACACGATCCTGATGCTGAAATACCTTGGCAGATGCCGGAAGCTGGCTACGGTCAACAAGCCTTTATACAATATGTACATTCGTGCGGGTTCTACCTACAAAAACCGTAGAGTGGACCATGGACTTTTGTGGGGAGCTTACGCATTATTCCAAAATAATATGGAATTTATCCAGGAGCATCGCATTGCCACGCAGGCAAATCGCAGCTTTGTATATATGCTGCATTGGACCTATCTGATGGAAGGGCTTCAGTTTTTCAGCGGCAACATGCAGTTTGTGCCGGACGAGAAACTATTTTATATCAAAGCAATCTTAAATGACAGCATCGTTGGGCAGCTGCCGGCAGATATGTTTGAAAAGCTGTATGGTGATCTGCTTCCATACCTGGAAGAAATTGAAGCGCAGGCAGATGGAGATCCTTCGATTTATTCCTATTATATTATGCGTTTGAAATGCTTTTTAGACACTGTAAAAGAAGAGGAATCAAATCCATTGAACTATCCATTACTGCTGGGTGCGTTATTCGATCCGGCCAATCGGAATTGGTTTGGAGTCAAATGCATGGAACTGATGATACGCAGTGGGTCCCCCGGAATAAAAAGAAACCTGCAAAATAGCCTAGAGCCATGGAAATATTGGAGCGAAAACCCTTCTGTCTTTATTAACTATTTTTGCAATCCCATCGACCTGACACCAGAAGTACAGGAGGCTGAAAGAGATCTTGCGGGCTATTGGAACGAAGGCTGTTATCAGGAATGCTATATACTGGCGGACGCAATATCAAAAGCAGCGAATTTCAGCCGAGAGGCAATGTTCTATCGGATCAAGGTTTTGGATCAATCAGGAGAGCATCATACGGCGGCTATTTTGGCTTATACTTCAAAAATATTGTTCAACTACGATTTGGAAATGCAGGATTTATGTGATTTCATAATTAAGGGAGGTTATCATGGACAAAAATGAACAGAACATACAAACCCCCGGGCTGGTATCTATCCTGCTTCCCGTTTACAATACAGAACTTTACTTAGCAAAATGTCTGGATTCCCTGGTAGGACAAACTTACAAAAATCTGGAAATTATAGCCGTAGATAATGCTTCTACAGATGCTTCCCCACGGATCCTGAAAGACTATGCCCAAAAGGATAATCGAATACATATCATTGAAAGAAGAAAAACACGTTCTGTCGGAAGTAGCAGAAATATCGCCTTAGATGCTGCCCACGGAGAATATATATGGTTTGTTGACAGTGATGATTACGCAGAGCCAAACTTCCTGGAAGTAATGCTTCGGAAGATGAAGGCAGCAGATGTAGATATCATCCAATGCTGCTATAAGACCTTTGATGACTATGGAAATGAAACCGATACCTTAAAATATAACCAGAATCAAATTTTTTCTGGACGGGAATTATGTATTTTCATGAATGATTTTGTCGGTCTCTGCGGGCCAAATGTAATGCTGTGGAATAAACTGTATAAGCGGTCAGTCCTGCAAAACAGCCATTTTGTTGAGGGGCGCGCATATGAAGATATGTTCCGGACATACCGATGGCTGTATCCCCAGGAGAAGGTTCTTTGGATTTCGGACCGGTTGATGCACTGGCGAAAAAATGTTTCCAGCAGTACATCCAGATACAATTACCGTGAATTTTACCTGGATGAGATTATGGCATACATACAGCGTTTGAACTACTTTAAAGAAAAAGATGATCTGGAATTATATTATCTTGTACTGAAACGTTTGTTTTATGTCGCAGCACAGCAGCTTTATCTCTACACAACATTCATTCTGGATAAAACAAAGGTAAGGAAGCAGGGATGGTGGCTTCGCTCTGTCATTTCCTACGTTTACACGGAGCTGCGAAAAACGGATTGGCCCTTATATACCAGGTGCAGAATGAGGTTTATTCGGTCTTTTCCAAAGACATTTGGATGGATCAGTGTACATCATAAACTAGATTTGAGCAAATAGGAGCAGATGATATGATTGTAAGAGCAAAAAGAAAAACATTATTCGAAGGCCGGCCGCTTACAGAAATTCAGAAAAAAAACACAGAACTGAATCTGCAGGAGATAGCCGAAAAAAAAACAAAGCTGCAGTCTATGCCGAGGAGATTGGTATTTGAACTGACAAACCTCTGCAATCTGAACTGTATCATGTGCGGTCGAAATGCAGCGGATTTTAAGCCTACTATGTTTGACATGGAATGGTTCCGCTGGTTTGAACCCTTGTTCGATACGGTTGAAGAAGTTACCCTGATGGGCTGGGGTGAGCCCACCATGCATCCGCATTTTACGGAAATGCTGGAGATGATCGATCAGCATGCGGCCAGAAAATATTTCTGCTCTAACGGAATGAATCTGGGTAAGCTAAAGGATGCGCTTTTTGACTATCATGTGGATGTCTTTGCGGTAAGTCTGGATGGCGCAACCCATGAAACAAACAGTAGAATACGGCAGGGCTCTGATATTCGTCTGATTTGTAAAAGCCTGGAAGAATTTGTTCATATCAAGCGGAAACGCGGGCTTACTTATCCATGGATCAATTTTGTGTTTTGCGCTATGAAGTCAAATCTGCATGAAATCCCTGAATTAGTCCAATTAGCGGCTGATATTGGGATAGAAGAAGTCAAGGTAGTATATCTCACTGCTTTTGATGACATGATGGCGGGTGAAGTTCTGTGGGACTGTCAGGAAGAGGTACGTACGGCGTTCCAAAAAGCGGAGGAGCTTGCGGAGAAACTCGGAATTTTACTGAAGCTTCCGCATATCCAGGGGGAAGACGAATCCAAAGACAGTCTGCATAAAGACTGCTTTGTAGCCTGGAGGGATTTTTTCCTCGGTTCGGACGGATATGTCCGTCCGTGTATGTCGACTCCAATACAGTTTATGAAATTTGACATGGAAAAGACTTTCGGGGAAATGTGGAATCACGAGCTCTATCAACGATACCGGCAGACTGTCAATGATCCTGAACAGATGGATCTGCCCTGCCGCCGCTGTTACCAGTCTTCCCACTGTAATTGGAATCGGAAAACATCATTTTTACAGACACATGAGGACTTTGCGCCAAGCTGGAAGAAGGAGTAAGCATGGAAAAGCTATTGATAACCGGAGCGAATGGATTCATTGGACAATACGTAGTGTCTTTGCTGGGAAAAAAATATGAAATATGTCCTCTGACCGGAAATATTTTTAATATGGATATTGATCGTTACATACAAGCACTGCGGCCCAAGTATCTGATCCACCTTGCCTGGATTACCGGCCCCGGATATCGAGATTCCTTTGACAATGCCCGATTTGTGCAAAAAGGGATTGAGATGTATGAAGCTTTTTATAAATACGGAGGCAGGCGGGCAGTCTATGTTGGTACGGAACAGGAATACCGCCGATATGAACGGCCGCTGAAGGAAACCGATCCGATAGAGCCGGTTTCCTTCTATGCGGAGTGCAAGGCGGACTTGGGAAAAATTCTGGTACAGAACAGCCTGCGTCAGGGAAAGGGGTTTGTCTGGGGACGTTTATTCTTTATCTATGGTGCAGGAGAAAAGCCAATGCGTCTGATGCCCTCCATTATCCAGGGTCTTCTGCAGGATCAGGAGGTAACCTGTTCCTGTGAAAGATATATCCGCGATTACATATACGCCGCGGACGCTGCCTCTGCAATTGCAGCCTGCCTGCTGTCAGACTACATAGGTTATGTCAATATTGGCGGCGGTCGGCGTACTACGATAGGTGAAATTGCGGACGTGGCAAAAAAAATCATTGGTGGAAATGGAAATATCGGATTCAGATCTCATGAGGAGTGCGGACAATTTCCACATATACAGGCAGATATTTCTGTGCTAAAAAGCTTGGGTTGGAAACAAAAGTATACTCTGGAAGAAGGACTTAGGGCAGAGATACACGCTCTATGTCCGAAGTATGTCCAGCTGTAAATCTGCTTGGGAATCAAGACGCAGAGTATGGCAGCCAGCTTTGCAGGCTGTTTTTGTACAAGTAAATGAAGCGACTATGAATCATAATATTCGTATAGAAACAGGTGTAATTATGGATCAGGAATTTTGGAAGGATAAAAAAGTCTTAATTACTGGAAATAATGGATTTAAGGGATGTTGGTTGAATAAATGGCTGGATATGATGGGAGCGGATACCCTCGGAATATCATTACCCGCTGAAAAAGAAAGCATCTATCATGAACTAAGGATGTCCGAACGGCATTGCTACCAGGAATTGGATATTCGGAATTACAATATGCTGGAGCAGGCGGTAAAAAAGTTCCGGCCGGAAATAGTATTCCATTTAGCGGCACAAGCCATTGTACGGACCGCAAAAGAAGAGCCGGTCGAGACCTTCTCAGCAAATTTGATGGGTACTGTGAATCTGCTGGAAGCGCTGAGGCATTGTGACAGCATCCGTGCGGCTGTGGTAGTTACCAGTGATAAGGTATATGAAAATACAGACGAATATATTGCTTTTACGGAAGAATCCAAATTGGGCGGTAATGAACCGTACTCTGCAAGCAAGGCGTGCCAGGAACTGGCTGTCAGGGCGTACCGGGATACCTACTTTGCAGAACTGGGAGTTGGTTTGGCAACGGCAAGGGCAAGCAATACCTTTGGGGGCGGAGATCATCATTTTGACCGTCTGCTGCCTTATCTTATGAAAGCTTCTTATGAAAAACAGCCAATCCGGCTGAGAAATCCTGAAGCAATCCGGCCTTGGCAATATATTCCCGACCTGCTCCACGGATATATCCGGCTTGCTGAGTGCCTGTATCAGAATCCTGTCAAGTATGCGCAGGGGTATAATTTTGGCCCAGCAAAGAATGATTTGTTTACGGTAGGTGAAATTGCGGCACTTCTGCAACCGGAGCACAGCACTGAAACACAAAGAACCTTCTGCGAAGCAAATATTCTTATGATCAATTCTAATAAGAGCCGAAAAGAATTGAACTGGCGCCCTGTGATATCTGTAAAAGAAGGCATGAAGCGTACAGAACAAATGTATCAGGCATATTTCGGCGGAAAGAGCATAGATTCTCTGATTAGTGAGGAATTGAAGAATTATTATGAGGAATAGTCAGCAAGGGACATTGCGTCGTATAAAGGAGACTTTGGATGAGTAAAATAAAGGAGCTACAGTTGGGGATGCTAAGTAAAAAGTGGCTTCAAACCAATGAAATTATAATCTATGGATTTGGAGTTATTGCCCGGAAATGCGTGGATATACTTATAGAAGATTTTTTAATTCCCTATATCATAGATAACGCACCTGAAAAAAGTGGAACCTGCTATAACGGAATTCCGATTATAACCCAGCAGGAAGCATTGAACAGAGGAATCTGTTGCCCGATTGTTATAGCCGGAACCATCGGGGTCTATCAAAACATTTCCAACATGCTGATAAAAGAGGGGCTTGTGGAATATAGGGACTTTTGCCTCCTGGATTTATTTGCCGCAGAGTGGTATTGGCATAACAAAAGACAAGTGCATCTTGTAGAAGTACACACTACGATTACAACGAAATGTACGTTAAAATGCAGGAACTGCAACATGTTCATGCCGTATTTCAAAGAGCATATGGTAAACAACCTTTCTGTATTTAAGAAAGATATGGATCTTTTGTTCCGCATGGCAGACAGGATTTTTTCTATCGGTATTCTAGGCGGAGAACCACTTTTAAACAAAGATCTTGCAGATATGATCTTATATCTGCAGGAGAATTATGGAAAGCGAATCGGAGAAATCTCAATTATTACAAATGGAACCATATTGCCAGACAAAAGATTAATAGATGTATTCAGGAGTTGCAAGGTTCAGGTGCACATTAGTGATTATACTTCGATTGTACCATACCATAACAAACTGAAGCGTTTTGAAAGCATCCTGTTGGAAAATCACATCAAATATCGGATTAATTCCTCATTAGTCTGGTGTGACTTTGGCTTCCCCGAGAATTGTTTTGATATTCCGGATGTAAGAAATCATATGATGGAATGCTTTCCTGTTTTTCGTGGAATAAATGATTCCAAATTATACTTTTGCCATGTTGCCTGGGGTGCAGAAAAATGTGGATTATACCAACTGAACAATAATGATTATTATAATCTGGAAAATATAGATACTGAGGATGATCTGGAAAAAGAAAGGTTTTTAAATTATTCTTTAGGAGGTAAGCAGGACTGGTCATTATCATTTTGCAAAATCTGCGGAGGCTGTGGTGCTGACAATACAAACTATGTCCCGGCAGGCCGGCAGATGAAAGGGGATTACGCAAATGAAGGACATATCTGATCTGAATACATATTTTCGCCCATTGCTGCAGACATTTGCCGAAAAATTTCTGCCATATAGAGAAAAGAGAATCGTGCTATACGGTATCGGTGCATTTTCTGCGACAGTGATTGAATTTCTAAAAGATTATAATATTATCGGTTTGATGGACCGTGACCCGGGAAATATCGGAAGAATACTATATGGAGTGCCGATTATAAGCAAGGTGCAGGCGGAGACAACTGCCGATCTGATTGTCATTAATACAGAAGAAGCGTATTGGCAGACTATTTATAAAAGAATATATGACCTCAAAATAGATATATACTATCGAAACGGACAGAAAGCTTATCTTGATACGCAGCCTGAAAGTGATGCTTCTCTGGATTATTGGAACAGCAGCAGGCAGGAATTAATTCGTAAGATAGATGCAAAAGCAGTCATTTCCTTTGATATATTTGACACTTTGGTGACCAGAAAAGTATACTTGCCTGCAGATGTATTTCAATTAGTAGAATTACGGTTGAAGTATGGATTAAATTTAGCTGTCAATTTCAGCGAGCTAAGAATAAAAGCCCTTCATACTACAGGCAAAGCGGAACCAAACTATGATGAGATATACAGACAATTTCAGCGACTAAGTGATTTGAATCCACAAACAACAGAGGAAATCAAGAGACTGGAATTTGAAACCGAAAAGCAGCTGTTAATTCCAAGAATGGACATGGTTGAAATACTGCAGTATGCAAAGCAGCAGAAAAAGAAGGTCATCCTGATCAGCGATATGTATTATTCTTCGGAACAACTGAAGGAATTGCTCGATACAGTCGGTATCTCGGATTACGATGAAATATTTGTTTCATGCGAGTATCGTAAAAACAAGCTTGATGGCCTACTGTATGATGAAGTATTAAAACGGTATGATAAGGAGAGCCTGTTGCATATTGGAGATAATCGACAAAGCGACTATGAAATGGCACTAAAAAAACAAATAGATGTGTTTTACGTCATGTCAGGCCGGGACTTGCTGGCCAATTGCTCTATAAAAGGCATTATTCCGCAGATATGTACTATCATGGATTCCCTGATAACCGGAATCATAACAGCGGATATATTTAACAGTCCATTTGCCTTACACGAAAGCCATGGAACTGTTTACTTTAAAGAAGCAAAAGAAATGGGGTTCAGTGTTTTTGCGCCTCTGATTTGGGGATTTACTCATTGGCTATGGAAATCTACCCAAAAAGACAAGGTGGAAAAGCTATTGTTCTTTTCCAGGGATGGTTATTTCTTAAAAGATTATTTTCAACAGCTTCAGGACTTTTGCAAAAATGATCCGCCTGTTGAGAGTGAGTATTTTATGATCTCCAGGAGATTGGCTGCTGTCGCATCCGTCTGCGATTCGGAAACATTTCTGGACGTTGCAAGGCTGCCATATAAAGGGGCTTTTGCGGAATATATGGAGAGAAGATGGAATGTCCAAATCTATCCGGAGGATGAATGGTTTCATCATGAGATAAATACTTCTATACATTTTGAAGAGCTTTTCAATCATATGATGGTGTACCGTGAGGAACTGGAACAGAGCATTCTGAAAGACAAAAGGAATTATTGTGCATATTGCCTGCGTCACACAGCGGGGAAGAATACAGCGATTGTGGATACGTGGTATTATGGCAACTGTCAGTGGTATTTTAGTCAAATTTTAAAACGTCCGGTTCAGGGCTACTATTTTGGGGTTAATCTATCTGACAGTAATAGGAATGCCGCTTATAATATTTTATCCGCATGCTATAACAACAAAGAAAATCCGTTTTGCGAGGATGTCCATTGTCTCAAGTACAGTCTTCACTTTGAGAGCGTTTTTACAGCGCCCCACGGCATGGTAAGAAGCCAAGAGGACAATGGAAATTTTTTATATGAACAAAAAGGGGAAAATCAGCAGGAATTCCGTTTGAGGGAAGAAATGGATGCGGGAGTCAGGCGATTCATTGATGAAATAACGGAACTATTGGGGAAACCGCTGATAAAACAGGCAAAATTCGACTATCAGTTTTGCGATCAATGGTATGGCGTTCTTGTAAAAGGTATGCGGTTATCAAAAGAGATACAGAGTAAATTGTATAATGAAAACTATTTTCAAAGCAATGAGGAATTTCTGATTATCGAAGATTGATTACACTTAGCCATATACTCTATTTTGGTAAGAAGAATGAACTTAAACTATTTGTGCCAACAGCCTGATGTGGCTTGCACTGGAAAGGAGCTAATGAAAAAGATATTGATTACAGGAGCCAGCGGGCTTTTGGGAAAAGAAGTTTTGAAACAATTGAAGGAGCGGACGGAATATGAGGTCTATGCTGTAACTCGAAATCGAATGCGTTTGGATGAGTATACGGATATCCATGTAATCGAATGTGATCTTATTGCAGAACCCCGGCGTGAGAACTTAATGGAAAGTATAAAGCCGGATATCCTGCTGCATCTGGCTTGGAATCAGGAAGATGCTTCCTTCAGGATGTCGAATACAAACCTATTATGGCTAAATATTAGTATAAGTCTATTGTATCTGTTTGAACAATACGGCGGTAAACGTTTCCTGTTTGCAGGCAGCAGTTCGGAATATGATGGGAGCGATGGAGTTATGCATGAAGCTGTAGATGTCCTTCCCGTCTCCTTATACGGGTTATGTAAAAAAGCATTCAATAAATTCGCTAAGGAATATTGCCGGCGTGGAGAGATAAAATATGTCGGGATGCGGCTTTTTACTATTTATGGAGAGGATGATACACATAGCTTCGGTGCCATTCCGTCTGCTATCCGTCTGCTTCTCGAAAACGAGGAGCTTATATGCGACAGCCCGGATACGACACGAGATTATATTTACTCAGCGGACGCAGCTTCGGTGATACTACAGCTAATAGATCATTCCTTTACGGGAATTGTGAATGTAGCCTCTGGCAATGCCCGTTCTATGCGGGAAGTTTTCCAGTGTATTGGAAACGTAAGCAGAAAAGCACAGTATGTGAAAATGGCAGAGTCCTCATTAGAATCTAAGCGTTTTGAAGCAGACATCCATTTATTAAAGAGGCTTGGCATATCCGGATATGACAGTGATTTTGAAAAGAACATAAAAGAAATAATACAGAAACGCAAAACATGAAAATTTCCCCCACGGCAGTTGTTGAATATATATAAGTAGGGAGTAATATGAAAATTTATTGATTACAGGAACCGACAACCTGGTAGACAAAGGTATATTAGAAAATCTTGTTGCAAGAAGGTATGATTAGAACAACTGAATGTTGGAGGACTATAAATGAAATATGACATCATCATAGCAGGCTGTGGCTTTGCCGGCACAACAATTGCTTACCTGGCGGCTAGAGATGGAAAAAATGTATTGCTCTCGGAAAAAAGAGACCACATTGCAGGAAATATGTATGATTATGTGGATAACGCTGGAATTTTAGTGCAAAAATATGGACCCCATTCCTTGCATACAGATAATGAAGAGGTTTATCGCTTTCTTACTTCAATCGGAAAATGGAATACACACATTCTTCAGGCACGGGTAATGATAGATGGGCAATACACGCCTTCACCTTTTAACTTCAAGACGATTGATCAATTTTACCAAGAGGAAGAGGCTAAGAGAATAAAGCGGCACCTGCTTACATACTATCGCAGCGAAAAAAGAACGACAATTGTAGAAATGCTGGAATGCGCTGACCCTGTAATCAGGGAATATGCAAAATTTTTATTTGAAAAGGATTATCGCCCGTACACAGCAAAGCAATGGGGAATTAAACCGGAAACGCTTGATATTAGTGTGCTGAAAAGAGTTCCTGTACGTTTGGACTATACAGACGGATACTTCGATGACAAATATCAACTAATGCCGGAAAAAGGCTTTACTGCGTTCTTTGAAAAAATGCTGGAAAGTGAACGGATTGAGATCCGCCTGGATACGGATGTTTTGAAGCTTATATCTGTGAAGAATGATAACGTAATAGAATGGGAAGGCCGTTCTCTAAAAATCCCCTTCGTATATACAGGCCCATTGGACGAGTTATTTGGCCTGCGGTTCGGCAGGCTGCCTTACCGTTCTTTATGGTTTGACTGGCAGACTCATAATCTGGACAGCTACCAGGAAACATCCGGAGTTGCCTATCCTATGGCAGAGGGTTATACGAGAATTACCGAATATAAAAAACTGCCGATACAGGATGTGCCGGGCAGAACAACGATTGCGGTAGAATATCCTGAGGTTTATGGTAGCGAAAAGGGAAAAGAGCCTTACTACCCAGTGCTGACAGCAGACTCAAAAACAATGTACCAGAAATACCTCCATTGTGCTATGCAGATAGAACAGCTTTATCTTTGCGGGCGCCTGGCAGATTTTAAATATTACAATATGGACCAGGTAATCGCGCGGGCAATGGATGTGTATACGAGTATAGACTGGACTGACAGGAACTGACATTATAGATGGATGTAAAAATAGATTAGGCATCAATAGTTTCAGGATTAACTTTTACCTGTAGATATAAAAAATCAGGAGGAATAAAATGGACGAAATAGATCGGTTGCAAATGCTCGCAAGAGAAATCAGAAAGGATGTACTCCGGATGACATATGAAAAAAAAGTTGGATTTATTGGGACATCTTTTTCCTGTGCGGATATTTTGGCAGTTTTATATGGAAAAATTGTAAAAATAGATTTTTCCAATTTGGAGAATGAAAAAAATGATATGGTAATCCTAAGCAAGGGGCATGGTGCCAGTGCATGGTATGCGGCATTGGCTAATGTTGGAGCGTTTCCCAAGGAACGGCTTAGTCAGGAATTTGCTGTCAGCGGCTATGCAATGGGGGTACACCCAAAAAGAAATATGGTACCAGGGATTCAGGTTTCCTCTGGTTCCTTGGGGCAGGGATGCGGGATTGCGTGTGGGATCGCGCTGACAAAAAAGATAAAAAAAATCCCTTCCAGGGTATATGCTATCTTGGGGGACGGGGAATGCAATGAGGGTTCTGTATGGGAGGCCTTGATGTTTGCCAGACGTTATAAGCTGGACAACCTTACGGTTATTATTGACCGAAATCGCCTGCAGTCCTATGGACATGATGAGAATGTACTAAATATGGGGGATTTGGCGCAAAAGGCAGCTGCTTTTGGAATGCATACGGTAGAAATTGACGGGCATAATCTTAAAGAGCTATGTCAGGCATTTGAAGCAGCAGAGAATACGCTTGATAAGCCAACAGCCATCATTGCCAATACTATCAAAGGAAAAGGCTGCTCCATTTTTGAGGACAAGGTATTGTGGCATTATAAGTGGCCGGAAAAGGAACATTACATAAAAGCTCTGGAGGAGCTGGAGGGAGGCCTGGGGCAATGAGAAACAGTTTTTTGAATACAATGATAGATTGTGCAAGAATAGACGACAAAATCGCATTGCTGATGGCTGAAGTGGGATTTTCCGTTGTGGAACCGTTTGAAAAGGAATTTCCGGAACGGTTTTATAATACGGGGATTGCAGAGCAGAACCTGGTCCTTACGGCCGCAGGTATGGCAATGGCCGGAATGAAACCGGTAGCTTATTCGATGTCTTCCTTCCTGGCTTCCAGAGCATTTGAACAGATTAAAGTAAGCATCTGTTATCAGAATCTTCCGGTTGTACTGTTAAGCATCGGTACGGGCCTTTCTTATGGGGAAATGGGTTCCACACATCATGCGATTGAGGAAAGCGCCATTATGAGAAGCCTTCCGAACCTGACCGTTGAATTTCCAAGCGACGGTGCAGAGTTAAGATCTGCCCTGGAGTATGCTTTCAGTGTTGAAAAACCATTTTACATCAGTTTCCCTAAACTTCCGGATTCAAAGTTGCCGGAACACAAATATCAGAATGGGAAAAATGTTATATATAAAAGTGGCAAAGACGGAACCATCCTGGCTGTGGGATATAATGTCAAGGATGCATTGTGCGCATCCGCAAAGCTGCATGAAAAAGGATATGATATTGGGGTATATGGAATCCATACTGTAAAGCCTCTTGATGCAGAATCCGTAATACAGGCTGGCAGAACCGGAAATGTGTTTTTACTTGATGAGCATCAAAGCTGCGGCGGAATTGGTGGTGAAATTGCCCGAGTACTGTTGGAAAATGGAGTCTCCGTGAAAAACTTCAAAGAATTTTCGATTCCTGATACTTTTGTACATAAGGTAGCGCGTTATTCGGAGCTGTTGGAACTGTACCATCTGACAGCCGATCTGTTAGTAGCTGATATTGAAGAAATGCTTTAAAACAAAAATGGCTACGCTGATATGTTCTGTTAAAAATATATTTAACTACATTCTAAAAAGTAAAGGAGAACCGTATAAATGAAGGTTGTAATACTGGCCGGAGGACTGGGCACAAGAATTAGTGAAGAAAGCCATCTAAAGCCAAAACCTATGATTGAAATAGGGGATGCCCCGATTCTGTGGCACATTATGAAGTATTATTCATCCTATGGATACAACGAATTTATTATATGCTGCGGGTACAAAGGATATGTGATCAAAGAATATTTTGCAGACTATTATCTCCACAGCAGCGATGTTACATTTGATTTTTCTGATAATAACAGGATGATTATCCACAACAATGTCGCAGAACCGTGGAAGGTTACTTTGGTGGATACCGGGACCTATACCGAAACAGGAGGAAGGATTCGGAAAATCAAAAGATATCTTGACAACGGCACGTTTATGATGACTTATGGTGATGGAATATCAAATGTTGATTTAGATGCACTGGCAAAATTTCATAAGACCCATGACAGGCTGGCAACGATTACAGCAATCCAACCTGGTGGACGTTTTGGTGTTCTGGATATGGACAACTCGACTGGAAGCGTATATGATTTTAGAGAAAAAGCCAAAGGTGACGGCGGCTGGATCAATGCAGGATTTATGATGCTGGAACCAGGGATTCTGGATTATATCAAAGGAGATTATATACTTTTCGAAAGGGAACCCATGGTAAATCTTGCAAAAGACGGACAGCTAATGGCATTTCAACATCACGGATTCTGGCAATGTATGGATACTCTGCGGGATAAGAAACTGTTGGAGAGCCTTTGGGGAAATGGACAAGCCCCATGGAAGCGTTGGTAGATATATTAAGCAGAATGGACATCAACTACTACCTGCGAAAGAAAAACAGATCATGATGTGTATTTCTTTCGCAGAAGTCATCCGTTATGAGTATACAAAGAGATCTATATTGGGATAAACTGTTTATATTAATGCGCCGCTGAAATACTATTTTACTGATATCGGGCTCCAGATCGCAGAAACACACGCTCCTCTTTCATTCACTACTTCTGCCCTGCGTTCAAGTGCCTAATACAGCAATTGTTCTCATACCACAACCTCCAGAATTACCTTATCTCCGCATACGACTTCTTTTGCACCTATTTTTTTATTCTTATTAAAGTTAAAGCTGAGCAGATATCCCTTTTTTGCGTGATAGGCCTCCAGATAATCTGCCAGCTGGACTTCTCCCCGTGTATGATACTCATTTCCACGCCAGATCTTAACTTCAATGATATATTGTCGTCCGCGGTAATCCACGATAATATCTGTACGTCCGCTGTTACGGGTCCGGGATTCGATATAATAGTTTCCAGTTCCGTTTATGATTGGTTTTAAATATAAAAGGAAAAATTTCCGCCCATTTTCTTCGATAAATTTTTCATCGGCAGAATGATACAGGTCATTCCAGTGCTCCATAAATTTTTTCAGGACATGATCCATGTCTAGAATACCATTTTGTACAAATTGGTTTTTATCAATATTTCCCTCCTTGAAAATTCCACTGTTAACTTCTTTTTCTGACAGAAACAGATCATAGAGACGTGTTTCAAAAATCCTGTTCGCAATAGCAATAGCACCATGGTCATTTTTGATAAAACCAAACATAGTTGCAATGTCAATGACATGGTTGCCTGAATTATATGGGATGCTGTCTCCTGTAAAAAGTATGGAACGTATCATTTCGCTGAGTTCCGGATAATCGTACAATTTATTGACCAGCGATTCAAACAATGGATTCTTTTCAAAAGAAAGGATTTTGATTGCCTCCAGAAATCCTTCTTTTGTCCAGGGATACGACATTTTGTAAGCTCCTACACTTCTGGATATCTTGCTGTCCGCCATTTTATAATCTGGTATTTTGCTGCTTTCAAGTACTTTTTCATCTGATATCTTGCGGATACCAGGAATTTTTTCATCTAAGATCTTACAGAGCCTGGATACTAAAAACGGGTAACCAGATGTATACGAATAAAGCAGCTCTGACATTTCTTCAATATCCATTCCCGTACTGTGGTCCAACTCATATTCGAGAAGCATCTCCCGAATCTGCCCAGTATCAAATCCCATATTTACATCAAACTCCGCAGCAATATTCCAGGGACTGTTTTTCTGATGTTCCTGCTCGGAACGAATTTTTAATTTCAGATTCCGTATGTCATATACTCCGGCTAAAATGACGGATTCGAAGGTAGGACGCTGCCTCATTTTTAAATACTTGCTGCGCAGCATTCCTAAAAAGGATAAAAAAATCGGCTGGCTTCCTGCCTGGTCAACCTCATCAATCATCAAGACAACAGGCTTTTCAGAGGTTTTGCATATCATTGAGATCAGATTAGACAGCGCCCGGAAGTCCGCTGCCTGAGAATCCATTTTACTCATGTCTTTCAGCGCTGACGCCGCGGCTTCTCCGACGCCGTCAATTTCTCCATAATCGATCGTATCATATAAGAGCCCTGCAAATAACCTGCAGAATCCACTTTCATTTTGAAAAGCATCTTGCCCAAGGCCCTCGAAACTGATGTAAAATATGGAGTACTGGCTTCGGAGCTTTTCCTGCAGCATATCCAGCGTAGTAGTCTTGCCGTACTGCCTCCCTCTGTTAATGGAAAAATATTTCCTGCTGTCGATAAGCTTTTTTATCTCCCGAATCCGCAGATCCAGATTGACCATATAATGCTCTTTTGGATAACATGGGCCTTCTGTGTTAAAATATTTTGCCATGATCGTTCACTGCTCCTTTTTTACAACTTCTTATCAGCCTGATTCTTGGGTTTATATACGTGCCCATGGAGTAGTCCTCCTTCTTGTTTGTGTGACTATAAGATGATTTTAGCATTGTTTTCAGGAAAACACAACGTGGAAAGAAAGAAAAATCCAGTAAGGTGTACCTTCTTGGACAGTTCGCCGGCACGTCTGAACAGGAACGCATATTCGACTGTCGAACTC
>QXWX01000055.1 GCA_009911175.1 Lachnospiraceae bacterium | reverse complement strand
TTCAGAAATGCCCTGAACGCCGCTATTTATGCGGTGTCCAGAGCATTTTTTGCTTAATCCCTTGCAAAATTCAGGATATAATATAGGAACGGCTTTGTCAAGTTTTTTTGAAAATTTATTTTCCGTCTGTCATCGGATTCGGGAACAGATGTCTCGGGATTCCGTCTACCATGACAGGTGATACATCGCCCTGGATCAGAGGACGTACATAGTTTACGAACTCATCGGTTACATAATCTGCGTCTTCATTCATCCATTCTCTCGGAACAAGCTTCTCGTCATTGGCGATCTTATGAACATCCTTCACCTCGGTTCCGCTCTGATACGGATCATCGGACAGACGCTGGATGACAACCATCTTGCCGCTGTCGCCCTCGTCTGCTGCCTTCACCGCGGCACCGCCTACCTGATATGCCTCCAGAATGTCCACACGGGAAGCACAGTGGGAAGCAGACCTCTGCAGAGTGCTCAGCTCAATGGCACGGGACTTACATCCGATATCTCCGGCAATATAGCTTGCCAGATAGTTTGCGGTACCGGACAGCTGCTTGTGGCCGAATGCGTCTACGAAGTCGATGCTCTGTCCCAGCTCGCATACATAGCGCCCGTCGTCCAGACGGATTCCCTCGGAAACCGCGATTACAGCAGATGACTTCTTGGTCAGGATCTGTCTGACCTTGTCGCCGAACTTCTGGATATCAAACGGAACCTCCGGCAGATAGATCAGGTCCGGTCCGAAACAATCCTCGCCCTTTGCAAGTGCGGCGGCTCCGGTCAGCCATCCTGCGTTACGTCCCATGATCTCGATGATGGAAACCAGTCCCTTGGAGTATTCCAGACAGAAGCTGTCGCGGATGATCTCCTTTACAGATGTGCCGATATACTTGGCAGCGCTTCCGTATCCCGGCGTATGGTCTGTCAGAGCCAAGTCGTTGTCGATGGTCTTCGGACAGCCGATGAAACGTGTCTTGAATCCGGTAATGATGGCATAATCAGATAACTTCTTGATGGTATCCATGGAGTCATTGCCGCCGATATAGATAAATGCTTCAATATTCAGCTTTTCCAGGATCTCGAAAATCTTGTCATAGACATCTCTGTCTTCGTGGATCTCCGGCAGCTTATAACGGCATGAACCAAGAAAAGCAGCAGGCGTTCTCTTCAAAAGCTCCGCATCCAATTCTGTGGTGATATAGTCTGATAAATCTATATATCTTTCTTGTAGCAGTCCCTGGATCCCGTGCAGCATACCATAGACCTTGCCGGCTCCGCGATCCTTAGCGGTGCGGTATACGCCCGCGAGACTTGAATTAATAGCGGCGGTCGGTCCGCCTGACTGACCGACGATTACATTTCCCTTCATGATATAGTACCTCCGTATGATTTGATAAAGCTGACCATACTTCTGCCAAAGGATGATCAGACCAGCAGAGTATCCTCCGCTCTGCAAAAACTACAATTACTAGTTTAGTGTATTTTTTGTGTTTTGTAAAGAAAAAATAAAAAGTGCTTGCAATTTCTTCAAAAATAAAGTATCATACTATTACTCTGATTCCAAATCATATGATTATCTATTTAATCAAGATCAGTTCTGGTTCCAAGTTTTCAATGAATTTTCAATCTTCAGTGAAAAGTGACTGCCGATATCGCAGAAAGGAGTGGATGCACCAATTGTAAATCATTATGACGTTTTAAAGTTTATAGAGCATGGAGGACGCTGCCGGCCTGCAATGGATTATGTGCAGGGTGAACTGCTGATCTACAGGCTGAAGCACAGTAAAGAGATGGAAAAAGCGCTCTTGTTTGAGTGGATGAAGGAATTGCTCCATCAGCTCGAACAGTTCCACAGATGCTTCAGCAATAAGGGTTACCGCTATATGAACCCTTACAGCGTACTGGTAACAGCGGAGGAAAAACTGCTGCTGCTGGATCTGGACGCGGAGAGCAATGAGTTTGTTCTGCGGAACATGCAGAAGCGCGCCATGCGGGATCATTTTGTAAAACCGATCGTTCAAATCAGGGAGAATACAAAAATTTCCCTGGATCTTTATGGTTATGCCAAGACCATACAATTCATACTGGCTAACGTACACGTTGAGCCTTCATTAACAAGCCGGGAGGAAAACCGGTTAGAAAAGATCATTGACAAATGTCTTTGTAAAAATTCGAAAAAGCAATATGAAGATTTAAAACAGATCCAGAGAGATCTTCCGACTGTACGCAGCCGGGAACCAGGAAAAAGAGGATGGAAGAAGGAATGGAAAAAATGGCTGCTTCTGTTCGTAGCAGCGGCAGGGATACTTGCGGTATTTTTACCGGGGTATATCAAAAAAAGGAAATCAGAGGAACAGGCCCGGAGGTTTCTGGAACAGACAGAGAGCTGGGGCGAGACGCTGTTAGAGGCACAGGAAGAGCTTGAGGAAGAAATTTCGGAAACAAAAAGGGAGATACAGGATGCAGATGACACGGAAGGAACGGTAAAACAGGAAATCAAAAATCAGAGGACAGAAGAAAAGGAAAGCCGGGAGTATCCCCAGGACGGAATGAAAGAACTGGAAGAAAATGTGGACGCCCTGCAGGAATATGTATTCCGGAATACGACAGCGGACAACCGGGAGATCATTGAACAGGGAGAATCGCTGAAAAGAGAGCTGTTCCGCTACCTGGCTGCTGCGTATGACCGGGAAGATCTGAAGGAGCAGGCTTTGGATGCCTATCAGGAATTATGCGGATCAGAGATTCAGGAGGAGCTGCTGGAATCCGCATATCTCAGGCGGATCGTGCTGGAGCTGGAGCAGAACGGGGACATTGCGCTTGCCACAGCCAGGGAGGCGCTGTCACGTATTCCCAATTCGAAGCAGCTGGCGGAAAAGTCACTGGATGTTCTGGCAGGGATGGAAGCCATGAAAAAAGAAGAATTTCTGGAAGAGATCGAGATCCTGGAGGGTTTTTACCCGGAGCTGAGAAGCCTGGAAAATTATTTCAGGGCAAAGGAGGTACATGATCCGGAGAGCGAAGCGAAATAATGCGCTGCAGGCTGCGGTTCACGGCAATGCAGATCGTAACAAGAACCGCTGTATTTATACCGGCGCCGGATAAATCTGCCGCTCGGTATCGTATCTGCTCCGCAGACGGATTACGACAAAAAAGGAGGTATTGCAGATGAGGATAAAAATGCATCTGCTGGGAACGGGCACTGCGGTGCTGCTCTCGGTATATGCGGTTACGGCCTATGCAGGCCAGGGAATCAGGGAACAGAAGAGCAAAGGAGAGGATCTCACCATGCCGGAGATCCGGTATGAGGAGCCGGAAGGCGGTCGGGACTATTATAAATCAGTCCCGGAAATCCGTATCGTACATCGGCAGACCGGCGCGGTCACAAAATATGAATTTTTGTCGGCAGATCATGCTAAAAAGACGGGAAGCCTGGAGCTGATGGACGGTCAGGACGAAGAAAGCGTATATCTGCCGGAAGATATTTTCGAGGACGGAGAAAACGTCCTTCACGTATGGATGGAAAAATATCCCAATGAGCCCAATGAAGGAGAAATAGGCGAGGATGGAACAGAAGGAACCGAAACCGGAGGAGAAGGATCGGAAGGAAGCGGAACCGGAGGAGAAGGATCGGAAGGAAACGGAACCGGGGGAGAAGGATCGGAAGGAAACGGAACCGGGGGAGAAGGATCAGAAGAAAACGGAACCGGGGGAGAAGGATCGGAAGGAACCAGAACTGAAGGAGATGGAACAGAGGGAAGCGGAAGCGAAGGAAATGTACCGGAAGGAAGCGGAAGCGAAGAAGATGGAAAGAAAGGAAGCGGAAGCGAAGAAGACGGAACAGGAAAACACGAGCCAGGAGAACACAGTTCAGGCGAAAATGGGTCCGGAGAACAAGGAACAGAAGGAAAAAATCCGGAAAATCCGGATCCGGAGATCGTGTTTGAAAAAGAAATCTGCTTTCGGATTGACACAAAGAAGCCTCAAAAGGTTCATTTTTCATACAACAGGGCAATCCTAGACGGTTCCATCCTGACAAACGAGCCTGTAGAGCTGACATTGAAAAGCTCGGATGAGGGCAGCGGCATGGAAGCCATCTGCTATAAGACAGGAGACGGAACATCAGGAGTGCTGACAGGAGACAGCGGAAGCATTGTGTTGAATCCGGGGTTTCGCGGACAGATAGAGGCATACGCTGTGGATAAAGCCGGAAATCAATCGGAACCGGAGCTGTCGGTAATGCTTCTCTGTGAAAACCAGTCTCCCGAGATTCTGATTGAAATTGAGGGGAGTCCGGATGCCTGGCGTTCAAACCCGCTGAGAGTGAACGTAAAGGTAACTGATCCGGGTTTGAGTGCCGGAATCCAGTGTCTGAAATGCTATGCCGGAGGTGAGATCGCGGTTCACCGGGAAAATGAAGCTCAAACGGGGATTACATCCATGGAGGACGGATTTACGGTGGATATTCCGTCAGAAGGCGGAAAAGGAATCCCGGTGGTTGTTGAAGCGCTGGATTGGGCTGGCAATTTTCAATCGGACAGCACACAGGTTTATATCGACAAGGCAGCTCCGGTGATTCAGAGTGAAGGCATTCATGACCGCATGATCGCGGGAGAACCTGTAAAAGGCAAGATGCGGATCCGGGAAGAAAACGACCTTGCGTCTGCCGGCATGAAGGTCTGGAAAGTCACTTCTGATAAAAAGAAAGAACTGGTCGAGGAAAAGAAGAAAGAGCCGGAGCCTTTTTCCGGCGCTCAGGACATCGAATGGGACATTGCTCTGGAAGAGGACGGGATGTATGATATCCGGATGACCGCAAAGGACAGGGCGGGCCATGAGAGCAGGCAGGACAGCCGGGTCATTGTGGATCAGAGCAACCCGGTGATCCGCTATGTGGATCAGATGCAGGGGGTATATGTACCGTATTTTCAATGGAATTACGGAAAAGAAGAGGTGGTACAGGATGAGACGGACTATTCCTATGACATTTTTCTGGACGGAGCATTCTACACCACAGGGAAAAAAATAACAAAGGAAGGAGTGAGGATGCTGCAGGTCAGGGCTGTGGATGCCGCAGGAAATGAATCTACAGCGGAGGCGGTGTTCCTGATCGACCATACACCGCCCAGGATCCGGGTCTATGATGTGGAGGACGGCGGTTCGTACGAGGACATGGCCGCCGTCAGCATTTCCGTGGACGGGAAAGGGGAATATCTGAAGGAAATCATGGTAAACTCCGAAAAAATGAAGCTGGAGGCGGACTGCCAGATTTTTACCCGGTCGTTTCAGGAGCCGGGAGACTATCAGATCCTGGTCCGGGCAGAGGATCTGGCGGGAAACCAGGAACAGGAGCAGGTGACATTCCGGATCGAGGAAGAAAAGCAACTGTCGGGGGGCGTTTTGAAACCGATCACCAGGATCTTCAGAAATGTGGACCGGGCGCCCGCCAGAGGAACGCGGCTCCAGGATACAGAACAGGAAAAAAGCCCGGCAGTCCTATGGCTTATGCTGTGTTTTGCAATGGCCGGGGGTGCGTTTCTGCTGAGACAGAAAATATGGAATAGAAGGTGGAGGTCATGAATAAAGAAAGTAAAGTGATACGTATGATCCTGTTCGGCCTCAGTGTGACAAGCTTCAGTATTGCGGCGGGAGTCTATATCTGGCAGCTCTATAAGACGGCGTCAAGCATGCCGGTGTTCATTATGCTGTCCGTTTTTCTGATATTGCCGGCCATGATGATATCCCATCAAAATTCGAGGATTGCGGCGGAAAAAGCAAAAGCGCAGAGCGAATTTTTATCCAATATGAGCCATGAGATACGAACCCCACTCAACGGCCTGATCGGACTGAACCATATGATGATGCTCAATATCGACAAGGTGGAGCAGGAGCAGCAGAAGGAACAGGTGAAGGACTGGATTCAAAAATCCTACGGCACGGCGAGCTATCTGCTCTCTCTTGTAAATGACGTTCTGGACGTATCCAAGCTCCAGGCCGGCAAAGTGGACCTGACCATGGAACCGGTCATGCTGGAAACCATGCTGGATGCCGTCTGGTCCATGCAGCATGACAATATTGTAAACCGGGGCGTGGAGTTTAGGATTGAAAAAGAGATTTCCATTCCCTGTATCGAAACCGATGGAACACGGATCAAACAGGTGTTGATGAATATCATCGGCAATGCGGCTAAATTTACACCCGCGGGAGGACGGATCACCCTGTTGGTAAGTCAGAGAAGAATAGACAAAACCCGTGTGGAAATGCAGTATCGCTGTGAGGACACCGGGATCGGGATGAGCGAAGAATTTGTGGAAAAGATTTTCGAACTGTTCAGCCAGGAAAAGAATCCTGCATCCCAGGGGGTAAAGGGGACCGGTCTCGGCATGCCGCTAAGCCGCCTGATCGTAGAGTCTATGGGCGGGAAGATCCATGTGGAAAGCAAGGTTGGCCGGGGGAGCGCATTTACCGTAGTCATTCCATCCGCAATTGCGGAAGCAGCGCCGGATTACGGGAATCGAATGTCACAGAACGGCGTCTGCCCGGAGACAAAAAAGAAACCTGGCAGTGGGAAAACGATCCGAATCCTGCTGGCGGAGGATAACGAGCTGAATTCGGAAATCCTGCTGGAAATCCTGACAGAAAGGGAATTCCAGGTCGTGCATGCGGAGAACGGACAGGAAGCAGTCCAAAAATTCAAGGAATCCGCGCCCGGGGAATTTGACATCATACTGATGGATATGCAGATGCCGGTCATGGATGGCTGCGGTGCATCAAAAGAAATACGGAAGCTGGACAGGCCGGATGCAAAAACCATTCCGATCTTCGCCTGCACCGCCAATACATTCAAGGAAGACCGGGACAGGGCAATGGAAAGCGGAATGAATGATTTCCTTTCGAAGCCCATTGACGTGAATATCCTTCTGGAAAAACTGGCATTCATATCCGGCCGGCAGGACTCATATACATAGAAGCAATAGGCCCCACGGAAGGTTCGTTCATGTCCTGCATCATTGATATTATCCAGTCTCTGCAGAAGTTTCTGTGGAGCCTGCCCATGCTTGTGATCCTGCTGGGCACGCATATTTATTTTACGGTACGCCTGCATGTGATCCAGAGAAAGATTCCCCAGGGGATCCGGCTCAGCATTTCCGACCGGGAGGAGGCCGGCAGCCGAAAAGGGGAAAAGGCAGGACGGGAAGGGAATGTATCGCCCTTTTCTGCGCTTGCCACATCTCTTGCGGCCACCATCGGAACGGGAAATATTGTCGGGATATCCACGGCAGTTGCCATCGGAGGCCCGGGAGCTGTTTTCTGGTGCTGGATCACCGGCGTACTGGGCATTGCGACTTGCTACGCCGAATGCTATCTTTCCGTACGTTTCCGCATGAAACAAGAGGACGGTACATTTCGGGGTGGTCCTATGTATGTGATGGAACATGTGCTGCATCAGAAAAGCGCTGCGGTATTGTTTGCATTTTCGGTGATCCTGGTATCGCTGGGGATGGGAAGCAGCGTGCAGTCCCATTCCATTGCGGCCGCGGTCCTGGAGCAGAAAGCAGTTTCGCCGCAGCTGATCGGTCTTGCGGCAGCGGCTCTTACAGGGATTGTGATCGTGGGCGGGGCAGGGCAGATCGCTAAGATCTGTACATGGCTTGTTCCCTTTATGAGCATCTTTTATCTGGGAGGCTGCTTTCTTCTGATCTGGTTGAACCGGGGAGTCCTGCCGGAGACGCTGCTGGCCATACTTCAATCTGCGTTCTCCTCCCGTTCGGTCATCGGCGGGGCGGCAGGAACGGCGGTCATGACCGGGATACGGGCCGGGATCTCCCGGGGGCTGTTTACCAATGAGGCAGGACTGGGATCGATCCCAATGGCCGCGGCTGCTGCCCGGACCGATTCCCCCAGGCAGCAGGGGCTGGTATCTATGACCGGAACGTTCTGGGATACGGTAGTCATGTGTGCGATCACAGGGATAGCGGTAGTCAGCAGTATGCTGAAGAGTCCAGAGATTTTTAAGACGGCCTCGCCCGACCAGCTCTGCTTCCTTGCGTTTTCTCAGTTAGACGGTGTGTTCCGGGATGTCTTTTCGGCCCTTCGGATACCGGGCAGTCTTTCCGTGGACGGCAGCCTGGTGCTTTCGGCGGCACTGGTATTATTTGCGTTTGCTACGATCATCGGCTGGAATTTTTACGGGGAATGTGCAGTCAGATATTTGTGGGGAGAAAAAGGATTGAGGCAGTATCATGTGCTGTATATTTTAGCCGTATACCTGGGGGCGGTCCTGTCGCTGGACCTTGTATGGACGCTGTCCGACCTGTTCAATTCGTTTATGGCTCTGCCAAATCTGCTCTGCCTGTGGATGCTGCGTAGAGTTGTGATCAAAAATCAATGAGGATGGTCTTGTACAGGTACATATAATCAGTTATACTTAGGAAAGATTTGGAAATATAAGAAAAAATTTTCATTTGTACGGTACAGATGGAAAAATTGATATACAGGACAGGAGATAAAAAATGCTGCAGAACAACATAACGGAAAAAAGAACCTTTTACGGACGGATCTTTAAGCTGGTGCTGCCGATCATTATCCAGAACCTTCTGAGTTCCGCCGTCAGCTCGGCAGATGTGATCATGCTGAATTATGTGGGCCAGTCAGCCATATCCGCCGTATCACTGGCATCCCAGTACGCCAATATCCTCTTTATGGTATTTTACGGGCTGGGTACAGGAGCTACCATATTGTGCGCGCAGTACTACGGCAAGGGGAATCTGGAAGCAATCCAGGTTGTAGAGGGGATCGCTCTGCGCTTTTCACTGGCGATATCCATGCTGTTCTGCGGAATCGCGCTTTTCATTCCGGAGATGATGATGAAGCTGTTTACCAATGACGCGGAGCTGATCGCGGTGGGGGCCTCCTACCTGCGTTTCATGAGCATCAGCTATCTTTGCTGCGGTATTGCGGAGGTATATCTTGCAATCCTGCGCAGTGTGGAGCAGGTCGTGATCAGTACGGCGCTCAATATCCTGGCGTTTTCACTCAATATCATCCTGAATGCAGTCTTTATCTTCGGACTGCTCGGCGCTCCCAGGCTTGGAGCGGCAGGAGTGGGACTTGCCACGTCTATCTCCAGACTGGTGGAGCTGGTCGCCTGCTTTGCGGTATCCTACTTCAAAAGTACCATTAAGCTGAACCTCAGATATCTGTTTGTGAGCAACAGGCCGCTGTTCCAGGATTTTGTGAGACTGTCCCTGCCTGCGCTGGGAAATGACATTGTATGGAGCGTTGCGTTTGCCATGTACTCGGTGGTCATGGGACATATGGGGACGGATGCGGTGGCCGCCAATTCCTTTGTCGTTGTGGTCCGCAATTTCGGAACCATACTTTGCTTTGGAATGGCAAATGCAGGGGGGATCCTGCTTGGAAATGTAATCGGGGAAAATAAGATCGAAGAAGCGCGGGACGGCGCGAAGAAGCTGATGAAGCTGACGGTGATCTCCGGAGCCATCGGAGGGCTGATCGTGGTTGCGGCAATGCCGATCGTACTGACATACGCATCCTCCTCCTTAAGCCCGCAGGCCATGCATTATCTGAAATGCATGCTGTGGATCAATACATATTACATCATGGGAGTGGCGGTCAATACCACGCTGATCGCGGGGGCCTTTCGGGCAGGGGGCGACAGCCGGTTCGGATTTATCTGTGATACGATCGTCATGTGGTGCTATGGGGTTCCGCTCGGATTCCTGGCGGCGTTTGTGTTCAAGCTCCCTGTGATGTGGGTTTATTTTCTGCTGTGTACCGATGAATTTGTAAAATGGCCATGGGTACTCCGGCATTACCGCGGCGGAAAGTGGCTCAACAATATCACACGGGACGACCTGTTCCGGAAGGATGAGAGCGGCATATAGCAGCATACCGGGGCAGGAGCAGCTTCCACAGAAGAAACAGAAGTCCGGCTCCCAGGATGGTCATGCCGATGTAGAGAAAGATCACGGTAAGGTTGCCGAGCAGAGGAACCAGATCATAAAATATGATCTGTTCCATTCGGTATGCCGGATTGATATAAAACATGTTGATGATTCCGAAGCGGCCGCAAATGTGGTTGATCCCGGCTGCAACGGCGCAGCAGGCCAGATAGAAAAGGGCGGCGCGTTTAAAATCCTGCGGGTATGGAGGAACAGACGGCTCCTTCCGATCAACATTCGAAAGGGAGGCGTATCCTTCCAATTCATAAGCGAAAGCAGCCAGGATCCCGATCCAGATCAGAAGCACATGCCATGCGTAAGAATGAAATGTCAGTGCGGGGATCGGGTAATGGAGCCCGCTGGTATCCGCAAAGACGGCGATCCCTCCCAGCAATCCGAAGGTCATGAGGAAGGTCAGCAAGGTACGGCGCAAAAAGGGGCTTTTCGCATACGGAAGAACCAGCAGAACATACATGGGAACACTGCAGAGCTGGAACGGAAAATATCTCCAGTCATAGGAGCCATGATTCAGAAAAAAAGTCAGGCAGGCCTGCTTCCAGATCTCGGAAAAAAGCATCAGCATACCGCAGATCCGGAAAAAGGTTTGAATGCGGTACGGAAAAGAAGGGGACATTCTGAAATTTCTGATCATAATAAAAATCTCCTTTTCTCATAAAAGTATCTGATTGATAAGATCCAATAAAATTGGGGGGCAATAGTATAGTGTTTACAGATATATTTTACAAATTCATGAAAAAAACGGCTGTCTGTAATAAAGAATATCAGTGCCTTTAGCATCCTGCAAGCAGAAGAACCAAAATTTTCTATATTTTAAGGTGTTTTTTGCATGAAATTGTAGAAAAAATGTCGAATTGATTGTATAATAGAAAGCAGTTACTATTTATCTATGAAAGAGAGGGTTCACTATGAAGCAAAATAATATGGTAGCAATGATTTTAGCCGGCGGCCGAGGGTCGCGGCTGCACGATCTGACCAATAAAGTTGCCAAGCCTGCCGTTTCATACGGCGGAAAATACCGTATCGTGGATTTTCCGCTGAGCAATTGCGCAAACAGCGGGATTGACGTTGTCGGAGTATTGACCCAGTATGAGTCGGTATTGCTGAACAGCTACGTGTCCATGGGCCGCCGCTGGGGGCTGGACGCGAAGGGCAGCGGGGTTTATGTTCTGCCGCCGCGTGAGAAGGCTGACGCGAATCTGGACGTATACCGCGGAACTGCGGATGCGATCTCACAGAATATTGATTTTATAGATACATATAATCCGGAATACCTCCTTGTACTTTCCGGAGACCATATCTACAAGATGAATTATTCCAAGATGCTGGATTACCATAAGGAAAACAAGGCAGATGCCACCATCGCCGTGATCGAAGTTCCCATGCGCGAAGCAAGCCGGTTCGGTATCATGAACGCCAATGAAGACGGCGTGATCTACGAATTTGAAGAGAAGCCGGAGAAGCCGAAGAGCAATCTTGCTTCCATGGGTATCTATATCTTTGACTGGAAGCAGCTCCGCAAGCTGCTGGTCGCGGATATGAAGAACCCGGATTCGAACCACGATTTCGGCAAGGACATCATCCCCACGCTTTTGAACGACGGCAAGAGACTGCTTGCGTACAAGTTCAAGGGCTATTGGAAGGACGTAGGAACCATTGATTCCCTTTGGGAAGCCAATATGGATCTTCTGGATAAAAAGAATGAACTCGACTTAAGTGACCCTACCTGGAAAATTTATACAGAAGATGTTACAACCCTGCCTCATTATGTAGGAGCAGAAGCGGACATCAAGCGCGCCTTTATCACACAGGGCTGTGTGATCGAGGGTGAAGTGAAGAATTCCGTATTGTTTACCGGCGCGAAAGTAGGCGCCGGAGCAAAGATCATCGACAGCGTACTCATGCCGGGCGTATCAGTGGAAGAAGGCGCAGTGGTTACCCGCGCCCTGGTTGCGGACGGAGTGAAGATTGGAAAAGAGGCTGTCGTGGGAAGCGCGGACAGCGAACATATCGAGCTGGTTGCGAAGCGTGTAAAGGGGGTTGAATAATATGGCTAAAGCATTTGGTATTGTGAATACATCCGGTAATCATATATGGGTTGAGGGACTTGAGAGCCACCGTACGATCGGGGCGTTCTCTTTCCTGGGAAGATATCGTGTGATTGATTTCCCGATTTCCAATTTCAGTAACAGCGATATTGAGCAGATCAAGGTTTTTGTCAGGAGAAAACCGCGCTCTCTGATCGACCATCTTGGAACAGGACGTCATTACAGCATTAATTCCAAGCGGGGCAAGCTGCAGGTATTGTTTTCACAGAACAGTTCTGAGAATGACATCTACAATACGGATATTGCGGCATTTTATGAGAACATTGACTGCATTGAGAGAATGCATGAGCAGTATGTGATTATCACGCCGAACTTTATGGTGTTCACACAGAATTTTGATACCCTGCTTCAGACACATATCGAATCCGAAGCAGACATTACGATGCTGTATCATTCCGTAGACAATGCGAAGGAGATGTATCTGAACTGCGACTTGCTGAACCTGAACAAGCAGAAGGGCGTGCTGTCTATCGAGAAGAACCGGGGAACCGCAAAGAACAGGAACATTTCCATGGATACCTATGTGATGAAGAAGGACCTGTTTGTAGAGCTGATTAAAAAGGCAAGAAAGATTTCCTCCATGTATACGCTGGCGCAGATTGTAAACAAGGAATGCGAAGAGCTGGACATCCGGGGAGTTGCGCATCGCGGATACTTTGCGACGATCACAGATTTCAAGAGCTACTATGACGCAAACCTGTCCCTGATCGACGGCAAGACGGCAGCCAGCCTGTTTGACGAGGACTGGCCGATCTACACGCGCACCAACGATTCCAGCCCGACACAGTACTTTGAGGACAGCAGCGTGAAGTATTCGGTTGTCTCCAACGGATGCCTGATCGAAGGAACCGTGGAAAATTCCGTGATCGGACGCGGATGCGTGATCAAGAAGGGAGCGGTTGTGAAAAACAGCGTGATCCTTCCGGGGGCGCTAATCGGAGAAAACGCTCACATTGAGAACCAGGTTGTGGATAAGCGTGCCAAGATCATACGTGCAAAAGAAGTGATTGCGCCGCCTGAAAAACCGGGATATGTACGCCGGGAAGATACACTGTAGAGCATGAGCTGCTTTTCCGTATAGCCGTATAAGCGGCAGTATAATGATAAGGTACATAAGGGAATGTCTAATGCTTCGGCGCGGACATTCCCTTTTTATACGGAAAAATCAGTGAACCAACAAGCCTATGCTCAGATAAAACTTCTTATCAATACACCAGAAGATATAGAAAATCTGTCAAAGAGACAGTTTTGCAGAAAACAATAAAAAACAATTTACACGTTGATAAAAAAATTATATAATGGGCTGGATATATAAAAATGAATCAGGAAAGGGGAAGATCAGATGAAGCTGGATTTGATCAATGGGAAGCCGGGGCGCTCCATGCTGCTTTTTGCGCTGCCGATGATCATTGGAAATCTGTTTCAGCAGTTCTATAACATGGCGGACTCTGTGATCGTCGGAAATCTTGTGGGGGAGGACGCGCTGGCGGCCGTAGGGGCGTCGTATTCCTTTACGACAGTGTTCATCATGGTGGCGATCGGCAGCGGAATGGGTGCTTCGGTCCTTGCAAGCCAATATCTGGGGGCAAAAAAATATCGGGAGATGAAGACATCGATCTACACGTTTCTGATTGCGTTCGGCATTTTCAGTGTGCTGATGGCATTGCTGGGCTTTTTCGTGAATCCGGCGATCCTGCATGCCTTGAAGACTCCGGAAAATATATTTGGAGACGCGGTTCTGTATCTGCAGATCTATTTTGCGGGGCTGCCGTTCATGTTTATGTACAATATACTATCCGCAAACTTCAACGCCCTGGGAAAGTCTCAGATCCCGCTGATGCTTTTGATCTTTTCCTCGATCTTAAATGTAGTGCTGGATCTGTGGATGGTGGCGGTACTGAAGCTGGGGGTGGCGGGAGTCGCCATTGCGACCGTGATTGCGCAGGGCATCTCTTCCGTGATCTCCTTCGGTATCCTGATGCGGCTTCTAAAGCAATATGAGACGGAAGGCAAGGTGGAAAAGTTTGACTCCGCCATGTTTTCCAGCGGGGTTCGGATTGCGGTTCCTTCCATCATACAGCAGTCTATCGTCAGCATTGGAATGCTGCTGACCCAGTCCGCGGTGAACCAGTTCGGATCTTCAGCAGTAGCTGGGTATTCAGCCGGAATGCGTCTGGAATCGGTGTGTGTGGTGCCCATGATCGCGACCGGGAATGCCATGTCCACCTTTACCGCACAGAACCTGGGCGCGGGGAATCAGGACCGGGTGGAGGAAGGCTACCGCGCGGCATTTCAGATCGTAATTGGCTTCGGCGCGGGGATCATCCTGCTCTCACAGCTGTTTTACGGCCCGATCGTTTCCATGTTTGTAAAGGCAGCGGAATCTCCGGTCGCATTTTCAACCGGGACGGCATATCTGAGGTTTACCGGATGGTTTTTCTGCTTCCTTGGTTTTAAAGCGATAACGGATGGGATTTTACGTGGAGCCGGGGATGTGAAGGTATACATGATCGCAAACCTGGTCAACCTGGGGCTGCGGGTGTCGGTGGCACAGCTCTGTTCCCCTCTGTTCGGGATTCAGTTTGTCTGGTATGCGGTGCCGTTGGGATGGTTTGTAAACTTTGCGATCTCATTCCTGTGGTATCGGACGGGGAACTGGAAGCGGAAAAAGCTGATCGAGAACTGAGAAAATATTCCTGATCTACAGGCCGCTGGTTAACCGGTGAGCGAAAACAAAAAATACGATCATCCGGCATGCCCGGATTTGGGAGGAAATGTAAGATGAATCATAACTTGAAATATAATTTTCTGCTGATGCTGGCAGCTCTGATCTGGGGAAGCGCATTTGTTGCTCAGAGTGTGGGAATGGACTACCTGGGCCCCTTTTCCTTTAACTGTGTGCGAAGCTTCATGGGAAGCCTGGTGCTGCTTCCCGTGATCTGGTTCATGGACCGGCAGAAAAAGGAGACAGCAGAACACGATGGGCAGAAGACGGAAGAAGGGACAAGGGAACAGAACAAGAAAGTACTGCTCTCCGGCGGCTTATGCTGCGGTGTAATCCTGACCTTGTCCACCTCTCTGCAGCAGATCGGTATCAAGTATACAACCGCAGGAAAAGCAGGATTTATTACTGCGCTTTATATCCTGATCGTGCCGCTTCTGGGGCTGATCCTCGGCAAAAAGGTGGGGAACAAGACCTGGCTCGGCGTGGCTCTGGCAGTGGCGGGGATGTACCTGCTCTGCATCAAGGAAGGCTTCTCCATTTCCTATGGAGACTTCATGGTGCTTCTGTGCGCGCTAGTCTTTTCCCTGCATATCCTGGCTGTAGACTATTTCTCGCCTAGGGTGGACGGCATCCGGCTTTCCTGTATCCAGTTTTTTGTCTGCGGATGTATCAGCGCAGTTCCCATGCTGGTGTGGGAGCATCCGGAGATCTCTCAGATTATTCGGGCATGGCAGCCGCTGGCCTATGCGGGAGTCCTTTCCAGCGGGGTGGCGTATACTCTGCAGATCGTGACGCAGAAGCATCTGAATCCCACCGTAGCCTCCCTGCTGATGAGCCTGGAATCTGTCTTTGCGGTGCTGACCGGATGGCTGGTCCTGAACGAGCGTCTCTCTCTGAAGGAACTGCTGGGGTGTGTCTTGGTATTTACCGCGATCATACTGGCCCAGCTTCCGCAAAAGCAAAAAAAGCCAGCCGTAAAATAAAGTAACAGAAAAACAGCCGAAGCAGAAAAAACTGCTGAAGGCTGTTTTTACTATAATATGAGGATCAGATCGCCCGTCACAAAAAAGGCGGCTCAGATGATCGTTCAATTTTTCTCCAGAAACTCTACAATCTCCGGAAATTCCATCATATGGGAAGCCTTGACTAGTATGGAATCCCCGGCCTTTAGTAAGGCGCCTGCGTCTGCAAGAAAATCAGCCTTTGACTGATAATGAAAGACGGCAGTGCTCCCGGTATCGGAAGCTGCGGTAGATTCCGATACAAAATCTTTGCCGACGGACGCCTGCGCCTTGCCGACGGTCCGGGCACCCTCCGCAATCTCTTCCGCCATTTCCCCGATACAGACCAGGACATGGATTCCAAGCTCTGCGGCATACCGGCCGACCTCCTGGTGAAGGGACTTCCAATTCTCACCCAGCTCCCCCATGTCCCCCAGGACTGCGACGGTCCTGGTATCTGCCTTCGCCAGTACGTCCAGGGATGCCTTCATGGACGCGGGATTGGCGTTATAACAGTCGTCGATGATGGTGAAGTGTTCAGTCTCGATCAGATGGTTGCGTCCCGCAAGGGGAACCAGGGCTTCGATTCCGACTCGGATCTCCTCATCCGTCAGTCCCAGGATGCGTCCCACCGCAGTGCCCGCCATGGCGTTATGCACCATATGGCTTCCAGGGATGGAGATATGGGCCGTAAAACGGGAATCCGGCGTGATAAATTCCGCGTCGGTTCCCCGCAGCCCCCGGTCCGTCACATGCTCCGCCCGGAAGCGGCAGTACTCACCCAGGCCGAAATAAACCGGGGACAGTCCGTTTTCCGGGATAATTGTACCCAGCTTGTCGTCATCCCCGTTGAATACAATGTGTCCCTCCGGGTTCATGAAGGCAAGCATCTCTGTCTTGGCTTTTAGGATGCCGTCCCTGTCTTTCAGCTGTTCCAGATGCGCGCAGCCGATATTGGTAATGACGCAGATATCCGGCCTTGCGATCCTGGCAAGACGCGTCATCTCCCCAAAATCGCTGATTCCCATTTCCAAGACCGCGACTTCGTGCTCCTCCCGCAGATTGAATACGGTCAGCGGCAGGCCTACCTCATTGTTAAAGTTCCCTTCCGTTTTCAGCACACAGTACTTCTGCGACAGCACGGAAGCGATCATTTCCTTTGTACTGGTCTTTCCCACACTGCCGGAGATGCCCACCACCCGGATGTCCAGGGAACGGCGGTAGTGCTCCGCCAGGTCTTTCAGCGCCTGGCGGCAGGATTCCACGCGGATATATGGAAAAGACACGTCACCCAGATCCCTTTCCGAAAGGGCGCATAAGGCTCCGGCTTCGATGGTCTGAGGGATCAGGTCATGCCCGTCCACCCGGGCCCCCTTGATGGCAATGAACAGGCTGTCTTTCTGTACCTTCCGGCTGTCGATGGTGACAGAGGAAACCTCCTTTGCGGCAGAACTGCCGCCCCCGTGAAGGACTCCTCCGCAGGCTTTTGCAATCTCGGTCAACGTCATATGCTTCATAGGGTGCCCGTCCTTTCCCCCGCGTACCGCTCTTCCATGGATTTTTTGATGATCCATTCACACAGGTCGCCGTACTCCATGCCCGCGGCTTTGGCTTCCTTGGGCAGGAGGCTTGCCTCGGTCATGCCTGGCAGGGTGTTGACCTCCAGACAGTATAGCCTTCCCTCCTCATCCAGCAGAAAATCCGCACGGCTGTAGACATTCAGCTTCAGGACATGGAAGGCGCGTACGGCCAGCGCCTGCATGCGACGGGTGATCTCATCACTGAGATCGGCAGGGCAGATCTCCTCGGTCGCGCCGGCCTGGTACTTATTGGCATAGTCGAAAAACCCCGTCTTCGGAATGATCTCGATCGGCGGCAGCGCCTTTCCGTCCAGGATCCCGCAGGCAAATTCCCGCCCTTTGATGTATTCCTCAATGACCACCTCGTCCTCCATCTCAAAGGAAGCCGCCAGGGCATGGTCGTATTCCTCTTGGGTATGGGTGATATAGACGCCGATGCTGGAACCGCCGGAGCAGGGCTTGACGACCACGGGGAGGGACAGCCCTAGGTCCGGAAGTGCCTTCTTGTTCTTATTCTTATGGATGCAGACGCCCTTCGGGGTACTGACCCCGGTCTCCTGGAAAATGTGTTTCGTGATCCCCTTATCCATGGCGATCGCGCATCCCAGAGAATCCGGCCCGGTATACCGGATGCCCAGCAGGTCAAAGGTGGCCTGCAGTTTTCCGTTTTCTCCCTCGCCGCCGTGGAGCCCTAAGAACGTCATGTCCGCCATGCGGCACAGTTCGATCACGTTGGGGCCTAAAAAGGAGGCCGACTGATCCGGGCGGGAAGCCCTGACAGCCGTCAGGTCCGGGGCTTCGGTGCGGATTCGGTCCGCGATATGCAGGCCATGATCCGGGAGGGTGAACACCTCCTCCAGACGATCCTTTTCATAGGGGAGTCCCATGAACACATCCAGAAGAAATGCATCGTGGCCCTTCTCCAGTAGTGTGCGGCAGATCCCCGCGCCTGATACAAGGGAAACATCACGCTCGGGGCATAAGCCGCCGGCCAGTACAATAATTTTCATAAATGATACCTCTCTTTGATTGATAAACAGTTCATGTGCCGCATGTTTCGTGCGGCACGTCTGGTCATATGTTATTTACTCATCTCATTCAACAGCTTTTCCTTCGTGTCGTATAATTTCTGCGACAGGTCCACATATACCCGGTGGGGGAAGAACAGACGCTTCGTCTCATCCCACAGCGTTTCCTTCTCCTGACGGCAGTACGCCGCGATCTCCATGACGGAGGGCGACTGGTATACGCACTCGCCGTTGATGAAGATAGGCTTTAAGATCTCTGTCATCCGATAGCTTCCGCCCGGCAGACGGGTCTTTTTCCAGGTCGCGTTGGGGTCAAAGAGCAGCAGGTCCTGATCCGTGTCAAAGGTCTCGTCAGCAAAACAGATCAGATCCGCGCGGATCTTTCCGGTCTCTTTATCATATACACGGAAAATAGTTTTGTTGCCTGGATTGGTGATCTTTTCCGTATTTTCGGAAATTTTGATCTTGGGGGCAAATTCCCCGTCCGCCCCCTGGATGGCCGCCAGCTTGTATACACCGCCGAAGGAGGGACAGCCCTTGGAGGTGATCAGATTGGTCCCAACACCCCAGGAGGTAATCTTCGCTCCCTGCATCTTCAGGTCATGGATCAACATCTCATCCAGGTCGTTAGAAGCCGCGATGACCGCATCGGGAAATCCTGCGTCATCCAGCATCTTACGGGCCTGCTTGGACAGATAAGCCAGGTCGCCGCTGTCCAGGCGGATGCCGTAAGACTTGGGATGGATTCCCTGCTCCCGCATCTCCCGGAATACCCGGATGGCATTGGGAACGCCGGATTTCAGCGTGTCGTAGGTATCTACCAGCAGAGTGCAGGCATCCGGGTACAATTTTGCGTATTCCTTGAATGCCGTGTATTCATCCTTGAAGCTCATGATCCAGCTATGGGCGTGTGTCCCCATGATCGGAACGTCGAACATCTGCCCGGCCAGCACGTTGGAGGTGCCCACACAGCCGCCGATGACAGCCGCCCTTGCGCCGTACAGTCCGGCATCCGGCCCCTGGGCCCTGCGTAGCCCGAATTCCATGATGCCGTCCCCCTGCGCCGCGTAAACGACCCGGGAAGCCTTGGTGGCGATCAGGCTCTGGTGGTTGATGATATTGAGGATCGCCGTCTCCACAAGCTGGGCCTCCATGATCGGCGCGATGACCTTGAGCAGCGGTTCCTTCGGGAAAATGACCGTACCCTCGGGAATGGCATAGATGCTCCCGCTGAAATGAAAGCCGCTTAAGTACTGCAGAAAATCCTCGCTGAAAATCCCCAGCTTCCGGAAATAATCCACATCATCATAAGAAAAATTCAGGTTCTTGATATATTCTATGACCTGCTCTAAGCCTGCCATGACGGAATAACCGCCTTTGTCCGGGTTTTCCCGGAAAAATACGTCGAATACAACGGTTTCATTTTCCTGTGTCTCATAATAGCCCTGCATCATGGTCAGCTCATACAGATCGGTGAGCAGGGTCAGATTTTGTGTTCTCATACATAATCTCCTTTTTTCGGATTGACAAAAACTTTTGCGGCGCGCTGAAGCACGCACGGCCTGTCATACCACAGGGGGCCGCTTTTATACCAGTTCCGCGTTTTTACGGATCGTGGACTGGATGATCTCCTGTACATACGGCCCGATATGCCGTTTCTGGTCCTTTTCCAGATCATTCGGATAGATGGGCTTTCCGTACTCGATCACCACATGCGCCTTCTTGATCTTCGGAAGCTGGTTCTCGAAGATGGCGCTGGTGTTGTTCATGGAAATGGGCACGATGGCGCAGTTGGTCCTGGTGGCGATCTTAAACGCGCCGTCCTTGAAAGGCAGCATGCTCAGTTCCTCCCCGCTGTTGCGCGTCCCTTCCGGAAAGATACAGATGGAGATACCGTTCTGGATCTGCTCTATGGCCTGCAGGATCGTCTTTAAGCCTTCCCGCGGATTTTCCCTGTCCAGGAACAGGCAGTATACAAAACGCATCCATGTGGAGAGCAGCGGGATCTTTTCCATCTCCTTCTTCGCCACATAGCCGGTCAGCCGCCGACATCGGGAATAGGTCAGCAGGATGTCGAAAAAGCTGCGGTGGTTGGCTACGAACAGAACCGGCTCATCCGGGATATTCTCCTCCCCAATGACCGTGGCTTGAACTCCGGTGATCCACAGAATGACCTTAAAGCCCCACTGGACAATACGCAGGGAACTGTAGTCCCGCTTTTCACGGTCAAACTTTCCGATCAGCCATTCGAGAAAAAAGACAGGAATGGAAAGGATCAGGAATAAGATTAGAAATACGGCAAGACAGATAAAACGGATCATAGGCATAACCTCTTTCATATTCAGATTTTTTCACTTCTATATTATAACAAAAACTGCAGGTGCAGACAATGGAATTGTAACGAATTTTCATAAGATGGAGAATAAACAGAAGCTTTTGCCAATATGCTTATAGAGAGAATAGATGCGGGGGCTGTATTATGGAGCATAAGCGGGGGATCCTCCTGGGCTGCCTGGCGGCAGGCTTCTTATTGATTTTCATGCTCACAGGCTGCGTGTCGAGGCCGCAGAAAACAGAAAAGCTGCGGGATCTGGAGTTTACCGTGATGAGTAAGGAGGATGTGCCGGAGGAATTTCAGGAGCAGATCCTGCAGCATCAGGATCTGCCGTTCAGGCTGACTTATACCGACCAGGGGAGGCTCTATATTGCGGAGGGATACGGCGCGCAGCTGAAAACAGGCTATAGCGTGGAGGTGGAGGGACTTTACGAAACCTCTAACGCCATTTACTTCCATACCAACCTGCTGGGGCCGGAAAAAGGAGAAGAGACAAAGGAGGTCACGACATTTCCTTATGTGGTCGTGATGCTGGACGCGATTGATAAGACCGTGGTATTTGACAGCTGATCGGAAAGGACGGGAGGCGCAAAAAGGCGGATATCCGAAAACAATCGAAAACAAGACAATAACGAAAGGCGGAGGGGAAGCAATATGGAATTGATTCAGAAACAGGTACATTATACGCAGGAGGGCAAACGAACCTTTGACCAGTTCTACCTGGACGAGGACTTAAATGTTCCGGATACAAAGGACGATGTGAAGCAGATCATCCAGGGGACCGCGTCGGCGAAGGTGGAGGAGATCCGGCTCACCGAGAACTATCTGCGGATCTCCGGAAAGCTGTATTATCAGATCTTATATATGACGGACTCAGCAGAGACGCGGCCTGCGGCGCTGGAAGGGAAACTTCCCTTTGAGGAGATGGTCTACATGGACAGCGGGGAGATGACGGAGTATTTCATCCAGAATATCCGGGTGGAATTTACCTCCACCCTGGTACATTCCAGGAAGCTGAGCATCCGCGCTATGGTGGAAATGGAGATCGGCAGGGAGAAGCTGGAGGATGAGGCCACGGTCATTGACGTAGAGGCGCCGATCCAGGTGTACAGGAAAAAACGCCGGGTCAACCTGCTGGAGCTCCATACCACGAAAAAGGATACATACCGTATCAAAGAGGAGATCACCCTGCCGGGCACCAAGGAGAGTGTGGGCCAGGTCCTGCTCAGCAATATCAGCAGCCGGAAGCTGGAGATCCGCATGGGCCAGGATGAACTGCGGCTGAGCGGGGAACTGCTGGTATTCTGCATGTACCTTTCCGATGAAGGAAAAACAGACTGGCTGGAGGCCAGCGTTCCGTATGAAGGGCGGATCGAATGTACCGGAGTGACCGAGGAAATGTACTACCACGTGCAGAATTCACTGGACGATACATTGATGGATGTCCGCCTGGATGAGGACGGGGAGATGCGGATTCTGGGAATTGAGGGAACACTGGTCCTGCGGATGAATATTTACCAGGAAGAGGAATTAGAGCTTTTGGAGGACCTGTATTCCCTGGAGCAGAACTGCCGGTTCGACACCCGGGAGGCGGTCTACGAAGAGCTTCTGATCCAGAACCATTCCAAATGCAAGGTATCAGAGCGGCTTTCCCTGCCGGAGCTCAAGGACGATGTACTGCAGATTTGCCACAGCGAAGGTACGGTGCAGATGGAACACATGGAACAGATCGAGGAAGGGATCCAGATCGAAGGGATCCTGCATCTCTCTTTCCTGTATCTGCGGGCGGACGATGAGATGCCCTTCGGAAGCTGGCAGGGCATGGTGCCGTTCAGCTGGCTGCTGGAATGCCCGGGCATCACGAAGGATGCGCGCTATAATCTGGCCTACCATGTGGAGCAGCTCTCGGTGAACCTGGCGGGCAGCGAGGCCGTGGAAGTGAAGGCTGTGCTGGCGTTTGACACCTTTATGCGCAAGCCGGTGTTCATGCAGGTGATCACCGGTGTGGAGCCGGAGCCTTTATCCATGGAGGAAATGGAGAAACGGCCGGGAATCGTGGGCTATATTGTCAAGAACGGCGACGACCTGTGGGACCTTGCAAAAAAATATATGACCACGGAGGAGAGCATCCAGGAAATGAATGGATTGGAGAGCGATAAGATCAAGGCGGGGGATAAATTATTGATTTTTAAAGAAAATATGAGCATCCTGTAAGGCGCGGAGTGAACTCCAACTTTTCACGATTCGGTTATTTGATTTTTTTGCCGTTTGTGTTATGATACTATACAGGAAATGCCGGAGACAGTATTGGATCCGGCCTCTTGCCGTAAAGCGGCTTGGCCGGATTCACTGCTGTTCACAGCAGCCAGATATCATTACAGATCAAGGAGGAGAAAAAGGATATGTTACGGATTGGTATGTTGACAAGCGGCGGAGACTGCCAGGCATTGAACGCGGCAATGCGGGGCGTGGTAAAGGGAATCTTTTCCGCAAGGGATGATGTAGAGATCTACGGATTCCAGGATGGCTACAGAGGGTTGATCTATTCCGATTTTAAAATGCTCACTTCCAGGGATTTCTCCGGGATCCTGACACGGGGAGGCACGATTCTGGGAACCTCCAGACAGCCGTTCAAGATGATGCGCGTGCCGGATGAGAACGGACTGGACAAGGTGGAGGCTATGAAGCATACGTACCATAAGCTGAGCCTGGACTGCCTGGTGATCCTGGGCGGAAACGGCACCCACAAGACCGCCAATATGCTGCGGGAGGAAGGCCTGAACGTGATCACGCTGCCTAAGACCATTGACAACGATCTGTGGGGGACCGAGATGACCTTTGGATTCCAGAGCGCGGTGGACGTAGCGACAGATACCATTGACAGGATCCACACCACAGCGACCTCACACAGCCGGGTATTTATCATTGAAGTCATGGGACATAAGGTGGGACATGTTACTCTCCACGCCGGAATCGCAGGCGGGGCAGATATCGTACTGATCCCGGAGATCCCTTATGACATTGACGTGATTGCGGACGTGATCCAGGGAAGGTCTGCGGCCGGAAAGTCATTTACCATACTGGCAGTGGCGGAAGGCGCGATCTCCAGGGAGGACGCGAAGCTGTCCAAGAAGGAATACAAGGAAAAGCTGGCAAAACGGAAATATCCTTCCATCGCCTATGAGCTGGCGGAGCAGATCGAGAAGGCCACCGGAAAAGAAGTGCGTATCACGGTTCCGGGCCATACCCAGCGGGGCGGCTCACCGGTTCCCTATGACCGGGTATTCTCTTCCAGAGTCGGCGCCAAGGCGGCGGATATGATCCTGAACAGCCAGTACGGCTATATGGTAGGTATGAAAAACGGCGAGACTGTGGCGGTTCCGCTGGAGGAAGTAGCAGGCAAGCTCAAGTTCGTAGATCCCAAATGCAGCCTGATCAAAGAAGCAAGGATGGTGGGCATCAGCTTCGGAGACAGAGAAGGGGACGAGCCTGCTGAGGAAATCGCGGCTGCGGAGGATGTCCGGGCAGCAGAGGCGGACACAAAGAAAGAGAAAAAAGAGAAGAAAGCCAAGAAGGACAAAAAAGAGAAAAGCAAAAAATCAAAGAAAGAAAAATAAGGAGCTGTAGAAAAATGAGTGATACAGATTGCGCAAGGTGTGTCAGTTATTTTCACACAGATCTTAAAGCTGCAGATGAGGTGTAAGTCATGTCATATACGGCACTATACAGGAAATTCCGGCCTTCCGAATTTGGAGATGTAAAGGGTCAGGAGCATATTGTTACTACATTACAGAACCAGATCAAGGCAAACCGTATCGGACATGCATATCTGTTCTGCGGGACCCGCGGGACGGGAAAGACCACGGCGGCGAAGATATTTGCCAGGGCGGTGAACTGCGAGCATCCGGTGGACGGAAGCCCCTGCGGAGAGTGTGCGATGTGCCGGTCCATCGCGGCGGGCACATCCATGAACGTGATTGAGATCGACGCGGCGTCCAACAACGGCGTGGACAATATCCGGGAGATCAAGGAAGAGGTGACCTACCGGCCCACCGAAGGGCGGTACAAGGTCTACATTATCGACGAGGTGCATATGCTGTCTTCGGGAGCCTTCAACGCGCTTTTGAAAACGTTGGAGGAGCCGCCGGAGTATGTGATCTTTATCCTGGCGACGACGGAGGTCCACAAGATCCCGGTGACCATCATGTCCCGGTGCCAGCATTACGATTTCAGAAGAATTTCCATCAATACGATCTCGGACCGTTTGAACGAGCTGATGGAAGCGGAGCGGGTAGAGGTGGAAGACAAGGCCATCCGCTATATCGCCAAGGCAGCGGACGGTTCCATGCGTGACGCCTTGAGCCTTCTGGACCAGTGCATCGCGTTCTATCTGGGGCAGAAGCTGACCTATGATAACGTGCTGGAGGTGCTGGGGGCGGTGGATACTGACGTGTTCAGCAGGCTTCTGCGCAATATCATCCGCAGAAATGTTCCGGCCGTGCTGGACACGGTGGAGGAGCTGGTGATGCAGGGCCGGGAACTCTTGCAGCTTTCCGTGGATTTTACCTGGTATCTGAGAAATCTTCTCCTGGTCAAGACTTCCGATATGCCGGAGGACGTTCTGGACGTATCCACGGAAAATCTGGCGCGGCTGAAGGAAGAGGCGGAGATGATCGAGGCGGATGTGCTGCTGCGGTATATCCGGATCTTCTCGGAGCTGACGGAGCAGCTCCGGTACGCGACGCAGAAGAGGGTGCTTCTGGAGGTGACGCTGATCAAGCTGTGTATGCCCGCCATGGAAGTAAAGACGGACAGCTTGCTGGACCGGATCCGCGCATTGGAGGAGAAGCTGGAGAAAGGGCTGGCTGCCGCACAGACGGCAGTTCCGGCCGGGATGTATCCCGGCGGCCCGGGCGGCTATCCGGAGGGAATGTATCCGGGAGGCAGTCCGGAGGGTGGCTATCCAGGCGGTCCGGGAGGTTATCCGGAGGGCAGTTATCCAGGCGGTTATCCGGCTGGTCCGGGAAGCAAAACGGGTGCGGCTGCGAAGCAGGAGATCCCTCTGGCAATCCCGGAAGACGTACAGGAGGTGGTGAAAAATTTCCGTTCCATTGCGGAGGAAGTATCGGCTCCGGTCAGCACCTATCTCAAAAAAGCACGATTGAGCCTGGGCGGGGAGAACCGATTGATGGTGGTGCTTCCCGACGGTCTGGGCGCGTCCATTGTGGGAACAGAGGAGCATAAAAAAGAGCTGGAAGAGAAGATCGAACAGCGGATCGGAAAAAAAGTCGAGGTGGAAGTCCGGGAGATTGAAGAGGGACGCCGTTTCGAAGATACCTTTATCGATCTGGAAAAGCTCAAAGAGAAAATCAATATGGATATCATAGTGGAGGATAATTAGATATGGCGAAAAGAGGAGGATTTCCAGGCGGAGGCATGCCTGGCAACATGGCGAACCTGATGAAGCAGGCACAGAAGATGCAGCGTCAGATGGAAGAACAGGCTAAGGAAATGGAGTCCAAGGAATTTACGGCAACGGCCGGAGGCGGCGCGGTGGAAGTGACCATTTCCGGAAAACGGGAAGTGCTGAAAGTGAAGCTGGACGAAGAGGTTGTAGATCCAGACGATATCGAGATGCTGGAGGATCTGATCGTGGCGGCGGTCAATGAAGCGCTGCGTAAGGTAGAGGAAGAGTCCGGCGCGGCTATGTCAAAGCTCACAGGCGGCATGGGCGGGGGCATCCCGGGGATGTTCTGAGGAACAGCGGACTGCGTAGGATTCTAAGAGGAAGGATGCTGTTTACAGGCAGATGAAGATTTATGGAATATTATAGCAAGCAAATCAACCAGCTGATCCAGGCATTTTCCAGCCTGCCGGGCATCGGGACAAAATCCGCCCAGCGGCTGGCGTTTCATGTGATCAATATGCCGGAGGAGCAGGTAAAAAATCTGGCAAAGACGATGGTGGACGCCCGGCAGAATGTCTGCTACTGCGCCCAGTGCTGCACCCTGACAGACCAGGAGGTCTGCCCGATCTGCAAGAACCCCTCCCGGGACCAGAAGACCATCATGGTCGTGGAGACGCCCCGGGATCTGGCGGCTTACGAAAAGACCGGGAAATACGAGGGGGTCTATCATGTCCTGCACGGGGCCATCTCCCCCATGCTCGGCATCGGGCCGGGAGATATCCGGTTAAAAGAACTGATGGAACGGCTGCGGGGGGACGTGGATGAGGTCATCATCGCAACCAACTCCAGCCTGGAAGGGGAGACGACGGCGATGTATATCAGCAAGCTGATCAAACCTGTGGGCATCAGGGTGAGCAGGATCGCCAGCGGTGTTCCGGTAGGCGGCGATCTGGAATATATCGATGAGGTGACGCTTTTGCGGGCGTTGGAAGGACGGACGGAGCTATGAGCAGGAAAAAGGCAACCTCTTCCGATGTGGCCAGGCGGGCCGGAGTGTCGCAGGCCACAGTTTCAATGGTTCTAAATAAAAAATATAACGTATCCTTTTCCAGAGAGGTCATCCGGAAGGTGGAGGAAGCGGCCCAGGAGCTGGGGTATGAGCTTCCGAAACGGAGGACCCGCAAGGAGGGCAGAAGAGAAAAGCTGCTGGTGGTGTTCTGCCCCACGCTGACCAACCCGTATTATGTCATGCTCCTGCAGGGGATTGAGTCCCGGGCCACGGAGCAGGGATACGGCCTGTTCGTGTGTAATACGCAGCGCAGCCTGGAGTTGGAGGAACGTTATCTGAAAATGCTTCTGTCCCTGAACCCTCAGGGCGTAGTCTATACCTGCAACCCGAGCAGGTGCTATATGGAAATGGTGGAAGAGCTGTCCCGGAAGATCCCCTTTGCGGTAATCAACAACCAGAATGAAAAGCTGGACGTGGACGCGGTGGAGCTGGACAATTCCAAGCTGGGACGGATCATGGCGAGGCATCTGCTGGATCTCGGGCACCGGGATGTGGCTTATATCGCTCCGCCTCTGACCGTACGTCAGAAGCAGCGCTCCAAGCGGGTGGAAGGATTTCAGAAGGAATTTCAGGAAGCGGGCCTGGGGGACCATGTGGTGATCAAGGCGGCAAATGAATCCATTGACAAGGATATTCCCGGCATTGATTCGGAATACCGAATCGGATATGACCTGACCCGGGAACTGCTCTCAGAGCATCAGGAGCTGACCGCCATCGTAGGGCTCAATGATATGATCGCGTTCGGGATTCTGGACGCCCTGCATGATGAGAAATATAAGGTGCCGGGGGACATGTCCGTGATGGGGTGCGACAATACCTTGTTCGCGAAGATGAAAAAGGTCTCCCTGACGACCATCGAGCATTTTGTCATATACAAGGGGCGGGATGCCTGCGATATCATCATGAAAAAGATCAAGACCCATGACCGCAGATATTCGGATATGGAGCCGGTCAGCATTTACCACGTGGAATATGAGCCGAGGCTTGTGATCCGGGGGACAACGTCCTATCCGAGACAGTGAACCGTGAATAAAATAAATTAACTCGCAAAAAATATTAATAATAAACATGGCGGATTATTATTGATAAACAGACGTAAAATGCGATAAACCAAGAGAAAAAATAAAATATTCTAAAAATATTTTCTGTTCTATTAAAAAATGTCAATTAATAAATTCAAATTATTAATAACTGGAATGATTTATAAAAACGGTTGCTATTGACCGTTTTTCTTTTGTTGTTTATAATCTATATCAGGAAATGAAACATATCAACCACAGCAAAAAAACACAAATTCCAAGGAGGAACGGATCATGAAACTTTTTATTGACACAGCCAAGGTAGAGGATATCAAAAAGGCAAATGACATGGGGGTCATCTGCGGCGTTACTACGAATCCATCCCTGATCGCAAAGGAAGGACGGGTATTCGAAGAGGTCATTGCGGAGATCGCTTCTATCGTTGACGGACCCATCAGCGGAGAGGTCAAGGCCACCACAGTTGACGCGGAAGGAATGATCAGGGAAGGAAGAGAGATTGCCAAGATCCATCCCAACATGGTAGTCAAGATCCCGATGACGGCAGAAGGGCTGAAAGCATGCAAGGTGCTGACCTCTGAAGGGATCAAGACCAATGTGACACTGATCTTCACGGCAAATCAGGCGCTGCTTGCGGCTCGCGCAGGCGCGACTTATGTATCTCCGTTCCTGGGAAGACTGGACGACATCTCTGTACGCGGCACGGATCTGATCGCAGAGATCGCGCAGATGTTTGATGTTGCGGGGATCGAGACAGAGATCATCGCAGCCAGCGTGCGCAACACCATCCATGTAACCGACTGCGCGCTTGCGGGCGCGGACATCGCAACCGTTCCTTACAGCGTGATCGAGCAGATGACACATCATCCGCTGACTGATGCGGGAATCGCAAAATTCCAGGCGGACTACAAGGCAGTATTCGGTGAGTAAAGGAGAGTTTCAGATGAACAAGCAAGAATTAATGAAGACTGCCAACGAGATCCGCAAGGGGATCGTGACCGCGGTACACAGCGCAAAATCAGGACATCCGGGCGGATCCTTATCCGCGGCGGATATCTATACCTATTTATTTTTTGAAGAAATGAACATTGATCCAAAGGATCCGAAAAAAGCAGACCGCGATCGTTTCGTATTGTCCAAGGGACATACGGCGCCGGGCTTATATTCCACACTGGCGAACCGGGGATATTTTCCGGTGGAAGACTTAAAGACACTGCGTCATACCGGTTCCTATCTTCAGGGACACCCGGATATGAAGCACATCCCCGGCGTGGACATGTCCTCCGGCTCTCTGGGACAGGGAATCTCCGCGGCAGTCGGTATGGCGATCGGCGGTAAGCTTTCCGGAGACTCCTACAGAGTGTATGCTCTTCTCGGAGACGGCGAGATCCAGGAAGGACAGGTATGGGAGGCAGCCATGCTGGCAGGCCACAGGAAGCTGGACAACCTGGTTGTGATCGTAGACAACAATAACCTGCAGATTGACGGACCGATCACGGAAGTCAATTCCCCATATCCCATTGACAAGAAATTTGAGGCATTCAATTTCCATGTGATCAATATCGACGGAAATGATTTTGACCAGATCGACGCTGCGTTCAAAGAGGCGCGCGCGACAAAGGGAATGCCTACCGCGATCGTTGCGAAAACTGTGAAGGGCAAGGGCGTTTCCTTCATGGAAAATCAGGTGGGCTGGCACGGCGCGGCTCCCAACGATGAGCAGTACGCAGTGGCAATGGAAGATTTGAGGAAGGCAGGTGAAGCATAATGTCAGAAGGAAAGAAGATCGCAACAAGAGAAAGCTATGGCAATGCTTTGGCCGAGTTGGGAAAAGAACATGAGGACGTTGTGGTTCTGGACGCAGACCTGGCGGCAGCAACCAAGACAGGCGTATTTAAAAAGGCATTTCCGGAGCGCCACATTGACTGCGGGATCGCAGAGTGCAACATGATCGGCGTGGCAGCGGGACTTTCCACCACCGGAAAGGTTCCGTTCGCAAGCTCCTTTGCGATGTTTGCGGCAGGACGCGCGTTTGAGCAGGTGCGCAACTCCGTAGGATATCCGAAGCTGAACGTGAAGATCGGCGCCACCCACGCGGGAATCTCCGTAGGGGAAGACGGGGCCAGCCACCAGTGCAACGAGGATATCGCGCTCATGCGGACGATCCCGGGGATGGTGGTCATCAATCCATCCGACGACGTGGAGGCAAAGGCAGCAGTAAAGGCGGCATATGAACATCAGGGGCCGGTTTACCTGCGCTTCGGCAGACTGGCCGTGCCGGTGATCAACGACCGTCCGGATTATCATTTTGAGCTGGGCAAGGGCGTAGTTCTGCGGGAAGGCAAGGACCTGACCATCATTGCCACCGGACTTCCTGTGGCAAACTGTCTGGAAGCGGCGGAGAAGCTGGCTGCAGACGGGATTGAGGCGAAGGTGATCAACATCCATACTATCAAGCCGCTGGATGAAGAGCTGGTGGTTGCGGCAGCGAAGGAAACCGGCAAAGTAGTGACCGTAGAGGAGCATTCCGTGATCGGCGGGCTGGGAAGCGCAGTATGCGACGTACTGTCTGCGCAGGCGCCTACGAAGGTATTAAAGATCGGGATCAACGATACCTTCGGAGAGTCCGGACCAGCGGTAGAGCTTGTGAAAAAATACGGGCTGGATGCGGACAGCATATATGAAAAAATAAAATCTGAAATGTGATAGACGGATTCATAAAAAAGGATGAAAAACAGGTTTGGACAGGAAAACTGCCCGGCCTGTTTTTTTGATGAGAGCCGCGGCAGGGGGACAGCAGGCATCAGACCCGTCTGCTGCTGTTCCGAAAAAAACAAATTTTGTTAAAACATTGAACACAATTTTATCACAAAGGCTGGCTATGATATCGGTATAAAATGAAACAACAAAAATAAATATACAAGAGAAAGAAGGATGAGGTATGGATAATCAATACAATTATTACAATCCGGAAAATTCCCAGAATACTTATCATAATTACGGCCAGCCTGAACACGCGGGCAGAGAAAAGAGAGACAGAAAAAAGATGCCCAAGGCGGTTGCGGTGATCTGCCTGGCAGTACTGTTCGGCGTTGTATCAAGCGCCACCTTCCTGACCTCCAATATTTTGGGGAGCAAGATCCTGGGGTTGGAGAACACTTCCTCAGCAAAGGGTGAAGCAAAAACAGCAACCCCAGTGACGGACTCCCTCTCCAAATCGACCTCGGTCGTGACCTCCGACGTTTCTTCTATTGTAGAGAGTGTGATGCCGTCGGTCGTATCGATCACGAACCTGAGTGTCCAGCAGGTACAGAACTTTTTCGGCGGAATACAGCAGTATGAGATGCAGAGCGCGGGGACAGGGATCATCATCAGCCAGACAGACGAGGAGCTTCTGATCGTGACCAACAATCATGTGATCCAGAGCAGCGAGACATTGACTGTTACGTTTTCTGACGAATCCAGCGCGGAGGCTCACGTCAAGGGCAGCAATCCGGAGCATGATGTGGCGGTGATCGCAGTACGCAAGGACGAGATTCCGGCAGAAACGATGAAGAACATCGCGGTCGCTACATTGGGGGATTCCACACAGCTTAAGGTAGGGGAACCGGCTATTGCCATCGGGAACGCGCTGGGCTACGGACAGTCCGTAACGACCGGCGTGATCAGCGCCCTGGATCGTGTGACCGCTGCGAAAAACCAGTCTACCGGCGAGACTGTCGGACAGGGAATCGGTATGATCCAGACAGACGCGGCTATCAATCAGGGAAACAGCGGCGGAGCGCTGCTTAATATTAAAGGGGAAGTGATCGGCATCAATTCCGAGAAGCTTTCCGGAAGCACGGTGGAAGGTATGGGATACGCGATCCCGATCAGCGACGTGTCCGATATTATTGACACACTGATGAACCAGAAGACGAAATATAAGGTTGCGGAAGGCAGCCAGGGGTATCTGGGAATCACATGCTTTGATGTGGAAAACGCACAGAGATACCATATGCCCACAGGCGTCTATGTATACGAGACGGTAGAAGGGGGCCCCGCGGACCGGGCAGGAATCACTAAGGGCAATATCATCACGGCTGTAAACGGAAGCGGTGTGGACGGCAAGGACGCGCTGCAGAAGGAACTGACCTATTACGCGGTGGGGGAGACGGTGACTCTGACGATCCAGGTTCCGGAGAATAACGGGGAATACACCGAAAAATCAGTTGACGTTACACTCGGAGAACTGGAATCGACCCGGTAGGCATCTGCCTCACACCGAAGCTAAATAGAAAATCTGAATCGTTACAAATAATACAGTAAACAAAAAGCTGCCGGCAGACAATGCGGCAGCTTTTTCATTAGGGAATGGGTCTGCCCTCCTGCGCGCTATCTGCGGATATCCTGTTCGTTTTGTCGAATTCACCTGACATGGAATGATAAATTCAGCTTTTTTCTTATGCTATGCTTTAGGAAAAAATAGCAGAGGTGAGTGTGATGGAAAGACAGATACCCAAAAATGTACGCCAGATCGGCAACGTAAGTGATACTCCGAAGATCTACGTGGAGGATTATGTAGATACATTTTTCTCACAGCTATGCGATAAAGCAGGAGAGTCTCCGGTAGGAGCATTTCTGGTGGGGGATATACAGAGTACGGAGGAAGAGGAATATGTTTACATCTACGGAGCGATCCAGATGCATGAACTGAAGCTCTCAGGTACGGAATATGTACTGGACGAGGACACCTGGAAGCATGCCTATGAGGACTGCAAGCAATATTTTGAGGACGGGGAAATGCTGGGGTGGTTTGTGGCTCACGCAGGGGTTCCTCTGACGGCAGAGGACAGAGTGGTCAAGCTCCATAAAAAATCCTTTCCCAAGACGAACACGGTCTTTATCATGAAGGATCCGGAGGAAAAGGAAGAAGCCTATTTTGTACATAAGCTGGATGATCTGATGGAGATCGGCGGGCATTTTACATATTATGAAAAAAATCCATGCATGCAGAATTACATGATCTCCACCCGGAAGAAAAACGGGGCAAGCCCTACGGAAACCGTAGAAGACCAGGCGGCCAAAGATTTTCGGAGCATCGTGCGTTCCCGGGAGGAGCTGATGATGAAGCAGCGGTCCAACCGCATGATGTATGCGCTGAGCACCTGCCTAGTACTTCTGGTGGTGATCATGGGTGTCGCGACCATGAATAATTTTGATAAAATGAAATCAGTCCAGAACACGCTGGAAAATCTGTCCGGCGTATCGAAGTCAGATGACGGACAGGTTCAGCAGACGGACGGTAAGGTAACCTCTGTGGGTGATCCTTCCACCGGAGAAAATGCGGCGCGGACGGAAGGCCAGCCTGACGCGGGAGGCCAGACACAGGAAGCGGGGCAGGCGGGAACTCAGAGCGGGACAGATGGACAAGCCGGGGCTCAGGACGAAACAGCCGGACAGGTGGGCAGCCAGGAAGCGGCAGACGGACAGGCCCAGGCCAAAGACCCGGCTGCGGGACAGACACAGACTGGAGAAAACGTGCAGGCCGGAGAAACCGCATCCGCAGATGCCGGAGGGGGAACCCCTCAGGAGCCGTCTGCAGAGACGGGCGGAAGCGCTTCTGCCGCGGGAACCCCGGAAGGGAGCGACGGATCCGGCGCCGGAGAAAATAACGGAAGCGACGGAATCTACGTTGTGGAACAGGGGGATACGCTGGCGATCATCAGTCAAAAGCTGTACGGAGACATTTCTCATGTGGACGCGATCTCCAGGATGAACGGGCTGTCCGACGGAAATTTAATTTATATTGGTCAGAAATTGCTATTACCATAAAAAGATGTTATACTATAACACGGTGACTGAAAACCGCAGTTGAGGAACTGATTATGCAATAAGAGGGATTCAAACTAAGATGACGCAAAAGAAAAATCCAAACATAAAGCTGATGGAGCCGCCGGATCCGGAGAAACCAAAGAAAAAAAAACGAAGACGCCGGCGGATCAGGCCGGGGAAACTTTTGACGAACATATTTCTTGCGGTCATGGTATTGCTGGGGACATATCTGCTGCTTACAAACCACCTGTACCACAAGGTATCTCAGACCGCATCCTATAAAAGAGAGACTTCGGACAGCAACCGCTATGCTTCCTTCCGAAACGGGATCATCCGTTACGGCAGGAACGGCGTTACGTTTCTGAGCAGGCAGAACGAAGTGCTCTGGATCCAGCCGGGGCAGTTTCAGAATCCGGCCCTAGAAGTGAACGACCAGACCTTTGCGGTTGCGGATACCGGGGGCAATTCCATACAGATCTTTACGGATAAGGGGTTAAAAGGGGAGTTCGAGACCAATCTTCCGATTGAAAAGTTTTCCCTTTCGAATCAGGGGATCGTGAGCGCGATCCTGAAAAATGAAAACTCACCGATGATCGTGACCTATGATTCCACCGGGAACATCCTGGTCGAGAATCAGGTCGTGACCGGAAGCATGGGTTACCCAGTTGCCCTGGAGATGTCTCCTGACGGAAAGGTACTGCTCGTCTCATACCTGGACATGAAGAACAGTACATTGAAGTCCCGGGTCGCAGGCTATAATTTTGTGGAGGAAGGGACGGACCGGGAGAACCACCAGGTCAGTATGGAAGAATACGAAGATTCTGTGATACCGGAGATTTTTTTCATGGATGCAGTCACATCCGTCGCGGTCGGGGATCACTCGTTTTCGATATCAAAGGGGAGCAGGATTCCGGAGAAGACGACAGAGGTTGAACTGTTCCGCGAGATCCGAAGCACATTTCATACCAGCCGGTACATTGGCTTCGTTCTGCTGAATGAGGAAAAATCCGGTTATGAGCTACGGCTGTACAGCAAATCGGGAAAGCAGATCATGAACCGGGCAATTTCCGGGGAGTTCAGCAATGTATATATGGAAGGAAATGAAATCATACTATACGAAGGCTCCAGATGCAGCATCTATACAAGCATGGGAATGCCGCGGTTTGACGGTGACCTCAAGGACGACATTCTGATGATGATCCCCATGGAAGGGATCAATCGGTACATGATGATGAGTACGGATGAATTACGGGTCATTTATTTGGCCGGATAGGAGAAAAGTGATGGAGAACTGGTTATTGATCATAGTAGGTGTTATATTTTTTGTGGGCATCGTGGCAGGGGCAGTCCGCGGCTTTTTCAAGATCGGGATTTCCCTTTTATCCACGGTGCTCATTGCTGCGTTATTTGCGTTTTTATCCCCTCATGTGGGGAGCGCGCTTGCCAAATACACGCCCCTGGATGAACTGATCCAGGAAAAGATCGTTCAGGCGTTCCTGCCCGAGATCTCGGCGGAGACGTTAAAGGACAAGGACCTGAACGGAACCCCGCTTCAGGGCATCCCGCTGGAGGATTTCGAAAAGCTTACCAGTCTGGACTGGAAGCGTATGGGTATTACAACAAGTGATTTCGCCAGCATATTGGGGAATATTCCCAAGGACCAGCAGATCAAGGAGATTGAAGAATCCGCAATGCCGGAATTTTTAAAGGAGCTTCTGCTGGAAAATAATAATACCGCCATTTACGAAGAACTGGATGTAACCTCATTTCCGCAGTACATTGCCGCATATATATCCAGGATGATGCTCAACGTCGTATCATTTCTGGTAACCTTCATTCTGGCGTTTGTGATCTTGAAGGCATTGATGGCCGCCGTGGATATCCTGGGGGAGATGCCTGGATTAGGCGTATTCAATTATCTGGGCGGCGCGGTGATCGGCGCGATGTGCGCCCTCTTGTGCGTATGGGTGCTGTTCCTGGTGATCGCAGTGTGCTATTCCCTGCCGATCGGGAAGGTCTGCTTCGATATGATCGACAGCAGCGTGCTTCTGGAGATGATCTACGAGAGCAACCCGCTGCTCACAAGGCTGGTTTCATTTTAAAGATCAGAAGTGACCGTCCGAACTGTAACCCATTAGAAAACCTTAAGAAATGAACTGTCTAGAATCCTTGCACTTTTTGTCGAAACTTGTTATGATAAACGAGGAGAATTATAACATGTGTGAGTAACGATCCAGAACGGCGGCAGCATGAAAACTGCAGTCTGACGTTCTGAACCGTTACATGTGTAATTAATAGGAGGGACAAATTGTGGCAGAGGAAGTAATTCGTGTGCAGGAAGGGACGCAGACACCATCGGAGCCGGTGAAGACGGCGGAACAGATGGGGACGGTGATCGCCATGGAATCCGTCAAGCTGGCGGCAGAGAATCAGTTGCGTCAGGGGGAGGCCAGAACAGCGGAAGCAGAGCCGGAACGGGCTGTGAGCCCTCAGATTCAGGAAGAGGCGCAAAAGCCTGCGGCAGAGGCAGTCAGGGGACCGGCATTTTACGACCCGCCGGCTGCAGAGCCGGTCATTGAGGCAGTATCGTCCGGCGGGCAGACGGAAGCATCCGGACAGAACCGGACGAAGAAGCGGATCAATGATTTTTTCCGCCTGCGGAAGGATATGGAGGATTTTACAAGGGAGGACTGGATCCTGTCCAGGATACCCGAAGAAGATCTGATGGAATATCTCAGGATGGAGCAGAAGAATTCGGAGATACTCCAAAAAGCAAAAGAGATCAAAGAAAAGAGGATATTTACGACACTGCAGATTGCCATCTCCATGTCGGCGATCGTAGGGGTCGTGGCCTTACTGAAGGACAATCCTACGGTACTGGTGAATATCCTGTATATAACGGGAATCGTGATCGCTCTGTGGATCTGGAGAGGCAAACAGGATAAATAAGTGGTGGTTCGCGGCCGGTCCGGCCATGAGCTGTAAGCAACAAGAAAGTGAGGCAGGGTGGCGCATGCTGAGAGAAGAGCTTTGGGAGGAATTGATCAGACATCAGGGAAAGACATTTCACACGGTAAAGGGCTTGGAATTCCGATACCAGGTGATCGGCGGGGAACTGTTTATAGACAGAAGATCCAAGTCCATCACCCGGGCTACGGTCGAAAAAGCGTGGGACAAGATACATGCCAGGCCGGGGGAGGTTACCGGTCCAAAAAGCCTTGGCGTATTTGGCGCGCCCTATGTGTGGGCAGTTTTCAGAGAGTTCGGTATCGTATAAACGGCATCGTTTTTTTGAGCGGCGGTCGAATTTTTGCCGGGTGAAGGGAATTGCATTTTCTGGTATATTTCTCTTTTCATTTTGATAGATATAAAGTATAATAGGGATTAATGAAATTTCCGTGTATCACATGCTTGCCTGGGAGATGTGAATGATTGAGATACCGATAGGCCTATCCACATGTAATGCACGGAATTAAAACAAGCAATGACGAGGTGGGCTTATGAAAAAGAATGATACCAGTAAAACAAAAGCAGACAGCAAGACAGCAAAAGGCGCAATGCCAAAAAAGGCAGCGCAGCCTTATGAGATCGGAGAACTGGACCAGTACCTGTTCGGACACGGTACCCATTATGAGATCTATAAAAAGATGGGCGCGCACAAGGTGACAGTGGACGGCGTGGAGGGCGTGTATTTTGCGGTTTGGGCGCCTCATGCGGAAAAGGTGTCCGTAGTTGGCGAGTTCAATCACTGGGAAGTGGATGCGGATGAGATGGAGCGGCAGGAGCCGGCCGGCATCTATACACGTTTTGTTCCAGAAGCCAAGGAAGGGGACATGTATAAGTTCTGTATAGAGACTATGGAGGGGGAAAAGCTCTTCAAGGCGGATCCTTTTGCCAATTATTCGGAGCTGCGTCCGGGGAATGCTTCCCGGGTGGCGGACATCGCGCATTTTAACTGGACCGATGAGGCATGGATGGAAGCGCGTAAAAAGTGGGACAATACGAAGAACCCGATGTCAGTCTATGAGGTACATATGGGATCCTGGATGCGGCATCCCTGCCGGGAGGACGAAGGATTTTATACGTACCGTGATTTTGCGGTATCCGTTACGGACTATGTCAAGAAGATGGGATATACCCATGTGGAACTGATGGGCATCGCGGAACATCCTTTTGACGGCTCTTGGGGTTACCAGGTGACAGGATATTATGCGCCTACGTCAAGATACGGCACTCCGGAGGACTTTGCGTTCCTTGTGAATTATCTGCATAAGAACAAGATCGGCGTCATCCTGGACTGGGTACCGGCCCATTTCCCGAGAGACGCGCACGGCCTGGCGGACTTTGACGGAACCCCTACATTTGAGTATGCGGATCCCAGACGCGGAGAGCATCCGGACTGGGGAACCAAGATCTTTGACCTGGGCAAGAGCGAGGTGGAGAACTTCCTGATCGCGAATGCGTTATTCTGGATCGAACATTACCATGTGGACGGCCTGCGTGTGGACGCGGTAGCTTCCATGCTGTATCTGGATTACGGCAAGCAGGACGGCCAGTGGGTTGCGAATAAATACGGCGGCAATGAGAATCTGGAGGCGATCGAGTTCTTCAAGCATCTGAATTCCGTGGTGCTGGGACGCAACCACGGGGCAGTGATGATCGCGGAGGAATCCACGGCATGGCCGAAGGTGACCGGCGCGCCGGAGGACGACGGACTGGGATTCAGCATCAAGTGGAACATGGGCTGGATGCATGATTTTACGGAATATATGAAGCTGGATCCGCTGTTTCGGAAGAACGCGCACTATATGATGACATTTTCCATGGAATATGCGTACAGCGAGAACTATATCCTTGTACTTTCCCATGATGAGGTGGTGCATCTGAAGTGTTCCATGCTGAACAAGATGCCCGGTCTTGGATTTGACAAGTTCGCGAACCTGAAGGTTGCCTATGCGTTTATGATGGGACATCCCGGCAAGAAGCTGCTCTTCATGGGACAGGATTTCGCGCAGCTCAGGGAGTGGAGCGAGGAGCGGGAGCTTGACTGGTATCTTCTGGCAGAGCAGTCCCATCAGCAGATCCAGAACTGGGTGCAGGAGCTTCTGCATCTGTATCGGAAGAACAAGGCATTGTATGAGATGGATACGGAAGAAGAAGGTTTTGCATGGATCAACAAGGACGATATCTTCCGGAGTATTTTTAGCTTTGTAAGGTATTCCAGGGATAAGAAAAAGAACCTCCTGTTTGTGTGCAACTTTACTCCGATGGAGCGGGAGGACTACAGGGTCGGCGTGCCCAGGGGCAAGCAGTATAAGCTGATCCTCAACAGCGATGACGAAAGATACGGCGGAAAAGGTGAGGCGCGGCCGCTGATCTACAAGGCGGTGAAAAAGGAATGTGACGGACAGAAGTATTCCTTCGCATATCCGCTGCCGCCCTACGGAGTAGCGGTGTTTGAGTTTTAGATGAAGTACAGGAACAAGATGAAAAAATGGCTGGTGCAGACATATCTGCGCCGGCCATTTTTTCACCTGCATCCTCTTCAATTTTATTGAAAGAATATAAAACTTATGATAAAATATATACGTATTGTTGGTTTATTTACGGAGGACTTCTTGATGAATCAAAAAAAGAGATCGTTTCAGGGTTTTGTTTATGTGTTGTTCCTTATGATGGCTATAATCATACTCTTCTGGTGGTATACGGTGCAGAACAGCAAGCGTATTGAGAAGCAGAATCTGAATTATGCGGAGGATTCGGCACAGCAGACGGCGCGCTCCATCTCGAAGGAATTCGAGAACGCGATCAACCGGATCAGCACGTATGCGTATTTTCTTGGGGAAGGTCTGTCCCAACCAACAGTCAATGTGGAAGCATTGAAGGGGATGACAGGAAATTCTCTGTTTGATTCCTTTATTTATACGGATGCCAATGGTACCAGCGTGACTTCCGACGGAAGGGTTTTGGACACATCAAGCAAGGAGTATTATCTTCTGGGCATGGGAGGGCAGACCGGCATGTCTGTTGAAATGCATTCCGGCCTGTTTGATGAAACGGTGGTGACCTTTTACGCTCCCCTGCATTTTCAGGGAGAGATCATCGGCGTACTGGAAGGAATCTATTCAGCAAATTCCTATCTGAACGACCTGCTTTCCGCCAGCTATTTCGGTGAAAAGGCGGATGTGTACCTCTGTATGCGGGACGGGGCCAAGATTGCGAGCTCCGACGGTGAGGATGATTCGGAAAATATATTTGAGCTGCTGGAAGAATTACAGATTGCGCCCAGGGAGACATTGGAGCATATAGAAGATATATTCGAGTTCGGCGGAGAAGGGGCTTATATCTGCCCTGACGGCGGCAAGACGGATAATATCTGTGTGGTCAACCTGCCGGACAACGAATACGTCCTTGTGCAGATGTTCCCGAAAAGCGTAACCCAGACCATGATCAATAATGCGAACCGTACAGGAAGCATCCTGGAGCTGATCCTGATCATATTGTTCATCATCTATATTATAACGCTGCTGGCTCGGACCAGGAAGGAAAAGAAGCGTCTGGAAGAGGAAAACCGGGAGATGGGCTATGTCATCGGAGGCGTGAACACGCTGTTTGCCCGTTTTGTCATGATTGATTTTGAGAAAGGGACGTATCATTATCTGTCCGGAACACTGCCTGAGAGGGATGATATTGGCCCCAGCGGCAAAGTGGAGGATCTGTGCGAGTATTTATCGACCTTTCTGATTGAGGAGGAGGACCGGGAGAAGTTTGCGGAACTGTTCAATGTCAAGGCACTTGCGGACATGTTGGGTGAAAATGAGACAGACGTACGCCTGGAGTATCATGTGCAGAGACACGGCAATGCGGAATGGGAGCACATGAATGTGATCTGTCTGGAGCGGAAGAACGGCAGGGCCAGAAAAGCCCTGTTTATCCGGCAGAATATTACGGATGTAAAGGAGCGTGAGCTAAAGATCCAGGCCCGGATCTCTCTTGCGAACCGTAAGGAAAGGCAGTATCGGATCGCAATCACGTCAAAATCAATCTATACCTTTGACTTCAATCTGACCCGTGATATGATCGACCGGGATATCGTCTGTACGAAGGATGACGGGCTTGTTTCCCTGCTTGAGCGGGTAGGAATGGAAGCGCCCTGCAGAGCCTCGGAATGGTTTGAAAAGTGGAAGCGGTTTGTGGCTGAGGAGTCCATGGAGGATTACTGCGCTACGGTCAATTTGGAATATTTAAAGAAATGCTTTGAAGAAGGCGACGCAGAGATCAATGTAGAATACTGGAGCGAAAGCCTGGACGGAGAAAAAATATGTGTACGCCAGTCCTTTATCATGACATGGGATGATGATACGGGAGATATCATGGTCATGGTTGTGGCCAAGGAGATCACGGGCCAGGTGAAAAAGCAGATGGAACAGACGCAGGCTCTTCAGGATGCTTTGCTGGAGGCACAGCATGCCAACAATGCGAAGACCACCTTCCTTTCCAATATGTCCCATGACATCCGTACACCGATGAACGCGATCATTGGGTTTACGACCATTGCCGTGAGCCACATCGACAATAGGGACCAGGTGAAGGACTGTCTGCAGAAGGTGCTTTCATCCAGCAATCATCTGCTCAGCCTGATCAATGACATTCTGGACATGAGCAGGATTGAGAGCGGCAAGGTGCAGATCAAAGAGCAGGAGTGCAATATTTCCGAGCTGATGCACAATCTGGTCAATATCATCCAGCCCCAGGTCAAGGCAAAGCAGCTGGAACTGTTTATTGATACCTACGACATTGCTAACGAGGACGTATTTGCGGATTCGCTGAAGCTGAACCAGATGTTTGTAAACCTGATCAGCAATGCGGTGAAGTACACCCCGGCCGGGGGGACGGTCAACTTCCGGATCATACAGAAAGGCACATACCGGCGCGGATACGGCGAGTATGTCTTTATTATCCAGGACAATGGTATCGGGATGTCACCGGAATTTGTAGATCATATATTTGAACCCTTTGAACGGGAATCCAGTACCACCAAGACCGGAATCCAGGGCACCGGACTGGGTATGGCGATCACGAAAAATATCGTAGATATGATGGGCGGCAAGATCAGTGTCAAGAGTGAAAAGAACAAGGGCACGACCTTTACGGTAGAACTCAGTCTGAAGCTGCAGAACACGGAAAAAGAGGCGGAGAAGATTAAAGAGCTGGTAGGACAGCGCGCGCTTGTGGTGGATGATGACTTTGATACCTGCACCAGTGTATGCAGGATGCTCCAGCAGATCGGGATGCGAGCGGAGTGGACAACCTCAGGAAGAGAAGCGGCGTATCGGGCAAAGAGCGCATTTGAAGACGGAGATTCCTACCATACTTATATCATCGACTGGCAGATGCCGGAGACCAGCGGGATCGAGACTGCCAGGAGGATCCGCGGCGCGGTCGGAAGTGAGGCTCCAATCATCATACTGACCGCCTATGACTGGTCAGATATTGAGGAGGATGCCAGGGAAGCGGGAATCAGCGCGTTTTGTGCAAAACCGCTTTTTATGTCCGATCTTAAGACCGTACTGCTCGTGGCAAACCGATTGATTGAAAAGGACGAGGAAGAGGCCACATGGTTGCAGGCTGATTTTGACGGAAAGCGTATTCTGCTCGTAGAGGATAACGAACTCAACCGTGAGATTGCGGAGGAAATCCTGGAAGAGACCGGTTTCATCGTGGATACGGCTCCAGACGGCTCGGATGCGGTGGAGATGATGAAGAAGGTGGAAGAGGGATACTATGATGCCATCCTGATGGATGTGCAGATGCCGATCATGGATGGCTATGAGGCAACCCGAACGATCCGGGCCATGCCCAGGGCGGATGTGCGCCATCTGCCGATCATTGCCATGACAGCCAATGCGATGGATGAAGATAAAGAGGCCGCATTGAAGAACGGGATGACTGCCCATATCGCGAAGCCGATTGATGTGGATATCTTCATATCGGTGCTGGGACGGTATCTGAATCCGGGAAAATAAGACTGGCCATAAAGGGATGCCCTTGGGTATAACCTTGTGAAACGGCCAACTGGCCATAAGGGGATGCCCTGGGTATAAACAATGGAACTACGTGGAAAACAGAATTTTCCAGGCAGTTCCATTGTTTTTATACAAACGCTTCGAGGATCCGCTTTCCCTGAATCGTGATCTCTTTTATCCCGGTCTGCTTCTTTTTGTTAAAACTAAATGTCAGCATATAGCCTTTGTCCAAATGATAGAGATTCAGATAATCAATAAGCTGTTTTTCACCGGCTTCGTTATATTTTTTTCCTCTCCATAGTTTTAATTCTATAACATATTGCTTTCCGAGATAATCAACAATTACATCGGTCTGTGTTTCATCTCTGGTCTCTGCTTCCACATAAAAATTTCCTGTTCCGTTGATGATAGGACGAAGATACAGGAGAAACATTTTTCGGCCCTGCTTTTCAAAAAAACTTTCGTCTTTCTCCTGATATAAATCCGTATAATATTCCACGAACTTCTTTATCACTAAATCCATGTTCAAAGCGCCGTCTTTTATAAACTGATTTTCATGGGCGTTAGGAAAAGTCTGAATATCAGTTTTTATCAATTCTTCAGAAAGAAAATACTGATACAGATGCATTTCAAAAATACGGTTTGCAATCTGTGTTTTTCCCCTGCGCTCTTTTAAAAATCCGAACATCACTCCAATGTTTAGCGCCGTACTGTAATGGTTAAAGGAATATTCTGTGCCGTGAAAAAGGATATTCCGGGTGACGGCGGCCAGGTCTGGATATTCTGCCAAATGTTTGATCATGTCATCAAACAGTGTATTGGGCTGACGGAGCATAAGCCGTACAGCCTCTGCAACCCCTTCCCTCGACCAGGGTTCAATACCGGAATGATCAGGGGGGGCGGCTATGGCTTCATCAATAAGCCTGCAGATGCCGGAGACAAGATAGGGATACCCGGAAGTATAATCGTAAATAAGCCTGGAAATATAGATGATATCCATACCAGTATGCCAGTCTGCTTCGTATTCGGAAAGCATCTCGCAGATATCAGATGGGGAAAAACTCATATCTATATTAAAATCAGCCGCAATATTCCAAGGACTGTTGTACTTGGCTTCCTCTCCTGGGTGAAGCTTTAACTTTAGATTTTTGATGTCATAAACCCCGGCCAGTATTACAGATTGAAAAGTAACATCCTTACTCTGCTGCTGTTTGAGATATTTTTCACGCAAAAGACCGAGAAAGGATAAAAAAATCTGGTTTTCGGAACTTTTGTCAACCTCATCGATCATGAGAATGATTTTCCGGGGACTGTTCGAACATAAATCCGTAATTCTGTCACTCAGATCGTGAAACGGAAACTCAGGGGATATCGGTTTCAGCCAGTTTTGCAGAAGCTCTTCCGAGACGTTCTGCATTTTTAAATCTTTACCAATATTACGAATTAAGCCGCTTGCAAAAATATATAAGGAGCAAAATAATTCATCCGCTGCCTCAAAGCTTAAGCTGATTACAAGATAGTCTTTTCTTAAATATCGCTCTAATAGATAGAGGGTCGTGGTTTTACCGTATTGCCGTGCGCGGTTTATAGAAAAATATTGACCTTCTTCTATATATTCAGAAACGATTTTTTGAATCTGGCTTTTCATATGGACCATGTAATGCTTTTCGGGTATACATGTTCCGGTTATCTGAAATTTTTTGGACATACTGCACCACCTTAAAAAGCATCGTAACTGTACGTTACCTGACTGAGCCTTGCGCTAAGGGGGATCATGCGTAGCATGGTAGATTCCTTACAGCAAGTTTGCTATATTACGATTGTAGCACACCCATTTCTTCCATGCAATGATTCAAAGTAAAAACATTTCCGCCGCAAGTACAGCGGCGCAGCACAGCACGGCCGTTTTGAACAGGTCGGCTCCCAGCCATGCGGCAGTCAGCCCTACAGCCAGGGCAATGCAGCCGGATATGGGGCTCTGGGTTGCTTCCACGATGGCCGGAAAGGTCATGACAGCCAGGGTCACATAGGGAACATAGTATAAAAATGACTGAATGAACTTATTTTTGATCGGCTTACGGATGAGGGTCATGGGAAGCACTCGGATCGCATACGATACACCAGCCATGATCAGGAGATAAATATACATATTACGCATTGGTATCTTCCTCCTCCCCCATATCTTTCGGAAACAGGACTGCGGCAGCGGCCGAAAGCACTACGGTCAGAAAGATCGTCCGCGTGCCGCCGGATACTTCGGACACGACCGGCAGATGAGCCGCTCCATAACTTGCCCCGAAGCAGATGGCAATGAGCCCGGCGATCACCTTGCTATTTCTTGCGGCCGGAATGATGACTGCCAGGAACATGCCGTACAGAGCGACGCTGAACGCACTCACCAGGCGCAGCGGGAGCAGTCCTCCGGCGATGGCGCCCAGGGCGGTTCCGACGGCCCAGCAGGGGGCGGCCACCAGTACGGCGCCGTAGCTGTAAAATGGATTCAGACAGCCGGGCCGCGCAATGGCGATGCCGAACAACTCGTCCGTAATGTGGAAGGCCATGAGCGGACGGTGGAATCCGGGCATGGCCGGATCCAGACGCTGGCTCATGGCACAGCTCATGAGCAGATATCTGGCGTTGGCGATCAGGGTGACGATGGCCAGCTCCAGGTAGGTGGCGCCTGCGGCGATCAGGGTAAATCCTGCGTATTCTCCGGCCGAAGCATTGCACAAAAGGCTGGCCAGAAAGCCCTGGAATGGGGTGAGCCCTGCGTTCTTCGCGGCAATCCCGAGGGAAAAGGAAACAGCAAAATACCCCAGTCCGATGGGGACGCCGTCCCGCATTCCGTTCTGCAGCGCCTGTCTGCTGAAATGTGTTCCAAGGGTGTTTGTATTGTGTATTCGTTCCATTTTGATCTCCTTGCAGCGTTCTCAGAACACCATCTTATCTAATCTTTCCATGGCCTCTGTCAGCAGTGACTTGGGAAGAGCCACGTTCAGGCGGATTCCGTATTCGCCGTGAAACGGCCTTCCGTCCTGCCAGATGACCCCGGCCTCCACTCCCGCGCGCTGCAGCTCATCAATGGTCCGGCCGTGCTTTTTGCACCAGTCTTCACAATCCAGAAACAGCATGTATGTCCCCTGCGGCTTCGACACGGATACACCGTCGAAATGCTCCAGGATAAACCGGTAAGCATATTCCACATTTTCCGTCAGCACCTGGCACAGCTCGTCAACCCATTCATATCCTTCCGGTTTATATGCTCCGATCAGCGCGTGCATAGAGAGGACATTCATGGAATTATAATGTGACAGGGAGGACTCCTTCCGGATCCTGTCCCTGATCCAGGGATTATAGATGATATGGTAGCTGCCGATCAGACCGGCCAGGTTGAACGTCTTTGACGGGGCATAAAAGGCAACGGTGCGCATCCGGGCATCTTCGGAAACCATCTGAGTCGGGATATGCCGGGAGCCGGTCAGGATGATGTCCGACCAGATTTCATCCGCTGCTACCATTACATCGTATTTCCGGAATAACTCCATGGCCTGCATAAGCTCTTCACGTTCCCAGACGCGTCCGGTCGGATTGTGGGGAGAGCAGAAGATAGCCGCATGGATGTTTTCTTCTTTCAGCTTAAGCTCCATATCCTCAAAATCCATTCTCCAGCAGCCCGCCTTGTCCTTTACGAGAGGACTGAGTACCATGTGATATCCGTTATTTTCCAGCGCTTCCGTGAAACCGATATAAGTGGGGGAATGCAGCAGGACCTTGTCGCCTTTGGAACAAAAGACATTCAGGGCGCTGAGCACACCGCCGAGTACGCCGTTTTCATAACCGATGCATTCCTTTGTCAGCCCCTGCGCGTTGTGGCGCGTTTCCTGCCACCGGATGATGGAATCATAATATTCGTCCCGGGGCAAAAAATATCCGTATGCTGTGTGCCGGGTGCGTTCAATGATCGCCTCCGGTATGGTCGGGACAGTCTGAAAATTCATGTCCGCAACCCACATCGGGATCCGGCTGAACCCCTCTTTGACCTGCATATCTTTATAAGGGATCACGTCCACCGCAATCGCGTCTTTTCCGTTTCGGTCCATAATGGTTGTAAAATCATATTTCATCTCTTGTAACCTCGCTTTTTTCTCTTTGCTCATCGGGTGATGGCACCCGCTTAATAATATATCACATCCTGGGGGGATTAAAAAGTGGAATGTTGCAAAAGATGCGGGAGGAAAATTTTCCACCTGAATTACAGATGAAGCATATACAATCCAGGAGTAGAAGGAATGGAAAAGCTGGGGAATTCGTAAATTCCTCAGCTTTCCGGCAGTTTGGATACATCAATCCAGTTTACGGGTTCCGCATATTTCTCAAGCTCCTCCATACTCAATTCGATTGCGCTGTTGGAGCTGCCGCATGCGGGAAACACGGTAGCAAACCGCCTGAGGGATACATCCAGATAGACCTCCACTTCCGGATTCACCGCAAAGGGACATACTCCGCCCACCGCATGTCCGATCAGCGGCTCCGCCTCATCAAAAGACAGCATTTTCGCCTTGGTCCCAAATTGCGCCTTATACTTCGGATTGTCAATTTTGGCATCCCCGGCCATGACAATGAGCACAACCTTTTCCTTCACATGAAAAGACAAGGTTTTGGCAATTCGGTTTTCTTCGCAATGCAGCGCCTGTGCGGCAAGCGCGACCGTTGCGCTGGAGCTGTCAAATTCCTGGATTCTCTCTTCGACTCCCTTCGTTCTAAAATATTCCCTGACTCTTTCAATTGACATGATGCACGGCCTCCTGTGTAGTTGAAATGATATTCATGCTGATTTAAAATACCATATAGAGGACAAGGAATCAATACATTTCATGATGACAATTTGATAATTTTGTAAAAAATATGCTGGGCTTCAATTTCGTAAAAAAGGATGAAAACAATGCAGGCTTGCAGGTGGCTCTTTTGTGTTGCTGGAAAATAAGTATGCCCAAAAGGATACAAAAAAGATCTTGTTACTGTTCACACCCTGGCCGGGTGCTCACAGTAACAAGATATATTCAGCTGATAATGTGATTCTAAAAGTACACTTGAAATGCGGATAAACATTCTATATAATGAAGAAAAGGAAAGCACCGGAAGAAAATCTTCGGAAGGTGTTTTCTTCTATTGATTAAAAGGACACATCCGGAGCGGGTGGAAACGGAGGGAAAGATGAAGATCAGGCACGCACAGGAAAAAGACATGGACAGGATCAACGAGCTTCTGCGGCAGGTATGTATGGTACACCACACAGGACGCCCGGACCTGTTTAAGGGAAACGGCAGCAGAAAATATACGGACAGCCAGCTCCGGGAGATCATACATGACAGTCAGCGCCCCATATTTGTCGCGGTAGATGAAACAGAGTATGTGCTGGGTTATGCCTTCTGCATCTTTCAACAGCATTTGAATGACAACATTCTGACGGATATCAAGACACTGTACATTGACGACCTCTGTGTAGACGAATTGATCCGAGGGCAGCATATCGGAAAAAAACTCTACGAGCATGTACTCGAATTTGCCAAAATACAGGGCTGCTACAATGTAACGCTGAATGTGTGGTCCTGCAATGAGACGGCGATGCGGTTCTACGAAAAATGCGGCTTGAAGCCCCAAAAAGTAGGTATGGAAATGATACTGAGCGACAGAGGTTCCGTAGGTCACGGAATCCCGGAAATATAAATGGAAAGTAAACGAATATTATGAAAAACCACTTAGAAAAATTGCGGAAATCGCAGGGCATCAAGCAGGAAGAGCTTGCTGCCGCATTGCAGGTGTCGCGCCAGACGATCGGATCCCTGGAAAACGGAAGATACAACCCCTCCATTCAGCTTGCATTTAAGATCGCGCGATATTTTGGGATGAGCATTGAGGACATATTCATCTATGAAGAGGATACGAACTGAAAAACGGATACAAAAGAAGGGATAAGAGATGGAACAAGTACATCTGAATCTGGGACTATGCCTGTCTGTTGTGCTTTTGGCCGCCGCGTTTATCATCTTTCTGATCCGGTACTTCGAAAAGAAGTCCTACCCCTACAGGGCAAGGCCGCTCCTTACGAAGCGGGAGCACAAGTTTTATCTGCTCCTGCGGGAAGAAGCATACAAAAAAGGACTGCTGATCTGCCCTAAGATCGGGCTGAAGGATCTGATGGAGGTTACAGACAAAAAGCATTATATGAAGTATTTTGCAAAAATCTCACAGAAGCATGTGGATTTTGTGATCTGCGATGATGATTTCCAGGTGTATTTTGCCCTGGAATTAGACGACAGCTCCCATGATACGGAAAAAGCAAAGGAGAAGGACCTTTTCAAAGACCGGGCATTCAAAGCCGCCGGGATCCCCCTGAAGCGGATCCGGGATTATGACGAGGCAGCAGTGCGGAAGCTGTTCAAAGACTGTTAATCATTTCAAGCTGCAGGATCATAGGAAGTGCCAGAGATTCTGACACTTCCCCCGCCGCAGAGGACCCGTCCTCTGCAGCGGGCATATCAGCATATCTCTGAATATTATATGGAAAACATCTTTCGCACATCCTTTACATTTTCAACAGTACAGGCAACCTTGCCCGCAATCTGCTCGTCTGTAAAATCCGGATTTTCTTTTACTGCCTGAAAGACCTTGCTGGACAAAATGATTCCTTTCTTTTCTCCAAGCTGCAGAGCTTCCTCCTGTTTCACCTGAATATCTTTCTCATAACTATATTCCGCAATCAACATATTTATCACCTCACTGCCTTTTCGCCGTAGATAGTCTGCCAGAATCCTGCGTTCCATACATTCCTGGACCGCTTTCTTTATAGAATCCTCTTCCTTCGAATACTTCCGAACCGTGTCAATAAACAGACTGTACTCCTTTAACACCTCACATCTCTGAAATACTATATGGAAAACATCTTCCGAACAGACCTTACATCCTTGACAGTACAGGCAACCATATCTGCAATCTGCCTGTTC